>JAZRMW010000061.1:0-210340 GCA_045647865.1 Phocaeicola sp.
ATTCAATGGCACTGTCGGCCACCCCTGTAAAATAGAACTTGCCATCTGTAACGACCGATTTGTTCAGATTTTGCCTTTTTTCTGTATCATAGAGGACTATTTCCATGCCGTCAGCAGCCGATCCTGCTAATGTCCCTTCAACGATGTACGACGTTGGCTGTTTGCTGATGTTCTCCTCTTGTGCCTTGCAGGGTGTCATGCTCACAGTGGCCATCGCCAGCACCGTCATCAGCATACTTTTCTTTCTTTTCATCATTATAGTTTGTGTAGATTAAGTTAAAAACATTTTTTTTCTCATATCAAGAAAGTCAAATAGTTCTCCGGAGTTATGATGTCTGCCTGCTGAGGACGATATGCTTCCATGAACTGATTGGGAAGTTTGGTCTGCTGTCTTTTCTCATTCCATTTCATCTCAAAAAGGTGCAGCTCTCCATTATATTCCTCTATGTAGTCAATTTCCTGCTTCTCACTCGTGCGCCAAAAATACATATTGACCATACGGTCTGCATAATGGTTGTATTTCAAGCGCTCGATAATGAAGAAGTTTTCCCATAGTGCCCCTTTGTCCTGCCGTAAATCCATTGGAGCAAAAGATCGTAAGATGGCATTGCGCACTCCGAGGTCATAGAAATAGATTTTCTTACTCTTGGTCAATTCAGTACGGATATTCCGGCTAAAGCTGTTGAGGCGGAACACGATATAACACTTTTCCAGAATGTCGATATATTTCTCTACCGTCTTGTTGTCAATCCCCACCGTCTTGCTCAGTTCGTTGTACGACACTTCGCTTCCTACCTGTAAAGCCAAAGCTACCAAAAGTTTTTGCAAAACAGAGGATTTGCGCAGTCCCTCCATCTCTAAAATGTCTTTATACAGATAGCTTTCAATAAGTTCGACAAGCGTCCGTTCGGGAGGAAGATTTCCCAACAAGACATCAGGATAACTGCCATAAACCAAACGGCGTTCAAACAGTTCATTTACCCCAATCAGTCCCTTGGCTGCATATAATTCACCAGTAGAGATGGGGAATAAATTGTATTCTATCTTGCGTCCTGTCAACGGCTCATTCAATCGGTTATGCAGGTCCAATGCAGAAGAGCCCGTCACAAGCAACTGCTTTTGTGGAAAATTGTCAACCAACAATTTGAGCGTCAGCCCGATATTCTCTACACGTTGCGCCTCGTCAATGACAATTACCTGTTTGTTGGAAATCAGAAGTTGCAAGTTGGTCAGTGAAGGATTGGTCAATGCCTCTTTCACACTCTGTTGGTCACAATTGAGCCAAAGTAAGTCCCCCTCAGGCACAGCATGAGTCATCATCTGAAAAAGGGTTGACTTGCCCACCTGGCGTGCTCCGATGAGCAATATGGCCTTTCCTTTGCCTACGTATTGCTCCAATGTCTTTTGTAATGTCCGCTGAATCATACAAGTCTTCTTTTATCAAAAATCCTATTAAGATTTTGCGGCAAAAATAGCTTTATTCTTCTTCTATTCCAAATTTATTGCCATATTTTTGGATTGTATTCCAAATTTATTGCCATATTTTTGGATTTTGTCATCTATTTGTCTCCTTTCTTTTCATGTTCCGCGATAGTTTCTTTCACTCCCATCCCAGTTCTTTGATGCTTTTGGCAATACTTCCATGGTTGTATCCTCTGTCCACCTTGCGGATGACGTGATTCTTATCCAAGTAGAAATATACGGGTACTCCACGGTCGCCACCCACATAGGCATCCAGCACTTCGTCGTTGCCGGGCAGGAAGGGATAGGTAATCTTGTGGTGCTCCACATAGTCAATCAGGCTCTGTACCTTGTTGCCCCATGCTTCGATGGAGACCACGTTGAACCGTTTGTTTATCTCCACCAGTTCGGGATAAGAGAGGGCGCAAGGGCCGCAACCGAGTCCCGTCAGGTTGATGATGGTAGGTTTTCCGCGCAGGCTCTTCAGACTGACCTCCTTCCCGTCGATGTCCTTCAATGTCCAGTCGGGAGCCGGTTTCTCTACGAGCAGCTCTTCCACCGAAGCACCTTTCTTCTTTTGCTCTTCCTTGCCCACGAAGTGCACCTCGTAACCCTCCTTGGGAATGTAGTTGGTAGCCACGATAGGCTCTTTGGCCGGTTGGTCACTCCATGAGGTCAGGTGACAGGTGACGTCTTGCACTTGGTGACTCATCTCCCTGAGGTAACGGTATGGCATAGCATCCGCTTTGCGAATCCACAGGGTGTAGAAAGAATATTCATCTTCTTCACCGAGAGAGAAAGGTGGTCGGGGCACTTTGTAATCACGCCCGAAGAACTCCACCTGTTGGTCTTCGTAGATGCTGAGTTTGTAGATGTAGTCCTCCTCCGTCTCTTCCCTGACCAGTTCGATGCTGTCTGTGGTTGTGAGCATATAGCGCATAAGGCTCTTTACGTAGTTAAAGAAGGGAGGACCGTATAGACGGAAAGGGAGCAATTTGCTTTGTTTGTCTTGGAAGTCTTTGACTTTTACAAATTTCTCATCATGGTCAATATGTACATAGTTTGTTCCGTCGTAAATCATAGAGACTCCGCTATTACTGTGATGTACTTCGGATGCTCCAATGGTCGTATCCGCTGGATTGTCATGCTCCGTCACCTTATCTTGCAGTATTCTGCTCCACTTCTTCTCGTAGGGAGCTTTCACCTTTTCCGTAGTTTCATACTCCGCCACTTTGATTTTCTCCACATTGGCCAACACCTTCTCGAGGTACTCCTCCTGTGTCAGTTCCCGACTGCACGATGTGCTGGTGGTGCATACAATTGCGGCCATCGCCAACATCGTCATCAGGGTACTTGTCTTTCTTTTCATCATCATTGTTTTTTGTTTGGTTAATGATAAGTTTACAAATTCATTGGAGCAACCATTTCCATACAGGGACAATTTCTATGGTCAGTCCGCTTGTTTCCATTATACCTTCTTCGTCATACGTGATGACAAGAGCTTTCTTCAGAGGGAATGCTTTGTGAAGAAGGGAAAGTGCATTGATTTCCCGTTTTCGGGTTTCAGGGTCTTCGAGGCTGTAAGAAACCTGTATGGCCATTGCCTCCTCAGGGATATAGAAATCAACCTCTATATTCTTGTTGTAATAGTAGAGACGTGAGGCATCATCGGTAGCGTACCTTTTATGCAGCGTGATGGCACAAAGATTCTCCAACAGCGATGTGGGTTGGTCGGTAAGAAAGATACTCAATAGTCCATTGTCTGTAAAATAGTGTTTTTTGGTTGTCTCCTTCTCCACAAACTTTGAGGCAAAATTTTCAATGGTGAATATCAGACAAACCTCTTTTACCAATCGTATATAGTCTATGATAGAGGCGGTATTGGTCGATATGCCGGTGCTCTTCACCATGTTTGCCAACCGATTGTATGCCGTGGGCTGTTTCACATTTTCTGCCAACCGTTTCATGGCAAGCCTCAGGGCTTGTTCGTTCTTGATCCCATTGCGCTGTATCACGTCACCTAAAATGATTTTCTCATACAGGCCATTCAGCCAATGCCGTTTGTTCTGATACATCAGCAGTTCCGGGAAGCCGCCCCATTGCAAATATTTGTCAAGCATCTGTTGGACAGTTCCTTTCTGTTTGCCATACATCCAATTGGTACTAAGGTTAATGCCTTGCGCCTTCAGATATTCGTGAAATGAATATGGAAAAACTTTCTCATCAAAGTATCTTGCCCCCAATGTGGTGGCAATATCGCGGCTCAACATTTTGGCATTACTTCCAGTGATGTAAACCATGTACTTTTGGTTGGCCAACCGACGGGCAAAATGTTCCCATCCTGCTATATTTTGTATTTCATCAAAAAAAAGGATGGGGTTGCCAGAATAGATGCTGCTATAGGCTTGAAGAATCAAGTCAAAATCATCCGCCTTCATTCCAAGCAGACGTTCATCATCAAAGTTGATATACACCATTTCCTGCACCGCATGGCCTTGCTCCATCAATTGTTTGGCACGCTGATAGAGCAGATACGACTTTCCTGCTTGTCTGATGCCGACCAATACATACCGTCCCTGTTCTTCAAACTCAAATGGGCGTTCGAACAGTTCCACTTCCTGCAACACCTCTTGTCCCTCGATAATTAGGGTTCTGAATACATCTTTGTTCATATGTTTTTCGTATGAAATGAGGCTGCAAAAATAGTGTTTTATTTATTGACATCAAATAAAAAGGATTTATTTTATTTATTGTGGGTAAACAAAATGCGATTTTCTTTTCGTTGTCATAGTTCTTAGTTATTCTTGTTTGTTATGTTTCTCTATCGTTTCTTTCACAAACTTGAAGAGGACACCTTTGCTGTATCCCACTTGTTTGCCTATCAGTTTTCCGTCGGGGGAGACGAGGAAGTAGGTAGGGTAGGCTTTCACGCCAAAGCGGGCAAAGATGCCGTTCTCTTGCTTCAGGTCGTTCCAACTGTGCCACTTGATACCGTGTTTGACAGTCGCTTCCTTCCAAGTGTCCAATGGGTCGAGACTGATGCTGACCACAGTCACAGAGTCCACCATCTGTTCGGCAATCTGCCCCATTTCGGGAATGCTCATCACGCATGGTTGGCATATGTCCCGCCAGAAATCGAGCAACAAATATTTTCCCCTCAACTCCTGCAAGCGATGAGTGTTTCCCAATGTATCTTTCAATACAATATCGGGAACCCCGTCGCCCACATTCACCTGACGGTCGGGGAAGAAGTGGTTCATGATGAACTGCCCGTTATGAGTCTCTTTGTGTGATTCTTCCATGCGTTGGCACAATTGTTTGGCTACTTTTTGAACCTGTTGGTCCTTGCACCATGTGATGTGGCGCATCTGTTGCAGCCACACCTCATCGACCGGCAATTTCGCCATCAGATTCAAGTTCTTCCGGCAAAAGATGTTATCCACAGAATCCTGACGGCTACGGATTTCTTCCAAGCGGGCTTTTAACCGCAATTGCTCTTCCACAGGCAGTTCACGTGTTTTTTCATCAAAAAATGCCTCTTGCACGGGATAATGTTTAATGGAAAGATGATGCAACAGACTGTATTCCGCTTGTGCCTGCTTGCGGTAAAGGTTTATCGTCTTTTGAGCCGGTACGTTGCTCTCGATTTCCCATTCGGAGTAGTCGGTGGTCTTTCCGTTAATCGTCACCTTGGCTCCCGGAAGGAGATACAGGATGTCATAGGTCATACATGTGAACTCTTTTTGTGGAGTGTGGCAATAGATTCGTGCGCATCGCAATCCCTCTTCTTTTGTTTTCCCCATCAAACGGAATTTTCCATCTATAATGGTGTCAGTCGCTATTCCTATACCACTGTTTCCCATATTTTCTGAGATAGCGATTATGGTACTGTCGGGGACATCCGTCAACCGTCCCTCAATCACAAATTCTTCTCCTTGTGGTGCACTTGTGCACGACATCATGCTTACGGCGGCCATCACGAGTGCCGCCATCAGGGTACTTTTCTTTCTTTTCATCATCATAGTTCTTTAGCTTAATGTTAATCCTTTATCATCTCTTTGAGGGTGCTCACCATTTTGGAGTGGTTGCGGAAGTCGTTGCGGAGGTTGTAGTTGCCATCCTTGTCAACGAGGACGTAGGAGGGGATACCGTCGAGATCGAACATTTTGTCCGTCAGGTAGCGCCATTGGGCATCATTTACACGGTAGTGCAGTCCTTTGATTCCGGGAATCATTTCGGCATAGGTGTTGATGGGCGAAGTCTCGTTGGCGATGTATATCCACACAAGGTTGTCACTGGCCAACTGATTTGACTTGTACGGTTCTATTGCTTTGATAGCATTGCGGCAGGGACCGCACCATGTGTTCCAGAAGTCCACTAACACCACCTTGCCCTTGTGTGGGGCGATGATAGTCTGGAAGAGAGCTTCGGGGGCAATATCTTCAATGTTTTCTATGTCCTTGGCGCTCTTCTCGATAGCCTCCAGGGTGCGTTTCTGTATATCGGCACACATGTTGGCATAGAAGGGATTCTTCCACGAGCGCATCGAGTCCAATACACTGTCGGGCAGTTCTCCTCTGTACGCTTTCTGCACGGCTTCGAGGGCGGCAATCCATTGGGAAAGTGTTTCATTCCGCTTTTCCGGAGTCATTTTCATGGCAGCCTCCATCAGGAAATCGCTTTTGTCAAGCAACAGCCACGGGTTGTCAAGGTCGGTACGGGCAAACAGTTGGTCGAAATGTTTGGGCAGGATGGGGTCACGCCTGTAATCGGCCGGAAGTTTTTTATCCCGCATTTCAACGCCAACGCCTCTGTAGTCAACCGAAAGGCAATAGAAAAGATTATTCAGCCTGTTGGCCTTATATATCTCTTTGCTCCAATCGGGTACTTCTTGTTCATCGATGTATTTACAAAAAACCTGATACCTGTCTGTGAGATGGGTGTAGAGTTCGTCCGCCGTCATGTCGTAACGGATACCGGAAGTGGGTTCTATTGAATCAGGGATACAATAATCCACAGACGGCAGGTTGTTCAGAGCGTCATACACACTTCCCTTTGTCCAACATCCTTTGATGGAGGGCGGCATCACTTTCCCATCGCCTACCTCTCTGTAATTGAATCGTGCAGTCCGATTGAGATAAGCAAGATTGATATAAAGATTCACGGTTTCGCCCGGTGCTGTAAGGAATTCTCCGTATCCATTGTTGTTGACAATAGGAAACAGTTCGCAAGTGCCGTATTGAATGAACTTGGCCGTACCCTCCCCCGTCAGAGAATCAATCTTTACCGCCACCTGTTGTTGTCCTTCAAAAGTGGTGTTGACGGCAAACAGCATATCTTCGCAACACCCCTTGCGATAGCCCGTCAGATGCACGTTGACAGTGGTCTCTCCCATGGAATAGGCATACTGTGGAGTGGGCAGGCCATCTGTGTCAGGTATCTTTTTGAGTCCGCGTGGCAGACTGGCGGGATATTCCTCTCCTGTTTTTCCTGTCAGGTCGATGTCGTAAAGCCTCCAGTCTCCTTCTGCATACCCTTCGATATAGTCAAACGACTTGCAGCTCATGGGCAGCGGTTCGCTTATCAGCGTGAAGCACGAATCACCGTCCTCGGGCATGGACAGCCTTTCTCCGATGATGATGTCCTTGCTGCCTTTCAGTCGGTATTCCTTTCCTTCAGCCACAATACGGGTGTCGGGAGCTATCCTGATCCAATACCCCGGAAAGTTGAATCCGCGCACAGTCAGCAGGGTGGCCGTGTCGGAATGTTCTACCCGTTCAATCACAATACTGGTGGTATTGGCCGTTCCCACAAGGGGGAACTCCACCACTCTCTTCGCCTGGTTGCAAGCACACAATAGTGCGGTCATCATCAGCACCGTCATCAGGATACTTTTCTTTCTCATAATCTCTATATCTTTGTTTGTCTTACTTTTCCTGATACTCTTCTTTGTGGCAAAAATAGTCGTTTCCCATCTCTCCTCCAAGGGTAAAGTCAAAAAACGTCTGTTTCTGATGTAAGGATGTCTAATTTTTAGACACCTACATATTATATAAGCGTATCTTTGCGGCAAAAGTAAAGTCTAAATCTGCTTTTTTTGAATGGCATTTCGGAACAGGCAATTATTCCAATTGTTTTTTCAACTCTTTCAGTTTGTTTTCAAAGGCTTCTTTGTCATAAAGACCGTAGTCCAGTCCTTCGCGCACCACGTTGCCCTGCTTGTCCAGCGTCTCGTAGTGGGGGATGCCGTTGAACTGGAAGAGTTCCATCAGTTTGTTGTACTCGTCGCGGGTAATGAGGTGGCAGTCCTCCCCGTCGAGGTTCTCTTTCACGTAGTTATTGTATGCTTCATCGGATGATTCCGGGGCAGCGATGAATAGGAAATCCACTTCGGGATGGTCTCTGAAGGCCTTGCGCAACTCCTTGGAGTGTTCGATGGCGCTCCGGCAGGGGCCGCAACCCATTCCCCAAAAGTCGATGAGCAGGTATTTGCCTCTGTACTTGTCCGTCATGCGGCGCAGGATACGGGTTGCTTCCGTATCGGGCAGGCTGTAGATGAGTGTCTGCCGCTCCAACTCCTTGGCATAGAGACGGTCGAGATTGGCCTGCAGGCCGGGATGCTCCAATGTCTCGCGGCGGAGTTCCACCAACCTCTTCTGTTCCTCCTTTTCCTTCCGGAAGTTTTTGAGATTGTTCTCCGTCTTTCTCAAGATGACAATCTTTCCCCATAGCGAGGGGCTGTCCGCTCCTGTCACCTTCATGTCGTTGGCCAGTATGGTACTGTCTTTGCTTGCTTCATAGTCGGCTTTCACTACGAGGAGCCTGAAGGCTTCGTCCAGCACCGGCGCAAATTCATAGCGGTTCAGCATAAGGCTTATGTCGTTGCTGGTCAGTGAAGAGACATCGTTGTAGGGAAGTTCCCTGAAAAATCCCCAATTGGCTGCATCACCCACATCAGCCAACTTCTTATAGGCACGGATGCTGTCTTCGCCCGTCACTTCTCGATAGGTCGCAAACCGGGCATCCAGCGTATAATCCATAATCCACCGGGCATGGCGTAACTTGTTCCACACGTGTGCCAAGTGCCACTCCCATGGATTGAAACCGTTGCGCCAGGCTATGTAATCCACAGCCTTTTCGTTGGCCTTGGCCAGTCCCATCAGTTTTTTCTGCATCTCTGCAAACGACAGCGCCTCCTTATCTTTTTCATAGTCCCTGTACTGATAGCTGTTCATGTAGTCCGTTCCGCTCATCATCAGCCTTTCGCAACGCAGCACCTCCTCGTCAGAGCCTTTATAGTCTATCGTCCAGTCCTTGTGGATGTTGATCACGGTGGTGCATCCCGGCACCAGATAGGCACTGATTGGCTGATAGAGGTTTTCCGTGCGGATAGAGAAATAGAGATCCTTGGGATAAAAATCGACAAACTTGACTTCGAATCTTCCGTCTTCCTGCACATCGATGGCTTTGGGCGTGTCCTCGCCTGTCAGTTCGTTTCCCAGGTAGAGTTGCATGGTGTTGAACCCCATGTCGCGCGAGTATCCCTCAATCTGTCCGCACAGGCAGACGGTGTCCGTGCGGATGAAGTCCTGTGGCACACTCACCGTATCCACGAAGGCGGGAATGCGGATAGGCTTCTTGGCATCGTGTATGCCTAAGATCTGGAAGTCGCCCGACTTCCTGCCCTCTATCAAGTCAAAGAAAGGAGTCTTCTTGGGCAGAGGTTCGAACAGCAGTTTGAAGTCGTTCGCCTCGTTGGTTGCCTTTTGGAAGAATTGGTCGAACTTCTCGCCGGGGACTCCTTGGCTGCGCATGATGCGGTACTCCTTACCTTTGTCGTCCACGAGGCAAGTGGCTCGGTCAAAGCGGAAGCCATTGTTCGTGTCACGTTTGTGGAAAGTGACGATGGTGGCCGTGTCGGTCAGCATCACGTGGGTGATTTCTGCATTGCCAACATTGCTGTTCAGCCATTGTACATCCTTGAACTGCTTCTTGAATGCCTGTACCGGACTACCAGTCATGAGCAGCACTGCTGCCAGTGAAAGTGTGCGTAGGGCGCATCTCGCCCACATCGCAACGGAATGTTTTTTCTGTTTCATCATCGAAGAAATTTACGATTTGATTATTTACTATTTATTTACGATTTTATTGATTTAGCTATTCCAGTTCCCTCTCCTTCGGCTAATCCTTGTACACAAGTTTGGCATCAGGTTCGGAGTAACTACAACTCCTCCCCTAAGTTAGGGGCGATTGCGAGCTGGCACAGCAATCGGGGAGCCTTTTGGCGACGGAGGGCGGTTGGGGAGGGGCTGCCTCACCCTTTGCAAATCTCATCCGCCGGATGAGCCGTCGCCGTCTTCCACACGCGCCAGCCGATGCAGAGGGCAACAAGCAGGGCGACGAGGAGAAAGATGCCCACGTAAATCCACCACGATATTTCGGTCTGCACCACATACTGCTCCAACCACGGCTTCATGCAGGCATAGCCCAGAGGGAAAGCTACCAAAGCAGCCACTCCTTGCAAGCTCATGTATTCGAGGAAGAACATGTCGAGGATGTCCTTCACCGTAGCACCGTGTACCTTACGGATAGCGATTTCTTTGCGGCGCTGCTCGCAGGTGAGCATAATCATCGACCATACACCGAAGAGGGCGATGAGGATGCAGACGATGGCCGTAGTGGTCAGGAGTTTCTGCAAATTGATTTCGCTTTCAAGCAAATCTTCATATTCCTCTTCCACATTAGAAATGTTGGCTCCGAGGCTTCCGCCGTAACTGCTTATCTTCTCCTCGTACTTCTTTCTGTAGGCTGTCCAGTCTCCCGGTTGGTATTTGAAGACAAAGGAATTGCCCCGTCTTCCTTCCATAAAATCTTGGAAGCCGAAAAAGGTGGGCTTGGCAGGTGTAGTGGGACCAAAAATCAAGAAATCCTTGACTACTCCGACGACCGTGAAAGGTAGGTGGAACCACCCTATCTGTTTCCCTATCGGGTCGTCCCAATTGAATTTCTTGGCCATAGTTTCATTGATGACGATGGCAGAAGGGTCGTCCCCTTCCTGCAGATAGCGTCCTTTCAGCAGTTGCAATCCGTAGAAATCAGCCAGTCGGCATTCCATGTCCTCAAAAGCTTGGCATTCTATCGACTCCTCTATCATTTCTACGTTCATTTGTCTTCCTTGTGTAATCTTGGTAAAGGTGTAATGAGTGCTAGAACCGATAGGAAACAAGGCATTCCACCGACGGATGACCTCCGTAACCTCTGGTTGCTGCCGCAGGTATTCACCGAACGACTCCACACCATCCCCTTTGTCACCATAAACGGTAATAACCGCCATATTCTTCCGCTCAAAACCAAAGTCCTCGTTCCGCAGGGTGTAAAGCTGTTTCTGCAACACCACCGTGCAGAAGATGAAAAGGATGCTGATGCCCAGCTGCAGGCAGACACTCAGTTTGCGGAAATTGCCATAGCTGAACAACCCCACTTTATTCTGGATGGAGTTCTGCAATGCCTGACGGCGGAAGAATCCGATAACGGGCAACGAGATGAGCAACGACACGGACACCACCATCAGCAGATAGACAAGTCCTTCGCGATAGACAAAGCCCACCCCCTCGGGCAACTCGGCCAACTGGCGAAAGTAGGGTAACATCACCTTCATCAGGTATATACCCAGATACAGGGCTATGGCCAACACCAATCCATACTCCGTGAGGAACTGCACCGTCAGGTTACGCCCCGTAGCGCCGAACACCGTGCGCAGGGCAATCTCGCGCTGGCGGATGAAAAGGCGGTTGATGAACATTGTCAGGTAGTTGAGCAGACCACACAGGATAAGCAACCCGCCCGCAAGGGCAAACAGGCGGATGTGGTCTACCTTCACCTTCACATCGAGATAAAACTGGACGTGACGAAGCTCCGTCAGCGGTATCAGTTTGAATTTGTCCGACACTTCCACTGCGTAGCTCGCCCCTTTTGACTGATGTATCTGTAACGTATCAAGCCGCTTGTTGATGGCTTCCACATCAGCATGCTCTGACAGACGCCAGACATGAGAGAATGCATAAGAAAAAGGATAATCGACTCCATTAGTTTGTTTTGCATTCCTCAAATAGGTGTTGTTGCGCAGCACCTCAAAAGGCAGACAACTGTGACTGTCCCATCCCTCCACGACGGCTGTCACCGTGAAGTTGCCGCCTGCATGATAGTTCGGCATCGTCACCTCCTTCCCTAATGGTTCTGCATCGCCCCACAGCCGTTGGGCCATCTCTCGGGTGACGGCAATCTGATTGTCCTGATGCAGGAAGTCCCACGTGCCGGCTACCAACTGCACGTTGAAAATCTTCAGGAAAGTGCTGTCGCAGGAAATCACTTTGGCGTTGGGCGTAAGCTGTCGGTCGTGTTGCAATATCCGCTGGTAATCCATGTGGTCGAAACTGGTATAGGTCTCCACCTCGGGACAATACTTGACCAGACTGTCGCAGTTCTCATAAGCCACCTGCCAGTCATATCCTGTCAATCTGCTGTTCAAGGAGCGCATCAAGATGTACATCCTGTCCGCATCCTTATGAAACGCATCATACGTCGTCTCATACTTTATCCACATGCTTGCCAGTGCGAAGCAGGCGAAGCCGATGGCCAGGCTGACGATGCTGACCGCTGATTGCAGGCGGTACTTCATCAATTGCCGCCAGGCGAGGGTTAGATTATGCTGTAACATATTTACGATTTGGTTATTTACTATTTATTTGCGATTTGTCTATTCGGTGATTTTAGTGCCGCATGGTTCACTATGCACTCGTAACTTGTAGTTCGTAGCTCGTTACTGTTCACTAATTCCTCATCCCTTGCAAATCTCATCCGCCGGATGAGCCGTCGCCGTCTTCCACACGCGCCAGCCGATGCAGAGGGCAACCAGCAGGGCGACGAGGAGGAAGATGCCGACGTAAATCCACCACGATATTTCGGTCTGCACCACATACTGCTCCAACCACGGCTTCATGCAGGCATAGCCCAGAGGGAAAGCTACTAAAGCCGCCACTCCTTGCAGGCTCATGTATTCGAGGAAGAACATGTCGAGGATGTCCTTCACCGTAGCACCGAACACCTTGCGGATGGCAATTTCTTTGCGGCGCTGCTCGCAGGTGAGCATAATCATCGACCACACACCGAAGAGGGCGATGAGGATGCAGACGCTGGTGGTAATGGTGAGAAGGAGTTGTAGATTATCTTCTGACTTCAGCATCCTCTCGCATTCCTCAGCACACGAGTTTCTGACGGCGTTGGGCAGGTAGCCGCCCCCTTCGTGGAGATATTTCTCCAACTTTTCCTTCAAACTTGGCCAAGTACCCGGATGGTATCTGAATACGATGTCACTGGGAAGAGTGTATCCTTCGTCACGCTTTGGGTTATAATACATACTATGTCCAAAATAGCAGGGAGGCACAGGGGTGGTCGGTGAGAAGTTGTTGAAGTCCCTGACCACACCCACGACACGGTCCCTGTAAACAGTCTCCCCGATGGGATTCTCCCACCCCATCAGTCGGGCATAGGTCTCGTTCACAAGGATAGCGTTCACGTCACTCTCTTCGTTCAGCCAACGTCCTTCGACCAACTGCAGACCATAGAATTTGCAGAATCCTTCGTCAACCAAATAATGATACACATCTACAGTTTCGCTCAACTGGGGAGCCTCCTCGGGGCTGAGACGACCGTGTCCGGCCCCATTAGGATAGAGGCAGTTGTGGGTAAAGAAGAGTGTATCTACCTCGGGCTGTTGCTTCAAGAACTCGAAGGTGGCCGTCTTCGCATCGTCCGTATGTATGTCCATACTGATGTAAGCCATGTTTTCGCGGTTGAATCCCAAGTCGCCCTGGCGCAGGGTATGGAGCTGCTTCATCAGCACCGTCACACAGAAGATACAACACATGGCAATGGCCAACTGTGCACCCGTGCTGATGCGGCGGAACAGGTTGTAGCGGCTGAGTGCCCCCACACCCGTGACAACACTCTGTACCGACTGGCGGCGGAAGTACCAGATGAATGGCAGGGAGAGGAGCAGCGATGCAATCACTACCAACGTCATATAAAGAAGGCTTTCGCGCTGGATGTAGCCCAACTCTTCGGGGAGTGTGGCCAGCGTCCTGAACCAGCCAAGCGACACCTTCAGTGCATAGTTGCCAAAGAACATGGCAATGAGGAACAGCAGACCGTACTCCGTGAGGAACTGTACCATCAGGTTGCCTCCCGTGGCACCGAATACCGTGCGCAGGGCTATCTCGCGCTTGCGGATGAAGAGGCGGTTAATGAACATCGTCAGGTAGTTCAGCAGGCCACACAGGATGAGTACCCCACCCGCAATGGCAAACAGGTAGATGTGGTTCAGCTTCACGGGAATCATGCGCTCGTAATTATTTTGTGCTTGCCGCACCTCGTCCATGCGTACAAGATCGAGTTCTTGCCACATCAATTCACCCGGTCCTTCCCGTGTCCAAAACCTGTCACGCATATCATAATAAGGAATAGGCGTCCTGTCCAAACGGGCATTTACAGAGTCAATGTCCGCCGACGGATAAAGGCGGTAAAAGTGTTGGGCATATCCTTTCTCCGAGTGAGGCGACACGCTCAACATCTCAAAAGAGAAGTTGGTGTGTTTGCCCCATCCCTTTACTACCGCTACCACTGTACGCGACCGGCGGACTGGGTCTTCTGTCCCTTCGATGGTCATCAACTGCCCGATGGGCGATTCGTCGCCCCACAACTTCTCGGCCAGTTCCTCCGTCACAGCCACTTTGGCTGGCGAGGAGAGAAAACTCTCGTCACCCTCCAGTATCTTCACTCCAAAGAAGGATACGAAGTTGCTGTCACAAACAAACTCTTGCGCATTTATCTTCTTTCCATTTGCCTTACCGGCATACTGGTAGCTGATGCTTGTCACCTCTTCCACTTCGGGAAACTGCTCTATCTTGTCGGTCACCAACCGATGCATCGTGTTTCCCTTGTTCATCAGGTAATACATCCTGTCCGCATCGCGGTGAAATGCGTCATACGTCGTCTCATACTTTATCCACATGCTTGCCAGTGCGAAGCAGGCAAAGCCGATGGCCAGACTCACGATGCTGACCGCTGATTGCAGGCGGTACTTTACCAATTGCCGCCAGGCGAGAGTTAGATTGTGCTGTATCATAATGCTGTTTTTTTATCTGCACTGCTAAATTTTGTTTTGCTTGTTCTTCTTTTGATTTTGCTTAAGAGAAAACTTTAGTCATCGACGATAACTATATAATCGTCGTCGATGATTATGTAATCGTCGTCGATAACTAATTAATCATCGACGACGATTAAAGTTTTCTCTTAAGCTTTACAGGTTTTCTCCGTAGCTTGATGTTTTTATTCCGTAGCAAATCCATTTTGTCACTTTATAAGTGTTGGTTTTCTCTTTACAAAGTTATTGGATTGTGCAAGAAAATTAGGTTTAAATTCTGTTAAAAACGTTTTTCGACCCCAAAAACGTCTAATTTTTAGACACTCGTTGAGGGGAAATAAGGGAAAAAGAGGGGAAAAGCAAGATAAAGGGAGGGACGGATTGCATCAATTGAGGAACAATATCCAATAAGAAGGAAGGTGTGTCATGAATAAATTTCAGACGCGGATTGCGCGGATGACGCAGATTTATATTTGTCATTATACCCGATAGGTTATCATTAATCTGCGTCATCCGCGTCATCCGTGTCTGAGAAATGAATAGAAAAGAATGTCTAATAGATACGCTTCTTCACCGATACGGTGCCGTCGGCATACACCCGTCGTTCAAGGACAAGACCTTGGGGAGTAGTGACGGTTTGTCCGCACAGATTAAAGTAGGTGGTGCTGAGTAGCGGAGCCGTGGGGAGTGCCTGTGGTGTATCCTTGATGCTTGCCGCGTATCTTTCGGCCGCTAAACGGAGCTGGGCATGCACGTTGTAGTAGGCCGGTTTAGGCTTCAGGCTGCTGTCGTAGAGCAACGGCTGGTTTTCGCGCCATGAGTGGTTGTCCGAGATTCCCCAAATGAGCATGGTGGGACAGTTGTCGTTGCGCAGGAAGATGCGGGTGATGGCTCCGTATTCCTTGGCTTGGAGGTCAAGTGCATCGGCGGCTGTGGGGTCGTCTAATGCAATGTCCAGCTCTGTGATGATGCAGTCGAGGCCCAAGGTGGCATAGCGTTGGATGTTCTTCTCTAATTTCAGCGTGTCCAGTTCGCCTGTAGTAAAGTGGCACTGCAGGCCGCATCCGTCGATGGGAAGACCTTTGTCCTTCAGTCGCTTCACCAAATTGTAGTAAGCCTCGGCCTTGGTGCTTCCGGCAAACTCCACGCCGTAGTCGTTGATGAATAGTTTGGCTTTCGGGTCGGCCTGGTGTGCCCATACGAAGGCTGAGTCGATGAACTCTTCACCGATGTAAGTGGCCCAGATGCTGGGGCGTAGTGTGTAGGCAGTAGGGTCGGTGCGCACGATGCTCTGGTCGTCGTCCAACACCTCGTTGCATACGTCCCATTCGCGAATCTTTCCTTTGTATTTGCCCACCACGTTGAAGATATGGTTCTTCAGGATGTCGAGCAGTTGGCGGCGGGTGAAGTTGTGGTTGTTCTTCCTTCCATCCTGGCTCACCCATTCGGGCACTTGCGAATGCCAGGCCAGGGTGTGTCCGCGTACTACTTGGTCAAAGCGGTCGGCCACCCACATGATGGCATCACTGCCTCCGTAGTTGAAACTGTTCTTGGAGGGTTCAGTGGCATCAAACTTCATCTCGTTCTCACCTACAATCATGTTGAACTGGTTGCCCACGAGGCCCGTTTCGCCATCGTTGCGGCTGCAGTCGTAACGATAGCTGGCTCCGGCTACACCGATGTATTTTCCCAATTGTTCGGCGTAGGTGCGCAGGGGGGTGTTGTCCGTCAGGTCAAAAGTCCAGTCATCCTCGGGATATCCCTGCTCTTGGTCCTCTTCCCCACCCTCTTCATTGCCTTCGCCTTGATTGCCGTATGCAAGCGAGGTTACCTGTGCCACCACTGTGAACGAGCCGTCAGCCTCTTCGCGTTGCTCCACCTTCCAGGTATATGCTTGCGGGTAACGGATGCGCAGGTTCCAGTCTGTACCGACTTTTTGTGTAGCTGTCAGCAGCGTCAGTTCGTCGCCTACATTGAGGTCGGCATCTTCAGCCAGCGCAATGGTGAGTGTCGGCATCTCCTCCGAATCCTCAAACTCTTCGGTCTTTCCGTTGCGCGAAAGGCTTCCCATGATGTTCAGTCGGGCATATTCGTCGGCGCTCTTCACGGTGCAGACAATGTTGGCCTCGGGGTGCAGCGTCACCTTTACGGCCGATGTCGCAGCCTTGTAGTTGGCAAAGTGCAGGGTGGCTGTAGGGGCAATGGTGCCATATACTTCCGTGGGTGCAGCAATGGAGCCGCTTCCGGCCAGTGTGCCCTTGTTGAACACAGTCAGTGTACCGTTGTTTCCGGTGGCACCGTTCTTCTTGCTTGTCTGGGCGGTTTGTGCGTTGTTGTCGATGGCAAGGGTTCCTTCCAACAGACGTATGCCGGCATTGATGTCGTTGTCGTTGCCGGTGATGCGAAGCGTTCCTGTACCCTCTTTAATCAGTCCGATCTTGTTGCCGTTCGTAGCCAGAATCTGTCCCGCCAGTTCACTGTCGGTATTTCGTCCGCCAAGGATGAAGTATGAGTTTGCCGAACTGCTCTTGTAGTATCCGTTCAGGATGCTGCCTGCTTCGGTGTTCAGTTCGCCGATGCGTATGCCGCGTGTGCCGCTCTCCACGGCGATGGTAGCTCCGTTGTGCAGTGTCACCCGTTTCCCTTCCAGCAGACGATTGTAGTTCGAGGCCGCGATGTTGTCCGGTTGGAAAGTGCCGCTGTGCATCAGCAGACCGTAGAAGCCGCAACTGCCCACCATTCCTTTATAGGGATAGATGTGTATCTCGCCCGTCATGGCGCTCCAGTCGGGGTAAGTGGAGCCTTTGCTGGCCTTGGTTCCCAAGTACGAGCGTTCGCCACCGGCATAGATGTTCAGTGTGCCCTCGCCTGCCACCTTGCCCGTCCATTCTGAGTAGCGCGAAGTACGTACGTTTGCCGTCTGTCCGGCAGGGATGTAGATGTTGTCTGCAATGTTTTTGTACGAGTCAGACGTGTTGTTCACGCAGTAGTCCAGTGTGGCGCCGTCGTCGGGAGTCACATAGTCGTCCCACTCGCCTACCAAGGCAATGTCATCAATGTAGAAATCTGAATTGTTGTGGTGTATGCCCAGGCGCAGTTTATCCGACGTGTTGGTGGCCGAAGCCTGTTTCAGTGTGTAGGTACGTGTCTGCCACACCCCCGTACTGCCCTGTTCGGGATAACCCTCGTCGCGATACAGTTCCTCGTTACCGACGAAGGCGGCAAACTGTTTCCAGTTGTCATTGTCGTTGCTGTTGCGGTAGAGTTTGTAGCGCACCATGGGATAGCGCTCCGTCAGTGCCTTGCCCCGCAAGTCAGTAGGCAGGGCGAACTCCGGGTGGCATCCCCAGTCCTTCAGGGTAATGTGCAGCACCTTGTTCTTTGCATTCTTCGGGTCGGCCACCACCTCTGCTTTCGAGGTTACACTACCTCCATTGGTCTGCCACAATGTCCACGCTGTGCCTATTTCGTACGATTCAAAGTCGCATACGTTCAATGGAGCCGCCTTGGCTCCTGCTGCCGTCAGGGCTACTAAGGCAAGGGTATAAATCTTTTTCTTCATGGTTTTTTACTATAAAATGTTTGTTTGCGGGCAAAGATACGGATAATCTGTCAAACGGACTTACAAAGATGTCTCCAAAGATTACTTTTTTTGCATAGTTGGTGCAAGAACAATGACTATTTCCCTTAGCTTCTAAGGGAGTTTGATATTTACAGATGGTCGTCGTTCGTTGTCATTAACAATCTTTATGAGTAAGAATTCCGAAGCCTTTGCGTTATATCAGCAAACGAAGGGAAAATAAAGCATGAAGCAGGACAAGGCTTACATAAAAATGCAGATGACGAGCGCACCGCTCAGCGAACAGGAGTTTGAGGAGTTGGTGAAGCGTATGCGGCCACAACTGATGCGGATGGGGCGCGAGTTCTTCGGTTCGGAGATGGAGGCCGAAGAGGTGGTGCAGGAGACATGGCTGCGCGTATGGAATGTGCGCCATTCGGCCATCGTCACCGAGGCCCTTGTCATGCGCATTGCCCGCAATTGCTGTGTGAGCATGTGGCGCGGACAGCGTACTCAGGTAGAACTGGAGAATATCAGCTTCGACGAAGTGCCTCTCTCCTCCACACCACAAGAGGAATTGGAAGAGAAGGAGAACTCCCTTTGGTTGCAGTCGCGCATCAAGAACCTGCCACCGGCTGAGCGTGAAGTGTGGGCATTGTTCTACGACCAGGGACTTACCGTGGAAGAGATTGCCCAGGTGCGCGGCATCACCATTGGCACCGTGCGCAAGATCATCTCCAATGTACGAAGACAGTTGCGCAATGACATGCGACACCACTTCGTCACTTTGCACAAAATGTTGGTGATTCTGATTGTTGCTTTCATTGCCGGCATTGCTGTTGCGGCCATATACACACACAAGCAATCACCAGAGGAGATATACCGGCACATGCAGGAAGCAGAGCGGGAGCCAGTCTATCGGGTGGTGGAGCACGTACCAACCTATCCCGGAGGGTTCGAAGCAATGTATGAATTCCTTAAAAAAGAGATGCGTCATCCCGAGGGTGCGGAGATTAAGTCTGGCCGGGTGATTATCCGCTTCATTGTGGAGAAGGACGGTCGGTTGACACACTTCGAGGTTCTTCGTTCGCCCGATGAAAAACTTTCGGAAGAGGCCCTGCGCCTGGTGAAACTGATGCCCCGCTGGACTCCGGCGAAGAACAAGGGTAAAGTGGTCCGCTGCCTTTTCACCATTCCTGTTACATTCGTCCTCAAGGATTCGCCACAAGGCTCTCCACCTGACGGTGACAGATAAATCCAAATCATAAAAGTTTATCGGACAACAGGCAAGCATTTTGTCTGTACGGCCAGAACTATATTCAATAACTTTTTAATTCAATGTATCTATGAGAAAAAGAATCGTTACTGTATTCATGCTTTTAGCGGCCATGTATGGCGCAGCAAATGCACAGTCTGTGAATGAGACAAAGCCGGACAAAGAGGTAAAAACGACCCAACAGAGTGAGGAGCCAGTCTATCGGGTGGTAGAGCACGTGCCCACCTATCCTGGAGGGGTTGAGGCGATGTATGAGTTCTTCAAAAAAGAGATGCGTCGTCCCGAGGGTGCGGAGATTAAGCCGGGTAATAGTCGGGTGATTATCCGATTCATCGTGGAGAAGGACGGCCGGTTGACACACTTCGAGGTTCTTCGTTCGCCCAACGAAAAACTTTCGGAAGAGGCTCTGCGTCTGGTGAAACTGATGCCCCGCTGGACTCCGGCTAAGAACAAGGGCGAAGTGGTCCGCAGTCTTTTCACCATCCCCGTTACGTTTAGGGGCGAGTGATGGCGCTAATTTAATAATAATGTTGTATTAGATGACGTGGAGCTTGACCGTGACGGTTAGGCTCCACGTGTTTTATTTTTTTATAATCAGTTCTTTATCCCACTGTAAAGGTAGGATAAATTCTCAAAAGTTGCTCTAAAAATTCTCAATTCTCTTTCTGAAAATTCTCAAAAGTCATCTCAGAAATTCTCAAATCAACCTTATAATCCCCTACTCTACCCCTTGCAAAGCTCGTCTGCCGGATGGGCTTTGGCTGTGCGCCACACGCGCCAACCGATGCAGAGGGCGACGAGCAGGGCCACACCAGCGAAGATGGCAGGGCAGAGCCACAGGGGTATCTCTACCTGATGGATGTATCCCTCCAACCACGGTTTGACGCAGGCGTAGGCAACGGGGAAGGCCACCACGGCCGCAGTCAAGAGCACCACCAACTGCTCGGTGAAGAAGAGCCGCAGAATGTCGCCCACTTTGGCACCGAACACCTTGCGAACGGCAATCTCCTTGCGCCGCTGTTCGCAACTGATGGTTATCAGCGAATAAACCCCGAATAGGGCTATCAGGATGCAGACGGCCGTCATCACGTAGAACAAGCCGAGGAGCGTATCTTCGGAGTGGAGAAGGCGGTTGAAGTTTTCATCAATGTTGCTCAAGTTCCAGTCATCTCCATAATAGCCGTTACCATGGAAGCGGCTGTTGATGGAGTCGCGCAAGGCCGGCCATGAGCCGGGATGGTAGCTGAAGCTGATATACTTCTTTCTATAGTTCTCCATATCCTCTTTCTCCTTGGGTACGTATAGCATGGGTTCTTGCGGAACGATAAGTGACTTGGCGCTGACGTTGCGCACCACTCCCTTGATGTGCAACCGTAAGTCATGTACAAAGGTGTCCACCGGATGTGTCAAGTTCAGGAATTCTACGGCCGATTCATTAACCAAAGCCGCCTCCTTTTCGTGGTCTTCTATCCAACGGCCTTCCTGTAACTCCAGTCCCCAAAATTCTGCCTCCTCCCGAGTAATGGGCTTAACACTTATAAACTTTGAAGAGTTTCTGACCCGTTCGCGATATCCACTTGAGCTTATTTGGTAGCATCCTGTTTTTACGTCCTCTACATCGGGATGGCTTTGCAGGTAGTGTGCCATCGCTGCCACTTTTTCAGGATTATTCCAACAGTAGAATACAGCACGATTCTCGTACTTGAATCCAATGTCGGTGCTGTTGCGCAGGTAGTGGAGTTGCAGGATGATGACTGAGGTAAAGAATACCAGTCCTATACAGATAGCCAACTGTATCCACTGGCTCAAAGGGCGGAACAGGTTACGTTGTACGGTGGCCATACCCTTGTGCAACGTTTCGTTGAGCGACTGTCGCTGTATCCACCAAGTGACACCAACCAACAGGGGAATGGTACACAAGGACAAAGCCAACATGTATAGCCCCATTTCGTGGAAAAAGAAGGAATCTGTCTCCCCGATGTAGGTAATCTCCTTGAACTCTGGCAACGTCAGGCAGACAAAGAGCATTCCCAGAAGGCAGGCCGCACAGAGCAGCAAGAGAAATTCCGTAATGAGCAACATCAGCAACTGCCTGCGTGTGGAGCCACACACCAAGCGCAAAGCCAGTTCGCGTGACCGCATACGGATGCGGATGACATAGAGCGAAAGATAATTGAAGATGGCGCACACTACTACCAACAGTCCCAAGAGGGCAAAGGTGCGGATGTGGGCTATCTTGACAAGGCTGAGAAACAGGCCGGACAGTTCGGTGCGGAAGGATGTGAGCGGAATCACCCGTGACTCGGTTATGGGTACTGGGCTTATTTTATTGACAAGAGCCGATACCGTGTCAGCATTGGCCGTAGGATGCATACGCATGACGGTGTAGTAGTTCCAGAAGTATTCCCCGTTGCATTCGGATATCTCTTCAGCCCTGAAAGGAACAATACACTGAAAGCGGAAATAGCTGTGTGCTCCCCAGTCCTTCACTACAGCAGCTACCGTGTAGGTGCCATTTTCCCACATCTTGCCCGTATAGGTTTCGGGGTTAGAAGGTTTGACGGCCAATGTCACTTCGCGCCCGATGCAATCAGTGGTTCCAAACAACTTCATAGCCAGCTTGTCGGTCACCACGGCCATTGTTCCGTCAGGTTGCATCAGCGGATAACTTCCGGCTACCAGTTTTGGTTGAAGAGTAGGCAGGAACATAGAGTCGGCTATCATGACACAGTCGTAGATGTCCTCGTTGATGTTCAATGGAGTTTGCCGAAACACGGTGGCCTGTTCCACCTGTGGGATTTTCTCCATCGCCTGTGAGGCTGCCAAGAGGTTGGTGGAGGGAAATACCGTCGCCCATTTGTCTGTCGAAGTCACCTGTATATACAGGTTTTCTGCCTCAGGATGAAACGCGTCGTACGTTGTCTCGTATCTCCACCACAGGGAGGAGAGGGCAAAGCAGGTGAATCCTACGGCCAAGCCGACGAGGCTCAGCAGTGTCTGCAGTTTGTACTTCGTCAGTTGGCCGATGGCCATGGTCAAGTTGTGCAGCAGCATGTCTGTCTTATATATGATATGTTCGGGAAAGAATGATTTTGCGGCGACAAATGTATGCAGATATTTCAGCCTGACAAAGGAACGGATGTTAAAATTGCTTGATTATAACCTTCGTAAATAGTAGGTGACAGAATTTAACGCCCAAAGGAGACTGTTCCTTTTGACGAATGAAGGCTTGTTCGAAACTATCCTTTCCGAAGCGTTCTTAAGACTTACTGGTTTACTGTTCACAGTCATACATTTTCTCTACTTTTGTAATGTCATTTGGCTGTTCATGCATCGGATAAGATTCTATCTTTCCTTCCCAAAAGGAAAGTTTTGCAGAAAAGTTTCCTTCTGAAAAGGAAAAGATTACCCATTTGTTTCCTTTTTAGAAGGAAACGTTGATGCGTAAACAAAGCAACATAGGCAAATGCTCCGATACCGGCGGGGGCATATACAGAAAAAAGTTGTGGCACGTCTCCCGACGTGCCACAACCAAGCTATGATTAAAAAATTCATTTTATGTGTTTTTCTTTTATTCCACGATTTTCCGTTCTACGTATTCAAACAGTTTCTGGTTTTCGCGCAGGGTCTCTACCTCCATGTTCATTATACGCTCACCTTTCCAGTTTGCCCCCCAAGCGTCAAAGGGCTCACCGTCCAATTCGATGTAAGAAATCTGGTTGACGTCCAATGGGATGGGTTCGAACTCGAGTACCAAAGCAAACCAGTCACCAGCACATTCCTCCACCCAGAACAGATGGTCCATAGGGATTCCCTGTATTCCCTTTATCATATATTGGTTGCCGCGGTTATCCAACAAGAAGGTGTTGCTGTTGTACCTATAGTACTCTCTTGTCCATGTCTGATTGTGCGGTACAGCCAGATAGGTAGCCTCCGGTGTTCTCCACAGAGCAAAAGTCTTTCGGTCCTCCAACGGTTTGATGGTGTGCACCTTGTGGTAGTATGCCCATGTGCCAGCATCGTCCTTGTTGTAGTTCTGCTCGGGCTGTTTCAGCTGCGGGGTGCGGATGTTCGGCTTCTGGTCGTATTCGACGTTCTCCAGTCCATTCCGCTTGATTTTGATTCTTTCGTCGCTGTCATACAACCCCCAGTTGGGCACACCCGTGATGGAGATGTAGCGGGTGGATTCCGGCAGGGGTGGGAAGGTGATGGTGAAGTCTATCAATGAGTCCTTGGGAGCCTGCACGGTGAAGTACTGTTGCATGACGTCGGGTGTTGTCACCCTTGGCTTGTAGTGTACCCCCGTCTCTTCATCCACGATGTAGGTCTCTTCGCCACCGAGCCACATTCTCTTCACCGGATGGGCCGGCATTAGGAAGTAGCAGTGAAGCACAGTCTGGTTCTCCTCCTCTTTCAGTTCCCAGAACAGGCCTATCAGGTCATTGCGTGATTTTATACCTTTAATGGCTTCAGAAATTTTCTGGTAAGGTTGGGTGTGTCTTCCTGCAAATTTCAGTTCTTCAGTCTTGACGGTCTTGACATCGCCGCGGTATTTGTTGGCGGTTCTGCGCCATTCGATGACACTGTCTTGCAGTTCCTCATCCCATACTGTAGGGGGAGCATACATGTATATTCTACTTTGACACAAGGTAATGTTGTCTGTAAAGTCTTCTGCCACTTTAGGGGCACATGCCGAGGCTAGGATACATGTGGCCATGATGGCTACTTTTGAATGTTTCATATCTCTATGGTTTTATGGTTATTTATGATATACGGATTGTCTTCTATTTCGTTTCTGAATTCGCGGTAGCAAGTCGAGAAGGCCGATGAATTGGCCGTTGTGTGCGAGCAATGGAGCAGGATGCGGCCTCTGACCCGCTCTGCCATCCACTGGTAATGGATGTTCTTCCGGCTGTCTTCCAACTGAAAGATAAACTGTTTGTCGCTGAGGCTCAGGTGGTAACCGGGATGCCTGTTGTTGTACCAGCAGGCCACTTGCACCAACCGTCCGATGATGTCCTGTTCTTCGTTGTCGGCGAACAGATAGACAGATTCCTGCGGGGCATTCTCCGTTGGTGTCGGGCAGTCGAGGTGGAGGCTGTCGGCACTATAGACCTTGGCCAGCTCTTTGATAAATCGGGTGACGCGAGCGGGGTCCTGATAAGTCTCTGCGACCATCGTTGTGGTAAGGGCCGGATTGGTGCCTTCATGGATGCCCGATGCCCCTGTTCCCGTGACGGAAACCTCGGCCGTCAGCGGAGTCTCCCCTACCCGACCGCTACGGTATATCCATGAGAAGCCAAAACCCACCAGCAGCAACAGACAGGCGGCCGCTGCTCCCCACCACAGATGGCGCAGCGATGGCTTGCGGGTGTATATTCTTTGCGCTGCACGCTCTGCCATGATGTGGTCGAACAGAGCCTCATCTGTAGCCAGTTCGCCCATCATGGCGGCTATGAGTTTCCACTCCTCGGGAGCGTCATCACGCGTCACTTCCAACGCCAACAACTTTTCTTCCTCCAAGGTCGTCTCGCCATTGAGGAACTTGGTTATCAGTATTTCAGTTTCCTTGTACGTCATGATCTTAAACTCTTCTTTAATTCTTCATATATTTTTCTTCGCGCAGCCGAGATGATGCTCTTTACCGATGGTTTGGGAATCTTCGTCTCGTCAACTATTTCATCCAATTCCCGACCTTCAACCTGCCGAAGTTCATAGAGGCGGCGTTCGCTGGGATTCAACCGATTGACTGCATCTTCAACAGCAAATTTCAGTTCTTCAGTTTCTAAAATTTCTTGTGGAGATTGTGCAACAAGCATCTCTTTCATCAAGATTTCACCATTTAGTTCGACGGTATCTTTCCGCTTTCTCACCATGTCCATGCAACAATGTTTGGCAATTCGGATGGCAAGTCCTTCATGAGTTGAACCAGCATCCAGGCGGTCGCGGTATTTCCACAGAGCCACCAACCCTTCTTGAGCCACGTCGTCTGCATCCGACTCGTTGCCGAAGAAGCTGCGTCCTACGGACATCATGACCTTTCTCAGTCCTGGTGCTATTTTTTCAAACTCTGCTTGCGTCATTTTCTACTTGATTATTCCTTACGCGATTGCCTGATATGGTCCATTTTTGCGATGCGCTTTCATTGATATAAGCGTAGCAAAAGTAAAAAGTAAAGTTGAAAATACAAACTTTTTTAGTTTTTACCACAAGATTTCTATTGTCAGGCAGATAGGTTAAATATATAAGGTAGATAGAAAAACATTCAAATAGAAATCAAAATGACAGGAAAATGCACCGTAACTTCCCTGTCCACCAAAGAAAAAAGAGAGTGTGTCATAATTAACTTTTTAGACGCAGATTGCGCGGATGACGCGGATTTTTCTGGATTATTATACCCGATAGGTTATAATTTATCCGCGTTATCCGCGCAATCCGCGCCTAAAAAAATGAGATGAAGGCATTTTGACACACCTCCTTCAATTTATCACACAATTTTAATCGTAGGTGACAGAGTTTAATCTTATGTACCTACTATATGAATTATTCCACATATTTCACCTTCGCCTTGTCGCGAGGTTTAGCTGCCGGAGCTTCATCAGCATATCCGAGACCCACACAAAGACAAAATTCATAGCCTTCGCTGAAACCCAAACGTTCAAGGATGGGAGCACAAGCCGGATTGTTGTTAATCATGCGCACGGGACTGCCCAAACAGATGGAACCTACACCGAGTGACCAGGCGGAGAGCATTATATTCTCAGCCATCAAGCCGCAGTCATAGGCAGAAAAATCGTAAGATTTGGCACGAGCAAGGAATACCATAACTGGTGCACCACGGAAACAACCTGCCGCATCGTTCATAGTAGGATAGGCAGCATTGAGTGTACTCTTGATATCTTCCATCACTTCAGGTTTGTCCACTACACGTACTTCCCACGATTGTTTGTTCTGTCCGTTGGGAGCATTGATTCCACATTCCATAATCTGGTCAAGCAATTCGCGGCTCACCGTTTCGTTCTTATACTTACGGATGCTACGACGAGCCATGATGGTTTCAATCACTGCATTTTTTCCTTCGTCCATAGTTGCATTCACTTTTACGTTTGGATTACCTTCTCCACACGATACCATAGCTATCATGCACAGGCATCCAACAAATGTTTTAATCAGTTTCATAATCATTTTGTTTAGTTAGTCAGCAAATTTTACACGGCACAAATATACACATATATTTATATTTTACAAAAAGTAATGGCAAAACAAAGGAACAATTTAACAGAGAAATGGAAGTTCCCTCAAAAAAAAAACGAAATCCCCATATACAAGAAATGTTTGAGCAAACAATGATCAAGAGGATTTGAATTCCAAAATCCTGCGCGTATTTACGGGCAGAGATCCGATTCATCCTAAATAACGCAAAATTTTAGACTATACAAGTTTACAAAAAGAAAGATATATCACCCCAAAACGAATACAATCAACTTGAAAATATAGCATATCAAAAGATTTTCCAAACTAATAGAAAGCAAAACAAATAAAACAAACGACAAAATGTCATGCACGATTATTCACTCTAAAAAATCAAAAAGAGGAGAGTAAAGGGCTGAAAGCACAAAAAATGCACAACTGATTGCGACATTCAACTTTTATCCCTAACTTTGCCACATAATTGAGAATAAAAATACATAGAAAGAAAGAGATATGGAATTTACCTACGATGTCATTGTAATTGGTGCCGGACATGCCGGATGCGAGGCAGCAGCTGCGGCGGCCAACCTTGGATCAAGAACTTGCCTTATCACCATGGACATGAACAAGATTGGCCAGATGAGTTGCAACCCTGCCGTGGGAGGCATTGCCAAGGGACAAATTGTACGCGAAATTGACGCTTTGGGCGGATACATGGGATTAGTAACGGACAAGACAGCCATCCAGTTCCGTATGCTGAACCGTTCGAAAGGTCCCGCCATGTGGAGTCCGCGTGCACAATGCGACCGCGAGAAGTTCATTTGGGCCTGGCGCGAAGTGTTGGAAAATACACCTAACTTGAATATTTGGCAAGACACGGTCAACGAATTACTCGTTGAAAAGGGCGAAGTTGTAGGTGTCAAGACCGTATGGGGAGTAACATTCCATGCCAAATGTGTTGTCCTGACGGCAGGTACATTCCTCAATGGTCTACTTCATGTCGGCCGCACACAATTGCCCGGTGGACGTATGGCAGAACCTGCGGCCTACCAGCTGACAGAATCCATCACACGCCACGGAATCACCACAGGACGCATGAAAACAGGAACTCCTGTACGTATCGACGGACGAAGTGTGCATTATGAGGATATGGAAACTCAGGAGGGAGAATCAGACTTCCACAGTTTCTCATACATGAGCGAACCGCGCAAACTGAAACAACTCTGTTGCTGGACATGCTTTACCAACCCCGAAGTACACGAAATCTTGCGCAACGGACTTCCAGAGTCTCCTCTTTTCAACGGACAGATTCAAAGTATAGGTCCCAGATATTGCCCCAGTATTGAGACAAAAATCGTCACTTTCCCCGATAAAGAGCAACATCAATTATTCCTTGAACCGGAGGGGGAAACAACACAGGAGCTTTATTTGAATGGTTTCTCATCTTCATTACCGATGGATATTCAGCTTGCAGCATTGAAAAAGGTACCCGCCTTCCGCGATTTGGTAATCTATCGTCCGGGATATGCCATCGAATACGATTATTTTGACCCCACACAACTAAAGCATACGTTGGAATCAAAGATTATCAAAAACTTCTTCTTAGCCGGACAAGTAAATGGCACTACAGGATACGAAGAGGCTGGCGGACAAGGAATCATTGCAGGTATCAATGCCCACATCAATTGCCACGGTGGAGAACCTTTCACATTAAAACGCGACGAAGCCTACATCGGAGTACTTATCGATGATTTGGTAACAAAAGGAGTGGATGAACCCTACCGCATGTTTACTTCGCGTGCGGAATATCGTATCCTTCTACGCCAAGACGATGCCGATATGCGTTTGACCGAACGTGCATACAATTTAGGACTTGCCAAACGAAACCGCTACGATTTATTGGCAAAGAAACGTGCAGACATTGATAAAATCATTGATTTTGCACAGAAATTCTCCATCAAAGCCGCATACATAAACGAAGCATTAGAAAGCCTTGGTACCACCCCACTCCGTGGCGGATGCAAACTGATCGACTTGCTCGACCGCCCAGAAATAAACATCAAAAACATTACACCACACATCCATGCATTTGCACAATTATTGGATGGGATAGACGGACGCAAGGAGGAAACATTGGAAGCTGCAGAAATCAAAATCAAGTATCGTGGATACATTGAACGCGAACGTCTGATTGCCGACAAGATGCAACGATTGGAGAACATCCGCATCAAGGGACGTTTTGACTACTCAACCCTACAATCACTTTCTACGGAAGCACGACAAAAGCTCGCCAAGATTGACCCCGAGACTTTGGCACAAGCAAGCCGCATACCAGGAGTTTCTCCGAGTGACGTCAACGTACTATTAGTACTCATGGGGCGATAGAGAACACTTATGTTCCACGTGAAACAAATGAATTAATTAAAACATATAAAACACTGGGTATGAACAAAGAACTATTGCTTGAAAACTTACGTACAGTACCAGATTTCCCCATTCCTGGGATATTATTCTTCGATGTGACCACGCTGTTCAAGAATGCAGATTGCTTGCATGAATTAGAAAACACTTTATACGAGATGTATAAGGACAAAGGAATCACCAAAGTCGTAGGAGTAGAGTCACGCGGTTTCATCATGGGATCACTGTTGGCATCGCGTCTGAATGCCGGTTTTGTATTGGCACGCAAACCGGGGAAACTTCCAGCTGAGACCATTCAAGAATCCTTTGCCAAAGAATATGGAACAGACACCATCGAAATCCACAAGGATGCTATCACAGAAGACGACGTCGTACTTATCCACGACGATCTATTGGCTACCGGTGGTACCGTGAAAGCCGCTTACAATCTCGTGCAGAAATTCAATCCAAAGAAGATACATATCAACTTCATCATTGAGTTGACAAACTTGAACGGACGAACACCTTTTGGTGATAACGTAGAAATAACATCTTTACTGGAATTGGAAGAGAAAGAGTAACAAACTACGCCATCCTACTCTTTCTCCACCTATTTCAGAAACTGTTTGCATAAGGAGAATTCAAAGCGCAAGCCTCCGTTTGGACGATTAGAAGCAGTGATGACACCTCCGTGAAACTGCACAGCGTGTTTGACAATAGCAAGACCAAGGCCGGTTCCGCCCATTCTGCGGGAGCGGCCTTTATCTACTCTATAGAAGCGTTCGAATAAGCGAGTCAATTGTTTCTCTTCGACACCGTTTCCATCATCTTCAAAACGGATACGGCACCATTCATCGTTGCTTTCAAGCAAGGATATATAGATATTTGCACCTCCAGAATAAGCGATTGCATTCTCTGTCAAATTACGGAAAATAGAAGCAATCAACGAAAGATTTCCATCAATCACTACCTGCTCCTCAAACTCGACATGAAGGGTAAAACGTTCCTCTTCAGGCAGGATTTGCAATTCTTCCCCAATCTCATCAATAATATGGTTCAGAACCACCTTTTCGCGTTCTATCAACTGACTTCCATCCTCCATACGGGTAATCAAGGAAACATCGCCAAGAAGACGGCGTAAACGTTCATTATTTGCATAGCAACGCTCTATCAGTTCCTGACGTTTCTCTTCACTTAAACTTATCCCCGAAAGGAGAGTTTCAAGGCACACCTGAATAGATGCCACGGGAGTTTTGAGCTCATGATTGATGTTGTTCGTAAGCTGCCTTTTGATACGTATTTTCTCCTGTTCTTCACGCATAGCAGCTTCGTGTGCGAGGTCTCTATCCTTAATAGTCTGTTGCCATTGGGCGTACAATTGCACAATGTGATTGGAGATAGAACCTAATTCATCATTCGGGAAAGACTCAGCCTCATCAAAAGGTTCTCCGGCCTCAGCTTTAGCTGCAAAACGATTCAACCTTTCTATATTCTTTCCCAACCTACGAGTGGCAAAATAGACCCACACACTCATGATAATACTAATGGAAACCATTACGTGCAAAAAGGCCCAATCAGCCTGAAGTAATTCACGCAACGAAGCAGAATATGGTATAGCAGTACGGACAACGACATGTTCACCCTTAGTTGCAGAATAAAAATATTCGCGGCCATCACTCTCAGAAAGTCTTGCGATATGATGTCCTTCACCTTTTTTTAATGCAGCATCCACCTCCGGACGCATACGATGATTACCGAGGGAGTCTAGATGCAAAGTATTATCATAAACAACTGTACCAGTGAATGTTATAATCGACACGCGAAGGCTATCAAATGGTTTTTCATGAGAATCAATGTAATCCTCATAAGGTACCCCCACTTCAATCGCATCCAATAAATGGCGATTATATAATTGAAGCTGAGCATTCAGAAAATCAGACTTATATTGCTTTTCTCTAAGATACTGAAATCCAATAAAGCACAACACAATAGTCCAAGAAAAGGCTAACAGCATGAGTAGCAGCCTTCTATGATAAGAAAGTTTAATCACGGAAGCCATATCCAAAACCTGAGCGTGTTACTATATAAGAGCCATATTCTCCAATCTTTGAACGCAAGCGAGTGATGTTGACATCAATCGTACGGTCGAGCACCACCACTTCATCACTCCACACACGGCTAAGGATCTGTTCACGAGAACATATTTTACCGCGATGTCTTATCAGATATGCCAACAGCTCAAACTCTTTACGCGTAAGCTTCACCTCTACCCCATCCACGATACAACGCTTGAATTCCAAATCAAGTTGTAAACCATCCACCTGCAATATATTTATCCGATCTGTGGATACCGTTTGTTTATGACCACTCGTACGGCGTAATACACTTTTCACACGGGCAACCACATTACGTACAGTATAAGGTTTCATAATATAGTCATCAGCACCCAGGTTCAACCCCATCACCATATCATCCTCAGAATCGCGCGCCGTACAGAAGATAATAGGAATATCAGCAGTCTCGACATCAGCTTTCAGCATCTTTGCCATCTTGATTCCACTGATTTCCCCCATCATAATATCAAGCAAAATGAGTGAATACCCCCTTAAATCATAAGTCAATGCCTGTTCTGCACTGAAGGCTATATCCACATCATAACCCTCGTTTTCAAGATTGAGTTTCAAAACCTCACACAGAGTTTCCTCATCATCTACAATCAATATACGTTCTGTTGCCATATACCTTATCATAAAAATGCGATGCAAAAATATAAATAAAAACAAAGTTGGACACTACTACAGAAAAGATTTAATGAAATTGTAATATTTTGCTCGAAAATTGCATTTAACCAAAGCATAATTATTTTGAAACGAATCTGTAATATAAGCCCCGTACTTTTGCAGCGTCAAATTTAAAACATAGTAATGACAATGAAAACAACAAAAGTAATTTTAGCAGGCATTTTAGCCTGCACAGGCATGGCTGCACAGGCGCAGGATGCCAAGAGAGAGGAACCTAAAGGTAAAGCCATTGTGCAAGTATTCGGAAACTTCCACACAGGATTTGGAGCGGAAAATGACAATCGTGGATTTGAGTTGGAGCGAAGCTATGTGGGATACGAATACAAACTTGGCGATGGACTGACGGTGAAAGGTGTGATGGATATCGGAAAGTCTTCCGACGTGAGCGACTACCACCGCATGGCTTATATAAAGAATGCCATGGTATCGTGGAAAAATGGAAATTTCACCTTGAATGGTGGTTTAATTTCAACCACACAGTTCAATTTTCAGGAGAAATTTTGGGGATACCGCTACGTAATGAAATCCTTTCAGGACCAATACAAGTTTGGTAGTAGCGCCGACTTGGGACTATCTGCCGCTTACAAGTTTGCCGATTGGATTTCGGCTGATGCTATCATCGTGAATGGCGAAGGCTACAAAAAGATTCAGAAGAACGACGGTTTGAACTACGGGTTGGGTGTAACGTTGACACCCGTCAATGGCTTGCAGATACGCCTCTACGGAGGAGTGAACGAAGCCTCAGAAGACGGGAAGGAAGATGTAACAAACATGGCGGCCTTCGTGGGTTACAAGGGTGATGGATTCAGCGTAGGAGCCGAATATAATCTGATGCAGAATGCCTCGAACAAGAAAGATGCTGACCAAAGTGGTTATTCCGTGTTTGCCTCTATGAATCTTTCCAAGGAAACATCCCTTTATGCCCGCTTTGACGACTTGAATTCAAAGAACGATTGGAACAAGGCAAAGGACGAGTCTGCTGCTATCGTGGGTGCCCAATTCAAGTTAGGCGACTACGTAAAGATTGCTCCTAACTTCAGAATGAGTATGCCGAAAGCCGACGGAGCAGACAACACATATTCGGCCTACGTAAGTTGCTATTTCGGTATTTAATGTTTTATATGAATAGGTATTTAATAAGTTGAGTTTATGAAAAAGATTATTTTGTCAATTGCGACATTGGCAGTTGCCATTACAATGGTATCATGTGGTGGAAATCCTACTAATAAGGGAGCTCGTGAACCGCAGGAACTTTCGGGTGCAGGTGCCACTTTCCCCCTCCCCTTCTACAACGTAGTGTTCGAACAATTTGGCCAGGTGAACGGTGATTTCGTGGCTTACGGTGGCATTGGCTCAGGCGGTGGTGTACGTAACTTGCGCGACAAGATCGTGGATTTTGCAGGTAGTGATGCGTTCCTCTCGGACAAGGAAATGGCAGATTTAAAAGTTCCTGTCATCCATATTCCTACGTGTATGGGAGCAGTGGTATTGGCCTATAACCTTGATGGAGTGGAGAAACTGAACCTATCAGGGGATGTGATTGCCGACATCTTTGCTGGTGAAATAAAAATGTGGAACGATGAACGTCTGGCAGCACTTAATCCTAATGTTGCATTACCGGCTGAATCCATCATTCCCGTATTCCGATCTGATGGTTCGGGAACGACCTTCGTCTTCACTGATTATCTTAGCAAGGTGAGTCCGATGTGGAAGGAGAAGTTCGGTACAGGCAAGTCTGTCAACTTCCCTACGGGACAGGCAGCCAAGGGTAATCCTGGTGTAGCAGGCGTAATCAAGCAGACGAAGAACACGATTGGCTATGTTGGTTCGGAGTACGCCTTCGCCCAAAAGATTCCATATGCTCGCATTGCCAACCAGCGTGGTGAGCTGGTAGAACCTACAGCAATGAGCATTTCGGCAGCAGCCTCGGGCGAGATACCGACTGATACCCGTTGCTCAATTACCAATTCAGATGCAGCAGGAGCTTATCCAATCTCTACCTTCACTTGGATAATCATCTACAAAGAGCAATGCTATTCAGATAGGAGCAAAGAACAGGCACAGGCAACACTCGACCTTTTGCACTACATCCTCAGCGACGAGGCACAAGCCATCACTTCCGAGGTACACTACGCCCCGCTCCCTGCCAAGGCCAAGGAATTGAGCAAGCAGAATCTGAAGAAAGTGACGTATGAAGGAGTAGCCGTTCTTCCATAAACAGACCCTCTATGAACGATAAACTATATAGGATAACGTTGTTCATAGCAGCATGTATCATGCCAATCTTGTGCGGGGGCATAGTTTATGCCCTCGTCACCGATGCGTATGACGCTTTTGAACATTTCGGTTTCTTCAAGTTTCTGGCTTCTTCAGAGTGGAGTTACACTGAGGGGGCAGAGCATTACGGTGCCCTTCCCTTCATCACGGGTACACTGATGACCACCCTGCTGGCTCTACTCTTTTGCATTCCCTTCTCATTGCCCGTAGCATTGTTTGTAGGCGAATATTTCAAAGGATCAAAGATTGCAGCCGTGCTGAGCACCGTCACCGATTTACTGGCAGGTATTCCCTCCATTATCTACGGTTTATGGGGATTCTACACCTTACGTCCCATCGTCATGGCATTGAATATCTCTCCGCAAGGCTCAGGCGTACTGACCGCTTCATTGGTGCTTGCCATCATGATTGTGCCTTATGCCGCATCGCTCAGTACCGAATTCATCAAAATGGTACCCAACGACTTGAAGGAAGGAGCCTATAGTTTGGGAGCCACACGTGCCGAAGTTGTTCGTAAGGTGGTATTTCCCGTAGCCGGATCAGGTATCTTCTCCTCGTACGTTTTGGCCATCGGCCGTGCGTTGGGTGAAACCATGACGGTAACCATGTTGATTGGCAACACGAACAACATTCCTGATTCATTAACCTCCACCGGCAACTCCATGGCTTCAATTATCGCCAATCAGTTCGGAGAGGCCGATGATTTGCGCCTTTCATCCCTCATTGCGATAGGATTGATTCTTTTCTTGATTACAGCCATTATCAACTTGATTGGCAAAATAATGATTAAACGTGCAAGAATAGCTTGATTATGACAAATTTAGAAATCAAACATCGTTTGGCAAAAGACAAATTAATGCTTTGGGGCATCTGTCTGTTTGCAGCACTTACAGCTGTACCTCTACTTGCCATTTTGGGAGAGGTCTTTATACGTGGATACGACCAATTATCATGGTCGTTCTTTACAGAACCTACTCCAACTGCATACAAAGCCATGAAGGCTATCGAGGCTGGAGAAGCCATTCCTGGAGGCATTGCCAACGGTATCATCGGCACAATGCTTATGTTGGGTATGGCAGTAGTGGTAGCCGTACCGTCAGGCATCCTGTGCGGAGCTTTCTTGGCCGAGAACAGCAAAAATCGTTTCGCACAATTTGTAAGTTATCTGACCGATCTTCTGCAAGGTACTCCCTCCGTGATTATCGGAATCATCACCTACATTTGGGTGGTAGTCCCGATGAAGGGTTATTCTGCCATTGCAGGTAGTGTGGCACTCTGTATCATGATGCTTCCGCTTATCATTCGTTCAACCGAAGAGACCCTGAGAATTCTTCCTGCTTCGCTGAAAGAGGCCGGATTAGCACTTGGTGGCAACAAGGCACGAGTAATGATGAAAGTGCAACTCCCAGCCGCATTCGGGGGCATCTTTACTGGTGTTCTGCTTGCTATCTCACGCGTGATTGGCGAGACTGCACCGCTGATGTTTACCGCACTTGGTTGTTCATTTATCCGCTTTGCGGTTGACAAGCCAATTTCTGCAGTACCACTACTCATTTGGGAGTTCTTCAACGACCCCAATCTACAGACGTTGATTTGGGGAGCCTCACTCTTCCTCTTGTTATTCGTACTCACACTGAACTTATTATCTAAATATCTTGCAAAAAAATGGAATCAGTAAAACCTATATTGGAATTTAAGAAGACTTGCGTATCCTATACCAAGCAGACAATGGCGGTAAAGTATGTATCGGCAGCCATTGAACGAAATACCATCACCGCTATCATGGGACCCTCAGGATGCGGAAAAAGTACGCTGTTGCGTGCCGTAAACCTCATGCACAACCTCTACCCAAATATCCGTGTGGATGGAGAAATTCTGCTCAATGGCGAAAATATTCTTTCCATGGAACCTATCGACGTGCGACGTCGCGTAGGTATGGTTTTCCAACGTCCTGCCCCCTTCCCTACAATGAGCATCTACGACAATGTGCTCTCAGGCTTTGCACTGAACGGTATAAAGCTTTCAAAGACCGAAAAAGATGCGACCGTAGAGCGTTGTTTGCGTAGCGTTGCCTTGTGGGACGAGGTGAAGGATGTACTGAACAAGAAGGGCACCTTCCTTTCGGGCGGTCAGCAACAGCGACTATGTATTGCCCGTGCTCTGGCCATGAAGCCCGATGTGCTCTTGATGGACGAACCCACCTCTGCGCTCGACCCCATCGCTACCGCGCACATAGAGGAACTGATGCAGGAACTACAAAAGGAAGTGACCATCCTCATCGTCACCCACAACATGGGGCAAGCCATGCGAATCTCATCCAAATCCATGTTTATGTACTTGGGAGAATTGGTTGAATATGGTGATACTGACGCGATGTTCACCAATCCGATAGACGAACGCACAAAGGCATATCTGACAGGAAAAATGGGGTGAAATGTAGCATCTTTAATCGAAGTATCACTGCTTTGTAACATTTTTGTAACAATCTTGCAGTAATTTTGCAGCCGTAAAATTTAAAACTTTATGGGTATATTACAAGTGTTTACACTATTAGGAGCATTAGGAATGTTCCTATACGGTATGAACTTGATGAGTTCAGGGCTTCAGAAAGCTGCCGGAGAGAGATTGAGAGGATTCTTGTCTGCAATGACATCCAACCCTTTGAAGGGAGTGTTGACAGGAGTGGGTATTACATCAATTATCCAATCATCCTCAGCTACTACCGTGATGGTTGTCAGCTTTGTCAATGCAGGACTTCTCACATTGACGCAAGCAATTGGTGTCATCATGGGTGCCAACATCGGTACTACAGTGACTGCCTGGATGGTTGCTTGGTTAGGGTTTAAGGCCGACATTTCGATTCTTGCCATACCACTGATGCTGTTTGGTTTCCTCTTTTCAAACTCTAAAAAAGACCAACGTAAAAATATTGGTGAACTGATTGTCGGCTTCTGTCTGCTGTTCCTCGGCCTTTCGTTCATGAAGGAGTCAGTTCCCGACCTCAGAGAGACTCCCGAAGTGCTTGAATTTGTCAAAACATGGTCAAGCTATGGATTCGGGTCTGTTCTACTGTTCCTCGCTTTCGGAACAATACTGACACTTGTCCTTCAGTCCTCATCGGCCACCATGGCAATTACACTCATCATGCTGAGCATGGGATGGATTCCATTCGGTATGGCTTGCGCCATGGTACTTGGCGAGAATATCGGAACTACCATTACGGCCAACATCGCTGCTTCCGTAGGAAACACGCAAGCCAAGCGTGCCGCGATGTCGCACACCATCTTCAATGTCTTCGGTGTACTTTGGGCATTGATTCTGTACAAACCCTTTTTAAATTTAGTAGGTCTCATTACTGAAACTCTTTTCGGATTACCCAATCCTGCTACTGAAGGATTTTCCGTATCGGAACCAACTGCACCCGAAGGCACTGCAGCCTTGTATGGACTCTCCATGCTCCACACCCTGTTCAATCTGACCAATACACTGATATTGGTATGGTTTACCGGTTTGATTGCAAAGGCCGTAAGCTGGATTATCCGCACTCCCGAGAATCAAGAGAAGGAGGTATTCCGCCTCAAATACATCTCTGCCGGTCCGCTTGCCACTCCCGAATTGGCCGTAGAGCAGGCGTTTGACGAAATCATCCATTTTGCCCAAATCTCCAAGAACGGAGCATCGTATGCACAAGCTGCCATCAACGAAGCCGACACGGAAAAGTTTGAAGAGTTGAGAGAAAAATTGGTGAAATACGAGGAGATTTCCGACCGCATCGAGTACGAGATCGCCACCTTCCTTAATGGAGTCTCAGCAGAAGAAATCAGCGAAAGCACTTCTGTCAAAATCAAAGCTATGTACAAGATTGTAGGCGAATTGGAATCATTGGGCGATTCAGGCGAAAACATCAGCCGCATGTTGTCGAGAAAGAACATCCATAAAAAGGAGTTTGATGCAGATGCCATCAAGAATCTGAATATCATGGCTGATGCCGTAAATGCAGCCTATGATGCGATGATTGCCAACTTGACAGCCGCACATAAAGGTGAATTGACAGACATCACCAATGCTTATAATGCCGAAGACCGTCTGAACACCCTCAGGAACAATTTCCGCGATACCGTCATCGAAGAGATTGACAACGGCGGCAAGAATTATCAGACAAGCGTCTATTACATGGATATACTTAACGAATACGAGCGTATGGGTGACTTTATGATAAACATCTCACAAGACCTCGAAAGAGGCTTTATACGCCGCTAAAAAAGGTATTTTAGGATAATATTGTGACAAGCATCCCCAAAGAAATCAATCAGAATTTCTTTGGGGATACATTTTTTTGTACTTTTGCCACTCCAAGCAACAGAATCATATATGGTAGAACAAGACCTACATACCAACGATTACCTGCGCGGCATTGTAATGAACCTGCCCGAAACACCCGGATGCTACCAGTATCTGGACAATACGGGTACAATTATTTATGTAGGCAAGGCCAAGAACTTGAAAAGACGTGTCTATTCCTATTTTTCAAAAGAACATGGGCCGGGCAAGACACGCGTCCTGGTCAGTAAGATTGCCGACATACGCTACGTGGTGGTAAAGACCGAAGAGGATGCTCTGCTACTGGAAAACAACCTCATCAAGAAGTATCGTCCGCGCTACAACGTATTGTTGAAGGATGACAAGACCTATCCCAGCATCTGTGTAAGCAACGAGTATTTCCCCCGCATATTCTCTACCCGACGCATTGTGCGCAACGGCTCTACCTACTACGGCCCATACAGCCACGTACCCACCATGTATGCGTTGCTCGATCTGATAAAGAAACTCTATAAAGTACGCCGTTGCAACCTGGCATTGACTCCCGAGAACATCCGCAACGGCAAATTCAAAGTCTGCCTGGAGTACCATATCAAGAATTGCCAGGCTCCCTGCATCGGCCAGCAATCGCACGATGAATACATGAAAAGTATCCGCGAAATCAAGCAAATCCTTTCAGGAAACACCCATGAACTGACCCGGCAAATGATGGAAGAGATGCAACGATTAGCGTCTGAAATGCGCTTTGAAGAGGCACAAGCCATCAAAGAGAAGTACCTCTTGTTGGAGAACTACCAAGCTAAGAGCGAAGTGGTAAGCAGCGTTCTGCATAATATCGACGTTTTCTCTATCGAGACCGATGAAAACGACGTTTTTATCAACTACCTGCACATCACCAACGGATGCATCAACCAGGCCTTCACCTTCGAATACAAGAAACGTATGGAGGAGACACCCGAGGAACTGCTACAACTGGGTATCGTGGAAATGAGAGAGCGGTACAAAAGCTGTTCGAGGGAGATTATCGTACCCTTTGAATTGGATTTGGAATTGGCCAACGTGACATTTACTATTCCCCAACGAGGCGAAAAAAAGAAGCTGCTCGACCTCTCGCTATTGAATGTAAAACAATACCGTGCCGACCGCATGAAACAGGCCGAGAAGCTGAACCCCGAACAAAAGAGCGTACGCCTGATGAAGGAGATACAAGCAACCTTAGGCATGGAAAAGATGCCCTATCAAATAGAATGTTTCGACAACTCCAACATCTCGGGAAGCGATGCCGTAGCTGCTTGTGTGGTATTCAAAAAGGCCAAACCCAGCAAGCAGGACTATCGGAAATACAACATCAAGACGGTCGAAGGACCCGATGACTACGCTTCGATGCAGGAGGTAGTGCGCCGACGCTACAGCCGCGCTATCGAGGAAGGGACTCCCCTACCCGACCTTATCATCACCGACGGAGGAAAGGGACAAATGGAGGTAGTGAGACAAGTGGTAGAAGACGAACTCCACCTCCACATCCCCATCGCCGGACTGGCTAAAGACGACCGTCACCGCACCCGTGAATTGCTCTTTGGCTTCCCTCCACTGACCATCGGCTTGAAGCAAAACACTCCCCTCTTCCACCTTCTTGAGCAGATACAGGACGAAGTGCACCGCTTCGCCATCACCTTCCATCGCGACAAGCGCAGCAAGCGACAGACAGCCTCCGCCCTCGACACCATCAAAGGCATTGGTGAAAAAACCAAGTCCACCCTACTCCGCCACTTCAAGAGCGTGAAGCGCATCCGCGAAGCCTCGGAAGAGGAACTCTCCGCCATCATCGGACCAGCCAAAACCAAAGTTCTTTTGGAAGCTCTGAAAGAATAGCAGATTCTTGGAAAAGCGGCAAAATAATGTATAATTTCCTTGGAAAAGCGGCAAAAAATATATACTTTTGCCTTGGGAAAGCGGCACAACCATGATTAAAAGAAAAATAAATCGTTTTATATCAGATTATTATAAGAATAATCGCAATGCGTTACTCATCACAGGGGCACGCCAAATAGGAAAAACCTTCTCAATCCGCGAATTTGGAAGGTCTTTCAAGACTTTTGTCGAAATAAACTTTGTTGAAACCCCCGAAGCTGTTGAAATATTCAAAGGAGCTAAAAACAGTAGCGACATTTTATTGCGGCTTTCTGCCCTGACAACCATCCCACTCATCAAAGGCGAAACTCTAATATTTTTTGACGAAGTACAAAAATGTCCTGAAATAGTAACCGCCATCAAATTTCTGGTAGATGAAGGCTCATACAGATATATTCTCAGCGGTTCACTATTGGGTGTGGAACTGAAGGATTTACGTTCTGAGCCTGTCGGCTATATGGGCATCAAGGATATGTACCCAATTGATTTTGAAGAATTCATTTCCTGCATAGGTATCAACGAAAACATAATCTCTACCCTGCGTCAGGCATGGGAGCAGCGCATCCCGGTTGACCAATTGATTCACACTAAGATGATGGAACTCTTCCGACTCTATCTCGTCGTAGGAGGCATGCCTGCAGTAGTCAGCAAATACCTCGAAACAAACAATCTGCAAGAGGTCATGGCCATACAGCAAGACATCATACGCCTATACAGGCGCGATATTGCGCAATATGACCCGAATAACAAACTCTATATTGAGGAGATTTTCAACCTCATCCCACCCGAATTGAATGCCAAGAACAAACGTTTCATCCTCAAACGCTTGAATGAAAACGCTAAATTCGAACGCTTTCAGAACAGTTTCCTTTGGTTGACCAATGCAGGAGTAGCACTTCCAGTCTATAATGTGGAAGAGCCTAAAACCCCTTTATTGCTTGCACGCTCACGCAACCTGTTCAAACTCTTCCAAAATGATATTGGACTATTGGCCGCCCAATACGCTGAAGGAATCCAACTACGCATCATCAAAGGAGACAAAGACATTAACTTTGGATCCATCTACGAAAATGCCGTGGCGCAAGAATTTGCCGCACACGGAATAACTCCTTATTATTATAACAACAAGAAACGTGGCGAACTGGATTTTGTCATCGAACTGAATGGAAAAATTGTTCCTATCGAGGTGAAATCAGGCAAAGACTATGAAGTACATCGTGCCCTATCCAACATCATGGATTGCGGAGAATACGACCTGCCCGAAGCCATCATTCTAACCAATGATAATCTACGGGTCGTGAACCAATTCATATATGCCCCCATCTACATGACCATGTTCATTGAAAGAAACAACGATGCTCCGGCATTCTATAAAGTGGATTTGAGTGGATTGCAATAATTTTTAGGTTAATCGATGCACACTTCAAAAGAATCGTAATATTCCATACGTAAGATTCGAATTTTTCATCGAGCGAGATTAGCATACTTTCGTTTCTTCCGACGGGTTGTTAGAAGCATCCAAAGTATCAATCCTAAAGTTCCAATGAAATTTAGGAGAATTTCCGTTGAAGTTCTCCTGCGCATCCTATAGATGCACAGTTAAAGTTGGACGGAGCTTTAGGAACAATTCACCGGAACTTTAGGAGAGATGAAATTACAGCCTTCATCCCTTGCTGTTCCATTTCGAATAAAACTCTCCTCTACCCTCTTCATTTTACCCTCGCGAGAATCGCAAATTTCCGTCCATCCGCCCAGACGAACGAAAATATCGCAAGGAATTTGCGCTAATTTGCCACCTTTCGTACTGATAGACAATACAATAAACCTCGTTTTTTATGACGCGAATTTGCGCGAAATAGAAAATTCAGGGAAAATTCCCCTCTTTTTTATCCAACCTATTGATTTTATTAATATATTTGCAACGGATTGAGAGAACTCTGTCCAAAGACATTAGAAAAAAGAGGCGTTATGTCTTCATCTTGTATGTGAAAAGCCTAGGAAACTTTATTCACAAAGTAAACAAGAGATGATGTAATGGTCTCCATGCGTATGCGTGGGGCTGTTATCACCACATCTGTTTACTTAAGGTTTTCCTAGCACCTTCACATTAGGACGTGGCATACAGTTCCACGCTTCTTCGTGAAACAAAATGCTGCATTGGGGACTGGTGAGCAAGAAAACGAAAACAATGAATACATATTATTACATTGACAAGAATGGTCAACAAGCAGGCCCAATTACAGGTGATTTATTGACACAAAATGGGGTAACGGGATCCACCTCCGTATGGTGCGAAGGAATGAGCAGTTGGCAAAAAGCATCAGAAGTGTCCGAATTAAAGCATCTCTTTGCATCTATTCCTCCACCACCTCCAGGTAGCAATTCACAAAGCATCCCTCCTGTAAATCCTACAAGAGAGCAATGTCCTGACACCTACCTTGTATGGGCAATTCTTTCAACTATACTTTGTTGCTGGCCTTTAGGCATTCCAGCCATTGTTCATGCTTCGAAAGTAGAAAAGCTTTGGAATCAAGGTGACAAAACTGGTGCAAGAGAAAAATCAGAGCAAGCCAAGATGTGGTGTTTGATAGCTCTTGGAGGTGGTGTTTTAGCAGGAATTATAGGATTCTTCTTAGCACTCCTTGGTTCATTATAACATTTAAATCATTAAAATATGAATGTGATAATTTTATTGATTTGTTGCGGCATAGCATTGACTACTTTTTTGATGAGCCAAATTGGATATCCGCTGATAGCCTCAATGTTTGATTATAGCCCTTTTGGATTGTCGCTATTTATAGGTATTCCATTGTTTCTTCTTACCAGTATATTAATTCTGTGTTTTTTTAAACGTGGTTTCATCCGTAGATGTATAATTATACCATGCTTATTTTCTGTAGCATTGTCCGTACTTGTTTCCTTCCTAAGATTCGGCTGGGAAGAATACAGAGGAGGGTATCTTAAATATGAAGGGAAACTCTACGACGATATGGGATTTTGTGTGATTTCATCTAAACACGGAATATATTCCAAAGGAATTGATGAATTTGGGAACGAACTGATAATAGGATACGACTCCCAATATCGTGATGGAGAATACTTCCGTATCAGAGTTGATTGTTTTGATTTGCAAGGAAATTTCATTAAAACAGAAGAAATCAGTTATAAAGTTTCATTTTTAAACGAACTTAAAAATATCTCAGGTATAACCATATATGAAAATATTGAATAATAGGATATAATACTTATTTTTAATTCTCTATTATTATGGACGAACAAAAAAACGTATGTCCCGACACAAATCTTGTATGGGCTATTTTGTGTACTGTAATGTGCTGCCTTCCTCTAGGAATTGTAGCAATTGTAAAATCAACATCAGTAGAAAAACTTTGGCATCAAGGCCGTTACGAAGAAGCCCAAAAGGCAGCGAATGACGCAAAGAAATTTTCTATATGGGGAGCTGTAGCAGCTGGTATTGGTATTGTACTGTACATACTCTTACTGATAATTGTTGCAGTTGCAGGAGGAATGTCATAATATGCCCATAAAAGCAATTCGCATAATAATACCGATGGTCGCACTATCCATCGGTATTATTTATTATTATGTAATCCCCGAAGATTCAATATGGGTTCCTAAATGTCCGTGGTGGCTGCTCACTAATACATATTGCCCTTCATGTGGAATCCAACGCTTCCTACATGCCTTTCTGACTGGCCGGATATTGGAAGCCTTGCGCATAAATCCTTTTCTCTTGATTTCCGTTCCTTATGCCATTTTAGCAGTCATTGGAAAATGGTATAACATCAATGGTGTGTTTTGTCGCATGAACAAAATTCTATATAGTCGAAAAGTATTGATTGCATACGTGATATTATTTTTCAGTTGGTGGGCGATTCGGATCATATTCGACATATAATATGTGCTACACCAACGATGTCATATACAGCGGTAAAAACTATATTCCCTCTTCTTCCTTTACGTCACCAGTATGTATCACATAAGGGGTTGAAAGGAAATTATGGTACTTGCTTCCATTCCAGCAACCTATCGTATATCTTTCGCTTCATATTCGCACCAAATCGAAATTATCAAACAGGCGTATTCTACACCAAATCGAGATTATTGGTAAATATTTCGGTTCTTTTTATGGATATTATCATGCTTGAATGCAATAATCAAGCACTGGATTTCGTCGTACCACTCTCCAAAATACTTACAATTGAGAAGAGTGTAAAGCAAATTGCACCCAAGCCGGCAAGTACACGAGCAGGCACAAAATAAGCATCGTGAGTTTCTGATATTTCAAAGAGGAAAGCTGAAAGAAACAAGCAGAAAAAGGCCGTAAAAATAGGCACAAGCGGTATCCTGTTTGCCAAAGCAAATGTTCTTCGCCATGTGACGGCCAATAGAATAACTTTACTCGAAATGCTATAACACACCATACCTAACCCCATCAAAATGTATCCTATCACGGCATGAGAGGCTATGGGGGCCGTAAGAACTACGTATAATCCATCCAGAAAACTGATACTTCCCATCAACAATACAAGCAAAGGCCATAGTTTACTCTCTATCCCCTCGCGATAGACATTACCTATCTGACGCACGATGGTAGTTATAAGCGCCACCAAACTGGTGCAAATGCAGGAGAGCCCCAAAAGGACATGTCCCGCTATATAACAAGGCGGATAAGCCTCTACGCGGCTCAACAACACGAAAGTCCACCCCCACCCTATTAGCGCCATCAACAAACCAACACCGATAAGCAGAGCAGATTGTTTGCGGGTAAAGCACCCCTGCGACGGCACATGGCCAGTCTTCGACGCATTGACAGGAATGAACGTAAAACGTGTAGAGGCCGTAGCCGTAGTGGAGATACAGACCACAATGAAACTGACACCACACACTACATGCCCTGCCACAAAATGTTCTACCGTTGCCGCATCAGCCATATATCCCCAACCTGCCGCAAAGGTGAAGATAGCCGCCGCATAACCCAATATCGGCAAGGCGTAACGAGCGGTACGGTTATAGGTGTGTATAAGTTGGCGAATTATGGTTGCGGCCGTAGAGAAGAGAGCCACACATATCATCCCCAATGACAATAACACTGGCCCTGCTACCCATCGGGCATCGTTTTCACTCTCATACAAGACAAATGCTCCATATCCAACACAGAAAAGAGCCATGGCCAAGGGTATGGCTCGAAAAAGAATACTAATCCCGTAGTTCATATAATATAAAAGGGCTTATACGTTTTCATTTTATAACACCACCGCTATTGAAATGTTCCAACGTTTTTTGTGTGTCTGAAAAATATTTTTTCCCTACCTGAGAAATAAAATTCTTAGGTAATGAAAGGTAGCAGCCCTCCCTTGTTTCAATCAACAGATTATCAACGATATATCCACCATGGAATAATTTCAGAATTTCCCGCCGAAGCATCCCGAATTATCGCTTAAGCGGAAATTCAGTATCGCTTAAGCGGAAATGTAGTCACGCTTAAGCGGAACTGAACTAACGCTTAAGCGATTTTGAATTGCGCTTATGCGTGGCTCCGTAACGCTTCAGGCGCCTATATGATTTGTCCACATTTATAAATGTGATTAACATGCTTTATGCTTGCTTCACTTCTTCTCCAACGGTTGATAGACGTGAGCCTTTTGCAGCATGGGGAGATTGTTGGCGAGGATGTAACCACCACCGTTATCATTTGTAACGACGGTCAATTGTTCGATATAAGGACGAAAGTCGTTAAAGTCACTGCTTAGCCCTGCGATGTGGTGCATAGGGTACTTCGGGTAGAACTTACTGCCAAAAACTTCGTTGCGATACTTCACCAACTTGTTATACTTCATGCGTTCTATCTTGATGCTTGGGGTATAGGTGATGGCAGTTGCTTCACGACGTAGTTCTGCGAGGATAAATGTGTGGGCATCGGCTGTAGCCTTCACGATAAGGCCCGGCAATCCACGCAAGCGCCACGGCCCGACTGACGAGGGGACCTCCTCGGTGTACCACGCAGTCCATCGTACACCGCGGTGCGTGGCCTCGGCCCGTTGGCAGAGGTATCCGCTGATACGGAGGGTGTCAGTGGTGAGATTCCATTTCCATTGTGGAGTCGATTCGTATCCTTCAAACTGATGGGGAAAAATCACATCGCGCACAGTAGTCTCCCCTTCGGGATAGTTTGTCCACACGGTAGGCATGTGTGTCAGAGCCTCCTTGTGTCCGGTAGCGATGAGATTTTTCCATTCATCTTTCGGCATCTCCCTGGTATTCTCTGCCTCTGTCAGATAGCAGCTCATGGGCATGGACTTCGTTACCCGTTGTCCAACCTGCACCACCACCTGTATGGAGTCGCATACAGCAGTCCCTTCGTCATCCAGCGTATTGACGGTGTAGTCATACACCACGGCAAACTGTGCCGTATCAATTGAGTCTTTCGTCTGTGCCTGCACTGACACCGTCAGGGCGAGGGCGAGGGCTAATGATAAGAAAATCTTTTTCATAGATAATGATTATTTCAATTCTAATGGTTGATAGGCATGTGCTTCAGATAGGATTATAACTCCTGCAACGCTGGTAATCTGTTGGTCGGAGATACGACTGTTGCGATATTCTTTATATCCGAATGCTTCCATTGCGTCTGGAGCGTAATATGCGGGGTCTTGCACATAACGTGAATTACCAAGTGTCCTCTTCTTGTATTCCAGAAATTTCTCAGCTGTCATCTTGTGGTAATCCACTCGTTGCTTCACAAAATTCATCCCGTTCTCTGGTACTATCCAAGTGACGTATTCTGTGAATATTAGGGGCTGTTCTTCATTGAGCAAGCCACAGAGGGTGAAGGTGTGTATGCCATCCTTATCTTGTACTTTGGTAATCATGCCTGGCAGTCCACCTAATTTCCATGGTCCGATGCTTGTCGGAACTTCTTCTGTATAATGGGCTTGCCACACTTTTCCTCGAAAACGGGTCTCGGCCGTATGGCAGAAATATCCGAAGATTGAATCTTGCTGTTCGCCCAAGTGCCATTTAGGGGATTTCAGAGTCTCATCCGTCTGGTAGCGGTTAGGATAGAGTTCTTCCTGTACGGTGATGCGACCTGTGGGATAATTTATAAAGACATCGCCCATGTGCATCTGTGCAGCTTTATAAATGTGATAGTTGTCGTAACTCTTCTTTGTCTGCTTATTGTAGGAATAATAGGGGAAACTTTTGGTGACTCCATTTGCTGACTGTACGGCTATCAGCATCGAGTCGGTCACAGGCTCTCCTGCAGCATTGGTTGTATTACACTCGTAGAGGTAAATGGCGGTAAACTTCGACACGCCCAAAGTGTCGTTCTGTGCCTGCACCGACACCGTCAGTGCGAGGGCGAGGATTGTTAGCATTTTCTTCATAGTTTTTTTTTATTGTTTTACAATGAGAATGTCAGTTTCAGCAATGCGGCGCGGCCACACAGGCTGTAGTCGTAGCTGTAGGTGTTGATGCCGTCGAAGAGGGTGTAGGCATACGACCGTTGGTTGAACAGGTTGTCCAACTCCAATCGGAGGACAGCCCGCTTGAACTTGTACTGCGCCGAAGCATTGAAGAGTGACATGTGCTTGTAGCGGTCGGAAGTCAGTTGTCGGCGCACATAGTCGTAACTGGCCGAGAGGTCGAGTTGGGGAACAGGGAAGAGATGCACACCACCATTGTGGCTGAGCGAAGTGGTGGTGTTGCGGGTGTCGCCATACGCCGAGCGCGACCATCCGTAGTTAATGTGGTAGCTCAACTCCAGCCATTGGAGAGGTGTGACGGAGAGGTTTCCCTGCAAACTGTAGCTCCGGTTGTCGGTGGCAATGACTTCGCTCCCCACCGCCTGTTCACTATCGCTGAACGAGTAGCTTCCCTGAATACCGAACTTGGCAAAGAGGGCAGGGATGCTCTTTGTGCTGGAGAGGTTGAACGATGTGCGCCGTGTGTAGGTGTCGCGCAGGAGCGATTGTGTGCTGACATCCACTCCGTCAATGGATTGCGAATGTAGCGTGTTGCGCTTGCCCTCGCTGTGGTTGGCACCGATGCCGAATGTGAAATAGCTGAACGGCACCTGCCATTTCCAGTCGATGGACGAGTTCCAGTTGCGCGATTCGCCGATGATGCCCGAAGCCGCCCGTGTGGTGCGGTAGTCGGTCTGCATAGGGGCCGTCAGCAGGTCGAGCATATCACCCGTCCCGTGGCTCAATCCCGTCGATGCCGACAACTTGCTGTTGGCCGAGAAGGTATAGCTGAGGCTGAGGTTCGGATTGAGGTAGAGTTTCGTCAGCCCGGTCTCGCCGTAGTCCAACATGCGCAACGACACGGGAACAGCTATCCCTGCATAAAAGCGGCGATTGCTGCTCTGCCATTCGAAGCCCGGGTTGAACGAGGGGATGAGTGTCCACCCGTCCAAGCGGTTACGGTCATCATCGGGTGTGCGTACCGTCTCCACAAAGTGGTAGTCGGCTTGCAGGCTGACGGGCAGATTCAGCGTGAACTTCTTGCCCAAACGGATGTCGAACGAGGTACTGTGGCGTGTGGTGAGCGAAGTGGATTGTGCCGTCTGTCCGTAGCTCTCCCCCCGATTGCCGAACGACAGGCGCAAGGTGGGCGTGCGCTGGAAGTTGATGTCCGAGTTGAGCGAATAGCGGTGTCGGCCTGTGTTGCGCGACAGGTTGAGCCGGTTGCCGGCCTCTATGGATGTGGCCCGCCGGCGTTGGGTGGCCATGTGGCTGTTGTAGATCATATCCCCTTCGTCCCGCTCAAACTTGGCTTTCAAGGTAAAGGTCTCGTTCGTGTAGCGGTGACGCTCGTTCTCCAGATAGTTGACGGAGAATCGGGGTAAATGCTGTGTGGCCAAGGGAGAAGTCTGTTCACTCACGGTGACGTACTCTCCGTTCTCTGACAGATAGGTGCTTCCGGTGCTCCTGTCACTCGTCGCTTGGCGATAGGTATAGTCGGCATTCACGCGCATGGTCCGGGTGCTGTCCATCTTCAGTATGGCATTGAGTGTACCCATGCCGTTGCGCTTGTATTCCGATTCGCCCTGTGGCGCACCGCCGCCACCAAAACCGCCGAACAGCGAAGTGGCATGGGTGGAGAAACCACCTCCACCGAAATGGTAGGTCATGTCACCCGCTCCGTAATCCTTGTAGTTGCCAGCCTTGGCCGAACAGATGGTCTGGAACTTGTCGGTGAACATCATGCCGGTCAAACCCAGCAAGCCGAGCCATTCGTCCTTTCCTTCCTGCATCCATCCAGCTCCCGCCTCTTCCTGTCCGAAGGGTTTGAACTTCGCCTTCTTGGCCAGTCTGATGTTCAGTGCCACAGCATCACTGGGCTTGTCTTCGTCCATCTTGCGGGCATGATAGTTGCGCACCACCTCCACTTTGGCCACCATGTCGGCTCCCATGTTGCGGGTGGCCAGATTATATTTGCCTCCCAACATGTCCAGTCCCTCGATGTTGAAGGCCGAGATGCCTTTGCCCATATAGGAGATGGCGCCGCTCTTGGCCACCTCCACACCGGGCAGGCGTTTCAGTCCGTCCTCCAATGTCACGTCGCCTTTACCCAAGAACGAAGCGAGGTTGTAGCTCAACGTGTCGCCCTTCAGCAACAGGGGATTGGCCCGCACCTTCACCTCCTTTAGGCTGATACTCTTCTGCACCAACACCATATCCTTAACCAACTTTTTCCGGCCATCCAGCTTCAGCACCACCTCTTCGGCTTCGTAACTGATGTGGGCAAAGGAGAGGACGGAACCCTCCTTCAGTTCCTCCACGCGGAGTGAATAGTTTCCCTTCGTGTCGGTGGTCCCAAAGGCAAGGATGCGCCCTTTCAAGGTCAGTTTCACAATGACATCGCTCACGGGAACCAGTCCCCCGCCCGAGGCGGAGGAGAGTGCCGTCACCTGTCCGGTCACATTGAACATTTCCTGGTTTTGCGCTGATACACTGATGGCAAATGTCAACAATAACAGAATGTATAGCAGTCGTTTCATATCTATTTCTTTCTCTGTTTTATGGGTATAACAAGGGCTGTACAAGCCTTTTCGGGACTTGCATTCGCTTGTTTTTAGTCAGTAAATGGCTCAACTTTCGCGAGTAGAGGAGTTGGAGTGCAGGAGTTACAGGAGTTCAGACGATAGTTTCGACTATACTTTGCATGGTGTTCAATACTATTGTCTGCACTCCTGAGCGAAGCGTCACTCCTACACTCCTGAACTCCTAAATCTATTGCAAACGGTAAGTGATAGACAACAACATCTTCATGCGCACCGCCTGCCCGCGCTGACGGGCCGGTTTCCAATTGGGCATGTTGCGGATCATGGCCACGGCCGAGGCTTTCAGTATCTCTTCCGCTTGGACAATTTCGTCTTTATGGGCTTCTTCTTTCCCCGATGCATAGGCGGTGACGATGACATCGCTCTTTTGATTAGGAGTGTCCAGCCTGGTAGCTTTCACATCGGTAATCCCACCATCTTTCTGCACAATAAACTCGACGTGTACCGTACCCTGTACACCGTATTCAGCGGCTATTGACGGATAGCGGACGTTCCGGCTGATGTATTGCATCAGGGCTTTGCGGCCTCCAATGAACTCGGCAGGCTCTTCGGCTGTGATGAACACCTCATGGGCAGGGTCATCATCCATCGGCCGCTTCGTCTCAATCTCTATCACACCGTTGGCTCCCCGTTCGCCCCAAATGGCTTGGCCTGTCGCTCCTTTCAACACGGTGATGTATTCAATATCTTCGGGGTTGATGCGGATGGCATCGGCCAAATCAGTATCTGTCATCTCTGACCAATTGAGCGTAGAGGTATCCACCACTTTTCCGTTCACGACAATGAGGGGCTGCTCCTCATCTGCCACTGCTTTTTCTTTTATGAAATAGATTTGTGGTGGTACAACATCAAGTTTCTTTTCTTGCTTTGGCTCAGCCGTAGCCACGATGGCCACTGCCGCGAGGGGAAGCAGATAAAGGGCTTTCAGTGTCGAGCGGCCCGAGGACTTGGGTTGGAACATACGGGCCATGCGCTGCTTGGTTTTGCTCTCGTTGAAGGCATTCACCACGGGCATCATGTTGGGATGCGTGGCGCGATGGATGAGCAGCAGGCAATACTCCCTAATGTCGAACCCTGCATCCAGCACCGAACGGTCGGCCTCATATTCATGAATGTCCGACAGGTCTTCGCGCAACATCCATCCGAAGGGGACGAACCACAACAGGCGCACCACAACCTCGCAGAAAATCTTGTCGTAAGAGTGGCACAAACGGATGTGTGCCCGTTCGTGGGTGACGATGCTGGCCTTGTCCACATCGGCCGGTGCCAGCAAAATCCAGTGCAACCAACTGCACGAATTTCCCAAATCGTGGTTTACCAATACACAACCCTTGTCCATGCCCTCCACCTGAACGGGACGAGCCTGACGGATAATACGCACCGTGCGTACGATGGCCAGCAGATAGCGCAGAGCGAAAAACACTACACCTACTATATATAAGGTGAACAACCATTCCGTCCATCCAACAATGGGCAGGGAGGCTTGAGCCATATCGCCCTCTTCAGCAACAGCAATGGTGTCAGCTGCCATGGGCACACCTCTGACCTCTGCAATCTCTATCCTTGCAGAAGAGTCTGCCATCCATCCGAACAGTGTCGGCAAAGAGGTCTCCACATGAACGAAAGGCAGCGCCACCGATGCCACCAGAATCAGCACCAGTACCGCCCGATTGAGCGAATGGAACGACTCGCGCCGCAGACAAATGCCGTAGAGCGAATAGAGCAGCGTCAATGCAACAGCTGCTTTGGCTATGTAAATGAGAAATGCTGTCATATCAATCAGTTTTTAGTGACAAGCTACGAGCTACGAGTGGCGGCTTCGCACCACATCACTTGTAGCTTGTAGCTCATCACTTGTCACTATTTCTTTTTCATCAAATCAGTGAGGAACTGCATCAATTCCGCTTCGGTGAGGCGCTCTTCGCTAACAAACTGAGAGACGACACTCAGGCACGAACCGTCGAAGTAACGGTCAACGAACGTGCCCAATTTACAGCGCCCATACTCTTGTTTATCCACAATGGGTTGGTAGATATAGCCCCTTCCCTGTTGACGGTGCGTCAAGTACCCCTTGCGCTCCAGTGCCTGAAAGGCATTCTGTATGCCGTTTATCAACGGACGAGGTTCGGGGTAAAGTTGATATACCTCCTTGGGAGTACATTCGCCCAGTTGACTACCGCCTTCTTCCTCCTTGCAGGGCATAGTGCAAGTGGGATTGTCTTCTGCTCCTGCTTCGTTCGTCAGTTGCCAGATGTACTCCATCACTTCTTCTTCTTTTGCTGTCAGTTTTATCATATTCTTTTGCTTAAATGAACATAATTACATGTTAATCGCAAGCAAAATAAGGGTGAATATTTGATATACACAAGAAAGCAGAGCAGATTTTAAGAATTGTTTAATGTTGAAACATGCATATAATAAGCATCGGTAAAGACAAAACTGTAAGGGTGTATAAATCAAGCCGCAAAAATAGTCCCTGCTATTCTCTTTTACCATCTTCCATACAACAATAAATTTCCGTCCTTAAGTAAAAACTAACGAAAATATCGCAAGGAATTTGCACCATTTTATCATCTTTTACATTGTTCTATAGAATTTTTTGTTTGCAATCAAAAATTGGAGATGAAAGATGTGTACGTCCCCTATATGAAAGGTAGCAACATTGACTGGTATGATATAGCCCTCGGCCCCGTAACGCTTCAGACAAGTTGGATGAAATAGAAATTTCTCTTCAAAAGATTCTTCCATGTCGGGAAATTTGAGTTATTTTGCATTCGGTAGAACATAAATGAGCAGTTATGAAATTTAGAACAATCTTTTTCGGTTTGTGCATTACAGTCATCAGTTGTAAAGGAGATAATAGTACAACAAAGAAATCTTCAGTAGTCGCTAATGATACAACAACTGTAGCTGCACAACAAGAGGAAGACATATACAAACAACAATCCGATACAATAATCTTCACACTTGATCAACCAGTCATCTTTCCCGAGGACATTATAAATGAAGAAGTTTTTCGAGTAGTGGAAGAAATGCCCGAATTTCCTGGTGGCATAGAGGCATTACAAGAGTATCTAAAGCCCAAAACCTATATACTAAAAAAAACATCTGAACAGGCACGAGTTGTTGTCGAATTCATCGTTGACAAGACTGGAACATTGTGCGACTTCAAAATCCTCAGAAGCGTTGCCCCCGAATTGGATGCCGAAGCTATCCGCATCTGCCAAACCATGCCTAAATGGATTCCTGGCAAACAAGGAGGAGAAGCTGTGGATGTAAGATTTATATTACCTATAACATTCCGATTCGCCCCTATCAATCAAACAAACTCTAAATAAACAAATCATATGCGAACAGTCATACAACGCGTCAGCCACGCATCGGTAACCATCAATGGGACGGTGAAATCGGCCATAAAGAAGGGATTACTGGTGCTCGTGGGCATTGAAGATACAGATACAGAAGAGGACATACAGTGGCTCTGCAAGAAAATTGTGGGACTACGAGTATTTGACGACGAACAGGGAGTGATGAACAAGAACATCGTGGATGCTGGGGGCGACATCCTCGTCATCAGCCAATTTACCTTGTTTGCCTCGACGAAGAAGGGAAATCGTCCGTCGTACATCCGCGCAGCCAAGCCGGACATCTCCATACCACTTTACGAGCATTTTTGTGAGGAGTTAAGCATTGCCCTCGGAAAACCAGTAGGCACGGGCGAGTTCGGTGCCGACATGAAAGTGGAACTGCTGAACGATGGACCAGTAACGATTTGCATGGATACGAAGAACAAAGAGTGACAAGCTACAAGTGACGAGCAACGAGCTACAAGTAACGAGTGAGCTGTATTAACTATCAATTTGTAGCTCGTAGCTCATAACTATTAACTGATTATGACTTTACAAGAAGCACAAAAGACCGTTGACCGTTGGATAAAGACGTACGGCGTGCGCTACTTCAGCGAACTGACCAACATGGCCTGCCTCACCGAAGAGGTGGGCGAACTGGCACGTATTATGGCCCGTACCTATGGTGACCAGTCGTTCAAGACGGGCGAAAAGCAAGACTTGGGTGACGAGATGGCCGACGTACTGTGGGTACTCCTTTGCTTGGCCAACCAGACGGGAGTTGACCTCACCGCCGCCTTTGAGCGTAACCTGCAAAAGAAGACGGAGCGGGACAAGACAAGGCACAAGGAAAATGAGAAATTAACACGAACATAAGTTCATGACCCAACGCACTTATGTTAAATTCGATTTTAACATAGGTTCATAGGCTAATGAACTTATATTCGTAAAAAATAGTACTAAAAACTATTTTACATTTACCATTTCTACCGGTTGTTTCTTGACTGCATCCAAGGGGTGGAATTGATACAGGACTTTATCGAAATCAATCGCTTTCAAATCAATACAACGGATATTACTATTGTACATGGTGCGATAGTAAATCATGCAATTGTGTGTGTCTGAAGCGACCGTGAATTGAGTGGCGCTCGGCACATCGGCAGGAGATTTTCCCCATGGAAATTCAGTGCCTGCGGGAATATCGAAGTTGTTCAGTATGTGAAAAACTTGGAAGACACTCTCCTCTGCACTCGGTTGCTGTGCGGCGGTCAATTGGAAAATGGTGGCACGCACAAATCTTGACGGCGGAGTGAAATCACCCGGCAAACCCAATAATCCGCTCCCGTGGCCAAAAGATTTTCCTTCCACAGGGCCGAAATTATGTTCAGGCAAAGTCCCCGGTTGCAAGTTGACATAGTTGTTCAGATTCGTCCAATGCCACTCAATGCCCGGCGAATTGGTCAACACACCCAAAGGATTGTCATAGAAATGCATCTCTTGGTTCACTATCTCAAGCACAATCTGACGGCCTGATGCTTCGGTAAAGCGCCAATGAACAGTAGATGCCCGCGGATCGATGCCGATGACACGCACCTTTTCAAGGGCCTTCTTCACCTCATCTACCGAACTGCACTCACCAAGGACGTATGAAACCAACTGAAAATCGGCCAAACACCTCTCTTTATGTGCCGCATCATAGGGTTGATACTCTCCATAATTCGGGAAATAGAAAAGACCGGCAGAGAGTCCTTTCTCGTTAAGTCCCTCCACCATAAACTCTTTTTGCTCGACGGCCAAGCCTACAAAGCCGTATTTGGTCTTGAACTTCATGCCATCCATACCCGAAGGGGTCAACGATTGAAGCTCCTGATTGCGAGGTACCACCACATACAGGGTATTCATCACGCTCTCGGCCCATTCGATGGTACGGGCCGCTACAGTAGCTCCATCTTTACTCTTTAGCGTAATACCTGTACAAGCATTGGCAGGGATATGAGCCGTAAATCCACAAGCTGATAACAATAAAACTGATAACATTCTTTTGTCCATAATTGTACAACATTAATAATTGGAATCATACAACAAAAAGGAAAGGGAGTATGTTTGATAAAATCATAAAAATCATCACAAAAGTGCTCTATTCTCCTCATTCCTTTTGATTATGCCGACGTTTTGCGTACCTTTGCCGCATGAAAGATTTACGACTTTGGAGTAAAACTCATAAACTTAAAAACTAACAAACTTAAAATCTCAATAATTATGACCCATTATCACGACCACGATTGTGACTGTGGATGCGGACACGAGCATGACCACTTCCACGAAGAAGATTTCAGCAACCAGGACAAGTACCACGAAGCCTTGGCTCTGTATGATACAGAACTGAGCGACGAACATGTACAAGGACAAGTTTCACGCCTGCTTGAACATGTCAGCGAAAATGATACACCTGAGGTAAAGAAAACACTTTTCGGTTGTCTTGACCTCACCACACTGAAGTGTACCGACAACGAAGAGAGCGTACTCAGCTTTGTCGAAAAAGTCAATACTCTGGACGAAGAGCACCCCGATTTGCCTCACGTTGCAGCCCTCTGTGTCTATCCCTGCTTTGCCGGCATCGTCAACGAATCATTGCAAGCTGAGGGAGTAGAAGTAGCTTGTGTCAGTGGCGGATTCCCCTCTTCCCAAACATTCATGGAGGTGAAAATTGCCGAAACCAGCCTCGCTTTGCACGAGGGAGCAACAGAGATTGACGTGGTTATCCCCGTAGGAAAGTTCCTTAGCGGTGACTACGAAGGCATGTGCGACGAGTTGCAGGAACTGAAAGCCCTTTGCGGTGACCACACATTAAAAGTCATCCTGGAAACTGGTGTACTGAAGTCTGCAGCCAACATCAAGCGTGCAGCTCTACTGGCAATGTACAGCGGAGCCGACTTCATCAAAACTTCTACAGGAAAAGAGACCGTAAGCGCTACTCCTGAAGCAGCCTTTGTCATGTGCCAAGCCATCAAGGAGTATTATGCCAAAACTGGCCGTAAAATCGGTTTTAAGGCCGCTGGAGGCATCAATACAGTACAAGATGCTCTCGCCTACTACACCATCGTCAAAGAACTGTTAGGCGAAGAATGGCTCACTCCTACCCTTTTCCGCATCGGCACCAGCCGCTTGGCAAATCTGCTGCTCACGGAGATTCTGGGCGAAGAAGTGAAGATCTTCTAATTTCGAACAACCCTAAAACCCCAACTACAGATTACGCAGATTACTACACGCACATTGGGTGTAGCAATCTGCGTAATCTTCGTTATTATCCTTATCAGGTTAAATTCCTGCATTTATACAGAAAATCGCACAAATCAAGTATAAAAACCGACAAACTTCTATCCAACAGAAAACTTTCTTTTTTACATTCTCTCCAAACAGAACAAATCTGCAGTCTTTTTCGTCAGATTGAAAAAAGAAAAAAGCCGTACCTTTGCATTGCCAAACAAAGAAAGGAATAAAGAAAAAAGGCAATGGTAAACAAAAACAGGATAATCATTCTTACATTGACACTAATCACCAGTTTGACCGGGTGCGACACGGTTGAATACCACCCTTACGACGCCCGTATCGAAGGGATGACAAACATCAATAGCCGAAACATTGTACGCATTGAAGAGAGCCTGAAAGGCTGCGAAACATTCCGCTTCGCCTTCATCACCGACACACAACGCTGGTACGACGAAACTGAAGATGTCGTACAAGCTATCAATAAACGAACAGACATCGACTTTGTCATCCACGGTGGCGACCTCACAGACTTCGGAGCAACCAAAGAACTGTTGTGGCAACGCGATATATTAAACGGACTAAAGATTCCTTACGTGTGTCTCATCGGAAACCACGATTGCTTAGGTACGGGCGAAGAAGTTTTCAACAAGGTGTTCGGCGACCCCAATTTCAGTTTCACTGCAGGAGACGTGCACTTTGTCTGCTTGAACACCAACGCTCTTGAGTACGATTACTCAGAACCTGTCCCCGACTTCAAATTCATACGTCACGAACGGGATTCTTTTCCCCAAACAGCCAAACGAACCCTGTTTGCCATGCACACCAAGCCAGGAGACGAACAATTCAACAACAACGTAGCCAATATTTTCCAACGCGTCCTTCTCACCTACCCCAACCCACTCTGCTGCATTTATGGACACGGACACAAACTGGCAGCTGACGACCTGTATGGCAACGGACTAATGTACTACCAATGCAGTAACATCAAAGACAGAATATACATGATATTTACCATCAACAAGGAGGGTTATGAATATGAGACAGTTTGTTTTTAGCCTACTGATGTTTGTCTGCACCTGCCAATGGAGCCTTGCCAATCCCATCAAATGGGAGATTGAAAAAGCCGACACACTGATGAGTAAATACGAAAAACGCATATACAACTACCACAAGCAATGGCATAACCTGATTCCTACCCACACAGCCATTCAGTATGCGGGCAGTATAGGTGCCGTGTCTGTAGGATTAGGATGGGACTATGGAAAGCGAGATCGATGGGAAACCACCGTGATGTTAGGCTATCTGCCCAAATACCATTCGGACAAAAATAAAATAACTTTCACACTGAAACAAAATTACACGCTATGGAGTCTGCCACTGAAACACGAGCAGTTGACTGTAGAGCCACTCACATGCGGTTTGTTTTTCAACACCATCTTCAGTGAAGAATTCTGGGTAGAAGAACCCGACCGTTATCCCAAAGGATATTATGGGTTTTCAACACGCATCCGCACACACCTCTTCGTCGGACAACGACTGACCCATCACTTCAAGGGGAAAAACAAACGTCACAAAAGCGTTACTCTCTATTATGAACTGAACACATGCGACCTCTATGTTGCAAGTCTGTTTACCAATCCGGACTATCTAAACCTAACTGACATTTTACATCTTGGAGCCGGAATAAAGATTCAGTTATTTTAACAGCAATACATAATAAAACAAGAAAGGAATGGATACAGGAAATCGCAGAAAAACAGGTTAAATCTGCATAAAACGAACATATCAGCTATAAAAAACAGCGAAATTAATATAAATAATAAACCATAAAGGTTTAAATAAAAAGAATGAAGATTAAGAAATAAACAAACAATACAGAATCCTATTTATTCCGATCTACTACATAAGTAAGATAGGTAGTCAAAGCTGTGCGAACCGCCTCGTCAGTACATTGGACAAGCAACGTTCTGGCACGTTCAACTAAGCCATGCATTACCTCATTTGCATACTCGATTCCCCCTTGTTGTTTTGTAAAATCCACAAGCAGCGCAATCTCGTCATCAGTCGCTTCATGACGTTTTACCTTTAGTGCCAATTCATTCATTTCGCTATCATTCACCTTCTGCAAAGCATAAATGACAGGCAATGTCAGTTTTCCTTCACGCATGTCATTTCCTGTCGGTTTACCAATAGAGGCATCGGCAAAGTAGTCAAAAATATCATCCTTTATCTGGAAAGCATAACCTATCACTTCACCAATCATACGCGCCCATTCGGTCTGTTCTGTCGATGCACCGGCAGACAAAGCCCCCACTTGGGCACAGGTTTCGAACAGTACCCCCGTCTTCTTACGGATAATGTCAAAATAAACTTCTTCAGAAATAGCCTCATTGGCCACTGTGGCCAATTGAAGAATTTCTCCTTCAGCCAAACGTTGCCCCAATTGCGAAATCAAGCGAATGATACGTACATCATTCGTCTGTGCACCGTGAAAAAGCGAAGTAGAAAGCAGATAATCACCCACGAGTACCGCAATTTTGTTATCAAACTCCGCATTTACCGAAGGCTGGCCGCGTCGTTCAGCACTGCTGTCCACCACATCATCATGCACCAGACTGGCCGTGTGCAACAACTCCAACGAAGCTGCAGCATGAAACGTCTCATCCTCCACTTGACCAAAACACTTGGCCATCAAAAGCACCAGAATAGGACGCATCATCTTCCCCGTACGCTGACGGATATGGGTCAAGGCCTCCTCCAAAAGAGGATTATCGCTACTGAGAGACCTTTGAATGAGCGCACGCAACGCCTGCAATTCCGCCTCAATGGGTTTTGTTATGAGTTCCTTCTGAATCATTGTGCTTTCAATTTTGCGGCAAAATTAGTAATAAAACATCAAAGTAAAGAGCAATAATAGATGAAAGTCAGCAAAATTTAGTACTTTTGACACGAAAATCAAGAATCAAGCTATGAGTGACGAGCTACGAACTGGTGAGTGACAAGTTCAACACTATCAGAAATGCAGTTCTTGCCACCCATAGTTTGTCACTCGTAGCTAAAAAACAGACGATATGGAAAAACTTTTCCTCCTCGATGCATACGCGCTCATCTACCGCGCCTATTATGCGTTCATCAAGAATCCCCGTATCAACTCCAAGGGGATGAACACTTCGGCCATCTTCGGTTTTGTCAACACATTGGCCGATGTCATCAAACATCAGCAACCAACTCACCTTGGCGTGGCTTTCGACCCTTCAGGACCAACCTTCCGCCACGAAGCCTACGAACAGTATAAGGCACAACGCGAGGAGACCCCCGAAGCTATCCGCCTTTCTGTTCCTATAATCAAAGAGATTATATCCGCCTTCCGTATTCCTATTTTAGAAGTACCTGGCTATGAGGCCGACGATGTGATTGGAACATTGGCAACCTCAGCCGGCGGGAAAGGTATCCTTACCTATATGATGACCCCAGACAAGGACTATGGTCAATTGGTAGGGCCCAATGTCTTTATGTACCGTCCGCGATACGGCGACAAGGATTTCGACGTGTTGGGAGTGGAAGAAGTAAAGGAAAAGTTCGGTATCGACCATCCTGAACAGGTGATTGACCTGTTAGGATTGATGGGCGACTCGTCAGACAATATCCCAGGCTGTCCCGGAGTAGGTGAAAAGACAGCACAGAAACTCATTGCCGAATTCGGAAGTATCGAAAACCTTTTGGCCAATACCGACCAATTGAAGGGAGCTCTCAAAAAGAAGGTAGAGGAACACGTAGAGGAAATCAAGTTCTCGCGCTTCCTGGCTACAATCAAAACGGATGTACCCATCGAACTCGATATGGAGAGCCTGCGCGTACAAGACCCCGATGAAGAGAAGCTACACACCCTGTTCGAGGAGTTGGAGTTCCGCAACTTGGCCGAACGGGTATTGGGCAATAAACCCAATACAACATCCGCCACAACAACCCCAACAAAGGGAAACCAAAAGAAATCCAAGCAGGACGACTCCCCTACTCTTTTTCAAACCGATTTCTTTGGCTTATTTGAAGACGAAAGTACAAGCGAACCCAAATATTCGAATCTCAGAGGCCTTGAAGACATTAAACACAACTATCAACTGGTTGACACAAAGGAGAAAAGAGACGAATTATTAAGAATTTTGCGGACATCCGATTTTCTTGTTCTGGATACAGAGACCACGGGTACCGAACCGATGGCCTCGGAACTGGTAGGAATGAGCTTCAGCGTGGCCGAAGGCGAAGCATGGTATGTACCCGTACCTGCCGACCGGACTGAAGCCACAAACATCGTAGAAGAATTCCGCGATGTGCTCACTAACTCCAAAACCACCAAGGTAGGCCAAAACATCAAGTACGATCTGCTGATGTTGGCCCAATATGGAGTGTGGCTCCAAGGTCCACTATTCGACACCATGGTTGCCCACTATGTACTCTCGCCCGAACTACACCATGGCATGGATTATCTGGCCGAAGTACTTCTGCAATACCGTACAATTCCTATCGAACAACTTATCGGACCCAAGGGAAAAAACCAGAAAAACATGCGTGACCTCACCCCCGAAGAAGTCTATAAATACGCATGTGAAGATGCCGATGTCACGCTCAGATTGAAAAACGTATTGGAAAAACAACTCCACGAACAGGGAGTCTATGAACTTTTCCGCGACATAGAAATGCCCCTCGTCCCCGTGCTTGCACAAATGGAATTCAATGGTGTGCGCATCGACACCAATGCCTTGCGCGAAACATCCACACTTTATACCGAACGACTCAAAGAAATCGAACAGGAAATCTACACTTTGGCCGGAATGTCGTTCAACATCGCCTCTCCCAAACAAGTGGGTGAAGTACTCTTCGACAATCTGAAAATCAGTGCTAAAGCCAAAAAGACGAAAGGAGGGCAATACTCCACCTCAGAAGAGGTGCTCGAAAGCATGCGCGATAAACACCCCGTAGTAGAAAAAATTCTCGACTACAGAGGATTAAAAAAGCTTTTGGGAACTTACATCGACGCCCTACCCGCCCTCATCAATCCTCGTACAGGCCGCATACACACCTCGTTCAACCAGACGGTGACAGCCACCGGGCGACTCAGTAGCAGCAATCCCAATCTGCAAAATATCCCTATCCGCAACGAAGAGGGACGCGAAATCCGCCGTGCCTTCATTCCCGATGACGGATGCGAATTCTTCTCAGCCGACTATTCTCAAATCGAACTCCGCATCATGGCCCATCTCAGTGGCGATACCAACATGATGGAAGCCTTCCGCCTTGGCCAGGACATCCACACCGCCACCGCTGCAAAGGTCTATAAAGTGCCCCTCGCCGAAGTTACCCGCGAACAGCGTAGCAAGGCCAAAACAGCAAACTTCGGTATCATTTATGGTATTTCTGCATTCGGTCTCAGCGAACGTATGCACGTGCCTGTAAAAGAAGCCAAAGAGCTGATTGAGGAGTATTTCCAAACCTATCCGCAAGTGAAAGCCTACATGGATAGCAGCATTGCATTGGCACGTGAAAAGGGCTACACCGAGACCATCTGCCAGCGCCGTTGCTACTTGCCGGACATCAATTCCCACAATGCCGTGGTGCGTGGCTATGCCGAGCGTAACGCCATCAATGCGCCCATCCAAGGCAGTGCAGCCGACATCATCAAGGTGGCCATGGCAAACATCCACCAACGCTTCCAACGCGAGGGAATCCGTTCAAAGATGCTCATTCAGGTGCACGACGAACTCAACTTCAGTGTCCTTCCCGAGGAGCGCGACCGTGTGAAGCGCATCGTCATCGAAGAGATGGAGGGAGCCTACCTGATGCAAGTCCCCCTACAAGCCGATTGCGGTTGGGGAAAGAATTGGTTGGAGGCACATTGATAGCGCTTCCAACGAAACAAAATCAATGTACAAACAGTGCAAAAGTATTATCTTACCTCAGGGTAAGTTATTGAACGTTTCATGATTTTCATTATTTCGCATTTGAAGCGTTTTCACCCCACAACTCTTCAAAAGCATCCTTTTCGACAATGTCCGAAGGCATAAACAGTTAAATGACACTACAAAAGTAGAGAAAATGTATCACTGTAAACAGTAAACCAGTAAGTGTTAAATAAAAAACACGGAACGCCGCAGAGAGAAATCAAAAAGCCTTTGGAGAAAACTTACAGAACATCAGAGAAAAGTTTAATCAGCACTGATGATTACATAATCGCCACTGGTGATTACATGATTAGCACTGCTGATTATGTGATTAACACTGCTGATTAAACTTTTGACTAAAGCCAAACTAAAAAAGAGGTAAGGAAAACCAATTTTAGAGTGAAGAGATAATGAATTAACGTGAGTTCGATATGAAGAGCGGAGTAGCTATAACTTCTCCTCTGTTTATAGAGGAGGGGGGACCACCGCCCGAATAAGAATGGCGTGCGGTGGAGAAGTTCTGTTGGATTATTCGCTTTTTTCAACTCCTTCACCACTCGCCCACAGGTTGTTTGGGGCGGTGGTCCCCTTCCTCTATAAACAGAGGAAGAGTGTTAGTTACTATTATTCATCATGTCTTTATATCAATTCACGTTGTAATTAGATGATAAAAAGATGAAAGCGATGATTATTCTTTAATAAGTTTGTACATGTCAAAGTTTTGTCTTACTTTTGTCCCAAGTAAAACTTAAATTTTCAATTAGAGCTAAAAATCGAAAGTTTATATAAAAAATGAAAAGAAGTAGGCGAATTAGCCCTTCTACAAGGCAAGTGCAATCAAAGAAGTACAGGGTTTGTTTCGCAGGTATTAGTACGGACGATATACTTGAAGTTACAATTACCCATAGTGAAATCCCATCATTTAAGGAAGTTCATAAATTTGAAGGAGAAGATCTTCAAAAAAGAGACAGTGATTCGATTCATTTTATGTGGGATGGTACAAAAGTTGTTTGGTATGGAAATGTAGTTCCTTTTAGTATCGAATCAGATTAAAAAGTTATGAGTATTTATAGGTGTAAACAGTGCGGAAAGTTTGTCGCAAAAGATGCGATGACTTGCAAATTTTGTGGAGCTGAAGATCCAACAAGTCAGCCATATGTGCCGAAAAAGACGAGTTCAGTTAAGAAGTCGTCAGTGAAGAAAGAAGAGAAAATCATGTTTTGTCCAGCATGTCGGCAGAAATCTCCTGTAGAGCATATAGACAATCTGTCAACTTATAAGCAATTAGTATGTGGATGGTGTGGTAATTATGTAGATAATCCCTACTATGCAAAGACAAAATTTGATTTGTTAAAGGAAAATATGGGAAAAATCGTAGCGATTACTTTGTCTATAATATTCTTCTTGATGATTGTCTTTGATGATTCTGAAAGTTCTCCTTCGTATAATTTCGAACAAGGACAAGAGTGTGTATTTGTGAAGGATATTATGGGTGGAATAAACGAAGCTGCTGATGATAAATATGTAAAATATGCCGTACAAAAAGATACATATGGTATATTGGAATTGCAAATGGAAGGTTTGGTACATGGTGCATTAAAAGGAGATCATTGTGTCTTTATAAGAAATAAATCACAAGGGAGAGTCGAAGTCTATTTGAAAAATAAGAGGGTAAATATATTAATCCCTAGAGAATTAATTAGGCCTTTAGCGGAATAGTCTTCTTTCATCTTTCTCCCTCCTCTTTCTCAATAATTCAGATACACCAGATACTGCCCCTTACATCGGATGGTAAAGGTTGGTGCATCGGTAGTGTTCAGTGTGCCTTGCCACCAGCTGGTGAAATCGCGGAGGGGGTAGCGAAGTCCTTCGGCCTGCATCCCTTGTGTACCAAAAGAGAAAATGGAAATGGCTGTACCGATGGGACATTGAAACGAGCAGGTGTCTTGGCAAGGGATAAACACGCCATAGTCGGTATAGATACGCACGTCCAACCCCTGGCGCATGTATTCGATAAGTAGGCTGATGTTGCCCAATGTATGGTCTTCGCGCCGTCCCGTAGCCGCTACGATGGCTATGCGGCGTAGGCCCTTGCCGGCCAAGTAAGTTATGGCTTTCGTCTGGTCGTTGGTCTCCTGGTCGGGATTTCGTCGTACAATATCTCTGAAGGTTTGTGCCGCTTCGGGTGAGAGGGAGTCGCAATCGCCCACCACACGCCACGGACGAAGGCCGCGACTCAAGTATTCATTGGCTGCTCCATCGCAACACACCACGTGCTTTGCTTCCTGCATCAACCGTAAGGGTAGGGGATGCGTAGGGAAATCGCCTCCCCCCACGATGATGGCTTCGAAGTCGCCATATTCAATCCCCTTCTTGTCAGCAATGGTTGAGATGGGGTTTATTCTGTCATCAATCGTCTCCATTCCTTATATCCGAAATAGGCTATCACCGTGTAGAGGGCATAGAGGCCGGCGGTGAAGTAAAGTTCCTTATATATATAGAGTCCTGCACTGACAGCATCCACCACAATCCACACCAACCATTGCTCCACATACTTGCGTGCCAGCATCCACATGGCCACGATGCTCAGTGCAGTAGTCAGACTATCCAGCCAAGGCACCGTGCTATCGGTATATTGGATGAGGATGAAGGCAATGAGCAGAATCAACGCTATGCTGACGATGCTCAATCGTCCCCACATCTGTGTGGGAGTGTGTGTGATGGGTAGTTCTTCGGCCTTCTCTTGTTGGTGGTTACTTGAGGAAGCCTTGCGTCCCTTCCACCACCAGAAGATACCATAGAAAGAGATAATCAGGTAGTAGATGTTGATGCCGAAGTCGGCATATAGCCCTGCCTGATAATAGATAAATACATAGATGGCCGGCATGATTACATTGGCCACCCATAGCCAGATGCTGGCCTTGTATTCCAACCACAGGTAGATGAGCCCTACCAATGTGCCGATGATTTCCAGATAGTTCATGATGCCGCAAAGGTAATTATTTGTTTTGTATTATACAAATCTATAGAGCGAATTGTATAATATGAGGTTTTCTGCTTCTTCCCGCAAACTTCTCTTTCTTTTTAGAAATAACAAAAACAAATGACCACTCTAAAGAAAACTTCCCAATAATTTGTTGATTACGGAGGAATTGCCTACTTTTGTAGCATTCATAAAGTCATGAATATGAAGACTACGAACGAAATATTGGACTTGTTACGCGAGTTCAAGCGTACTTCTGGTGAAAAGTACGGTATAGAGAAGCTCGCAATTTTCGGTTCTTCCGCGCGTGGCGAGCAGCGCGAAGGAAGCGATGTGGATGTGTGTGTAAAGTTCAAAAAAACAACTTTTCGCATATACATGGCAATGTTGGAAGAACTCGAAAACCTTTTCAATTCGAAAGTTGATTTATTGACCCTACATGAAAACATGCGGGAGATATTCCGCAAAAACATTGAACGCGATGCAATCTATGTATAAATATGAATTGGAAGATTTGTTACGTTTTGTTGAGTAACAAAGAAGAATAAGGATAATCCAAAACTTTAAAATAGATTACATGAAAACAAACTATTCTTACAAACTCTTTTTGGCGATGATGTTTTGTTTGGTTGCGGTGTCGTGTAGAGATAAGATAACGATAAATTTGGCACAAATGACCATGGAAGAAATCTTTGAATTCTATGGCGAGGATTATGCAGAATATACTCATCAAGGACACAATTATTCTCCATGGGGAAAAGATGATTTTATTAGTCTTTGGGGATTGAAAGATGGATCTATGTGGGTAGGATATTATCAATTATGTCCGCCGAAGAAACTTGTTGAGTTTTTGGATTCTGATACGATAGAAACTGTATGGGATAAAAAACAAGCTAAATTGGACAAAATGTGGGTTTCCCAAATAAGAAAAACCAAAGCGGGATACTATTGCGGTACTGAATTGTATTACAAAAATGACGATAACATTTGGAGCAGACCTTGTATCTACTTCACATCAAATGGAGAAGTCAAAAGGTATCCTGGATACATTACACCGTGGTGGGAAGATACATATATGATAGGGCGGCAAGCGAATTCCGGTTATACAGATTTTCAAGAATCCGAAAAAAACGGTTCATATTGTTGCGATGCGTATGGAAATTTATTGTATTATCATGAAGAACCAAAATGGTACGCAATGCATTTTCATTCGATAGATGATGAACGCATGGTTGTATCGGGTGATGGCATTCAATCGGAAGGTGCTGCATTTTTGATTTCCGTATCTGACATGATTTTTATAGCTTGTGGTCGTAGCAGTAAATATAAATATACAAAAAGAATCGTAAGAAAAACACTTGACCTTACAAGAGGTAAGGAATGGGAAACAGAATTGCCTATAACCACAAAATTTAACCGTATTACAGTTTTAGATACTCTCAATTCTGTTTGGAAAATACAAGCAGAAGACGATGATGGTTTGAATAAAAGTATTTATCATGTAAATATAGAAACTGGAGAGTTGGTGAATTAATTGGATTAGAAGTGAAATCTTTGGTCCCTTTTTCACAAACTTCTCCCTCATTTTCTTTGTTATCTCAGAAATATGTTGTTACTTTGCACGAAATTCTGAAAGTATGGACATGAAACAGTTCGTCGGCAAATCCGACAGACATATTATAGTATAAAAGCGAATGCATTGCTCCCTTCCTTTGGGAAGAGCGATGCATTTTCTTTATATATGAGGTGTCCTGAACTGGAAGGCTTGGAAATTTTATCTCCCCTACGGGAGAAAAATATTTTTCAGACAAGAGAATAAACAGCCCATCAATGAATGGTCCTCAGCCCATGGATGAACCTGCTTCAACCGACGGTTAAGCCTACTTCAACCCATGGATGAATGTTGATGAAATAAGAAAACAATATAAAGACTAAAATAAAAACAGAACAATGGAGAAAAAGAAGCTGAAGAAAGTGCTCGTGCTCGGCTCGGGTGCACTGAAGATTGGTCAAGCCGGAGAGTTTGACTACAGCGGTTCGCAAGCGTTGAAGGCCTTGCGCGAAGAGGGTATCAGTTCAGTGTTGGTGAATCCCAATGTGGCCACCATCCAGACATCAGAGGGTATTGCCGACCAGGTGTACTTCCTGCCCGTGACACCTTACTTTGTGGAAGAAATCATCAAGAAGGAGCGCCCCGACGGCATTCTGCTTGCATTTGGCGGACAGACAGCGCTGAACTGTGGTACAGACCTCTACACACGTGGTATTCTGGAGAAGTATGATGTGCAAGTGTTGGGTACATCAGTAGATGCTATCATGTACACCGAAGACCGCGATCTCTTCGTGAAGAAGCTCGATGAGATTGAGATGAAGACTCCCGTCAGCCAGGCCGTGGAGACAATGGAAGATGCCATTGCCGCTGCTGAGCGCATCGGCTTCCCCGATGGTTCGTTCGGCTTACGCATTGGGCGGACTGGGTAGCGGTATTTGCCAGAATAAGGAAGAGTTCGTGAAACTGGCCGAAAGCTCATTCACCTTCAGCAAGCAGATTCTTGTAGAAGAGTCGTTGAAGGGATGGAAAGAGATTGAGTTCGAGGTGATTCGCGATGCCAATGACCACTGCTTCACCGTGGCCAGCATGGAGAACTTCGACCCCCTGGGAATCCACACAGGTGAATCAATCGTAGTGGCTCCCACCTGCTCACTCAGCGATGATCAGGTGAAGATGCTTCAGGAACTCTCCGTGAAGGCTATCCGCCACCTCGGCATCGTGGGCGAATGTAACATCCAGTATGCTTTCAACGGCTTCACCAACGACTATCGTGTCATCGAGGTGAACGCCCGTTTGAGCCGTTCATCAGCCCTTGCCTCTAAGGCGACAGGTTATCCCCTTGCTTTTGTAGCAGCTAAGATTGCACTTGGCTACACACTCGACCAGATTGGCGAAATGGGCACTCCCAACTCAGCTTACGTGGCTCCTCAGCTCGACTATTACATCTGCAAGATTCCTCGTTGGGACTTGACCAAGTTTGCCGGTGTGTCACGCGAGATTGGCTCAAGCATGAAGTCTGTGGGCGAAATCATGTCTATCGGCCGTTCATTCGAAGAAATCATCCAGAAGGGTCTCCGCATGATTGGTCAGGGTATGCACGGATTTGTGGGCAACGAACATACCAAGTTCGAGAACCTCGACCACGAACTTTCTAACCCCACCGACTTGCGCGTCTTCGCTCTTGCCCAAGCTCTCGAAGAGGGTTACACCATCGAACGTCTCTATGAACTCACCAAGATTTCTCCTTGGTTCCTCGAAAGATTGAAGAATATCGTGGATTACAAGAATGTACTCTGCGGATACAATACATTGGCTGAAGTACCTGCTGACGTGCTCCGTCAGGCAAAGGTGCTCGGTTTCTCTGACTTCCAGATTGCCCGTTTCGTGTTGAAACCCGAAGGCAACATGGAGAAGGAATCACTCAGCGTACGTGCCCGCCGTAAGGAGTTGGGTATCCTACCTGCCGTGAAGCGCATCAACACCGTGGCCAGCGAACATCCCGAACTGACCAACTACCTCTACATGACCTATGCCGTAGAGGGTTACGATGTGAACTACTATAAGAACGACAAGTCGGTGGTTGTACTCGGCTCAGGTGCTTACCGCATCGGTTCGTCCGTTGAGTTCGACTGGTGTTCGGTGAATGCCGTACAGACGGCCCGCAAGTTGGGTTACAAGTCCATCATGATCAACTACAACCCCGAAACCGTATCTACCGACTACGATATGTGTGACCGTCTCTATTTCGATGAACTTTCATTCGAACGTGTGCTTGATGTCATCGATTTGGAGCAACCGGGTGGTGTGATTGTCTCTGTAGGTGGACAGATTCCTAATAACTTGGCCATGAAGCTCCATCGCCAGTCAGTGCCCATCCTGGGTACTTCACCGCTGAGCATCGACCGTGCCGAAAACCGTAACAAGTTCTCTGCCATGCTCGACCAGCTGGGTATCGACCAGCCCGCTTGGCAGGAATTGACCAGCCTTGAGGATGTGAAGCAGTTCGTCGATAAGGTGGGCTATCCCGTCCTCGTACGTCCTTCATACGTGCTCTCAGGTGCGGCCATGAACGTTTGCTACAACGACGATGAATTGAAGGAGTTCCTCCAGATGGCTTCTGAGGTGAGCAAGGAGTTCCCCGTGGTGGTAAGCCAGTTCTTGGAAAACACCAAGGAAATCGAGTTCGACGCCGTGGCTCAGAATGGCGAGGTGGTAGAGTATGCCATCAGCGAGCACATCGAGTTTGCCGGTGTACACTCTGGCGACGCGACCCTCGTATTCCCCGCCCAGAAGATTTACTTCGCTACGGCTCGTCGCATCAAGCAGATCAGCCGTCAGATTGCCAAGGAACTGAACATCTCAGGACCCTTCAACATCCAGTTCCTGGCCCGCAACAACGAGGTGAAGGTCATCGAGTGCAACCTCCGTGCCTCACGTTCGTTCCCCTTCGTATCTAAGATTCTCAAGCGCAACTTCATCGAGACGGCTACCCGCATCATGCTGGATGCCCCCTATACACGTCCCGACAAGAGCGCGTTCGATATCGACTGGATTGGTATCAAGGCCTCTCAGTTCTCATTCTCACGCCTCCATAAGGCAGACCCCGTGTTGGGTGTAGATATGTCTTCTACGGGCGAAGTAGGATGCGTAGGAGACGACTTCAGCGAAGCACTCCTCAGCGCCATGATTTCTACCGGCTTCAAGATTCCTCGCAAGGAGAAGGGCGTGATGCTCTCCAGCGGAGCCATGAAGTCAAAGGTGGACCTTCTGGATGCCAGCCGTGTGCTTGCCGCTAAGGGTTACAACATCTACGCTACGGCCGGAACCGCCACGTTCCTCAATGCCCACGGCGTAAACACCACTCCCGTTTACTGGCCCGATGAAAAGGCCGATGCCGAGAACAACGTGATGAAGATGATTGCCGACCACAAGTTCGACCTCATCGTCAACATCCCGAAGAACCACACCAAGCGCGAGCTGACCAACGGTTACAAGATTCGCCGTGGAGCCATCGACCACAACATCCCCTTGATTACCAACGCCCGTCTGGCCAGTGCCTTCATCGAAGCCTTCTGCGAGAAGGGCGAGGAGAACATCCAGATCAAGAGCTGGCAGGAGTATAAGTAAGCGACGAGTGACTAGCTACGAGTGACAAGTAGTTAGCTACGAGTTACGAGCGCCAAGTAGGGGCGGGGTTCGCCCGCCCAACAATCATAGAATTAAAAGGCTGTGCACGAAAGGATGCATGGCCTTTTTTCGTGCGCCTTATTGGTGTATATGGTAAACACCCACAAAAGGTTCTGTTTCTTAGTTCATTCTAAATTAACCTGATTTCGATATAAAATTAGAACAAAGTAAGCTGCCCGTCATTGACAAACTTCAGTTCAATGGCGGGTTTCTTTTCAAAGAAACAATATGCAGCAATAGCGTCCACAGATTCCGTCGTGAATACAAAGTTTAGTATATCCCCTTTGTCATTGATTATCAGATGCAGTTTGAAACTGAAGAGTCTTTGTTCATCGTTGGGAGCTGACAACATAGATTTTTCTTGTTCTATATCAAAAAAAATGCTGGATTCATCTGCCAAATAGAAATTTTCAGTAACTTTGCCCCCGCTAAACATAGCAATTATTAATACTTCCAAAATATAATGAATATTTACAAATCTTTTTTTCGCAGACTGGTCATGCTCTTCGTGGTTGTGGTCAGTGTATTCTTGCCACAAAGTGTAGTGGCACAAACAGTAAAGGGTCGGGTAACTGACGCTATCACAGGTGAAGTACTCATTGGAGCCGCTGTGAAGGTAGTGGAGCTTCCGGGAACAGGTGGAGTGACCAATATAGATGGTGAGTTTAGCATCACTATCAGTCAATCGGGACGTTACACCATTGAGACCTCTTATGTCGGCTATGAATCGAGCGTGTTGAAGGAAGTGCTGGTGGCTGGCGTCAAAGATGTGGTGCTTGACATCACCCTGCGCGAGAATAGTTCAGAACTGGCTGAGGTGGTGGTCAAGCCTCGTGTGAATAAGTTGACGACGCTCAATCCCACGGCATTGGTGGGCGGTATGATGCTCTCGATGGAAGAAGCCAGCCGATATGCCGGTGGTTATAACGATCCGGCTCGATTGGTGACAGCCTTTGCTGGTGTATCAGGACAAGGTGACAGCAACGGCATTTCCGTACATGGTAACGCCCCACAGTTCATGCAATACCGTTTGGAAGGTGTGGAAATCTTTTCCCCAAACCATTTTGCAGACCTCTATAGCGCAGGCTTCGGTATGGTGAGCTCGCTCAACTCCAATGTCATTTCCAACTCTGACTTTTTCGTTTCCACATTCAATTCCAGTTACAACAACGCCCTCAGCGGTGTGTTCGACGTGAAGATGCGAGCAGGCAACAACTCGAAATATGAGAACGGTGTACAGGTGGGTTCGGTAGGAATCGAGTGGACCAGCGAAGGTCCAATTTCGAAGAAACACAACTCTAGTTTCATCATCAACTACCGCTATGGATTCTCTACAATCGCCCGCAAGCTGAAACTCATTGACACGTATGGCTCACAGTATGACTTCCAAGATCTCTCACTTAAATTGAATTTCCCAACGAAAAAAGCTGGAACCTTTTCTTTCTTTGCCTTAGGTTTTATCGACAAATCTTGGGATGTGGAATTGGACATCGAAGACATCCACTCTATATACGATGCTTCTGACCAAGAGGGGCACCTCTTCAATGCTTTTGTGGGTACCTCACATAAGATTCATTTCAACAACAAATGGACGTGGCGCACCACTGTGGCCTACAACATGCAGCACAACAAAGTTGACATGGAATACTGGGGGCTCAACTTCGATGACAATTACAAACCTATAGGTTTTGAAGGCAAGAACTATCCCTTCAGTTACCTGAAGCAGTATGAAGACCGTGCTGTGTTTAATACTGAATTGTCCAAGCAGATTACTCCCCGCTGGCTTCTTCAGTTTGGTGGTGAGTATTCACACCGCTTCTTCGACCTGAGTTTCCGTACCGCAGAGAACGTCTATGAGCCTGTGTCGGATACACCATATTATGCAACGAAGGACAATACAGGATTGGCAAGCATATTCTGGTCAAACCTCTGGAATCCTGCTGACGATTGGAGCATCAACTTTGGTGTGTCAGGCAGCTATTTCCTCCTTTCGAAAGATTTTAGTGTCGAGCCTCGTGCCAGCGTGAAATGGGAACCAAATGCGCGTCACTCCATTTCTCTCGGCTATGGATTACACTCCATGATTGAGAAGCTGGACGCTTATTTCTTCCGCAACGATGATGGTAAATTAGCGAACAAAGACCTCGGTTTCTCTAAGGCTCATCACCTTCTTGCCACCTATATGTATAAGTTTACGGACAATCTGAACTTGCGTTTCAACACCTACTATCAGTATGGATTCGACACGCCTGTGGGCATCAATGGCAGCACATTCTGTACGGTGAACCGTTTGTTTAATTATATTGAAGAACCATTGGTTAACAAGGGTAATACTCGTAACTACGGTGCCGACATCACTTTGGAGCAGTACATGACACGCGGCTTCTATGGACAAGTGAACGGCTCCCTCTTCAAGTCTGAATATCGTGGACTCGACAAGAAGTGGCGTAGCCAATTGTATGACCGTGGATACATGGTGAAGGTGCTGGGCGGTAAGGAATGGATGCTTGGTAAGAGAAAGCAGAACGTGCTCAACGTGAGTGTCAAGTACACGCTACAAGGTGGCCTCCGCCACACGCCTATTGATGTAGCTGCCATGAAAGCTAATGTGGCTGCAGGCATCATCACTGATCAGCCCATCTATAAGGAGGATGAGGCTATGTCCCTCCAGTTCGACCCCACCAGTATTCTCGACCTTACAGTTAGCTATAAAATCAACTGCAAGAAGATGAGTCATACCATCGCCTTTGAAGGGGTGAATATCCTGCAGAACGAATCACCCTATGCCGAACGCTACGACTTCAGTACAGGTCAGTTGCGTATCGATAAGTCAGGTATCTCGCTGCCAAATCTTTTCTATCGCATAGATTTCTAAGACATACCCAGCATCATGCAAAAAAGGGCCAGCCGCTTTCACGAGTAGTTGGCCCTTTTTGATGCCCTTATCTTTTGTCCCTACTACTTCTTTTCCGAATTGTATTCTTGATTGATGGCGAGCATTCCAATTCTTTAATCTCATACAAAGAGACACGGATAACGCATATCAACAATTAAATTAACATTGATTTTCAATATCTTATACTAACATATTACTACTGTTAAAAGTTATCCAATGGGGTTTATGAAATATCCAACGACACTTAGTTTTCTTGTTTTGAGCGAATTCTTTTTGCGAATAATCCGTCAACTTCTTGATTAGTTGGCGGATTTTATGTTACTTTGCAACTTAATTGGCGGAGTAGCCCTTCGCACACAATAATTTGGACCGTGAGTATGAACCCACAGAGCTATATACAGACATTGACTGGTGTGGTGGAGCAACTTGCCGAGGCTTCGTCCTATACCGGCCTTTGCCACCATCATCGCCAGGGGCAACCCTTGCCTTCGGCCGAACAGTTGGAGCGGATTGTAAATCTTGCCCGCGCCATCCTTTTTCCCGGATATTTCGGTAACTCCAGTGTGAATGCCCAGACGATGACTTACCACATCGGGGTGAACGTGGAGCGACTTTTTCAACTGCTGGTCAACCAGATTCAGGCAGGATTGGCTTTCAACTTGCCGGAAGAGGGCGGTGATGCGGAGACCCTCTGTGAACAGGCCCGTCTGCTGGCTGCTCAGTTCATCGGCCAATTGCCCGAAATGCGCCGCACGTTGGCTACCGATGTGGAGGCGGCTTACAATGGTGACCCTGCCGCCACGAACTACGGCGAAGTCATCTGTTGCTACCCGGCCATCCGTGCCATCAGCAACTACCGCATTGCTCACGAATTGCTTGTGTTAGGCGTCCCCCTCATCCCCCGCATCATCACTGAGATGGCGCATAGCGAGACGGGTATCGACATCCATCCGGGTGCTACCATCGGCCACCACTTCACCATCGACCACGGTACAGGCGTGGTGATAGGCGAGACCTGTATCATTGGCAACAATGTGAAGCTTTATCAAGGCGTTACCCTCGGAGCAAAGAGTTTTCCCCTCGACGAACATGGCAATCCCATCAAAGGCATTGCCCGTCATCCGATATTGGAAGACGATGTCATTGTCTATAGTAACGCCACCATCTTGGGACGCATTACCATTGGCCGTGGTGCCACAGTGGGCGGCAACATTTGGGTGACCGAGAATGTCCCTGCTGGGGAACGGATTGTGCAGAGGAGAGGGTGAAACGTTTGCAAAGTAGGCTAAACTCTTAATAGTTCTTAAATATTAACCGAAAAACAATTATTATTTATCGATATTCGATAATTGTATATACTTTTGCATATCGATATTCGATAAATGCGCGCATCGGTTATCTAAAGTAAGAACATTAAAAGAGTTATTTTATGAATGCAAAAAAGTATTTGAATCAGATGAAGGGCATATTTGTGGTCGCTTCATTGGCTGCGTTGTTTTGGCTTTATTGGACAATTGGACGAACTATTTTTTCACTGACGGATTGGGATATTGAGGTTCGTGAAGGAGTTAAAGGTGTTTTCCAATGGGGTATTGTGATTGGATATTGTTTCTTTTCGCTGTGTTTGGTTGCGGTGCAAATGTGGTTCCTTATCCGGCAAATAAGAAGTTTGAAAAAAGGAATCATGTTTGATAAAGGATGTGCTACTTTTATCTTTTCTTGGGGTATATTGTGGTTCTTGTATGACTTCTGTTCAACAAATCTTGGGTTGATGTACGGACACCAAGCTTTTGATACAATAACAATTGATGGAACGATGGTTGGAATTCCCATGGTAGCAATCACTTTTGCGATACTCTACAGAATGGCGACTGAAATATCAGAAGAACAAAGTTTAACCATTTGATGTCTGAAAAAATAGAAAGATTATGCCTTTAATAGTAAATTTAGACGTTGTGATGGCCAAACGGAAAATGTCACTCAACGAACTCTCAGAAAAGGTTGGACTTACCCAGGCCAACCTTTCCATTCTCAAAACAGGTAAAGCCAAGGCTATCCGTTTTTCTACACTTGAATCCATTTGCAAAGTGTTGGAATGTCAACCCGGTGACTTACTTGAATATCGGGAAGATACTGCCAAATAGAGAAAAATGCTTGTCTGTTGCCGAATATTTGCCAGACATTTTCGATTATTCTGCTTTTTTTTGTTCCTTTGCAGTTTAATTGGGTTTAGTGTGCTTTTTGAACCTCTATGAATATGATAGGGGGAAAGATATGGAACCCAAATTTACGAACATTTGAAATAAAGATAATGGAATTTGAACTCATCGCCAAGACCTTCCAAGGACTGGAAGAAGTGCTGGCAAAAGAGCTTACCGCACTGGGAGCAAACAATGTAGAGATTGGCCGACGAATGGTTTCGTTCACTGGCGACAAAGAGATGATGTATCGCGCTAACTTCAGTTTGCGTACGGCATTGCGCATCTTGAAACCCATCAAGCACTTCAAGGCCCAATCGGCTGAAGAGGTGTACGATGCCGTAAAGACTATCGAGTGGGAGCAGTATCTAACGAACGAGAAAACCTTTGCCGTGGATGCGGTGGTATTCAGCGATGAGTTCCGCCACTCGAAGTTTGTGGCCTACAAGGTGAAGGATGCCATTGCCGACTACTTCCGTGAGAAGACAGGTGACCGTCCCAATGTGCGGTTGAACAACCCTGACCTTTCGCTCAACATCCATGTGGCACAGGACAAGTGCACTTTGTCACTCGATTCTTCAGGCGAATCGCTTCACCGTCGTGGGTATCGTCAGGAGACGATGGAGGCTCCGCTCAACGAGGTATTGGCGGCTGGTATGATACTGATGACCGGTTGGCAGGGCGAGTGTGACTTCATCGACCCCATGTGCGGTTCGGGTACATTGCCCATCGAAGCAGCCCTCATTGCCCGCAACATTGCGCCGGGTGTCTTTCGTAAAGAGTATGCCTTTGAAAAATGGAACGATTTCGACCAAGACCTCTTCGACCACGTCTATAACGATGATTCGGCCGAACGCGAGTTTGAACATAAGATATATGGCTACGACAACAACCGTCAGGCCATCGAAGTGGCTACCCGCAATGTGCGTGCCGCAGGACTCACGAAAGATATCGAATTGAAGTTGCAGGACTTTGCCGACTTCCAAACTCCCGAAAAGAAAGCCATTATCGTGAGCAACCCACCCTATGGTGAACGTATTTCAAGCGATGATTTGTTGGGGCTCTACGCCATGATTGGCAACCGTCTGAAAAATGTTTTCAAAGAAGGTGATGCTTGGATATTGAGTTACCGCGAAGAGTGCTTCGATAAGATAGGTTTGAAACCCTCTATGAAGATTCCCGTATTCAACGGGGCCTTGGCATGTGAATTCCGCAAATACCAGCTTTTCAGCGGACGATACAATGATTTCCGCCGTGATGGAGAAGAATTGGCCGAACGCCGTGAACGTCGCGAACGTGATGAGAAACGAGCCGGAACAGGCCGCTACGAAGAGCGCCGCCAACGTCGCTTTGAGGAACGAAAAGAACGCGAGGAACGTCGTGGAAAACGTGATGAGAACCGCCGTTTCAAGAAAGACACTGATCGCGTACGAGGTGAAGAACGTCGTGACCGTAAATTCGACAAACGCGACAGCAACGAGCGTCCACACCGCGGTGACCGCAAGTTTGACGGCGAACGTAAATTTGACCGTGAACGCAAAAAGGATGGTTTCAAACCTCGTCGCGAAGAGCGTGAAATGAAGCAGGAACGTCGCTTCGGAACTTGGAAACAAACGGATGAAGAGCGCGAATTGCGTGGTGAGCGCAAACGTCTCAGCGGCATTCAAGCCATGAGTTTTGAACCGAAGAAAACGGAAGAGTAACAAGAAACACAGAGACACAAAGACACAGAGTTTTTCTTTTCTTGACAGAAGAACAAAAGAATAGAAGAGGATAAACGATACTCTTATGTACTTATGTCTAAAGGCCTCTGTATCTCAGTGTCTCCGTGTTCAATAAAAACATCATGATGAGAAAATTTTTCATTTTTATAGCATTGTTTGCTGCCCTTACCACTATGGCACAAGAAAAGAGACCTTTCACCCTGCACGACCTGATTCCTGGAGGTGAAACCTATCGCCAATGTACCCCCCAGAATGCATGGTACACCTGGTGGGGCGACCAGTGTGTAGAATTGGATGTGGACACATTGACCATACTGAAACCCGGGAGCAAAAAAACGGCCACTGTGCTGATGGAACTTAATCAGGTGAATCGTTGGTTGGAAGCAGCCGGCAAGCAACCGGTACATTCGTTGCAGAGCGTGTCGTTCCCATACGCTGACAAGACACAGGTGTTGTTCCATACTAGTCGTGAATACCTGTTGCTTGATTGGCAGACGGGCAATGTGGTGTGGAGTTTACCCATTGTAGAGACGGCGACCAATATGGATTGGCACAAATCGTCGCGCAACCTTGCCTACACGGTCGATAACAATCTGTGGGTGATGACAGCCGATGGAAAAGGAGTACAAGTGACCCATGAACTGACAGGTATCAAGTGTGGTCAGGTAGTACATCGTAATGAGTTCGGCATCGAGAAGGGTACTTTTTGGAGTCCTATCGGTCAACGTTTGGCCTTCTACCGTATGGACGAGACGATGGTAAGCGATTACCCACAAGTAGATACCGAAGCACGCACAGCTGAATATGTGCCCGACAAGTATCCCATGGCCGGCACGGCCAGCCACAAGGTGACGGTGGGAGTCTATGACATCGCTACAGGAAAGACTATCTACCTGCAAGCCGGTGACCCCACTGACCGCTATTTCTCCAACATCGCATGGAGTCCCTGTGGAGAATATATCTATATGATGGAACATCCGCGTGAGCAAAATTGTGCTGAATTGGTGCGTTACAATGCTCAAACAGGCGAAAAGGATGCCGTACTCATTACTGAAACACACGAGAAGTATGTGGAGCCGCAACATCCTATCGCTTTTCTACCTTGGGACAACACGAAATTCATCTACCATAGTCAAAAGGACGGATTCAACCATCTCTATCTATATAATATAGAAGGACAGGCAATCTCCCAACTGACCTGTGGAGAATGGCTCGTACAGGAATTGGTCGGTTTCCACGAGGGACGTAAGGAGATTATCATCACCACTACTGAGATTTCGCCTCTACAGAGCAACCTTTATGCCGTCAGTGTAAAGAACGGCAAGCGTCGTGCCTTGGGAAGTAGCGAAGGAGTACATTCCGTTGAACTTTCCTCTTCGGCCAATTGGATGATTGACCGTTACTCAGCTCCGCAAACACCACGTCGCATAGAGTTGGTAAGCGTGAAGGATGGCAAGGTGAAGAACATCCTCCTAGATGCTCCCAATCCATGGGAAGGTTTCGATACACCAGAGATAAACGTAGCAACCATCAAGGCTGCTGACGGAAAGACAGACCTATACTACCGTTTGGTGAAACCTGTCGGTTTCGACCCTGCAAAGAAATACCCAGCCGTCATCTACGTTTATGGCGGTCCTCATGCACAGATGATTCAGAATTCATGGAATTGCGCTGTGCGGGGATGGGATATTTATATGGCTCAGCAGGGTTACGTGGTGTTCACCGTGGATAATCGTGGAAGCAGCAATCGTGGCTTGGCGTTCGAGAATTGCACCTTCCGCCAATTGGGTGTAGAGGAGATGAAGGACCAACTCTGTGGTGTGGAGTTCCTCAAGAGCCTGCCATATGTAGATGCAGACCGTTTGGGGGTGCATGGCTGGAGCTATGGCGGATTCATGACTACCAATCTGATGCTGACCTATCCCGATGTGTTCAAGGTGGGTGTGGCCGGTGGTCCTGTGACCGACTGGAAGTATTACGAAGTGATGTATGGCGAGCGTTATATGGACACTCCTCAAACCAATCCCGAAGGATACAAGAACAGCAGTTTGTTGGAGAAGGCTGGAAATCTGAAAGGCCGCCTGCTTGTCATCCACGGAGGAAACGATCCCGTATGTGTGCTACAGATGACTTATTCCTTTTTAAAAGCCTGCATAGATAAGGGGACACATCCCGATCTCTTCATATACCCCGGCCACGGACACAACATGGTGGGTCGCGACCGCGTGCATCTGCATGAGCATATCACACGCTATTTTGAAGATTTCTTGAAATAATTTAGAAGAAAAAAGAATATTATAAAACAAAAATATAAAAACCTATGAAACTATTATTATTGGGTAGTGGTGGACGAGAACATGCCTTGGCTTGGAAAATAGCCCAAAGTCCGAAGATTGAGAAACTGTATGTGGCACCCGGTAATGCGGGAACAAGTAATGTAGCCGAGAACGTAGCCATCAAGGGCGATGATTTCGAAAGCATCCGCAAGTTTGTGTTGGAGAACAGCATTGACATGGTGGTTGTAGGTCCCGAAGACCCATTGGTAAAGGGTATCTATGACTACTTCCAAAACGATGAAGAACTGAAAGCGATCCCCGTTATCGGCCCTTCAAAGGCTGGTGCCGTACTTGAAGGAAGTAAAGAGTTCGCCAAAGGATTCATGCAACGTCACGGTATTCCCACAGCTGGTTACCGTAGCTTCACAGGTGAGCAGTTGGAAGAGGGTCTTGCCTATCTGGAGACTTTGCAGGCACCTTACGTGTTGAAGGCCGACGGACTTTGTGCCGGTAAGGGTGTGCTCATTCTGAACACTTTGGATGAGGCCAAGAAGGAGTTGAAGGAGATGTTGGGCGGTATGTTCGGCAACGCTTCTTCTACAGTGGTTATTGAAGAGTTCCTCAGCGGTATCGAGTGCTCGGTGTTTGTGCTTACCGATGGAAAGAACTACAAGATTCTTCCCGAAGCCAAGGACTACAAACGCATTGGCGAGGGTGACACAGGGCTAAACACCGGTGGTATGGGTTCGGTTACTCCCGTTCCCTTTGCTACCAAGGAATGGATGCAGAAGGTGGAAGACCGCATCATCCGTCCTACCGTAGAAGGTTTAGCTGAAGAAGGTATTGTCTATAAGGGATTCATTTTCTTTGGTCTTATCAATGTAAAGGGCGAGCCGATGGTGATTGAGTACAATGTGCGCATGGGTGACCCCGAAACCGAAAGTGTCATGCTACGTATCAAGAGCGATTTGGTTGACCTATTGGAAGGTGTAGCTGAAGGTAACCTCAACGAGCGAAACTTGGAGTTCGATCCCCGGGCAGCCGTATGTGTCATGCTCGTTTCGGGCGGTTATCCCGAAGCATACGACAAAGGATTTGCCATCACAGGTATCAACGAGGTGAACCCCGAAAGCATCGTCTTCCATGCCGGTACAACGATGAAAGATGGTCAGGTAGTGACTGCTGGAGGCCGTGTAATTGCCGTTAGCTCCTACGGTACAGACAAAGCCGAAGCTTTGAAACTCTCGTTTGAGGGAGCCAAGAAGATTCAGTTCGAGAAGAAATATTTCCGTTCGGATATCGGAGCAGATTTGTAAAATCATGTACAATTTACCATTTATAAAGTAGCATTAGGAAGTACGTATGGTATTTGGTAAATTGTACCTTATAAATGCCTAAATTGTAAATCTGTAAATGTCCCGTACTCTCCAACAACGCATTATCAAATCCAAGGCTACCTTCCCCGTGACGGTGGTCTTGGCTTTGTCGTTGTGGTTGGTCGGTGTACAATGTCCGTTGACAGAAGAAATTCCCTTGACCGGATGGTGGGGAACATTGAATCTGCCAGTGTGGATAATGGAAGTTGGCAATTTGCTCTTGTGTTTATTCGCTCTGTTTCTGATGAGTGGATTAAACAATGCTTACTCATTGGTAGGACATCGCTCTACGCTCCAAACTTCTTTTTTCCTGCTTCTTTGGACTTCCCTTCCGGCATTCAGTCATTCGTTAGGAGGTAATCTGCTCTTCGTATGCCTGATATGGAGCATTTTTTTTCTTTTCCGAAGCTATCAATCAACTTTGCCCGTAGGGGAGGTGGCACATCTCTTCTTCTTTATCGGAGTCTCCAGTTTGATACAATGCCACATCATCTGGATCATCCCGTTGATTTATATAACTTTATACATATTCAAGGCATTGTCTCCCCGTACATTCTGCGCCGGTTTGGTAGGCTTCCTCTTACCCTATTGGTTCCTATTTGCCTATACCTTCTGCGCCGACAAGATGGAACTATTCTATGCCCCATGGCAATCTTTCCACCATTTGTCTGTAGGGGGTTATAGTACCGTCTCCCTCCCCAATTGGCTATTGATGGGATACATCGCCCTGCTTTTTCTATACGGCGGAGGCTATGTACTGATGAACGGCCATAGCTACAAGATACGCACCCGTCTGTTTCTGCTCTTCCTCCTATGGTGGAGTTTCTTCGGTTTGCTCCTCTGGATACTGATTCCCTCTGCATGGGGAGTACTGGCTACTATCCCTATCTTGGGCATAAGCTTGCTCGCGGGACACGCGTTCGTACATTCATCCACTTGGGCAAGCAACATTCTTTTCCTTTTGGCGTTGATATTGATGATATCTTTGTCTGTTTATAATTGCTTATGGATGCGTTAGTAGAAGTCCTATTGGAGTACGGCTACACAGGCATGTTTCTGGCCGCTTTCCTCTCCGGTTCGGTAGTCCCTTTTAGTTCCGAAGTGGTAATGATTGGACTTATCCAATTAGGATTAAGCCCTCTTATGACCGTATTGGCAGGCACTTTAGGCAACTCCCTCGGTAGCATGACGTGCTACTGGGTCGGTCTTCTTGGCAACATGCGTTGGGTGGAACGCCTTTTCCACGTCAAGCCTCATCAACTGGAGCGTGCCGAACGCTATGTACGCAAACATGGCTCCTGGATGGCTATTCTCTGTTTCCTCCCCGCCCTTGGCGAAGCGTTTGCCATCGCTCTGGGCATGATGCGTGCCAACGGTTGGCTCGTATTCCTCTACATGACATTAGGCAAATTGGCTCGCTACCTCCTATTGGTTTACACATCAGAGCTGATTTTTTAGGAAGATTTTCACCTCAACATCATTTTCACACTTTTGTGTACAAAAAAATATATATATTTTGTACTTTTGCACACAAAAACAAGATAATTATGGAAAAGCTATTTTTCATTGGATTCATTGTGTTCATTATGAGCATAAATACCGTGAAAGGCCAGCAACAGCAAACTTTTTTGGAAGAGCGATTGCAGGCCACACTGAAAGACGATTCTACGGATATGCAGAAGAAATTGAAATTGGTGAGCTACGATTTCCAACCACCAATAGAATCTGTAACCGAATTGCAAAGGATGTTAGATTCCATATTTGCAGACGATGCTTATATAGCTGTTCAGGAATACATAAACTTCGATTTCACCCTTTGCAAGATTAAGGACATCAAAGAATCGGAAAAGGGCATGGAATACAAACGATTCGATTTGAATGAGATGGAAACGTTTCTTTACATGATGCTATCTCAAGTTATCGATGAAGGAAAGTCCTTGAACACTGTGAAATTGAAATGGCTGTACAATGAGAAGGATACCGTTTATTCCACGGCTATCGTTACCGATGAAGAGGGAATATTCTATGAAACCATAGGACACCTGCTGATTGTTCCTAAGAAGAGTCGTTCCTATGCCCAAGCCCTTTCGGTTGACAACCTTTCAGATGAATCCGTGCGTAATTCAGTGAAGCGGTTCAACCAGACATTTGCCAGTTATAATGTTTTTGGCCAATCGGTATGCTCTTACACGATAGACTGTTCGTCCACATTCAATTCTGACGGAATATTGATAGATAGGAATTACCATTCAAGAGTAAAAACTGTTGAAGGATATACCTGTTCTAACTCCTTTGTTTTTACTGCCGGTTCAATTGATGAATCGACATTCAACGAATTTGCATGGAGGTGGACATATACAAGTGGTAATATGACTCTTGAAAATAGAGGTTACGAGGAAACCGGCTCTGGAGTACATGGATTGAAATGATGCTTAAAGTTCAAGGTTTCAAGTTCCAAGTTAGATATCCAAGACCCCATTATTCGCATCGTTTCACAAAATCTACTACGATAGGCAGATGGTCGCTGAATCCGCCAAGGTAGCGTGGCCCTTGATAGGTGCGGAAGGGGATACGGATACCAAACTTCTCGTCCGTAGTGAGGAGAAAGGGTAGGGCGGTGATGCGCGCCAAAGACGGATTTGTATGCAATGAGGAGGAAGCATCGAGCAACAAGGGGTTGACGAGCAGATGGTCTATCACTTCCCACCGCCCTTGATAAGCGTAGGTGCCAGGATGCTTGTCGGCATTTAAGGAGATGAGGCCAGGGTTAAGGTGAGACGAAGCCAGGGATGAGGGTACAACACCCATGGCCTGAGCTATACGAGTGTCGGTAAGATTGTCGTTGAAGTCTCCCATCACCACCACGTTGGCTTGAGAATTGGATTGATACACCGAATCGATGGCATGACGAAGTGCTTGTGCGGCCAGCAGGCGGAAAGGACGGCTTTGTCTTTCGCCACCACGACGTGAAGGTAAGTGACACAAAAAAAGATTGAGTGTATCAGACGGTGTGACCAATCCCTTGACATACAGGATATCGCGTGTCGGTCGGTCTCCTTTATTAATGGAGATACTTTGGTGTGTGAGTGGGCGAAAACGACCAGGTAGGTAAAGAAGAGCCACATCGATGCCTCGCTCATCGGGCGAATGAGTTACGATGTACCGATATCCAGCCGTATGCAGAGGCGAACGGCGAGTGAGGTCGGTCAATACGGAGTCTCCCTCCACCTCACACAAACCTATCAAATCAGGCAAGCGACGATCGCCCACAGCGGCTATCACACGCGCCAAATTCCTCTGTTTCTTCCAGTATCGCGTGAATGTCCAATTGTTTTCGCCCATCGGAAGAAATTCCTCATCCAATCTCCCCGGCTCATCGTAGCAATCGAAAAGATTTTCTACATTGTACCACATGATGCGCAATGTGTCGGATATCTCTTGTGCCAAGGAAACAGTAGGGAGAAAAGTCAATATGAATAAAATCTTTAGGCACGGATTACGCGGATTACACAGAAAGTTTATAAATAATCCGTGCAATCCGCTTAATCCGCACCTAAAAACATGTAGCTTGCCATCCATCGTTAATCCTGGAAATAGATACGCTTCACGCGGTTGCTCACGCTGGTGAGGATTTCGTAAGGGATGGTCTCCAAAGTGTCACTCAGCACCGTGACGGGCAATCCGTCGCCAAAGATGATGGCCGTATCGCCTTCGTGACAATCAATGTCCGTCACATCAATCATACACACATCCATACAGATGTTTCCTACATAAGGGGCACGTTGGCCATTCACAAGGCAATAGCATCGTCCGTTACCCAAACGACGGTTCAATCCGTCAGCATATCCGATGGGAAGGGCTGCAATACGCGAAGAACGGGTAAGTTCGCCTCGCCGGCTATATCCTACGGTTTCGTCGGCGGGTACGTCATGTATCTGCAGAATGGTGGTCTTCAGTGTACTTACGTTATGCATGATATGGTTATCAACAGGGTTTACTCCGTATAACCCGATTCCTAAGCGCACCATTTCCATCTGCCTTTCAGGAAAGCGTTCAATACCTGCTGAATTACAGATATGACGGAGAATCTTGTGGGAGAAAGCCGCCTGCAAGGTGTCAGAAGCCACACAGAAACGTTCGGATTGAACTTGGCTGAATGAATCGAAACCTAAACTATCACTTCCCACAAAGTGTGAGAATACCGAACGGGGGATGACAGATGTCTGATCCTTCAATCGCTTGACAAGCAAGGAAACCTCATCGGGAAGAAAACCCAAACGATGCATACCTGTGTCAATCTTCACATGGATAGGGAAATTGGTAATTCCCTCCTTCTCGGCAGACTTTACCAATTCGTCCAACAGATTGAAACTATATACTTCCGGCTCAAGGCGATAATCGAACATCGTCTTGAAAGCAGTCAATTCAGGATTCATAATAATGATGGGACAGGTAATACCTGCCTTGCGGAGTTCCACTCCCTCATCAGCAACGGCAACGGCCAGGTAATCCACCTGATGGTCCTGCAACGTCTTGGCAATCTCATAGGAGCCTGCTCCGTAGGCCGATGCCTTGACCATACAAATCATTTTGGTGCCCGGATTCAGAAGACTTCGGTAATAATTATAGTTGGCCACCAATGCATTGAGATCAATCTCGAGAATGGTCTCATGCACCTTCAACTCCAATTGCTCACACACGGTATCGAAATGGAAGCGGCGTGCGCCTTTCACCAGTATCACCTCGTTACGGAGAGCAGTAAACTCCTCCGAAGCCAATAAAGACTCTGTAGAGGGGAAGAAATGTTTTTCCATCGTAAAGAAGTCAGCCGAGGCGGAAATCTCCTTACCCACACCGATAATCTTATCTACACCCCGACTCTCCACCAATTGAGCCACACGGCGGTAGAGGAATTTGGGTGTCTGTCCCGTCTGAAGAATGTCCGAAAGGATGAGTGTACGTCGACGCCCCTTACGGTCAGGACGACGTGCCATAAAGTCAAGCGCAATGTCAAGGGAAGCCAAGTCGCTATTGTACGTATCATTGATGACAGTACATCCATGACGTCCCTCCTTCACCTCCAGACGCATGGCCACTGGCTCCAACAAGGGCATCCGCTGGGCAATCTCTTCGGGAGGCATCATCAGATAAAGGCAGGCGGCCAAACAATTGAGTGAATTTTCAATGGAAGCTTCGTCAATATAGGGGATACGGTATTCACCATCAAATCCAATGTAGCGATAACGAATGCGGGTACCTGTGTCGTCCTTGCTGATAGAAGTAATGTAGAGAGGTTTCTCATCGTCTTCCACCGACCAGGCAATTTCCTTAGCCGTCAGCATCGATTTGGAGACACATTCGCATAATATCTGGTTATCACCGTTGTAAATGATAACGTCGCAATCCTTGAACAAAGCCAGTTTCTCCATACATTTCTCTTGCAAGGAGTAGAAGTTCTCCTGATGGGCCCCTCCGATGTTAGTAAGAATGCCGATGGTGGGACGGATAATGCTTTGCAAAGTAGGCATTTCGTTCATCTCGGAGATACCCGCTTCAAAAATACCCAATTCCGTCTGCTCACCAAGCATCCAAACCGATAGAGGAACACCAATCTGTGAATTATAGCTACGGGGTGAACGGATAATGCGTCGCGTATCACCCAAAAGTTGGTAGAGCCACTCCTTCACCACCGTCTTGCCATTGCTACCCGTAATGCCCACGATAGGAATGGAGAATTGCGAGCGGTGTACTTCGGCCAACTTCTGAAGGGCTTTCAAAGGCGACTCTACAAGGATAAAGGCAGCATCGGCCATCTGTCCCACCTCAGCGGGCAATTGGCTTACCACAAAGGATCTCACACCACGGGAATAGAGTTCATTCACATAGCGGTGTCCGTCAGCCCGTTGGGTCTTCAAGGCAAAGAACAGAGTATCCTCTGGAAAGCAGAGCGAACGGCTGTCCGTCAGTATCCGGCTAATGCTCAATTGAGAGTTTCCCTGCACTTGGGCATGCAGGCATTTGGCTATTTGTTCAATCGTGTACGACATAGTTGTAATTCGTTTTCGGCGTCAAAGTTCGGATATTTTTCTTTAAGTCGATGGATTCTTAACTCTATTTGACTTAAAAACTGCTTATATTGCTCCGAATCGGGTCGGAAGGGTCGATGGGCAAGAGCTTGGCGGATTTCTTCCCATGTCTGCAAAAACTTTTTTGTAGGTAGAGGAAAAAAAATGTCAGTGAATCTCTTCCATATATGCTCTATGGCCAAGGGGGATGGGTGCATCATGTCGTCGGCATAAAAACGGTAGTCGCGCAACTCGTCCATCATGATTTCGTATGCGGGGAAATAGGTGCACCTGTCGGGCATCAGTTGGCAAAGCTTGTCGATGGACAGGAGCAGAATACTCTTGCTCAGTTGGTTGGCATGAAGGCCGTCACGCAGGTGGCGGATAGGACTGACGGTGAAGATAAAGTGTACATTGGGATTTATCTCCGCAATCCGCCCGATAAGAGACTGGTAATCCTCTACAATTTCTTCCACATCAAGCCGACGACGCATAAAAGTACGCTCAGGCAACTTGTGGCAATTACCCACAACAAAAGAATCTCCCTCACCTCTGTATTCATAGACGTAAGACGTACCGAAGGTGATAAGTACCACACGGGATTTCCGAATCACCTCGCCTCCCTTCCGCAAGCGCTCATTGATGATTTCCACACATACCTTCTTCGACTCGTTCGAGAAGCTTCCATGATGCATCAAGCTATGCCATTGTCCTTGATGTTCAATCAGTTCAGGAGAATTTTCATCATATTCCCGTCCATCCAAGATCTGACGAAGCGCCTCGGCTATACTCATGGGATTATAAAGTATGCCGAAAGGGTTGATGTCACACGTAAACTTGTTTTCCGAAAGCCGTGCACCTATGTTTTCCGCAAAGCACGAACCCATGAGCAAAATAGAGGTTTCGTGAGTGATTTCCACTTCACTTCGGGGTATCTCCACAGGAGTAATAAAGCCTTTATACATGATAATGAGTGAAATTTTTCCTGCAAATGTAAGCATATTAAGGTTATTTTGCTACATTTGCACGATTATTTGTAGCAATAATGAGTAATAATACTGCATATAACCTATTGAAAAGCATCCAGACACCGGACGACTTGAAACGGTTGAAGCCCGAACAGTTGCCTGATGTATGCGATGAACTCAGGCAAAATATCATTGACGAAGTGTCGCAAAACCCAGGACATTTCGGATCGAGTTTGGGCGTGGTGGAACTGACCGTTGCCCTGCATTATGTGTTCAACACCCCCTACGACCGCATTGTGTGGGACGTAGGTCATCAAGCTTACGGACACAAGATTCTAACCGGACGACGCGAAGCTTTCTGTACCAACCGTAAATTGGGCGGTATACGTCCCTTCCCTTCACCCGAAGAGAGCGAGTACGATGCCTTCATCTGCGGACACGCCAGCAACTCCATTTCTGCAGCCTTGGGAATGGCCGTAGCCGCAACGAGGAAAAACGAAAAGGATCGTCGTGTAGTGGCCGTCATCGGAGATGGTTCGATGAGCGGAGGCCTTGCCTTCGAAGGATTGAACAACGTTTCTTCAACCCCCAATAATCTGCTTATCATCCTCAACGACAATAATATGGCCATTGACCGTAGTGTGGGAGGAATGAAAGAATATCTGGTAGAGTTGAATACCTCCAAATGGTACAACTTGTGGCGTTACCGCATCTCACAGAAATTCATGGAGTGGGGATGGCTGAACGATAAGATGAAGAAACGTATCCTCCGCTTCAACAATAGTTTGAAATCACTCTTCAGTAACCAACAGAACGTATTCGAGGGCATGGACATCCGATACTTCGGCCCTGTGGATGGACACAATGTGAAGAATCTCGTGCAGGTACTCCGTGCCATCAAAGACATGGAAGGTCCTAAACTCCTGCATATACATACGACCAAAGGCAAGGGTTTTGCACCAGCCGAACAAGCAGCTACGATATGGCATGCACCCGGTATCTTCGACAAGGAAACGGGCGAACGCATCGTCACCGACACCGAAGGAGTTCCTCCACTCTTCCAAGACGTTTTCGGACGCACATTGCTCGAATTGGCCGAAAAGAACAAACGCATTGTGGGAGTAACTCCTGCCATGCCCACGGGATGTTCGATGAACATACTGATGAAAGCCATGCCCGACCGCGCTTTTGATGTGGGTATTGCTGAAGGACATGCCGTCACTTTCTCAGCCGGATTGGCTAAAGAGGGATTACAACCCTTCTGCAACATCTACTCTTCGTTCATGCAACGCGCCTACGACAACATCATTCACGATGTAGCCATCTTGAAATTGCCCGTCATACTCTGCCTTGACCGTGCAGGCCTCGTGGGTGAAGACGGTCCTACGCATCACGGTGCATTCGACCTGGCTTACCTCCGTCCTGTGCCCAACCTTACGATAGCATCCCCTATGGACGAACATGAATTGCGTCGTCTGATGTACACGGCCCAACTGCCCGACAAGGGTCCCTTCGCCATCCGCTATCCACGTGGACGCGGAGTGTTGGTAGATTGGCAATGTCCGCTCGAAGAAATTCCCGTAGGCAAAGGACGCTGTTTGAAAAAAGGCAAGGATATAGCGCTACTTACCTTAGGCCCTATAGGAAATACGGCCGCAAGAGCAATCGAACGATATGAACAAGAGACAGGTCAAAGTGTTGCACATTATGACTTGCGTTTCCTCAAGCCATTGGATGAAACCTTGCTCCATGAAGTAGGAAAAAACTTCACTCGCATCATCACCGTGGAAGACGGAGTACTTAAAGGTGGCATGGGAACTGCCGTGCTTGAGTTCATGGCCGACAATGGATACACTCCTCAGGTTGTCCGCATCGGAATCCCCGACCATTTTGTTGAGCATGGCACGGTGAAGCAACTCTATCACCTCTGTAGCATGGATGAAGAAGGAATCATTAAAGCTTTGGAAGGAAGTTTAGAACTATAATCTCTATAATTTCTATAGTAACTATAGTAGCTATAATAGCCACTATCATAAATAGATAATTATGAAAATAATCATAGCCGGAGCCGGTGAAGTGGGAACCCACTTAGCCAAGCTGCTCTCCCGAGAGCGGCAGGACATCATTCTTATGGATGAGAGCGAAGATCGGTTGAGCAAGTTGGATAGCGATTTCGACTTGATGACCGTGGTGGCTTCGCCTACGTCTATTGCCAAGTTGAAGGATGCCGGTGTAGCCAATGCTGACCTATTCATCGCCGTAACCCCTGACGAGAGCCGCAACATGACCGCCTGCATGATTGCTCACAACTTGGGCGCACGCAAGACGGTAGCCCGTATCGACAACTATGAATATCTGCTTCCCAAGCATCAAGAGTTTTGGAAGAAGATGGGAGTGGATTCCCTTATCTTTCCCGAGATGTTGGCCGCAAAAGAGATTGTAGATGCCGTGAAGATGAGCTGGATACGCCAATGGTGGGAAGTAAAAGGCGGTGCACTGGTGCTCATCGGTGTAAAACTGCGCAAAGGCTCTGAAATACTGGATATCCCCTTCTACGAGTTGGGTGCACCCGATATTCCTTATCACGTAGTGGCCATCAAACGTGGCGATGAAACCATCATCCCCCGAGGTAGCGATTCCATTCAAGAGAATGACATCGTTTACTTCATGACCACCAAGAAATACATTCCTTATATTCGCAAGATAACCAACAAAGAGCAATATCCCGATGTGCGCAACGTGATGATTATGGGTGGTGGACGCATCTCTGTACGCGTAGCTAACATCATCCCCGACAATATGGATTTGACCATCATCGAAAGCGACCGTCATCGATGCAACCGTATTACGGAGTTGGTGGACAACCGTGTGATGGTGATTCATGGCGATGGACGTGACCTTAACCTCTTGAAAGAGGAGGGATTGGAAGCCAACGATGCCTTCGTTGCATTGACCGAAAATTCCGAGACAAACATTCTGGCTTGTTTGGCGGCTAAGCGTATGGGCGTAAGCAAGACGGTAGCCAAGATTGAGAACCTCGATTATATAGACATGGCCGAAAGCCTCGATATCGGTACCATCGTCAACAAAAAACTCATTGCCGCCAGCCACATCTACCAGATGATGCTCGATGCTGACGTTAGCAACGTCAAATGTCTTACTTTGGCCAATGCCGATGTGGCTGAGTTCACCGTAAAAGAGGGCGCACTTGTCACCCGCAAGCCAGTGAAGGACTTGGGACTTCCCAAAGGTGTGTCATTGGGCGGACTCATCCGCGATGAAGAGGGGCAACTCATCACAGGTAATACCCTCATTCAACCTGGTGATCACGTGGTAGTGTTCTGCTCAGGAGTAATGATTAAAAAGATTGAAAAGTACTTTTAGCTACAAGTGACGAGCTACAATGCCAAGTTACATCGTACACACCATCCATTCGTAGCTGACAACTAAATAATATGATCAACAAGAAGATAATCTGCATCATCCTCGGCACCCTGCTCTACATCGAAGCCTTGCTGATGGCTCTTTGTTCAGGATTCGGCTTTTATTTTGAGGAAAACGACAAAGAAGCATTTGTCATTTCATCAGGTATTGCCATACTGGTCGGTGCGATACTTTCGTTCTTCGGACGCGGTGCCGAACGCAAGTTCAGCCGGCGCGACGGTTACATCATCGTCTCCGTATCGTGGATAGTCTTCTCCCTCATCGGCATGTTGCCCTACCTGCTGAGCGGACACATTACCTCCGTCACCGATGCATTCTTCGAAACCATGTCCGGCTTCACCACCACCGGTGCGTCCATTTTAACAGACATAGAGGCACTTCCCCACGGATTGCTCTTTTGGCGAAGTATGACACAATGGATAGGCGGTTTAGGAATCATATTCTTCACCATTGCCGTATTACCCGTGTTCGGTGTGGGTGGCGTACAACTCTTTGCCGCTGAAGCCACGGGTCCCCGTCACGACAAGGTACACCCACGTATCGAGGTGACGGCCAAATGGATATGGAGCATCTACCTCGGACTTACCCTCGTATGTGCCTTCTGTTTTTCATTAGGAGGCATGAATGGATTTGACAGCATCTGCCATGCCATGTGTACCGCCGCCACAGGAGGATTCTCTACCCGCAATGCCAGCATCGGTGCTTTCGGTTCGACTTACATTGAGTATGTCACCATCCTTTTCATGTTTCTTTCGGGCATCAATTTCACCCTGCTTTTCTACACCTTTTTCAAAGGACGTGTCAAGAAACTCCTTACCGATACCGAATTCCGTTGGTATATCGGTATCGTCCTCTCCTTCACCTTGGTAATAACCGTCGGATTGACCTTTTCGCGTGGTGGAAATGTAGAGGCATCCTTTCGCGAAGCCCTCTTCCAAGTGGTTTCCGTACAGACCACTACCGGCTTCATTTCGGCTGACTACATGCTTTGGCCGCCCCTTCTGTGGTTCCTCTTGTCGATAGTAATGTACTTCGGTGCCTGTGCTGGATCCACCAGTGGTGCCATCAAGTGTGTGCGCATCGCCATGCTACTGAAGGTGGCTCGTAACGAATTCATGCGCATTGTCCATCCCAATGCCGTCATTCCTCTGCGCATCAGTGGCCACGTGATACACTCCAAAACCAAGATTACGCTATTGGCCTTCTTTGTTCTTTATGCCCTAGTGGTATTCGTCGGTTGGACACTATTGATGGCTTTCGGCCTCGATTTCATGGAAGCCTACGGTGTAGTCGTTTCCAGTGTCTCCAACATCGGTCCCGCCCTTGGCGATTGCGCAGCCCTCAATTCATGGTCGCCCCTTCCCGATGCCGCCAAGTGGCTCAGCGCTTTCCTCATGCTCATCGGCCGTCTGGAGCTGTTCAGTGTCCTGCTCCTCCTCACTCCTGGATTCTGGCAGAAGAGGTAAAATTTGTAAGAGCAAAATAGCACATACAAACAACCAGTAATTGACGCAAATATACCATAATCTACTTACATTTTGTATATTACATATCCCCATTTAATTGGTATCTGTAATATTTATGCGTAATTCTGTTTTTAAATCCACCTGTACAAAAAACAAAATATAAGTCAAGCCAAGATAATGATAAAACGCTACCAGTCAGCATTCACGTTAAATATCCCTAACGAAAATGGTGATATAGGGGAATAATTTGTTATTTTGCACCAAATTTAGGTGTAGTGTGTCCGTATCACTCTTATGAAAAATAAGCGTCAATCATTTTTCGATATGCAGTTCATCACGTCCTGCATCAGTACGACTATGGTACTGATGTTGTTAGGGATGGTGGTGTTTTTTGTTTTGTCGGCAGGAAACCTGTCGGTATATGTGCGGGAAAATATCAGTTTCTCGGCCCTGCTGAGCGATGACATGAAAGAGACGGACATCCTGAAATTCCAAAAAGCACTGGATGCCAAACCTTATGTAAAATCTACCACTTACATCTCGAAAGAACAGGCCTTGCTCGAAGAGACGGAGGCGATGGGTACCGACCCACAGGAATTCATCGGATACAACCCTTTCACGGCTTCGATAGAAATCAACCTCAACTCAGCTTATGCCAATGCAGATAGTTTGGTTTGGGTGGAAAAGGATATTCTGAAACAAAGCAAGGTAATGGAGATTGTCTATCCCGAAGCATTGATTGATACGGTGAACCGAAATGTAAGGAAAATCAGCATCGTGCTGTTGGGATTGGCAGCTCTGCTGATGATTATTTCTTTCTCGCTCATCAACAATACCATCCGACTGACCATCTATGCCAAACGGTTCCTGATCCACACAATGAAACTGGTGGGAGCTGACTGGAGATTCATCCGCCGACCTTTCCTTATGCGCAACCTGTGGATAGGCATTGTGTCAGGATTGCTGGCAAACGGATTGCTGGTAACCGGTGGATACTGGCTGGTGAAATACGAACCGCAACTCATCCAAATCATCAGTACGGACATGATGCTCATGGTAATGGGAGCAGTTATGGGATTCGGTATCGTCATCACGGTACTGTGTGCCTACATAAGCATCAACCGCTATTTGCGGATGAAGACGGATGCGATTTATAGCAATTAAAAACTAAAAAAAGATATGGATAAACAGACATTGGCCTTTGGCAAAAAGAACTACATCCTGCTGGGTATCGGCATGGCTATCATCATCTTGGGTTTCATCCTGATGAGCGGTCCCGGCTCTACGGAGACCCACTTCGAACCGGACATCTTCAGCGTACGCCGCATCAAGGTGGCTCCTGTCGTATGTTTTTTCGGATTTGTATTCATGATTTATGGCATTTTGTGCAAACCCAAAAGCAAGAACCAAGAGGTTGAAGTAAAGGAATAAAGTTAGCATGGATACACTTCAAACGATTATTATCGCCATTGTGGAGGGACTGACGGAGTTCCTACCCGTATCATCTACGGGTCACATGATTATTGCCCAAAATCTGTTGGGAGTAGAGAGTACTCCATTTGTGAAAGCTTTTACATTCATTATCCAGTTTGGAGCCATCCTGTCAGTGGTGTGCCTCTATTGGAAGCGTTTCTTCCAACTGAATCACACACCAGCCCCTGAAGGTTCAGGCTTTGTGAAACGATTCCTGCACAAGTATGACTTCTATTGGAAGCTGTTCATCGCCTTCCTGCCTGCAGCTGTTTTCGGCTTGCTCTTCAGTGACGCCATCGATGCAATGCTTGAAAAGGTTGAAGTTGTAGCCATTACATTGGTATTGGGTGGTGTGTTCATGCTCTTCTGCGACAAGATATTCAACAAGGGAAGCGAGGAAACGCCTTTCACCGAGAAGCGTGCTTTGATGGTGGGACTTTTCCAATGTATCTCCATGATACCCGGTGTATCACGCTCGATGGCAACCATCGTGGGTGGTATGGCCCAGCGATTGACCCGCAAGGCTGCAGCTGAGTTCTCGTTCTTCTTGGCCGTACCTACGATGCTTGGAGCTACCGTATATAAGGTATATAAATTGGTGAAAGAGGGCGGCATGGAAATCATCACAGACAACCTATCGACCCTCATTATCGGCAATGCCGTAGCCTTCATCGTAGCATTGTTGGCTATCAAGTTCTTCATCAGCTTTGTTACTAAATATGGTTTCAAAGCCTTCGGATGGTACCGTATCATCGTGGGTGTACTCATCCTTGTACTTTTAATGACAGGTCATAGTTTAGAGATTATCTGATGAATTTCATAGAAGGAGAAGTACTCTGTTTCAACAAACCCCTACGCCTGACCTCATTCGCCGTAGTGGGTAAAGCACGTTATCACTTGTGTCGCAAGTTGGGTATAAAAAAGATGAAGGTAGGACACGCCGGCACATTGGACCCCTTGGCTACGGGCGTGATGATTGTCTGTACAGGACGTGCCACCAAGCGTATCGAGGAGTTCCAATACCACACCAAGGAATATGTGGCTACCCTGAAATTAGGAGCCACCACACCATCCTTTGATTTGGAAAAAGAAATCGATGCCACCTATCCCACCGAACACATCAACCGCCCCATGATAGAAGAGGTGTTGAATAAATTTGTAGGTACCATCGAACAGATTCCCCCAGCTTTCTCTGCCTGCAAGGTCGATGGTAAACGCGCATACGATCTGGCAAGAAAAGGTGAAGAAGTGGAACTGAAAGCAAAGACACTTGTCATTGACGAAATCGAACTCTTGGAATGTGACCTGGAAGAGATGGTTGTCAAAATACGTGTCGTCTGCAGCAAAGGCACCTATATCCGTGCTCTTGCACGTGATATCGGACAAGCCCTCGACAGTGGCGCCCACCTCATCGGTCTATGCCGCACTCGCGTAGGTGAGGTAAAATTGGAAGATTGCCTCGACCTGGAAACCTTCCCCCAATGGCTGGAAGAACAACATATCGAAACGACAATAAATCAATAAATAGATAAGGAATGAAACTATCACAATTCAAGTTCAAGCTCCCCGAGGAGCAGATTGCCCTTCACCCCGCCAAACATCGCGATGAATCGCGTCTGATGGTGGTACACAAGAAGAGCGGCCTGATAGAACACCGCATGTTTAAGGACATCATTGAATATTTCGATGACAAAGACGTTTTTGTATTCAATGACACCAAAGTATTTCCTGCCCGTCTTTATGGAAATAAGGAAAAAACCGGTGCACGCATTGAGGTATTCTTATTGCGTGAATTGAACGAAGAGTTCCGCCTGTGGGATGTATTGGTAGATCCTGCCCGTAAAATCCGTATCGGAAACAAACTCTACTTCGGTGAAGACGAATCAATGGTGGCCGAAGTGATTGACAACACCACTTCACGCGGACGTACCCTGCGCTTCCTCTATGATGGTCCCCACGACGAGTTCAAGCGTGCCCTCTTTGCGTTGGGTGAAACACCACTTCCCAAGGAAATCGTGAACCGCGATGTGGAAGAAGAAGATATTGAACGCTTCCAAACGCTATTTGCCAAAAACGAAGGTGCTGTAACCGCCCCTACGGCAGGCTTGCACTTCAGCCGAGAATTGCTCAAACGCATGGAAATCAGAGGTATTGACCGCGCTTTCATCACTCTGCATGCCGGATTGGGTAACTTCCGCGACATAGACGTGGAAGACCTTACTAAACATAAGACTGATAGTGAACAGATGTTCGTGGAGCGCGAAGCTTGTGAAATTGTAAACGCTGCCAAAGAAGCAGAACACGAAGTGTGTGCCATCGGAACAACCGTCATGCGTGCTCTGGAAACAGCTTCCGGTACTGACGGAAACTTGAAAGAATACGAAGGATGGACCAATAAATTCATCTTCCCGCCCTACGATTTCAGTGTAGCTACCAGCATGGTGTCCAATTTCCACTTACCTTTGTCCACCTTGTTGATGATGGTGGCAGCCTTTGGTGGATACGAACTCATCATGAGCGCCTACAAGACTGCCGTAAAAGAGGGCTACCGCTTCGGAACCTACGGCGATGCCATGTTGATTCTGAACAGAGAGTAAAATTGACAGTATCTATAGGGCTATAGATACTATAAACTGATAAATTGACTGCCACATGACACATCACCTTGCCTACCTTTCCTTAGGGACAAACCTGGGAAACAAGGAGGAAAACCTTCATGTGGCCATGCAACTGATAGAAGAGCAGATTGGGAACATCGTGTCCCAATCTGCTCTTTATGTTTCCGAACCGTGGGGATTCACTTCGGAAAATACTTTTCTGAACAACGCAGTAGCCGTAGAAACCCTACTCACTCCCGAAGAATTGCTCCACACGACCCAACACATCGAACACACTTTAGGACGCACACATAAAACGGTAAATAGACAATACTCCGACCGCCTCATTGACATCGACATACTCTTCTACGATGCATCGATTATCGACACCCCAACACTTACAATACCTCACCCGCTGATGCATCAACGCTTGTTCGTACTATCCCCACTGAACGAGATTGCCCCGACATTCGTACATCCCATTCTACAGAAAACCATACGTACCCTATACGAAGAACTGATGACCAAGGAACAATCCCCATGTTGAAACACCTGTTCATAACGTTGTTGATATTGCTTGCCGGACTGACTCCACTGATGGCACAAGACGACTGGCAAAGCCTCTACGAAACATGGCTGGAAGAGGCTGACGAAGAGATGTCAACAACCCAACAGGAACTGCTCTATGACGAACTGAGCCAACTACACGACCACCCCTTGGACATCAACACTGCCACAAACGAAGAACTCGGCAGACTCCCTTTCCTTACTCCCATACACATAGAGGCCATCCAACGCTACATCGCAAAGAACGGTGCCCTGCTGAGCATGGGCGAACTGATGCTTATCGACAGTCTGGATTATCAAACGCGCAACCTTCTACGACATTTTGTACAGGCCACACCTGTTACTGAAAAAAACAGAGAATACAAACGCCTCACCTGGAAAAATCTGTTGCAATACGGACACCACGAAGCCGTCACCCGCTTGAACATTCCTCTTTACCAAAAAGCCGGATACAAAGATTATCCCGATGAGATTCTGGCCAAATATCCCAACCGCAAGTATTTGGGAGAACCCTTCTACCACAACTTACGTTACCAATACCGCTTTGCTGACAAACTTTCTGCCGGAATGGTAGTCGAGAAAGATGCCGGTGAACCACTGTTGAAAGGTGGATTCAACGGTTATGACTACATCAGCATGCACCTGATGCTATCCAACATCGGACGACTGAAAACTCTCGTCATAGGCGACTATCGCCTGCACTTCGGACAAGGCATCGTCATGAATACTGGCTTCAACATGGGAAAGACCGCCACGCTCAGCTCCATAGGGTGGGGCGCACGCGGTATCAAACGCCACTTTTCCACCAGCGAACAGAATGCTTTCCGCGGAGCTGCCGCTACCGTCAGATTGTGGAGTGGGATAGAGGCAACCGCTTTCGTTTCGCATCGTGCCATAGATGCCAACCTCAACAACAACCTGTTAATAACTTCGTTGAAAACTGACGGTTTACATCGTACACCCTTAGAGTATTCCAAACACGGAAACGTATATAACACCCTGTATGGAGGGGACTTAACCATTCACTACCGAGGTTTTCACGGCGGATTAACAGCTGTTCATAACTTTTTCAACAGATCCTTGAATCCTGGTGAACAACTCTATAAGCAATACTACCCACGCGGACAGCAGTTCACTACCGTCGGAATGAATTACATGTATCTGCATCCACGCTTTCAATTGGCCGGAGAGACAGCCATCGACCAAGGTGGAGCACTGGCCACTATGAATAAAATTCAAGTAAAGTTGGCCGACAGACAAACCATCACACTTGTACAGCGATACTATGCTCATCACTATACTGCCCTTTGGGCAAATTCATTCAGCGAAAACAGTACACTGCGCAACGAAAGTGGTATCTACATAGGATTCGACACCCCTCTATGGAACCGTTGGCAACTCTCCACCTATGCCGATTTCTGTTATTTCCCCTGGCCGAAATACCTGGTCAGCAACACCTCGTATGCCGGAGAGGGAATGGTACGCCTCACCTATACACCCAATGACAATCATCAAGCCACCCTGCGATACCGCCTGAAACTGAAAGAGCGCGACAACACTTCACACCCCATGCGGCCTCTGACCCTACGCACCCAACACCGCATGCTCCTCCAATACGACTATACCCCCTCAGAAAGATGGAAACTCAGCACCCTTGCCAACACCACCCTCTTGCAATTTGCCGGGAAAAACCACCATGGAGCCATGCTTACCCAACGCCTCACATGGCAACCGGCCACATTCCCGTTGACCCTGTATGGTAACCTCTCATATTTCCACACCGACAACTACGACACGCGCATCAGCGTCTATGAGCGGACCCTTCTTCACACCTTCTCTTTCCCATCCTATTACGGCCATGGACTCCACCTCTCCGCCACCTGCCAATGGAACATCAGTTCACCATTCACCCTGCTCGTCCACCTCTCCCACACCCATTATTACGACCGCACCACCATCGGCACCGCCACAGAACTCATCAACCGTCCCCATCGCGAAGACATCGGCATACAACTCCGTTGGAAGATATGAGAATATTCTTGGTTCCAACTTTCTTAAATAACGTGAGTCTGGTATAAGCGTAGAATTTATCTCGTGTCCCGTCAAAATCTATCAACTGATCGGATTCAGGATATCAGCTGAAAGAATTTCCTCGGACACCTGATAGAATTTGACCGTCCTTAGATACGTCCCATTTTACCCTCATGAGAATCCCGTATTTCCGTCCCTCCGCACAGACGAGCGAAAATATCGCAAGGATTTCGCGTCATTTTTCATCTTTCGTATTGTCTATCAATGCAATAACCCTATATTTTGATGACAGGAATTTACGCGAAATAGAAAATTCAAGGAAAATCATACACTGACAGACAAGCACAGTACACATTTTCCATACAAAGAAGATTGACCGCACCTTCATCATTTATTAAAACTTCTCATCTGGGCTGATACATCAAAAGACAGAAAATCAGAACAGTTTTTTTACTTATTATTCCCTTTTCTTGGCCAACTTCTTAAAAATATCTAATTTTGCAGCCTCTTAGAGAAAATAGGTAATTTTTTAAGGTAACAAGAATCATTCAAAAAAATGAAAGGTTTTATTTTCAAGCCTGCTCTCCTGAAGTCTTTGCGAAGATACAATAAGGAGACGTTCATGGCTGATTTGATGGCCGGTATCATTGTTGGTATCGTGGCCTTGCCGTTGGCCATTGCCTTCGGTATCGCTTCGGGAGTATCTCCCGAAAAGGGTATTATCACAGCTATCGTGGCCGGTTTTGCCATCTCGGCATTCGGCGGTAGCAAAGTACAGATTGGTGGCCCTACGGGTGCTTTCATCGTCATCATCTATGGCATCATCCAGCAGTATGGCATAGAGGGATTGACCATCGCCACCATCCTAGCCGGTATTTTCCTCATCTTATTAGGAGTGTTTCATTTGGGAACGATCATCAAATACATTCCTTATCCCATCGTAGTAGGTTTCACCAGCGGTATCGCACTCACCATCTTCACCACTCAGATAAAGGACCTTTTCGGATTGGAAATAGCCAGTGTCCCTGCCGATTTCATGGCCAAATGGGGAGTCTATTTCCAACATTTCCACACCATCGACTGGTGGTCAACGGGTGTAGGTCTGCTGAGTGTGGCCATCATTGCCCTGACTCCCAAGTTCAGCAAGAAGATTCCCGGCTCACTCATTGCCATCATCGTGATGACCGTAGCTGCCTACCTGCTGAAGATGTATGCCGGAGTGACCAGCATCGAGACTATCGGTGACCGTTTCACCATCAACAGCACACTGCCCGATGCCGAAATACCCAACATGACGTGGGAGACCATCAAACAGCTTATCTCTCCGGCCATCACCATTGCCGTATTGGGTGCTATTGAATCATTGCTCTCAGCTACCGTTGCCGATGGTGTGGTGGGCGACCATCACGACTCCAACCAGGAGTTGGTAGGACAGGGTATCGCCAACATCGTGACACCCCTCTTCGGAGGTATCCCTGCCACAGGTGCCATTGCCCGTACAATGACCAACATCAACAACGGCGGACGTACCCCCATTGCCGGTATCATCCATGCCGCCATGCTGCTGCTCATCTTCCTCTTCCTGATGCCGTTGGCTCAATACATCCCCATGGCTTGCTTGGCCGGTGTATTGGTGATTGTATCTTATAACATGAGCGAGTGGCGCACCTTCAAGCAGTTGTTGAAGAATCCCAAGTCGGATGTCACCGTGCTGCTTATCACCTTCATTCTCACCGTCATCTTCGATCTCACCATTGCCATCGAAGTAGGTTTGGTCATTGCCTGTCTGCTCTTCATGCGCCGTATGGCCGAGACAACTCAGGTATCTGTCATCACCGACGAGATTGACCCCAATGCCGAGAGCGACGTAGAGATTCACGAAGAACACCTCATCGTGCCCGAAGGTGTGGAAGTATATGAAATCAACGGTCCTTACTTCTTCGGTGTAGCCAACCGGTTCGAGGAGGTGATGCAGAACATGGGCGACCGCCCCAAGGTGCGTATCATACGCATGCGTAAAGTACCTTTCATCGACTCTACAGGTATCCACAACCTGGCCAACTTCTGCGAAATATGCCAACGCGAAGGCATCCAGATTATCCTGTCAGGCGTAAATGAAAAGGTACACAAAGTGCTCGAAAAGAGCAAATTCTACGAATTGCTTGGCAAAGAAAACATCTGCTCGAACATCAATGAAGCTTTAGGCAAGGCCAAAGCCACAGTGGAAGGCAAGTAGATGTAAACCAACGTACATATTCGTAAATCTATTATATTTCCCAAGGAAGCGTGCTCAGACTAACGGCACGCTTCTTTTTTTCATAAAAACACCTTATCCTATTGAAAGTAAGTTAATAGAGTAAACAAGCTAAAGAAATTATGCTTATTTTTGCCCGCATGTTAACGAGGTTATACATCATATTATTAACAGGGGTGTTGATAACTCTTGGAGTATCCCATGCACAAGCACAAGGGCAAAATACAATGCAAAACCCAAAGCATATCTTTGCCCGACAAAGTTTGTACAAGGGCGATACCATCCTGTGGATAGAATTAAAACCCGTATATGTATATAAACCCCTTAAATTTAAGAACAAAAGGCAACAGAACAGTTACAGCAGACTCGTGCGCAATGTGAAGAAGACACTTCCCATTGCCAAAGAGATAAAAAACATCATCATACAGACTTCGCTCACCTTGGATACCATCCCCACTGAAAAGGAACGGAAACGGTATATCAACTACATGGAGAAACACCTGAAAGACACCTATACACCCCGAATGAAGAAACTCACCTTCTCGCAAGGCAAACTGTTGATAAAACTGGTGGACAGGGAGTGCAACCAGACATCTTACCAACTCGTCAAATCCTTCATGGGCTCGTTCAAAGCCGGATTCTATCAGACCTTTGCCGCCCTCTTTGGTGCCAGCCTCAAGAAAGAGTATGACCCCGACAATATCGAAGACGATGCCATCACCGAACGCGTCATTGTGTTGGTAGAAAACGGACAGATATAGTGATGAGTGATTAGCTACGAGTTACTAACCAACAGTTTCTTCGCAAATTCCCAAATGATGATACCTGCCGTGACAGACACATTCAGCGAATGTTTCGTGCCGAACTGGGGAATCTCGATGCATCCGTCGCACATGTCCACCACCTCTTGCTTCACACCCTTCACCTCGTTGCCAAGGATGACGGCATACTTCCGTCCCTTTTCCAACGCCATATCCTGCAACATCGTACTTCCCTGACATTGTTCAATGGCAAGCACAGTGTATCCCGCCTCGTGCAAATGGTTCACCGCTTCGCGCGTATCCTTATAATAGGTCCACTCCACCGTATCCTCAGCTCCTAAGGCCGTCTTGTGAATCTCCGGTTGGGGTGGGGTAGCCGTAATGCCACACAGGCAGATACCCTCCACCCGGAAAGCATCGCTACTACGGAACACCGAACCCACATTGTGCAGGCTCCGCACCTCGTCCAACACTACAACCAGTGGCAACTTCTCCGCCTCCTTGAACTCCTCCGCACTGATGCGGTTCATCTCCAATATACTCAGTTTCTTCATACTGGGTGCGAAGATAGTGCAAAATGAGTGGAGAACAAAATAAATTTATTTATTTTTTATCCCGAACCGCAGCCTATCTTCGCAATTCACTTTATGATAAAAACGCAGAGACGCAGAGACGCTGAGACCCTTTCCTTTCGATAGAGAGCATCCGGAGTGCGCAGAGATTTGGCAGACAAGTCTGCCTACGGAACATATCAAAACGCTCGTAAGGCATTTGACTCCCCAACTCTCTATCAAAATCTCTGCGTCTCAGCGTCTCTGCGTTTGAAATACAAAAAATATCAAAACGCTCGTAGGGCGTTTGACTCCCCAACTCTCTATCAACCGCATGGCCACTCGTAGCTCGTAGCTAATCACTATAAAATTTCCCCTATTTCCTTTGCTCTTCAGAGAATAGTTTCTACCTTTGCCGCATGAGACCAATCAGCATCGTGTCAGGTGCTGACATCCAAGGAATATCGTCCGTCTCAAGGCACTCATTATCAGTGCGTAGTATCATTTTTTGTCAAACATTTAAAAGTATTTATCGAGATGGAAAACTACAATGAAATCTTTTGGGTCAATGGGGCCTTGCCCTGTTTCGAAGTGTCCAAATTCACTACACTGATGAGGGACTTTGATACCCGTTGCGAAAACCTTTCGCGCTACATCCCCTTTGCCATGATGCAGTTCCAATGGGCTGGTGCGCACAACGACAAAGAGCGTGTGTGCAGCCTGCACAACCTGGGCTACAAACTCCATCGGGCACTGATTGAGGTAAAGGGCATTTACGAAAAGCGTAGCCTGCTGCTGTGCGACGAGCATTGCGCGAAATTCGAGGAGCTGATGACCCTTGTGCAGGCATACTCGTGGCGCATCATCCACTTCATTGGCGATGCCGAAAATATGCTTACCGATGCCTGCGCCAAAAGCACTCTGGACATCGTACAACTGCGTCTGTTGGCCCAGTATGGCGAAATTTGCGAATGGATGAAGCTGCTCTCCGATGACAAGCAGCGCCTCGACGAAGCGGCACAGAAGTGCAGCATCCGGGGATGGACGTGCAACATGCGCATCTTCGATGTGGAGCTGACCGGCATCCGCCACCAGTTCGAGGCTGTACAGAGCAGCCTGATGCTCCTCACCGTGCCCTATCACATCAAGAGTACCGACGCGGAGATGGTCACCCTCTTCCGAACCACCCTCAACGCCTTCCTCGAAGGGGAATATTGGCAGGAGTGCCGGGACGAGTATGCCGACAAGATTGCCGACGAATGGGAATCAGTCCCCACCGACAAGGAGCGCATCCAGCTGCTCAAAGGGAAAAAGCGACAGGCGAAGGACGACATCCGCCAGTTCCTTGCCCAGTTCGACATCAGCTACGTGGGCACCGACACCGACGAGCGCACCTGCAAACTGGCCCGCCGCCTCTACGAGCGGCTGAACAATGTCCATTTCGGCCGTCGGGGCAAAGCGCTCAAGCCCATGAACAACAACGACCTCTGCCGCTACCTCACCATGGAGGGCCGCATGCACTACCTGACTGACGAAATCACCCGACTGGAAAGCCAGCTGAAACTGCACATCACCAACTCCACCCACAACAACGGCTACTTCGTCCCCGAAGCCCCGCGCGACCTTGTCCGCCAGGCCATCTATGCCGTCATTCATCACCATCGTAGCGACGGCCGCCTCCTCCTCTCCGCCCAGTCGCACTGGATAGCCATCTACAAAGTGCTGGAAGAGACCGGCTACACCTGTGGCACCATGAGGCAATTCTGCGAGCTGATGCAAATGTGGTTCTCCAGTGCCGAACACCCCTGCAGCTACGATTCGCTGAAAAACATCACCAACAAAGATGTAAAGAAAGTTCCCTATTCCGATTGGCAACGGCACGACCCACATAACCGGGCCTTTCTGGCCGTGGCCGACGAACTGATCCGTCAAATGCAAGAGTTGAAGGTGGCATAGCCTTCAACTCTTTTTATTTCTAATCACTTGATTATCAATGCTGTATTTCCCCGCGTAACGATTTCGATTTTTCCGCCGAATCGCTCCAAATTATCGCTTAAGCGTAAATCCCGTATCGCTTAAGCGTGACCAAATTTTCTCTTAAGCGAAACTGAACTAACGCTTAAGCGTTTTTGAATTGCGCTTAAGCGTGGCTCGGTTACGCTTCGGGCGTTTGTGTGATTTGTTGAGATTTATGGATAAAAGAATAAAAGCATTCTCAAAAAAGAACAGATATTTTTTGCTTTCTGATGGCTTTGCACTATCTTTGTGGGCAAAGAAAAACTTATAGAATATGGCAAAGAAAGCAATCAAAGAGAAAAGCATCGAAGAGACCCTGTGGGAGTCGGCCAACAAGTTGCGCGGTTCGGTGGAACCGTCGGAATACAAGCATGTGGTGTTGAGCCTCATATTCCTGAAATACGCTCACGACCGTTTTACGGAGCGACGCAATGAGTTGGTAGCCGAGGGAAAGGAGGCATTTGCCGACCAGCCGGTGTTTTACAATGCCAAGAATGTGTTTTATCTGAACGAGGCAAGCCGATGGAACTACATCATGGAGAATGCCAAGCAGAACGACATTGCCATCAAGATAGACCAGGCACTCGCCACGGTGGAGAAGGACAACCCCACACTGAAGGGAGCACTTCCCAGCAACTACTATTCGGGGTTGGGACTCGACCGCTCCAAACTGGCCGCCCTTCTCGACGAAATTAACAAGATTGACACCTTGAAGGACCCAGAGAACGACCTCATCGGACGGGTCTATGAATACTTTCTTGCCAAGTTTGCCATTGCCGAAGGTAAAGGAAAAGGGGAGTACTATACTCCGAAAACCATTGTCAACCTCATTGCCGAAATGATACAGCCCTACCAAGGAAAAATCTACGACCCCTGTTGCGGTTCGGGCGGCATGTTTGTGCAGAGCATGAAATTCATCGAGGCACACCACGGCAACAAGCGCAACATCTCGGTCTATGGACAGGAGTACACCAACACCACCTATAAGCTGGCCAAGATGAACCTGGCCATCCGCGGCATAGCCAACAATCTGGGCGAGCAGGCGGCCGACACGTTCAAGAACGATCAGCACAAGGAGCTGAAAGCCGACTTCATCATGGCCAATCCCCCTTTCAACCAGAAGGCCTGGCGCGAGGACAACGAACTGAAGGACGACCCCCGTTGGCACGGCTACACAGTGCCACCCACCAGCAATGCCAACTACGGTTGGATTCTCAACATTGTCAGCAAACTGTCTGCCAACGGTACGGCGGGCTTCCTGCTGGCCAACGGCGCACTGAGTGGTGACGGCACCGAACTGGAGATACGCCGCCAGCTCCTGCAGAACCATTTGGTAGAGGCCATCGTCATCTTGCCACGCAACATGTTCTACTCCACCGACATAAGTGTGACCCTGTGGATTCTCAATAAGAACAAGCGCGCACGCACCGTGGAGCAGAATGGCCGGCTTGTGAAGTACCGCAACCGCGAAGACGAGGTGCTCTTCATCGACCTGCGCCAATGGGGCGAACCGTTTGAGAAGAAGTACATCCAGTTCTCAACCGAACAGATACAGCAGATAGCCGAAAACTTCCATCATTGGCAATGCGAAGGCCATGAACAGACCTATCAGAACGTAGCAGAATACTGCTACTCGGCATCGTTGGACGAAATCGAACAGAAGGGTTGGAGCCTGGTGCCCAGTAAATACATCGAGTTCAAGAACCGCGACGAACAGATAGACTTCGATGCCAAGATGCGTCAGTTGCAAGGCGAACTGCGCGAATTGTTGCAACAGGAAGAAGAGAGCAAGCAGCAATTGAAGGAGTTGTTTGATAAGTTGGGATATAGTTTATGAGTAAGAAGTCAATAAGGTTTTTCAACGATCACGAAGTACGGGCCGTTTGGGATGAGGAACATTCCAAGTGGTGGTTTTCTGTAGTTGATATTGTAGGTGCTATCACAGAGAGTCCTAATCCAAGAAAATACTGGAGTGTGCTGAAAACCAGATTAAAGAAAGCAGGAAACGAGTTGACTACACGTTGTAGTCAACTGAAATTGGCAGCAGCCGATGGCAAGAAATATGCTACAGATTGTTTCGCTCAAGAAGACATTGTCGAACTTGTAAAAGTTATACCAAGCAAGAAGACAACAGCCTTCCTTGATTGGTTTACTTACAGCGACAATAGCCTTGACGGACAAAGCAAGAAAAAGGCCTATACCCTCATCGAAAGCGGACTGTTGGACAGCATGGAACCGGGTACGGTGAAATGCCTGCAGCAAATACACGCTTATCTTTTCGGTGGCCTTTACGATTTTGCAGGGCAGATACGTACCAAGACCATTTGGAAGGATGGCACACTGTTTTGTCGGGCAGAGTATCTGATGCAAAATCTGAAAATCATTGAGCAGATGCCTGAAAGCACCTTCGACGAGATTGCAAACAAATATGTGGAGATGAATGTAGCCCATCCTTTTATGGAAGGTAATGGTCGTTCTACACGTATTTGGCTCGATTTGATATTCAAGAAACGCTTAAAGATGTGTGTGGATTGGAGTCGGATAAACAAGAAAGATTATCTGAAAGCAATGCGAGTTAGTACTACCGATGCACGTCCCATCAAAACATTACTGAAAGGGGCTATGACCGACCGCATCGACGACCGCGAAATCTTTATGAAAGGCATTGACTATTCATACTATTATGAACAGGAGGATTGACCAATGAAAGACTATAAACGATTAGGCGACTATATCCGCGAAGTGAATGTGCGGAATCGGGAGTTGGAGGTAACGGATTTGTTGGGTGTAAGCATCTCTAAAGAATTTATGCCTTCGATTGCCAACACCATTGGTACGGATATGTCAACATACAAGATTGTGAAACGAGGACAATTTGCCTACGGTCCTGTTACTTCACGAAATGGAGACAAGGTTTCTATTGCTCTATTGAGTAAATACAATGATGCCATAATTTCGCAAGCCTATACCGTTTTCGAAATAATTGACCATGAACAGTTACTACCCGAATATTTGATGATGTGGTTCCGCCGTCCTGAGTTTGACCGTTATGCCCGTTTTCATTCTCACGGAAGTGCGCGTGAAGTATTCGATTGGGATGAGTTGTGCGATATAAAACTCCCCATCCCCTCCATCACCCACCAACGTGAAATCGTAGCGGAATACGAAACCCTAACACGCCGCATCCGTCTCAACGAACAAATGATTCAGCACTTCGAATCCACAGCCCAAGCCCTCTACCGCAAAATGTTTGTGGATGGCATCGATAAAGAAAATCTACCGGAGGGGTGGAGAATGGGGACGCTGGGGGAAGTTTGTTTAGTTAATCCGAAATTATCAATTAAGACTAAGTTGCCAATACCTTATTTTGATATGGATTCATTACCTGTAAAAGGATTTTTTATAAAGAAATATCAATATAAAGAGTTTGGTGGTGGCATAAAATTTCAAAATGGAGATGTTATTTTTGCAAGAATAACACCATGCATGGAAAATGGAAAAGCTGCAATAGTTTCAGACTTAAAAGATACGGAAATAGCATTTGGATCTACAGAATTTATCATTCTACGAGGTAGAAATCAAAAACTTACGTCATTTATAGCTACACTTGTAAGGAATGATGTATTTAGAGAATTTGCAAAGAAGCAGATGAAAGGGACAGATGGTCGACAAAGAGTTGACGCAACTTCTTTATTGAATTATAAAATTGTAATTCCTAATGATATAACGCTTCAAATAATAGAAAATAGTTTGTCAGATTTGTATAATCAAATGTATTTAAGAACTAAAGAGAACTCAAAATTAGCCGAATTACAATCTTTGCTTTTGGCGAAGATGGGGCAATAAATATAAGTAAGGATGGAAACAAATTCAATTAAAGTAATTAAGGATTTGCTCCCTTTGGTACAGAATGGGTTAGAAGTATACCAAAGATACCATAAAAGTAGTGGAACAGATATGAATGAATATACGATAGGCAATGAAAAAGAGTATTGTATTAATAGCATAATTGCTGGAGTAAAAAACATTCTTACTGATTTAAACTATCTCACTAAATCACATAATTTGTTTTTAAAATTGTCTACACTTGGTAATCGGAATGATATAAAGAACCATTTAGATAATCTTAAAACAAACCTTCAAAATAGAAATAGCACAAACATTGCAACAGAGTTGGATTGGATAAAATCACACTTGAGGACATATAATCTAAGATTGGACAAAGATAGATATGTAGATTTTAATAGTGCTATAGACGAGCTTTGTAGAAAAGCGATAGCATTAGAAAATGAGATACAATCTGTTAAAGATAAGTTGAAAGAATCTAACGAAACATATTCTGAGATTCAGACAAAACAAGAGGAATATAGTAGTATAATAGAGGAATTAACAGAAAAAAAAGATTCTTTCATAGAAGAGTATAATACATTTGCTAATGAATTTGGGAATTTTAAGCAATTAGCGGATAATGCAAAAGTAAACGCAGAAAGAGTTGCTGACAATCTTAGGGAAATAAATATAGAAAAAGAAACATTTGATGAATTTGTCGAAAAAATAGAAGAAAGAGAACGTGTATTGAACCTACAAGCAAAAAAAACTACTGAATACGAAGAAAAACTTGCAACATATACAATAGAACATAATAAAAAATTGGACGAAGCCAAATTCTTGATAGAAGAGGCGAAAAAAGCTCTAAATTATAAAAATGCGGAAGGACTTAGTGCTGCTTTTAATACCCAATTAACTGACGCAAAAGGATTTTGGAATACATATATCTGGATTATTGGAGCTTTTGTTTTTATGGGAGGTACAATTTTTATTGGATCATGGATTGTTACTGGATGGTGGTTAGACACTTCCAATATGAATAGTAACCAAATGATATATAGCCTTGTTGGGAGGTTAAGTATTATTCCATTTACTATTGCTGGCGCTATATTCTGTGCTAATCAATATACAAAGCAGAAAAATATCATTGAAGATTACGCATATAAAACAACTATTGCAAAATCAATAATAGCTTTTTCTGAAGAATTAAGAGAAAAAAGTCCTGAACGCTATACAGAATATCTATCTACTATTCTTAAAGAAATCCATCAAGACCCTTTAAGAAAAAGAGGGAAAGATAGTATTCCCGTTTCTTTGAAAGATTCGCAAGGCATAATTGAAAAAGTGATAGAATTACTACAATCAGCTATAAATAAATCGTAATTAGGAAAACAGTATAAAATCAGTGAAACAGGATTAAGAACTCTATATCATAATAAATGTAAGAAGCTTATAAAATGCAAGAAAACAAAGATAGACGTAAGGCTTGAAGAAGAAACTTTGTAGCTTACACAAGCGCAGATGTGCGAATGTACCAAACGAGCAAATCGAATGTAAGTGAGCATATTAAGCAGATCTTTGAGGAAGGAGAACTTGACAAGAATTCAGTTGTTCGGAATTCCGAACAACTGTTGCAGATGATATGAAAAAGATTCCATAAGAAAAGCAACTGTTCGGAAATTCCGAACAGTTCAACCGTATTTCAACTATCCTTTAATCGTTATTATCCCAATAAATCCTTTCAAATCCTTTCCAATTCTTGCAATATTGGAAAGAATTGTATAGTTTTGCAACCATAAACCAAAGAAAATCAGTGATGATAGAAAAAGCGCCTATCTGTACGGAACAGGATTTGGCCAATGTATTGTTTGATAAATCGAAAAGGCCAGATGAAAAACTGACTGCAATCATTGAAAAAATCAATGATGAATACGAGTATTGGGATAAGGTGAAGTATAAGAATATACCCGAATCCTGCACCTCGGTACAGGAATTGTGGACCCGCGTAAAGGCTTCGCGCATTACCACCACAGTATATACTTGGGACAGTTACAACGTCAGCTTTGGATTGACCAACCGGATGCAACGCATGTGCCACGAGTTTGACATGAACTTCGGTGGCTCGTGGGGCAACAGCGCCGTACTGTCACATGAAAACAGGGAACAGTATCTTATCAGTTCGTTGATGGAAGAGGCTATCTTCTCCAGCCAAATGGAAGGAGCTGCCACCACACGAAAGGTGGCCAAAGAGATGCTGCGCAAGAAAATGGCTCCCAAGGACAAGTCGCAACAGATGATAGCCAATAACTATCAGACTATCCAGTTTATTGTAGAGAACAAGGATACTCCGCTGACTCCTGAACTGGTCTTCCATATCCATCACCTGATGACTGAAAAGACATTGGAAAACCCCGAAGATGCCGGACGGCTTCGGATGAACGATGATGTAGTTGTAGAAGACGGAATTACACACGAAGTGGTACACACACCGCCACCTTATCAGGAGTTGCCCACGTTTGTCGAGGAATTGTGCCGTTATTTCAATGAAACAAATGCTAAAGTATTTGTACATCCCATTATTCGCGGCATCATCATCCACTTTATGATAGCCTACATGCACCCCTTTGTGGATGGAAATGGACGTACAGCCCGTACACTCTTCTATTGGTATATGCTGAAACAAGGTTATTGGTTGATGGAATACATGTCGGTATCGAGGGTTATTGCCAGTTCAAAGAAATCGTATGAGAAGGCATACCAATATGTGGAATCGGATGGAATGGACTTAGGCTATTTTATTGTCTATAATCTGAAGGTGCTGGATAAGGCTTTCAAGCAGTTGCAGGCTTACTTGAAGAAGAAACAGGAGGAAAAGACGTTAGCCAATACCTTCTTGCAATTGGGTAACATCAATGAACGTCAAGCACAGATTATACGAATGTATATAGATAATCCCAACGAGGTACTGACGGTAAAGGATGTGCAAACTAAATTCATGGTGACTGCCACTACAGCCAAGAGCGATATCACAGGACTGATGCAGCGTGGTATGCTGTCAGAAATAGCCTTCAACAAAGTGAAGAAGGGATACATAAAAGGAGAGAATTTTGACGAGTCCATCAAACAGATAAAACTATAAACGCCCATGTCACACTTCAACGAACATGCCCTTGAGATGGCCATTATGGAACTGTTCCAGCAGCAGGGGTATATCTATACCAATGGGGAACAGGTGCATAAGGAGGTTAGCGATGTGTTGCTCCGCGATGACCTGCGAATGTTCCTGCACAACAGGTATGCAGACATGACACCATTGGAGGTGGAGAGTGCCATTGCCCGACTGACGGCCAATGTGGGATTCTCGGACTATGAGAACAATGTGGCTACCTTCCACCTCATTACCGAAGGATTCTCATTGAAACGGGAGGATGCTTCGTTGCCCGACCTGTTTGTTGAACCGATTGACTTCGCGACCGAAAGCAACAACATTTTCCGCATTGTGAACCAGCTGGAGATACAAGGGCGGGAGAAACGGATACCTGACGGAATAGTCTATGTGAACGGCTTGCCCATGGTAGTGCTGGAGTTCAAGAGTGCCGTGAAGGAGGAGACAACCATCAAGGATGCATTCACGCAACTGACCGTGTGTTATCGCCGCGACATACCGGAACTGTTCAAGTACAATGCCTTTGTGGTCATCAGCGACGGAGTGAACAGCAAATATGGTTCACTCTTTACGCCTTACGAATTCTTCTATGCCTGGCGAAAGGTGAACCATAACGACAAGGCAGTGGATGGAATAAACTCCTTGCATACCATGATACAAGGCATGTTTCATAGAGAGCGGTTGCTCAGTGTGATAAAGGATTTTGTCTTTTTGCCTGATTCATCCACCAAAGAGATGAAGATTATTTGCCGCTATCCACAATTCTTTGCTACACACAAATTGTTTGAAAACATCCGCTTGCACTCTAAGCTGAACGAAAACGGAGACGGTAAAGGAGGAACTTACTTCGGAGCCACAGGATGTGGAAAGAGTTTCACCATGCTTTTCCTCACCAGAATGTTGATGCGGAGCCGTGAGTTTGCCAGTCCTACTATTATCCTGATAACCGACCGAACAGACCTTGATACACAGTTGGCTGGTCAATTCGGCAAGGCTAAGACATTCATTGGTGACGATTGTGTGGTGGAGGTAGAAAGTCGTGCCAAATTGCGCGAACATTTGACAGGACGTACGAGTGGAGGTGTATTCCTGACTACCATCCATAAATTTACGGAAGATACACAACTGTTGTCAGAGCGTGCCAATATCATCTGCATCTCGGACGAGGCACACCGTTCGCAAACCAACCTTACCCAACAACTGAGGCAAACGGAAACCGGATTGAAACGGAGCTACGGATTTGCAAAGTATCTGCACGACTCTTTACCTAATGCCACTTATGTAGGCTTTACGGGTACACCAATTGATGCCACTATCGATGTGTTTGGCGAGGTGGTAGATGCCTATACTATGACTGAATCGGTGGCGGATGACATTACCCGCCGTATCGTGTATGAAGGACGTGCAGCAAAAGTGATGCTCGACCACTCGAAACTGCAAGAGATAGAGAACTACTACAGCCAATGTGCCGAAGAGGGGACAAACGAATACCAGATAGAAGAAAGTAAGCGGGCAGTGACACAGATGGAACGCATTTTGGGTGATCCTGACCGCTTGCAGGCTGTGGCCGAAGACTTTATTGCCCACTATGAAAACCGTATTGCAGAAGGTAGTACGGTAGAGGGGAAAGCCATGTTTGTCTGCTCTAATCGTACCATTGCTTACGAACTATATAAGAAAATCATTGCCTTGCGTCCTGAATGGGCAAAGAAACCAGGGATGCAAGAGGAGGTGGCGGATTGTGGAATAGCCGCCGAAACGGTTTCACTCTTTGACAATAAACCAATTCCGTTGGAAAGAGTCAAGATGGTGATGACCCGCAACAAGGATGATGTGAAGGAACTCTACGACCTGTTAGGAACCGAAGAGGAGCGGAAGAACCTGGACGTGCAGTTCAAGAATCCTAAATCGAACTTCAAAATAGCCATTGTTGTGGATATGTGGATCACGGGGTTTGATGTCCCTTGCCTGGATACCATGTATATTGACAAACCATTGCAACAGCATACGCTGATTCAGACCATATCGCGTGTGAACCGTGTCTATCCGGGTAAAGATAAGGGCTTGGTGGTGGACTACATCGGCATAAAGAACAATCTGAATACGGCTCTGAAGAAATATGCTACAGGAGAAAACGAAGATGACGGTTCGGTGGAAGCCGTGGAGCATTCCATCGTGATGGTGAAAGATGAGTTGGATATCCTGCGACGGATGTTCGGCAGTTTTAACTACAGCAAGTTCTCGACTGGTACACCTTTGGAACAGTTGGATTGCCTGAACCGAGGTGCTGAATATGCACAAACCACCCAAGAAATGGAAAATCAGTTTATGGGACACACCAAGAAACTGAAATCGGCTTTCAACCTATGCAGCAACAGCGAACAGATAACCTCCGAAGAGCGCGAAGATATCCATTTCTTCTGTGGGGTACGCTCCATCATCTACAAACTGACCAAGGGAGAAACACCCGATGCCTCGCAAATGAACAAACGGGTAAGCGAAATGATTGAAGAGGCTATCCAATCAGAAGGGGTAGAAGAGATTATCCAAATAGGTAACGATCGAGAAAACTTGGACGTACTGAGCGAGGAATATATGGAGCGATTGGCCAAGCTGAAAATGCCGAATACCAAAGTGAAATTGATGGAACGTTTGCTGAAAATGGTCATCTCTGACTTCAAGAAGGTGAATAAGATAAAAGGTATAGATTTCACCAAACGATTGAATGATTTGGTCATTAGATATAACGACCGTTCGGACAGTGCCATCTTTGCCGATGAAGTGTTAACTGAGGTGGCAAACCAAATGGCTGAATTGCTGAAAGAGATAAATAAGGAAAAGAAATCTTTCAAAGATTTGGGAATAACTTATGAAGAAAAGGCTTTCTATGATATTCTGATAGCTGTAGCCAAACAATTCGGCTTTGATTATCCTGAAGACAAAGCGAAAATATTAGCTGGAGAGATAAAGAATATCGTAGATGATAAATCCAAATATACCGACTGGGCCAAAAGAGATGATATCAAAGCTGAGTTAAAAATGGACTTGATTCTTATTTTGGCAGAATATGGTTATCCACCTGTAACCAACGATGAAGTATTCAAAGAGATATTTGAACAGGCGGAGAATTTCAAAAAATATAACGATTAAATAACCAATCCCTTTACCCACATTCTCCCCTCTCCTTTACCTCCCCTTTACCTGAAGTCAAGATTCGGGTAAAGGGGAGGTTTCTTTTGTTTTAGGGCTGTTTTTACCCTTACCTTTGCATCAGTCATTCCGACGGGCCCGGGAGTGACACGTGAGTGATACCTTATACTATTAACAACGTAAAAGTGATGCAGAAAATGAAAAGATTGACATTGACACGAATAAGCAGACAAGGGGAATGTACGATAGGGATTCTGCACGAAGGGGGTACCATCCTCTGCTATACACTGGAACCTCAGTGGCGCGACCTTGAGCACGAAAAGAAGGTGATGGGAAGGACGGCTATCCCGGAAGGGACGTACCGCATACGGATGTCGCCCTCGAAGAAGTTCCGCCGGATGATGCCTTACCTGATGGAGGTGCCGAACTTCACGGGGGTGATGATTCACCCGGGAAACAGGGTGGAGGATACGGAAGGATGCATCCTGGTGGGTGAACGCGACAAGCTGAATACGCTGATGTACTCACGAAGGACCTTTGAACGACTGTACAACACCTTGTTTGAACAGGCCAATGAGGAAGGTGGAGAATTGGAAATCATGATTGAATGACACTGTAAAACCTATTGTAAAAATGGAGAAAGAAAAGATTGGAAAGACTAAAAACCCCGGCCACATAAAGTGGATGGTGGTGCTGATGAAGTTCATTGAGCTAATCATCAATCTGGTGAAGAACCAGAAAAAGGCTGATCAGGCTAAAGAATCTGAGAAGGAATAAACTAACTTAAAAACTAACAAACTTATCAACTTAAAAACTAACTAATTTAAAAACTTAAAAGATTATGAGTACAATTGTTATTAAAAAGAATTTGCAGCGTGTCGGATATGCTAAGGCCGACAAGTACATCACTTCACCCGTACGTTATTCAACCATTTCAACCGAAGACTTGTTGAAGTACGCCAGTCAGAACTCCGGTATTCCGAAAGCACAGATGATGGCTGCTTTCTATGCCATCAACCAACAGGTGGAGCAGTTCATCCTGAACGGACATACCTTGCAACTGGGTACATTGGGATACTTCTTCCTGTCGCTTAAGACAAAGGCAACTGACGTAGAGAAGGAAGCGGGTGTGGATTCCATCAAGAAATTGGCATTGAAATTCCGTCAGAGCAAGCAAATGGGAATCATGATCAGCCAGAATGTACAGTTTGACTGCTTGAACAAGAAGAACGATGACGATGAGGAAGAAGACGAAACTACCGACAGTGGAAATGAAAACACCGGAGCGGGTGGAAACGATGACGGAAATAATCCACTCTAAATGATTGAACAATGAAGAATGTACAGATATTGACAGCTTTGGTTGTTTTGGCTACAGGTGTGATGCTCGCATATATCGACTACTTCATGCCTCCCATCGGACAGATAACAGATTCTGTACTTGCTTACTTGACACACACGATGATGTTTGCAGGTTCAATCTTAGGTGTGAAAACGTATGTGGATTATCGACTTCCCAAATCATAGCGGAAGGTAGTATGTGACGAAAAGTAGGGTGTGAAAAAATAGCATACCCTACTTTTTTTCTTTTATCCACACCCCCTGAATAATTGTTCACAACCTGTGAATAACCTGTTAATAAACGGTTGATTCATACAAGGAGAAAAAGTGGATAATTTATTTGCAGAATCAAGAAAACCATATATACCAATGAAGAGAATGAAAACTCCAAAAATAAAAAAGGAAAGTTAATTATCATGTTTGAACACACTTTTCAGTCTATTTTCACTCTATATTTCGCATAAAGTTCTTAACTTTGCCCACAATTAACAGGGTGTGGATAAGTGTGGATAAAGAAAATAGAATAATCTCTGTTTCAATAAATAAACATACAATGCCACCTGTTGATAACCTGATGATAACTGATGACAAGGGTTTAATAACTTCATGGACAAGAAAAAGAGGAAAATCTTATCCACTCTATTAACAGCCTAATATCATCAACATACATTTCTCTATTAAAAAAGAAAAAAGATAAAATAATAAGTTATGGTTAACGAGAACTGGTTGAAGAAGAGATTTGTGGACGAAACGGTCGATAAGTCCATTGACTTGAAGAGTGAGATTGACAGATTGCGCAAGGAGAAGAATGCCGTCATCCTGGCACACTATTACCAGAGTGGCGAATTGCAGGACATAGCTGACTATGTAGGCGACAGCTTGGCATTGGCTCAGTGGGCAGCAAAAACGGATGCTGACATCATTGTGATGTGTGGTGTTCATTTCATGGGTGAAACGGCCAAGGTGCTTTGTCCGGACAAGAAGGTGCTTGTGCCCGACTTGAATGCAGGTTGTTCACTGGCCGACAGTTGCAACGCTGAAGAGTTTGCCAAATTTGTGGGTGAGCATCCTGACCATACGGTTATCTCATACGTAAACACTACGGCTGCGGTGAAGGCGGTGACAGATGTGGTAGTGACCAGTACGAATGCACGCCAGATTGTGGAGAGTTTCCCCATGGAGGAGAAGATAATCTTTGGTCCTGATCGCAATTTGGGTGGATATATCAATGCCATTACGGGTCGTCAGATGCTCCTTTGGAATGGTGCTTGCCATGTGCACGAACAATTCTCGGTGCAGAAGATTGTGGAGTTGAAGCAACAGTATCCCGATGCAGAGGTGTTGGCTCATCCTGAATGCAAAGGTGCGTTGGTGAAGTTGGCTGATGTGGTTGGCTCTACAGCTGCTTTGTTGAAACATGCGGTGAAGAGTGAGAAGAAGGATTTCATCGTGGCTACCGAAAGTGGTATCCTACACGAGATGCAGAAGCAGTGCCCTGAGAAGAACTTTATCCCTGCTCCTCCCGAAGACAGCACTTGTGCTTGCAACGAGTGCAACTACATGCGTCTGAATACACTGGAAAAACTTTACAATACCCTGAAGTACGAATGGCCTGCTGTAGAAGTGGATGCTGCTATTGCTGAGAAGGCCGTACGTCCCATTCACCGGATGTTGGAGATTTCTGAGAAGTTGGGATTGTGATTCGGATTTTCTCCCATAGAATATAGACGAACTACTATCTGAATATAATAGATGAAAAGAGTTGTATGTGCCATGTTCGTGGCAATGGGTTTCTGCTTGTGTGCAGGTTCTCTCCCTGTGATGGGACAAAAGAAAAAGGCCAAGCCACGTCCGAATGAAGTGTATGAATTGCGGAACGACATGCCTGTCTTTCTTGACCAATTGAAGGAGGAACTGACTTATCCGTTGGCGTGGGAAAATAGCGGTATGCGTTTCAAGAAATGGCGTAAGGCGGCACGGGCCAAATTGGAGGAATGTATGATGACTCCTCCACGTCCTTCGGAAAATTGGGATATGGAGGTGGTGGCTACCGAAAAACGTCAGGGATACGAGGTGAAGAAGATTAAGTTCAACCTCACGGCTTATTCTCGTGTACCGGCTTATTTGTGTGTGCCCGAAGGTGAAGGTCCTCATCCGGCTGTAGTGCTGATGCACGACCATGGAGCACACTTTACCATTGGTAAGGAGAAGATGGTGCGTCCCTTCGGTGTGGATTCATTGGTGTTGCAAGATGCGGATGAATGGGCTCACGGATGCTACGAAGACCAATATGTGGGCGATTATCTGGCCAGTCGCGGATATGTGGTGCTTACGCTCGATGCTCTCTTTTGGGGTGAACGTGGACGTAAGGAAGGGGCTGATTACGAGGGGCAGCAGGTCATTGCCTGTGTATTCCAGCAATTGGGTCGTTCATGGAGTGGTTCAACCACTTTTGAAGATGCATACTCTGCTGAATTTTTGGCTTCGTTGCCCGAGGTGGACGGTGAGCGTATCGGTGCTATGGGATTCTCTATGGGGGCTTATCGTACGTGGATGGTATCAGCTTTGACTGACCGTATCAAGGCCGGTGCGGCCGTTTGTTGGATGACTACTACCGACTATCAGCTTCATTGGGATTATCGAAAAGGAAAGGGTGGATCTGACTTTGCCAATACCCTTCCGATGATTCGTCAGTATATGGATTATCCTCATATTGCCTCTATTGCTTGTCCAAAACCCATGCTCTTCTTCAACGGACGTCAGGACAAACTTTTCCCTGTCATTGCCGTAGAGAAGGCATACGACCAAATTCGTAGTGTCTATGAAAGTCAGAATGCCTCAGACAAGTTGGTAACCAAACTTTGGGATTTGCACCATTTCTGTAATAAGGAAATACAGAAGGAGGTAGCTGATTGGTTGGATAAAGTGTTGTAGTATATGGTTTGTAATACAAACAAAATACGGATGTTAAGCACGAAAGATTTAAATATTCAAGGCTTGACATCCGTATTTTGTTTAAGAATGCAATGATACTGTCCGAAGAATGCATTCTTTCATTGCTAAGAATGGTATTCTTTTATGACTAAGAATAGCATTCTTTTTTCGAATTTATCGTATCAATTTCCAAAATCTCCCTTCAGTGTACGTTTGATTCTTCGGATAGCTTTTGCCCAGAATGAATTGGTGCGGGCATAGTATCGTTCAAAGCATTTACGTGCTTCTAAATTTTCTTCAACGGGAGAAATCTTTTTCACAGGTAGGGGATTAATCCAAAGATTGCTGGCATAGAGTCCGCCACCACCACAATTGGTACCGCTACCGTCAAATCCTTCATTCTGCACCAACGAACGGCCTACATTGAGCGAAAGCATATTTTTCAGAAACAGTGTTGCATTCCAACGGATAGCCCATGAATTATTCTTCCCTTCTATCTGACGTCGTAGCATGCGGGTGAATCCATATTTTCCGTTGAAATCGAAGGTACGGGTCAGTCCTCTTTGCTCCAATTCGGCCAGTAATTCTTTTCCATTAGGATTGAAATGTTTCCAAGCTCTTTCCCAAGTGGCCCATCCCCAACTCCCTGTCCATTTGATCAAGAATGTATCGGGCAATGTGGCATCTTGTGTGAAGTCACAGGCCTGGATGTGTCCTACACGAGGTTCATCCTTGTAAATTTCCAGTGCGTCGTTCATGAATTGTAAAAAGTATGGAGCCACAACCAAATCGTCTTCTAATACGATTACTTTGCCATACTTCTGAGTGAGATTTGTCACACCGTCAATGATGCTATTGGCCAATCCCCAATTTCTTTCTCTTTCGACAATGGTGATGTTCTTGAAACCTCGTATGGTATGGATGTACTCCCTTACTTGCAATACTGCTTCTTGCGCCTCTTCGTTTTTTGGTGCATCGGAATATATGTATAAGTCACTTTCTTTAGCCAAATCATTGGCCAGCAGTGAAGTTATACACTTTTGTACATGTTCTGGCCGGTTATATACGAATAGGATGATGGGGGATAGTGTCATGCGAGGTTATTTCTTTTGATAAATTGTTTGAAACATTCGTAAGTTCTCTCTTTGGCTTCAATTTGCGCTGTTACATCAGCTTTGAGTTCAGGAAGCATCTGTTTGAATGTACTTACTGCATGTTGTATCGTATCTTCGCTTTTGAAAATCTCAGTAATATCAATCATGCAATCTTCTTTTCCAAGGGTTTGTAATAAACCTGTAATTTTATGTTCGTAACTAAGAGCAATGAAAGGTACCGCTTGATTGATGGAGAAGACAATGGAGTGGTATCGTGCTCCGACCACGAATTTTGCATCGTGGATGATTCGTTGTTGGATATCAGAACTATAGCAATCAGGCATTACTACTATCCGTGTATCTTTGCGGATGTTTGCAATTTCTTGGAAAAGCAATATGTCATTACTTTCTGCCGAATTGAATGTTTGCGGAAGCATCACCAGATGATAGTCAGGATACTTTTCTACAATACTGTCTGCCAATTGGTTGTAGAATGAAAGAATTGTTTTTTTATCTACATCCTTGTATGCATAGTGCCAAGTCAGTAAATTAGGTACGAAAACCATGTAAGGCGCACCATTCAATCGTACAATTTCTTTAGGAAGCTCTGCTTGAGGAGTGTCAAGGAAAGCAGAGTCTAACGTAGGTACATAATCAATACTCAGTTCTTGTGCCAATGCTTCGGTCTTTTTGTCTCTGATGGAGTTGAAAGTGAAGTAGTGGAGAAGTTCTAAACTCAATTTCTTGAACTGATGGTTCAGTGTAGTTTCTGTAGGGAAAGGTCCGAAGGAACGTCCATAGTATGCTAACGGTTTGTTCATCCGTTGTGCCAATTTCAAATAAAACAGGTGATACCAGTTTTGGAATCCGCCCATACAGATTCCTCCTGGAGCACATACTATCATATCCGCTTCATGATAGTATTTTTGAATCTGTTTGACAACAGGTTGTAAATCCCATAGATTATAATTGTCCTTTTGAAGTGCCGAAGTGGCAACATGGTAAAACCTCTTGTATTGCATTTTTTTCCAACGGCTGAATACAAACTTCGCAACTTTGTTATTACGGATGAAGTTGTGTGTTGATTCTCTGTTTAGCAGATGAATATATTCTACCTGTTGGCTATCAATGGCAAATTGGTCAATGCTATTTTGAGGTACTCCTACGAAGAGTACTTGTATTTTTACTTCGGGTATATTTTTCAATAAAGCACGGATGAGTGCTTTATGTGCAGATTCGTCACCGCGATTACCAAGAGGTTGGTTCACTATTAATATTTTCATGCGTCCTGATGATAAGTGTTGGTTATGGATATATCTTTTCTCTCAGACACAGCAACATTGAATTGAGGTTGTAAGTGTCCGATACCAATGATTAGGATAGGCACTTCGTTTTCAGGAATATTAAAATTAGCCAATCCTTTCAGTTTGGGTACATCGAATCCACAAGATAGCGGAATAGTTCCCAGACCTAATGAATGTAGTGCATTGATAAGATTCATGGCATAAAGTCCACCATCCACGTATGCTTGATGTACTTCATAGAATAAGAATGCTTTTAAGTTGGCAGTCACTAAAATACTGCATTGTATTTCATCTTCGAATCCACGGCTTCCTCCTTGCCACTTGATCAATTTCACACTTTGTTTTCCTGTGAATACATGAGTAAGCCAGCCTTGACGATTACAAGCCGAAGGAGTACGTTGAGCCAGTGTCAAGGCTTTTTCAATGAATTCTTTAGATACAGGTTCATTGCTGAAATATCGAATTGAATGACGGCTATAAAGCAGTGATTCGAAATTTTGATTACACATGTTTGTGATTTCTTCACGTATGGTGGATATAACACCTGCATGAGTATCCACTTTTGTCTTACCAATCCGTTCTTGTAATTTGATAAATTCCTTTTCGATTAAAGGTATTTCAACCCCATTTTCTTTGGTATAGTCAATATATCCTTTAATGGTAGATAAGGGATAGTTCAAGAAATCCAAATCTTCCTTGGCATATAAATCTACATATTTATTCAAACGGACAAGCAGATTCTTTACCTTCTCTTGTCCAAATCCTTTTTTAGGATTTCTCAAGGACATACCTTTTTCTATTGTATGATTTTCACGCAATAGCGTGTATTGCATCTTTTGAATGTCTTTGTCCGTATAATTGGACGCGTTATATTTGACTGTCAACCGCCAAAAGTGGAATGCTTCTTTGATAAAAGCCATTTCCATTTTTAGTTGTCTCATAACTGATTTGAGAAACAATCTGAAAGCCGTCATTATATTTATTTTTTTATGATTAATTTTTTAATGTATATCAACTCTTTCCATCCACAGAAAAGACCATATAATTGTAAACGTAGGATTTTCCAGTACGAAGGTATCAATCCATTGGCAAAAGTTCCTGAAATCATTACGGTGATAATGGTGACCCATGCAGAACCAACGATGCCATAATGTGGAATTACCAGTAAATTGAGTCCTATGCATACAGTACAACCGATAATATTACGGATAACTGCCCATTTCTGTATTCCTTCCATAATAATGATTTGTCCACCTGAAGAAGAGAGTGCCATGCCAACCGTCTTCCATGCCATTATTTGCAATACGGGTACAGCTGCCAGATACTCTTTACCGAATGTCAACAAAATCAATGGATAAGCGATGAGGCATACGATAGTTGCCAATATAATGGAAATCCATACAACGGTGCCGACAAACTGGCGTTTTTTCATTTCATATTCTATGGTATTGCCACTTTCGCGTATTTTCACCAATAGAGGAGTAACTGTTTGGGTCAATATTCCAGGAAGGAATAAGATGAGTTCCAAAAACTTTCCTGCCGTGGCAAAATAACCGACAGATTCATCATCAATCATATTTTTAATCATCACTTGATCAATTCGTTGGTAGATGATTACGGCTGCTCCCGAAAGCATGAGTGGGAATGACTCACGTATCATGAAGGGAACAAGTTTCTTATCGAATTTCCAATCCTTGATGTTACCAATGATCTTGCGATATGACAGACAGTACCCACTTGCTACCAATACAGTATCAAATGCAGTGGCAAGGATGAAATATTCGAGAGGTGCTTTTATCCATAGGAGACCTATTTTTAATACTGCACCTATAAACGTACGCGCTATTTCTGTTTTAACGATATACTCGTTCTTGACAATGGAAGTGAAGTAATTGCGGACTAAATTGAAACAACCTGTAAACAACGTTGTACAGTATACCAATATCATTGTAGAAGTAAAACCATCTGCCCGGTGAATAACAAGGGATAGAATTACTGAAAGTAGAGCTATACAGGCACATATAAGTCTTATAGATAAACAGGTTCCGAGAATATATTCTTTACGTTCAGGGTATTTGGAAAGTTCACGAATCTCTATGTTATCCAATCCAAAGGTTGAAATGATGGTGAATATGGATACGTAACTGATGACATAGTTCATAAGGCCAAACTTGTCAGGCCCTAAATACCTGGCTACTAAAATGCCAACCAATAGGGCACCACCCATATTGACAATTTTTCCCGAAAGCGCCCACGCCACGTTAGTAGCCACCTTCTTCTTGTTTCCTTCAAGTTTGATATGTTCCTTAAAAAACGATGCCATACAACTTTTATAAATGATTGTTCAGTTTATGCTGGTTTATTCTTCGGGTCTTGATGACAAATGCTGTTTTTTGAATAAGTTTCCACCAGACAGAAATATATCCCTTTCCTTGGGGGATTTTTTTTATACATGCCAACGGTCCGTAAGCGAAAGCTTTGACGAAGGAGTAATTGACGTTTGCATATTCTGACAAGTGATAGACAAATTCAGAATAATAAAAAGCTTCACCGACAGGTTTAGGACGTTTGGCCCTGTCGTGGTATCCTGCTATTTTGGGTGAATATGCTATTTTCAATCCTTGGTATTTCACACGGTTCACATAGTCAATATCTTCTCCGTAGTGGTAGAAAAGTGGTGAAAATCCTCCTATCGTTTCCATTGTTTTTCGAGGTAACATCCAAAAAGCAGCATTTACAAATGGAAGTTCTACTGTTTCTCGTTGGTCAGACATACATGATTCTTTGTCAGATTGTCCGCTATACGTATGGAATCCAAAATCAAGGTTATCTCCCTTTCCGTCCAGATGTACAGGAGATAAAATACCATATTCCGGATGTATTTGTGCTGTTTTTACAAGGATTTCAATGGTATTATCATCAATCCAAGCATCTTGATTAAGCAAGAAGGCAAAGTCGTATCCTTCATCCAATGCGAACTTCAGACCTATGTTGTTGGCACGTCCAAATCCTAAATTTTTTCCAGTTTCAACAAGACGTACTTCAGGAAAATCATTCTTGATGATATCTACACTCCGATCCTTCGAACCATTGTCTATGACCATTACATCTATCGGGTGAGAACTCTTGCGGAGACTTCCCAAACAATGGTTTATCCAGCGTTCGAAGTTATATGATACGATGATTACTAAAACTTTCATTGCTTTATAAATTCACACGTTATACCTCCAATTTCCGCAGCTGTCTGTGAAAAAGAACTTTTTACTGAACCAAAAATTTTGGATGTCATAGACAAAACATACATTTCTACTAATGCATCCTTTATTCCTTGAGGACTATTTCTGTCAGCTTGTTTAGGAGAAGTGATTATACGTTCTTTGAATATTTCTTTCATGGTATTCTTCTCTTCATCAGAATCTGTAGCCAAATAGAATTTGGTATCCGGATTTTTTTCCACCTCAGCTTTCATGCGTTCAATAAACAGGTGTGTAGGACTTTTTTGAATAGATTCTATATTATCTGTCCTTCTGATATGTACCCCAATAGTTTGTTTTCCAAATAATTTTACTGTTTCTCTAATACGTTCCATCAATTCAGCTTTGGGATGAAAAATAGAGAATTTATTATTTTCTTTTGGATAGAAATATACATATCCAGCTATATATGATTTTTTTTCCAAACACCATGAGAGAAAATCAAAACCTTCGTGGCTACGTGTACATACATCTTGTTCATACATTGTTTGGTCAAAAAGTAACTTCTGAAAAAATTTCGGAATGTAGAAGTTTTTTTTCCTCGGTCGGTCATATAAGAATAGATCAAATATGGAATTTTCACGAAGAGTAACAAGTTTATCATCAATTGGCTCAAACAATTCATCAAATGGACAATTCAACCCTTTGTCCTTATACCAAATAATAGTTGTTGTTGCTTGGGCATCATTACTTAAAGCAACAGCAGCACCGATGGCTTTCATTCTATTTGCCAATCCTCCGACCGGAACATGAATTATATGGGTTTCTTTATTCATTTGCATTTATTTTTTTGAAATATAATTAGTCAATGGTTTTATAGGTTAATCCATACCACACGGCCACATAGCAGATGTATAGTGTCACATAAGCTTTCAGCATGGTTACTACCCCGTATGGGCTGGCCAATATCAGGCAAATCAATATCAGTATTCCTTCGCAGATGACTCCCCACATATAGAGGTCGCTTCGTCCACGGCTGATGAGCAGTTGCTGATACAGATTGGTGATAGGTACAAAGGCACCGCTGATACATAGTAATTGTAGCAGAGGAATGGTAGGTATCCATTTGTCGGTAAGCAGATTCATGACAAGTTCTTCAGCCAAAAAGGCCATACCAAACATCAGTGGGAATGATATTCCACAAGTGAAAAGCATCAGTTTTGCGAATACTCTCTTTTGTTGTTCTTTATTCTCTTTTACACTGGAAAGTACGGGTTGTGCCACACTGTTTATTGTCCCTAAGATGAATAATCCCCCCATGCTGCTCCATTTGTATGCTTGGTCATAGAAACCCACGTCGCGGGTATTGTAATAGCGTCCAAGAATAAGGGAAAACAAGTTGTAATTCACATGGCTGAATATACCTGTCACCAACAGTTTGCTACTGAATCCGAACATCTCTTTCAGTGGATTCAAGTTGATATTGAGTGTAGGACGCCAAGGTGAGAAGTACCAATATAGGATTGTTGTCAACCCTATGCAAACAAGATTTTGGGTAGCTATACTCCAATAGGAAAAACCATAGTAAGCCATTGTTATTCCTACGCATCCCGAAATTGTCAAAGCAATGATTTGTGAAATGGCCCGTTGTTTGACTTTCAAATTCTTGAACAGTACTGCACTTTGAGCCGTCCCCAATGCGGATAATACAAAACCTATGAAGGAATATCGTGCCAGCGGAGTGAGTTCGGGTTTATGGTAAAAATGGGCAATCAGTGGAGCACACAAGAATAATAGGCTATATAATCCCAAACTCATCAAGATACTGAACCAGAATACTGCATTGTAGTCTTTATGTCGTTCTTCACGTTTATTGACCAATGCAGCAGTGAATCCACTCTCTTGTAGTGTGGTGGCTATTACCGAGAAGACAGCCAGCATTCCAACCATTCCATAGTCAGCAGGAGCAAGCATGCGGGCAAGGAAAATGCCGAACACCAGGTTCAGAATCTGTTGTGCACCGTTGCTCAGTCCACCCCATAGGAGACCGCGTGCTGTCTTTTCTTTCAAAGTTGGTGTTGGCATATAGCAGTTTTTCCCGCAAAAATACACTTATCCCTCTAATTAACCAAATAAACGATAAGGTTTTCATGTGTTATTTTAAACTTAATGGTGTAAACTTTTGCCTAATCGTACAAAAGGACGTATCTTCGCAGCCAAATTACTATAAAAGAGATTGTTTTGAAGACATTTGAGGAACTTGGCGTATGCGAGCCGATACGTCGGGCTATTGAAGAATTAGGCTATGAAAGTCCTATGCCGGTACAGGAGGAGGTAATTCCTTTTTTACTGGGAAACAGGAATGATGTGGTTGCCTTGGCACAGACGGGTACGGGAAAGACTGCTGCATTCGGATTGCCCTTGTTGCAGAAGATTGAGGTGGAACGAGTAGAGCCGCAGGCACTCATCCTTTGTCCTACACGCGAACTGTGCTTGCAGATTGCAGGAGATTTGAATGATTATTCAAAGTATATTGACGGTCTGCATGTATTGCCTGTCTATGGTGGTTCATCCATTGAAAGTCAAATTCGTTCATTGCGTAGAGGAGTGCATGTCATTGTAGCTACACCCGGACGACTTATTGACTTGATGGAGCGTGGAGTGGTCAGTCTTGAAGCCATTGAGAATGTGGTGATGGATGAGGCTGACGAGATGCTGAACATGGGATTCACCGAAAGTATCAATGCCATCCTGGCCGGTGTTCCTGAGGACCGGAACACACTGCTTTTCTCTGCTACTATGAGCAAGGAAATTGCCCGTATCAGCAAAAATTACTTGCGCGATGCCAAAGAAATTGTTATCGGTACCAAGAATGAGGGAAGCAAGAATGTAAACCATGTCTATTACCTTGTTCATGCCAAGGACAAGTACTTGGCACTGAAACGTATTGCTGACTATAATCCCAAGATATATGCCATCATCTTCTGTCGCACACGGTTGGAAACGCAGGAGATTGCCGACAAACTCATTCAGGACGGGTATAATGCCGATGCCTTGCACGGTGAACTCTCGCAACAGCAGCGTGACCTCACTATGCAGAAGTTCCGTCAGCGCCGTACACAATTGTTGGTGGCTACAGATGTGGCTGCACGTGGATTGGATGTGGACGACTTGACGCATGTCATCAACTACGGCTTGCCCGATGATACTGAAAGTTATACCCACCGTAGCGGACGTACAGGCCGTGCAGGAAAGACGGGTACCAGCATTGCCATCATCCACGTACGCGAAAGGGGAAAGATGCGTGACATCGAGCGTATCATTGGCAAACAGTTCCAACGAGGCGATATCCCCACCGGTCAGCAGATTTGTGAAAAGCAGCTCTATAAAGGCATCGATGATATTGAACGCGTACAGGTGAACGAGGAGATGATTGCTCCCTTCATGCACGAAGTGCTGCGCAAATTGGAGTGGTTGGAAAAGGAGGACCTCATCAAGCGCATTGTCAGTCGCGAGATGAGCCGCTTCATCGACTACTACAGCAAGATGCCCGATATTGAAGTACCTGTCGAGCGTACCCGCAAAGAGGCAAAAGGACAGTCCGACAAGTCATCAGGTCGCAAAGGTGGCCGCAAGGCTGAGGAGGGATATACCCGTCTGTTCTTGAATCTGGGCAAGATGGACAACTTCTTTGCCGCCCAAATCATAGACCTGGTGAACCGTAACGTACAGGGTAAGCCTCAGATAGGACGCATCGATCTGATGAAAAACTTTTCATTTTTTGAAGTAGCCGAAGAGGATTCCACCCGTGTAGTGAAAGCACTGAACCGTGGTGTGAAGGTGAATGGGCGCAAAGTGGTGGTTGAAATAGCTGATGAAAGTGATGCTCCGAATGACCGAAAGAAAAAGTCTGTTGGAGAGAAAGGCCGTAAAGCTGTAGCAGCCCGTGGAGGAAAGGACTTCACCGATGTGGACCCCTTTGAGAAGTTCCAGAAGAAATCAAAGAAAAAACAGCAGCAGGAGGCACAAGCTTCGCGCAAACCTTCTCGCGAAGAGCGCGGATATACAGCCGCCCGAGGACCGAAAAAGAAGGATGACTGGAAACAGTTTTTCCAACATGACGAGCGTCCTCTACGTGGGCCTGAGCCGGACTTCAATGAAGAGGGCTGGGCACGACGAGTTCCCAAGAAGAAGTAAACAAGTTTTAGGCACGGATTACAAATGCGTAATCCGTGCCTAATTTTATTTACAACGGATTGTTTCCGTCGTCATTACCAGTGCTGCCACTTCCAATGCTGCCACCTTCAGTGTCGGGAGTTATTGCCGCATATTGTATGTTTCCTAAGAAACCGTGCATCAATGTGCAAAAGACATTGGATACACAGCTTACTCTATTTTGAATTCATCGAACTCACGTTAATTAAAAAAATCTTTTTATTTTTCCATCTCTTCGCATGAAAGAATGAAGCCATAGCTGTAGGGTTGGTTGGCATTTATGGTGTATTTCTCCAACGTTTGTGCGCCCCATCCGTCGTTGCATCCGACTCCATGAATGTTTAAGTCTATATTGACATTGATGAAATCATTTTTAGGGAGTTCGAACGGGTGTCCAGCCTTCTCAATATCGCTCTCCAACCAAGGCCATGCTCTGAAGCAGAGGGGTTGAAGACCTTCTACCCGAAGGTTGAGTTTGCCATCAGAGAAACTCATCCATCTGACATCGCAACGGTTGCTGTTCTCTTGAGGAGCCGGATAGTTGACAACAAAGTCGCTGAGGGGCAGTGAGTATTCTCCAATAAACTCAGAGGATTTTCTGTCAGGATAGTTTTCGTGAATACCTCTACCATACCAAGTAATAGCATTCATGTCGGGCTTTATCATCATCTTCATGCCAAACTTTGGCATCAGTGGCAGCTTTTCACTTGTGGGTTGATAGTTTGCCCTTACAAGTATCTTTCCTTCATTGTTTATCTGGTAGGTCAAGGTGTATTTAGCACCTATTTCCATCTCTTTTTCGAAAGACAATAGGATGCAACCATCTTGTTTGCTGACATTAGAGGCAATAGTCTTCATCTCTTCTCCGGCATGTCGCCACGAACCAAGTCGGCGGTTGTAGTTGTTGTGTTTCTGGTTTTCTGTGGCCGGTTTCCAGAAATAGGGTTTGAGTGCTTCTTTCAACAATTCGCTATCTTCGTGTTTCCACGAAATGAGATGGCCGGTTGCTTTCTCAATGGTGATTGTCTCTTTACCGGTAATTACCTGATAGTTTTGGTCGGACTCTTGGACGGACGAAGTACCCGTGCCTGCCCCGAACTTTGTAGCTGGCTTTTCCACCAACAAGAATTGTTCCTTTGCCACCATGAAACCGGCATCGGCCCAGACGGTGGAACGACGAAGGCGGGCATATACATTAAGGAAGACCTCTCCTTTTGTGTCATCAAATGCAGGAATTTCGAGAATCTCGTTCGTGTTGATGGGTTGTTCGCTGGCATGTACCACCTTTCCATCGTCCACAAATTCATAGAAATAGTCGAACTCATCGGCAGAGGTGAAGTGATAGCTGTTGATGACATGGATGTTGCTTGACGAAACCAACTCGAAATTCAGGTACTGATTTACTTTCTGAACTTCGTAATATTGGGGATGTGGCACTCTGTCGGCACGTACAATACCATTAAGACAGGTGGTTGACGAATGGGGAACATCTCCAAAGTCTCCTCCGTATGCAAAGTATTCGTCATCCTCAAGTGTCAGAGCGAAGGGGTTAGTTCCATATTTTAGCACGTTGCTGCCCCGTTTTTTGGCTATTCCGTGATCGCACCACTCCCAAATGGCACCACCAAAATTGCTTGGGTCGGCATCGATAACGTCTGCATAATCCTTATAATTGCCCAATGAATTGCCACCGGCATAAGCATACTCTCGCATAAAGAAGGGTTTGTCGGTTATCTGCTTTGATAGTGCAGCCACTCTGTCGGGGTGAATGTATCCATCGTCGTAGAAGTCGGAGATCTCACGGTCTGTATCGCTGAAAACCAATCTGGTAGAGTCCATTGCGCGTACTTTTTCGGCCATGGCAATGGAATTGATACCTTTGCCACCTTCGTTCCCGAGCGACCAAATCAGCACGCAAGGCCAGTTCTTGTCTCTTGCGACCAATGATTCGGCCCTGTCCAAATGTTGTATGGTCCAATCCGGATTATCGCCCAACTCGCGATTCCTTAAACCATATTCGTGGCTTTCTTGATTGGCTTCGTCCATCACATAAAGGCCGTAGATATCGCAAAGTTCATAGAATAGTGGTTCGTCGGGATAGTGGGATGTCCTTACCAAATTGATGTTTGCTTGTTTTATCATCTTTAGGTCGAGTTCCATGGTGGCCCTATCCATCGTGCGACCTGTTCTGGGGTGAAACTCGTGCCTATTCACACCTTTGATCTTGATGGGCTTGCCGTTATAATAGATTATTTCACCCTTTTTCTCTATCTTTCTGACACCAAGGTGGTTGTTGAAGTGCTCCAATTCCTCTCCTTTGTTGCTTAATGTGATTTCCACATCATATAGATTGGGTTTTTCCGATGACCAAAGTGAAGGATTGTCAAGGTTGATGACAACCTCTACCGAAGTATTCGCTCCTGATTCTATCTTCTTTATATTTTGAGTAAAGTCATAAGAAACAGTCTTGCCTTTGTTGTCTTTTCCGTTTATAGCCACCTTCAACTCGATATTTTTCTTGCTCTTTTTCGACAGATTGGCTACTTGGAAGTTTATTTTAGCCGGAGCATTCGAATAATCATCGTTTGGAATAGCAGTAATTGTATAATCGGCGATGTGGACATCCGGTCGTGTCCATAAATCAACGGAACGGAAAATTCCGGATAGACGCCACATATCTTGGTCTTCAAGGTAGCTGCCATCGGAATAGGAATAGACCTCTACGGCCAATTTGTTGTCTCCTTCCTGTACATAAGGTGTGATGTTGAATTCTGCCGGTGCCATCGAGTTTTCACTATAACCTACCTTATGCCCGTTTACCCACACATACATGGCCGACTCAACGCCTGCAAAGTGGAGGTAGTAACTTTTTTCTTTCATTGGCCCTTCAACCTTGAACGAAGTGATGTATTGGCCCACAGGATTTCGGTTGACGTATGTGTAATAGTCTGTCGGTGGTTCACCCATAACAAAAGGTTGGTCTTTCTTGAACGGTAAAGTCCAGTTGGTATAAATAGGTATGCCATATCCTTGCATCTGCCACTCTCCGGGAACCACTATTTCATCCCAACCAGAGATGTCGAATCCCTGTTCATAAAATTCGATAGTTCTTTGTTCGGGACGTGGATACCAACGGAATTTCCACATTCCATCCAACGATTCGCATTCACCGCATGAATATCGTTTGGACGGTAATGTAAGGGTGGTATGATAGGGTTCCTTGTTTATTCCTACGACTTGTGGATTTTCCCAATCGTTCACTTCTTGAGCTTGAGTTGCATAGCCTAAAGTGAAGAGTAGGAATGTGAAAAGTATTTTTATCATATGTGTATTATTTCTTTTGTTAAAATAGAAGGTAAAAATAATCTCATGTTCTGTTGACATAATTTTTTTATTTCAGATTCTTCCACAAATTGGGGAGAAAACGGTAATACAAGAGGTGTTTCCATGCTACGAGGTCGTGAGCACCATTGCTACCCACGTAATATTCGTGCTTGATGCCCATTTTGTCCAATTCTTCATGTAATTTTTGGTGTCGGGCCATTGGACCAGTTTCGTGTGTACCAGCACCCAGGAACAGGTAGTCAATCTTGTCGTTAATATCCTTGTCGTACAACGCCGGTGTCTCTTTGACATCTATGGCAGAGCTTAACAAGCCAAAGTTGGCGAAGAGGTCCAGACAACGGAATCCTACGTACTGTGATAGGCGTCCCCCCATGGACAAACCGCTGATGGCACGGGCATGGCGATTTTTGATGACATTATAATGTGATTCGATGTAGGGGATGATGTTTTTACGATACTCCTCTTCCATCAATGGGAAGGCCAAGTCGGTGTGCTTGGGGTGGTTACGTGTCACCATTTGGTCATTTGGGAAAACTACAATCATCGGTTTTGCCTTTCCTTCAGCTATGAGGTTGTCAAGAATAAAGTTGGCCTTCCCGTGCATGACCCATGTCTCTGTCAAGTCGCCCGAACCTCCCATTAAGTAAAGGGTCGGATATTTCTTCTTAGGGTCATAATTGGCGGGAGTATATACAATCATGTCGCGCACACCCTTTGTCACTTCTGAATAGTAATAGTGTGTGGTAAGACTACCATGAGGCACGTCAGGCTTGGCATCGTAGAAGGCTGGTTCATCGTCGTGCACATGCAGAATACTGAAGGCTGGCATAGCAGCATGTCCGATGTATGTATTGTTAGGATCTACATTCTGCACACCATCGATGATGAAATAGTAGAAATAGATTTCAGGTTCCAATGGACCAATGGTCAGTGTCCACAATCCGTCGGCATTTTTGGTGAAAGGTACACGTTTACGTGCTTCGGCTCCTACGAACATGTTGCCGGTGAGTAATACCTCTTGGGCTTTTGGAGCACGCAGGCGGAAGGTTACCGTATGGTCGTCGTGTACTTCGGGGGATATGACATTACAACTGAATGGTGTGATGTTTTCTGTATTTTTCTGAGGAGCCCAATCTACGTTGACGTGTGATTGTTGGGCATAGAGTGTGATGGCAGATAGAATCATCAATAGGGATAATGCATACTTTTTCATACAATAATGTTTGTTTGTGGTAATAGATATGTTATTTCTGCAAAAGTAGGATTTATTTACTAAATAACAAAGAATTGAATGGAAAAACAAAAAGAAAAAGCCTGTCCATCTGTATTTGCAAGCAGATACCTTGAGTATCAGCATCAATGTGCAAAGGGCATTGGATACACAGCTTACTCTACTTTGAATTCGTCAAACTCACGTTAAAATTGAAAATTTTTGAACAAAAATAATACAAGTTAACAAAATAAAACGTATCTTTGTCCACTTTCTTATCATTACAGTCCTCAAAGCAGGCAGCAAGTCCTCGAAATAAAGGACACTTGACTTATGGATGCGTCAAAAAGACTTTTCCGGTTTAAGCCCGGACTTCTTATACACAAGTGCTGCTCCGAAACAGATTCAGGGAGTGACAGGCGTGTAAAGAACTTAAAGATGTGAAGAACCAAATTAACTCTATTTATTAACTAATTTTTTTAACTATGCGAATTTTTAACAAGATGAAGAAGATGTTGCTCGTTGCAGCAGCATTGTTCGCTGTTAATGGTGCTTTCGCAGAGTCCAAGACTGTAAATTATATACAGAATGACAAGGACAATCTGCCAGGCGCTGAAGCAGTGAATGTTTCGCTTGATGCCATTTCGTTCGGTTACTTAGGTGACGCGAATGGTTGGGATGTCAAAGGGAACAAACAAAATTACTCGGGAAATTCCTACACACATTATGTGTCAGGAAAAAGTAATCCCACTGTGACTGATGGTGTGCCCACTGCTGGATCAGTAATGGGTTTTGTGCCTAAGTTTGACGGCCAAATTGCACTTTGTATGGTCGTTAACAAGGGTAAATCTACTTTTGTTTTGGAAGATGGTGTAGGTCTTTCAACAGATATTAAGGTTAATGGCAAATGGAATGATGGTTCTGTAGCTGATACAACTATCATTTCTGGTGGTAAGATCTTGAGAGATAAAGTATATGGAATCCTCACATTTGATGTGAAAGCCAACAAGCAATATTATGTATATTGTACAGGCTCTAAGATGGGTTATTATGGTTTCTCTTACACTTACGATGATGCTCCTGCCGCTCCCGCTCTCGACTTCACTGCTTGCAATGAGGCTATTGCTTGGGCAAATGCAGAGAAAGCCAAATTGAATGCCGAGGACGAATATGAGGCTATGGTAATTGCGGAAATCGGCAATGCTATTGGTTCATTGCAGGAGGCTATGACTGACCCCGAGGTAACTCAGGAAGACCTTGACCGTTATGCTGGATTGATCAAAGAGCAGGTTCAAGGCTATATCGACATGCTTCCTGCTTTGAAATTGCAACCTGTAGCAGACAAAGCAATGGAAGATGGATGGGCACTCTATGAGTCTTATCCCGAAGATATCCGTACAGACAATGCTGGTTTGGCTACTGCTTTGCAGGCATTGCGTCGTTCTGTTACTCAAGAAAATATCGATGCTGTAAATGCTGCAATGATTGCATTCAAGGCTGAGAATGATGCAAATATGGATGCTGCAGCAGGTGATGCTGAAACTGTAGAGTTGACAGAAGACCTGTTCAAGGCTTGGGATAAAATTGGTGCTGATGCACAAGTAACCGGCGATGCAACTTCAGAAATGGGTATTGGTAAGGAAATCGGAGGTGGTGCTATGGTATATGGTGCTTCTACTGTTGATCCTTTATTGTACGCTGATTTGAGTGCATACGAGAAGATGATTATTGAAGGAACTCCTGGCATTGTTGTCCGCGTTTTGATGAATCGCGAATTAGGAGGAGAACCTGGAAGTTTTAATGGTGCTCTTGTTGAAGTTAAGCCTACCATCGGTCAAGATGGTAAAGCAGAAGTGGATTTCACCACTTATGATTATGTTCACTTGAATGCAATGAAGACCGATTGGGGTAGTGCAGCAGGAACAATCACCAAGATTTCACTCGTTAAGGCCGCTGGGCCTGAAGTTCCCGCCGCTGACTCTTTGAATGTTAGCGATGTAACTGTTTTGGCTGCTGGCAAGACATACGTTCTTGGCAAGAAGAACAATATGTACAAGGTGAAGTTCACTGCCGAGAAGGATGGTTTCTTGACTATCGCTCCTTCACAGAAGATTAGCAGCACCAGCTTGAAGATTAACGGTGCAAGCTCAAGCTTCACCAAGGATGCTAACGGTGGTATCACGAAGAAGGGTATGGCAGCCGGTAGCGTGTTCGAAGGAACATACTACACTGGTGGTACTCCCTCTGCCGAGAACGTTTATGAGCTGGTTGTAACCTTCGAGGAAGGTACTCCTTACTCTCCGTTGGCTATGAAGTTGGCAAGCCCCGCAGATGGTGGCGAATGGTCAGGTGCCGCTCAGTACAAGAACTATGGTACTAAGGGTGTGCCCCACTATGAGTACTCTTCTATCATCAGCAATGATGTGAAGGCTACTGTAAAGGTTGGTGAAACTGTTTATGAGAATATCAAAGTTACAGTCGATGGTTACAATCCAAATCTGGATATCACAGCATTGCCCGACACGTTGAACAAGGCTATCGCTGCCGGTCTTATCAAGGCTGGTGAGACTTTCACTCTGACTCTTTCTAATATTGTTGACAAGGAGTTTGCAGCCAACACATTGGCCGACCAGACTTTCACCTATACATTGGCTTCTACTGCTTGTACAGGTGTTAATCCTGCTCCCAACACAGGCCGTTCCGTTATGATGACAGATGTTACCTTCTCATTCGATGGTACTGTAGCTCTCGCTGACACTGCCAAGTTCTACATGGTGAACCTCTTCAACAATGAGGTTACTGAACTGACCGGTGAAGTGGTTGAAGGTACAAGCGTGAAGGTTACTGTTCCTGCTATCGAAGGTCTGTTGCCTCGTCTGTACAATATTGTTGCTGAGGGTGTGACAACAGCTGAGGGTGACAAGGTTATCACTTACGGTAACGAGCCCGGCAAATTGGTTGCTTCTTACGGTACAAGTAACGGATTCTTCAAGGCGACTACCAGCCTCCAGAACTGGGGTCAGGTTTGCAGCTTGAAGGGCTTCACAGCCACTTATCCCGGTGCAGTGATGAAGGTTGACGGTATTGCTACTAAACCTATCGCTATCACCAAGTTGAATATGAATACTTACGAAGATGAGGAAATCCCTGGTGTAACTCTGAACTACACTATCAGCGAAGAGAACCCCAATGTCATTGTCTTCACTTTGAGCGAGCCTATCACAGAAGTTGGCACATACTCTATCTCTGTTCCTCAGAAGCATTTCTGGGCTAAGGATACTTACACTGAAGAGGATGCCAAGCTCTCTACTCCTAAGTATGCTTACTATCAGGCAGCCATCACACTCAATATCGACGTGGTTGAACCTACAGCTACTGACGTAACTGACAAGTTGGTGAACCCGAACTTTGACGATGCTGATGCCAACAAGGGCTGGACAGCCGGTTCTAAGAGCCTTGCATTCGGTACCTCTGGTGATGCTCAGAAGTTGAAAGATGGTACAATCTTTGTTGGTAACATCGTTGAACATTGGGAGAGTGGAAACTGGACAGGTGACATTGCTCAGACTATAAAAGAATTGCCCGCCGGTGCTTACAAGTTCACAATGGGTGCTTATGTTAATAAGGAAGGTGAAGCTTATATCTTTGCCAACGATTCACTCTCATTGCCTATTGAAGCTACTAAGGTTGGCGAATACACTGTATTTGCCGAATTGGCAGAAGGTGCAGACCTTAAGGTTGGTTTCAAGAACGTATCTGGTATCAATTGGATTTGCCTTGACAATGCTCACCTCTATTATTATGGTGAAGGCACTACTGTCGATATGGCTCTCAAGGCAGATTGGGAGGTTATTCTCGCTGCTGTAGAAGAGGCTAAGGCTGCTTATGCTAATCCTATTGAAGTGGAAGCTTTGGATGCTGCTGTTGCTGCTGCCAAGATTGGTACAATTCAGGAATATCTGGCTTCTGTTAAGGTTGTGAACGATGCTATCGCAGCCTTCAAGAAGGTGAATGATGCAGAAGTTGCATACCAGACTTTGGTTGCTACTTTGAAAGATGCTACTGCTGATGCTCCCGTTGACGCTACAGGCTTTATCGCTAACCCGAGCTTCGAAGCTGGTGCAGCTGCGACAGGTTGGACAACTTCTTACACTACCAACTCTGGCTGGGGTAACCACGGAGTAGTACAAAATATTGCTGGTGCACAGGATGGTAAGAACGGTTTCGAGACTTGGTCACCTCAATTGTCAAGTGTAGATTTGCATCAGGAGGTTCGCTTGCCCGCAGGTTCATACGTAGCAAGTGCAGCTTTGCGTACTGAATTGGCTGATCAAGTAACTAATCAGCATGTATATGTTAAGATTGGTGAGGATGTAGATTCTTCTGCTATCCTGTTGGCTCCTACTACTACATGGAACTCTTTGGAGGCATGGCAGACGCTGTCTGTAGCATTCTCTATTGAGGAGGAGACTATTGTGACTATCGGTGCAGCTTCTTCAAGCGATGGTACAGAAACTTCTAAGGGTTGGTTCCAGATTGACAACTTCCGTCTCTCTTGCACAGGTTGGGTTGATCCCGCTTTGGCTCCTGCCGTTGATTCACTGAATGCTCTTATCGCTGAGGTTGAAGCATTCCAGAAGACTCTCGACGTGACAGACGGTATGCAGGCTTCTATGAACGAATCTCTGACTACTGCCATTGCCGATGCCAAGGCTGTAGCTGAAGCTAAGGAATCTGTTGGTGCTGTAAATACAGCTCGTGGAACACTGAACAGTGTATATGTAAGTGTAATTGGTGGTATCGCCGGTGCTGAAGTTATTGCAGCCGAGGATGTATATGCTTCTTACCAGAATCCTTCTGACAATGCCGGTTTGAAGGCCGCTATCGATAAGGTTTACGAAATCTATAGCTACATCCAGACAGGTATGGGTGCAACTGCTTACACTATCAAGGATCTTGCTGATGCCGTTGAAGCTATGAAGGTAGCTAAGGAGGCATTTGTTAAGGAAAATGCTCCGATTGCAGAAGTATCTGTATCATTGACTCACACAGCTTCTTCATTCTGTGAAGGAGATGCAAATGCTTACAAGAGCACTGTTGACACTGCGAAAGAGTATATTAATAACAGTACGTTTAATGGCACTTGGCAGGGAGCTGCTTACGCAGAATTCTCAGTTCTTCTTCCCGAAGGTATCTCAATCAAGAGTGCAACTCTGACATGGACCGGTATCGGTGAAAGTCGCAACGCCCGTAACACGGATGTTTATTATGTGAATGCAGGAAATGCACTCGACTATGAAGCTTTGCAAGGTGGAGCAGCGAAAGTTAACTTGGAAGCAACCAAGATAACATCTGTTACATTCCCGAAGGGTAAATCAGCTGTCTTTACTACAGATGTAACAAGTGCTGTTGAAACGATTGTTGCTGCTGGTCAGAATTATATCATCTTTAAGTTTACTGGAAATCCTGGTGGTGGTCACCTCGCAGGAAAGGGTGATGCTGCAAATGCTCCTGTATTGACTCTTGAGACTGCTGAGTCCAGCGCGATAACTACTTACACTGTGGCGTATGTTGATGAAGCAGGTGCTGAGGTGAAAGCTGCTGATGTTTACAGCATTCTTATTGGTGAAACAGCTACTCTCGCTGACGAGAACAAGGCTGCTTTCTACAATGAAGACAAGAGTGTGAAGTATATCTATGCTTCTTGCGATAAGGAAAGCCTTGTTGCTGTAGCTGATTCTGCTTCAAACGTTATCACTGCTACATTCCGTGAGGCAGCCAAGTACAACTATACTGTTGAGACTACCGACGATAGTGGCAGTCTGGTAATCACAATGGGTAGCTATTCAGGCTTCGAAGGTGAGAACGTGGTTGCTCCTTATTATGCTTATGTGTTGAATGAAGCTGACAGTACTCTCTATCAGTCTGCCAAGAATGGTAAGGAATACAACAAGTATGTTGACCTGACTCAAGACAACATGAAGGTACAGGTTGCTTATACTCCGACTACCATTAAGAACATTGTTTACTATCAGGAGGCTGAGAACGTAGAGGGATTGACCAAGATTACTACCGGTAATACAGCAATCCGCAGCTCTAACTCTGCATCTGCTTATGCTGCAGAATCTGACGTGGTATTGACTACCCTTGCTCCCGGTAAGTATAAGATTGCAGCTGTTATCTATGACGCAACAAAAGCATTGAACTCTGAGTTCAGCTTCATCGCTGGTGCAGACACAGTCTTGAAGGCTGTTTCATCTGCTGCTAACTGGACAAATTGCGTATCAGAAGAGTTTACTCTGATGGCTAACACTACTCTCTCTTTGGCTAAGGGTGGTAGCGAAATGAAGGGTGTTGACCTCTTCTACATCCAGAAGACTGGTGATGTTGAGTTGCCCGCTAAGGTTGCTTACCTCCAGACTAAGGGTGACAAGGACGATGCTATCTACGATGCCCTCGTAGCTGCCGGTTATGCTGTAGATACTTTGGCTTACGCTGACGTTACATTGTCTGACGAGATTATCGAGTCTGAACTCGCCGGTTACGATGTTGTAGTATTGGGTGGTTCTACCGGTTCTGGTACTAACCTCGCTAAGAACTTCAACTTGCTCTTGGGTAAGGTGAACGTACTTTCTACCAAGGCATTCTGGTATGCTAAGACTACTCCGAAGGGTACTAATGGTGGTAACCCGGGTACAGCCGCTGCTCCTTCACTCAGCTTGACTAAGGCTGCCGGTTACGAAGAACATCCTATCTACGCCGGTATCGAAGGCAATGAGTTTGCTGTATTCAACGATATGGGTAAGGAATCTGGACGTTACCTCCAGTCTAACGGTTCGTTCGCAGAAGGTACTCCTGCACAGGCTACTATCGGTGCCAATGCTAATGGTACTGACTGTATCGGTGAGGCTTGGGTTGACGGTAAGGGTTGGATTATCATTCCTGTTGACGGTCTCCAACCTACTGGTTACCTGACAGCTGATGGTGCACAGCTCTTTGTGAACGCTGTTGAATACCTCATCGCAGGTGGAGAATATGAATTCAATGCTATCGAAGGTGTTCGTGTAGAAGGCTCTCAGTGGCCTGCTGACATCTATGACATTCAAGGTCGTATGATCAAGAAGGCTGCATCTTCTCTCGAAGGTCTTGAAAAGGGTCTCTACCTCATCAATGGCAAGAAGTATCTTGTTAAGTAATCCCTAATAATTCTCTTTAGAATTAAATAGCAAAGAGGGTATGTCCATTTGGGCATACCCTCTTTTTTATCAAAGCATCAAGTGATGCCATTTTTGAATATTTGAAAGAGGTTGTCTATCCTCAGGAAAAGTTGGCATAAGTCAACTTTTCCTAAGGCAATGATTTTCATTATTTCAAGTTCTTGATAATAAGGTCGGCCACTTTTTTACCGGAAAGGAGCATACCTCCAAAAATCGGTCCCATACGAGGTGTGCCGCTTACGGCAGAAGCAGCCATACCGCAGACATAGAGGCCTGGATAAATCTCCTTAGTGCCATTCACAACCTCTTCTTCACCGGATATGACATCCAATGAGCGTTCTCCGATGACATCTCCTGTGTCGGTAGCAAGCCGTATGCCATTCTTACGGGCTACAGTGCGACACATTTCACTATCGTGTCCTGTGCCGTCTATCACGCATCTGGCCATGATGTTGAGCGGGTCAACGTGCATTCCCTCTCGTAAGACAGGAGTCCAGTTTACAACCACACCACTGACGACATTGTTCTTGAAAATAACGTCTTCGACCGAGTAGCAGTTGAAGATGGTAGCACCGGCATGAACAGCTTTGTACAACAAGGCCGATGTGCTCTCCACAGAGTCCATCACATAGAGATTGTCATTGAATTGCTCAAAGTTGATGTCAAACTCCTTAATGATGTGGAGCGCCTCTTCCTGCACCACAATCTGATTAAACATCATGGCACCTCCCCACATGCCACCTCCGGGTGAGAGCTTCCGGTCGAACTGTGCAACTTTCAACCCTGCTTTGGCAAGATAATAAGCGGCCACGATACCCGATGGTCCACCACCTACAATGGCTACATCCAAATCCAGATTTCTCTCCAATTTGTTAAAATAGGTACTGATAATACCTTGGGAAACAACTTTTTCAATCATAATTCCACTGTTTTTTTAGATTATTGATATTTATTCGTCACAGAGTGTATGGCTAATCTTCATTGCACAGAAGTTTGGCCCACACATTGTGCAGTATTTTCCACCCACATTGTTTGAGGTCTTGTAGTATTCCAATGCCTTCTCAGGGTCAAGGCTAAGGTTGAACTGATCCTTCCAACGGAATTCATAACGGGCCTTGCTCAGTGCATTATCCCGCACCATTGCTCCGGGATGCTGTTTGGCAAGGTCGGCGGCATGTGCAGCCAGTTTGAACGCAACAACCCCCTCACGGACATCATTCTTATCGGGGAGTGCAAGATGCTCCTTGGGCGTCACATAGCAAAGCATCGCAGTACCATACCAACCTATCTGTGCGGCTCCGATGGCCGAAGTGATGTGGTCATAACCGGGTGCAATGTCTGTAACCAACGGTCCCAAGGTGTAGAAGGGAGCGTTGTGACACTTTTCAATTTGTCGTTCCATGTTCTCCTTAATCTTATGCATAGGCACATGGCCCGGACCTTCGATGAATACTTGGACGTTCTTTGCCCATGCCCGCTCTACAAGTTCGCCCATCGTGTCCAACTCGGCAAATTGTGCCCTGTCGTTGGCATCATAAATGCTACCAGGCCTTAGTCCGTCGCCGAGTGACAAGGCTACATCGTACCGGGCCACAATGTCGCATATCTCATCAAAGTGTTCATAAAGGAAACTCTCTTTCTGATGGGTCTGACACCATTTCGAAATGATACTTCCTCCCCGGCTTACAATCCCCGTGAGGCGGTCGGCAGCAAGCATCACATTCTTCAAGCGGATGCCACAATGGATGGTGAAATAATCTACACCTTGTTCGCATTGTTCGACCAGTACATCGCGGTATATCTCCCAAGTAAGGTCTTCGGCCTTGCCATTCACTCTCTCCATGGCCTGATAGATGGGTACAGTGCCGATGGGTACGGGGCTATTACGCAGAATCCACTCCCTTGTTTCGTGGATGTTCGGACCTGTGGACAAGTCCATAATCGTATCTGCTCCCCATTTACAGCTCCAGATAGCTTTCTCCACTTCCTCTTCGATGCTTGATGTGGTAGCTGAATTTCCGATATTCGCATTAATCTTAGTCAAGAAGTTTCGGCCTATAATCATCGGCTCCGCCTCGGGATGGTTGATATTTGCAGGGATAACGGCTCTGCCCTCGGCTACCTCTTTGCATACAAATTCGGGAGTGATATGAGTCTCTATGCCGAGCTGTTGGCAATTCATGTTCTCGCGTATTGCCACATACTCCATCTCTGGTGTGATGATGCCCTTTTTCGCATAATACATTTGGCAGACATTTGTGGAATCCTTTTCGGCCCGTTCTTTAATCCACTCTTCGCGCAGGTGGGGCAAACCCTTTTCCAAATCGAGTTCCATGCTGCTGTCTCCATAGGGGCCCGAAGTGTCGTAGATATAGACCGACGGATTCGGAGTCTCAATCCTCTCTCCGTCTTTTATTGAGACGGTAGGCATTTGGCTTACCTTTCGCATACTTACTCTGATGCCCGGATGTATGGTTCCACTGACATAAACCTTTTCTGAACCCGGATAGGAAATTTTTAAATCTGATTTCATCCTTTTTTGAGTTTTTTGATTCACTTATGTTTGAATATATCTGTCACATCACGCATCTCTTGTATGGGATTGTCGGCATTGAGGATGCTGCCACTGAGTGCGATACCATCCACACCACATGCCAATAATGGAGGGATATCGTCTTTGGCGATACCTCCTATGGCAACCAGAGGAATGCGGATATTGTGGTTCCGCATCTGTTGGATGATGTGTCTGTAACCCTCCATACCCAGTATGGGGGCAAGATTCTTTTTGGTGGATGTGAAACGGAATGGCCCGCAACCGAAATAGTCGGGGGCAGCATCTTGTAAATGAAATAAAATATCCTCGAATGAATTGACTGTACCGCCTATAATGAATTGTTCGCCGAGGATTTTTCGAGCTTCTGCAATCGGCATGTCATGTTTACCAAGATGCACTCCATCGGCTTTTATCCTCTTTGCAAGCGGAACATTGTCGTCGATGATAAAAGTGGCTCCATACTCCTTGCACATTTTCTGTACGATGATGGCGGTCTCCATTAAAAGGCGTTCCTCAGCATCTTTCATGCGCAACTGCACCCAGCGACAGCCTCCTTCCAAGGCTATTCGTGCCGAATCCACATAAGAGTAGCGGCCGTTGTGATGGGTGATAAACTGTATGCGAACATTTTTACTCCACGACACTCCTGCTCCAGCTGATGATTCAGCTCCAGCAACGGTTAAGGGATTTGGAAAAGATTTTTTTGTGTCCATACCACTATTCTACATTATATTATATGCCCAAAATAGTGGTACGGCTGTACCTTAAAGATGACTCCAAACTTCCAGCGTCAGCATTATCTGTACTGGTGCAATGTGTATAATCTCAGCCACGGTAGCCTGAAGGCATTACCGGACACCACCATTCGAGTTCGCTGCAAAGGTAATGGAAAAAAATTAGATAAAGGACTTTTACTCCTTATTTTTTTGTCTGGCCTGTTGTTTTATCCTTTTAGCACCAACAAACTTTCCGGACCCATGTTGAACAACAGGTCCACGATGCTGAGGTCGGGAAGGAAGCCGTGACGTTGTTTGAATACTTGGTAATAGGGGAGGGGAGTGTAACCGGGCAATGATTCGGTACAGGGACGTTTGGGATGGATGAGTGTACGCAAGTCGGTGTCGCCCGAAGGAACCTCGTGCAGGTATTCCGTGCTCAGTTCCACGCGTGGCGAGAAACCGATAAGGCTACATACGAGTTCGCGTAACTGCTCGTTGAAATCGAGCAGAAAGTCGTACTTCTTTTCATAAAAAGGACGGAAGTCATCGGCATAATACTCAAAGAAAGGGCTTTGGCGGTAGGCCGACTCTATGGCATTCCAATGCAGGTGGCGCCAATTGCCATGGTCGCTGATGCGGACATCGCGCATCAGGCATTTTTCGCCTCCGTTGCTTTCGGTAGGGATGGTAAGAGGGAGCGTCCCTTGTGCTGTAGCTATCACACAACGGTTGCGATAGGTCTGCTTTACATAATGCTCCCATTGCTCAATGCGTGCCTCTTCAGCAGCATAGAGTTGTGCATAATAAGATATAGGGGCCAGGTAGGCGGTGGCGAGATGGTGCATGATAAACTATTAATTAAGGAGTTCAGAAGTCAGGAGTTACAGGAGTTCAGACAAATGTTCTGCTTGCGAATGTAAAACTGTATCAGAATATCTGTAATCCAAACTTCTATCATAATTTTTGAAAAGCTCTCTCCCATCGATGCCCCTTGTTCCAAGGTTGTGCGGGGTCGCGTGAGAACCAGATGAGTGAGGCACGTCCGATAAGGTGGTCTTCGGGGACAAAACCGAAGAGGCGTGAATCGGTGACATTGATGGAGTTGCTGGCTGCTACCCAGCAGTAGTTCTTAGTGAAGCGGAATCCTTTGACAGGAGTACCATCTATGACCAACGTATTTCCTTTGAGTGTGGCATGTCGTCCTTCGTGCAGGTTGATGGTATTGCACAAGAGCTTGGCATTCCAAGGATAGGCTTTGACGAGCATTCCTTTGGCAGGAACAACAAAGGGGTGGACTCCTTCGGTCGTATCGGTTTGCAACGCTTTGAAGGCTACAGTTCCTTGGAGTTCCTGTTTCAGCAGATAGAGTTCGTAGTGGCTGAAACTGCGTACATAGGCTCCGTTGTCGTAGCCCAGTAATTGGTTGTCGGTGAGTCCGGTGTTCTTCAGTGCTTCCAATATGACATCTTCCTGTTCGCCGGGGTAGGAGTAGAGGAACTTGTCATCAGGGCTGATGATACCATCGGTGGTGGCTACCCGTTCGTGGTTCAGCATCAGTGTGTCCCCTGGTTGTCCGATGCAACGGCTGATATAAACCTCTCGTCGGTCGATGGGAGTCGCATGGTCGGCAGGTGCGGGATTGTTGAAGAGAACAATGTCTCCACGTTCTACTTCGCCGGGTGCCCAGCGATGGTATCCGATGAGCGATGTGAAAGGTGGGCGGAGTCCATAACTCCACATGTTCACCAACACACGGTCTCCCCGATAAAGGGTGTTCTCCATGCCGTCGGACGGGATGGTACACGAGGTGAAAGCAAACGTACGCACAAGCAATACGAGGCTCACGGCAATGATTAGGGTTAATGTGATGCGTTTCATGTTTTTTAGTTACAAGTAATGAGCTACAAGCTACGAGTTTTCCATTCGAATGGAACTCGTCACTCGTAGCTCGTAGCTGATTACTATTTTATATCATCCACCCACTTGAACAAGCGTTTCCAACGGATTTTTCCATCAAAGAGGCCCCGGTCCTTGTCCAACGAGAGCCAGATGAAGAGCGGTTTTCCCACGATGTGGTCTTCGGGAACGAATCCCCAGTAACGAGAGTCGGCCGAGTTGTGGCGGTTGTCACCTTGCATCCAGTAGTAATCCTGTTTGAACGTGTAGGAGTCGGTCTCCACACCGTTGATGAGAATCTTCCCCTGGGGTGTCACTTCCAATTTGTTGCCTTCATAGATGGCAATGGGACGTTCGTAGATGGGTAGGTTTTCAAGAGTAAGGTGGATGCTTTCTCCTTTCTTGGGAATCCATACAGGGCCGTAGTTGTCGCATGTCCAGTTCTTGTACATGTTTAGGGGATAGAGGTCGCCGTGTTGCTCTTCGGGGTAGGGAGTGATGTCGCGCACAATGTCTTTGCGTGCCAATAATCCCTGCTTGGTCGCTTCGGTCAAGGGCAGGCAGTACATGGTTCCCTGTTGGTTGCGGTTCATCAGGTCTTCGTTGCTGATGCTTAGTTGGCGGGCCAACTCTGTAGGAATAGGACGGTTGGTTGTTACCAGATAGTTGTACTGCACATTGTCGGGTTCCTTGTTGGCAACACCATCGAGGTAGATGATACGGTCCTTGATTTGCAATGTCTGTCCCGGGAGACCCACGCAACGTTTCACATAGTTTTCGCGTCGGTCAGTGGGGCGTGAAGTGACTTCACCGAATTGTTGGGGATTCTGCTTGATGTAGCGTGTGCCATAGGCGTAGTTCTGTGCATAAATGGCACGTTGTTGCAGTGTCGTGAGCGAATCCATCACAGGTTTATGGGGATTCAGTTGTGCACCGTATCCGTAGGCTAAAGTATAATAGTCGGCATTTTGCGCGTTCAGTGCTACGGTGTCGCCCGAAGGGTAGTTGAAGACTACGATGTCGTTCAATTGTACGTTGCCCAGTCCCTTCACGCGGCGGTATTCCCATTGGGGCCACTCCGAATAACTCTTGCAGTTCAGGATGGGCAGTGTATGCTGGGTCAACGGCATGGTAAGTGGGGTCTGCGGGATGCGTGGACCATAGCTCACTTTACTTACGGCCAAATAATCTCCTACGAGCAAAGATTTTTCCAAAGACGAGGTAGGAATTACGTAGTTCTGGAAGAAGAACTGGTTGACGAAATAGACGGCCACGAGTGCAAATACGATGGCATCTACCCATCCCATCACCCATACGAAGGTGCTATTCTTTGATTTCTTCCACCATGTCCAGGGAATCTTCTTGCTGATGTAGGCATCATATATAAAAGGTACGACGAGCAATCCCCACCAACTTCCTACCCAATAGAGAAAGAGCAGGTAGAGCAATGTTACGATGATGAACTTGACCCATTGCTTACGGGGGTCAAGGGGCTTTTCTTCTTTTTCTTTATTTGTCATCTTTTTTATAGTTACTATAAGTTTCTATAGTATTTTATAGATAATATAGAATTAAAAACTGAACAAATCATCCATTCCGAGGAATCCCTCATGATTGGCTGTATATTCAGCTGCCAATACGGCTCCGAGTGCAAATCCCTTGCGGCTGTGTGCATCGTGGGTAATGGTGATGCTGTCAGCTTCGGAATCGTAGCAGATGGTATGAATACCAGGAACTTCGTCGCGACGGATAGCAGAGATGGGAAGTTCATTAGGGCCACATTCGGTCGTTCCGCTTACCGTTCCGTCAGGAGCCGTCAATGTACCCATCACCCACTTGTTCTTGCGTTGCAGATTCTCCATGATTCCTTCGGCTAACGTAATGGCTGTACCACTGGGAGCGTCCAACTTATGGATGTGGTGGGTCTCCTCCATAGCAACTTCGTATTCGGGGAACTTGTTCATGATTTCGGCCAGATATTTGTTTACGGCTGCGAAGATGGCTACACCGAGACTGAAATTACTGCTCCAGAAGAGAGTTTTTCCACCTGTCGTGCAGAGCTGTTTCATATCATCCAAATGCTCGTCCAGCCATCCTGTACTACCAGATACTACCTTTACGCCAGCAGCAAACGCTTTCATATAATTCTGGTAAGCTACGGTGGGAGCGGTGAACTCAATGGCTACATCGGCACTCTTGAAAGCGGCAGATTCAAACTCTTCTTGATTGTCTATGTCGATAATGCTTACTATCTCATGACCGCGGCTCAGGGCTATCTGCTCAATCATTTTACCCATCTTGCCGTATCCAATTAATGCTATTTTCATCGTAAAATGTCAATTAAATGGTGCAAATGTAGGGAATTATCGCGGATATTCCTACATTTGTAGGATTTTTTAAAGGAAGAACCATGGAATACCTCCTACATTACACGTGGAAACACCGTCTTTTCCCATTGGAAAAGCTGGTTACGACCGATGGACAGATGGTAGAAGTCATTGATCCAGGCTTACATAATACGGATGCCGGTCCTGATTTTTTCAATGCTAAATTGAAGATTGACGGTACATTGTGGGTAGGCAATGTAGAAATACATACCCATGCGGGCGACTGGTTTGCTCATGGACATCAAGGAGACCGTGCTTATGACAATGTCGTGTTGCATGTGGTGGAGATGGCTGAAGACCGTCTTGTGACCAATACATCTGGGCGCACGATTCCTACGTTGGTGCTTCCTGTCCCCACACGCGTAAGGGAAAACTACCATGAATTGATGCGTACCGAAGAGTATCCGCGTTGTCATGGCATTATTTCGTCTCTGCCCCGATTGACGGTGCATAGTTATCTCAGTGCTCTGCATACCGAACGCCTTACTCACAAGGCGGAGCGTATTGAACAATATCGCCAGCGTAATGAACTGAATTGGGAAAACGCTTTCTTCATGACACTTGCCCGCAACTTCGGTTTTGGTGTCAATGGCGAAGCCTTTGAGGAGTGGGCTCAGCATATCCCTCTGAGAGCGGTGAACAAGCATCGCGATGACCTTTTCCAAATAGAGGCTATTTTCTTCGGACAAGCAGGATTGTTGCAGGACAAAGAATCGGGTGACGACTATTACCAACGGTTGCAACGCGAGTACACCTACTTGGCCCATAAGTTTGAGATGCAGCCTATGGATGTGGTGCGTTGGCGTTTCTTGCGGATGCGTCCATCCAACTTCCCTCATGTGCGTTTGGCTCAATTGGCTCACCTATATTATAAAGGTGAGGGATTGCTCAGCCGCCTGTTGGAAGCAGAAACGGTGGATGCCATCAGTCAATTGCTTACGGCTGAAACTTCAGAGTATTGGCAGACACACTATACCTTCGGAGATTCATCTTTCCGACGAATCAAGCAGTTGAGTAAGGCTACCAAGTTCTTGCTTATCATCAATACTGTCAGTCCTTTCCTTTATGCTTATGGCAGGTATATGGGCAACGAAGCATTGTGTCAACGCGCCGTCAATCTGTTGGAAAGTCTGAAGGCCGAGGACAACCGCATCATCCGTATATGGAAAGAGTGTGGTTTGAAAGTGGATAATGCCGCTGATTCGCAGGCACTCATCCAATTGAAACGTGAGTATTGCGACGTGAAGAAATGCCTTCATTGTCGTTTTGGATATGAATACTTGAAAAGAAAAAAATAATGAAACAAGGAGTTACAGAAGTTCAGGAGTTACAGAAGTTCAGACAATAGTGCTGTTTGCATGAAAACAAAACATTTATCTGAACTCCCGAACTCCTGCGAACTCCCGAACTCCTGTAATGAAAGCCCTATGGACTATACATTTGAACTGAAAATGAAGGTGCGCGATTATGAATGCGACCTGCAAGGCATCGTCAACAATGCCAACTACCAACACTATATTGAACATACCCGTCATGAGTATCTAACCTCGCGTGGTATCAGTTTTGCACAGATGCATGCCGATGGTATTGATGCTGTGGTGGCACGTATCACCATGTCGTATAAAACTCCCCTCACCAGTGGTGATGAATTCGTGTCGAAACTCAATATCAAGCGCGAGGGTATCAAGTATGTCTTTTATCAGGACATCTACCGTCTGCCGGACATGAAGCTGGTAATGAAAGCTGTAGTGGATACTGTCTGTCTGATAAACGGACGGTTGGGTACTTGTGACGAATTGGATCAGAAATTGACATTTACAGAATAACTTTACATCAACTCACTCATGAACAACCCCATCAACTCCCAAGAAATACTCCATTGCCTGGCCTTGCAACAGCTTCCCGGTGTGGGGCTTGTCAGTGCCCGTTTGCTGTATGACGTTTTCGGTAACGCCACAGATGTATTTGCCCGTAAGGACGAATTGGTACACTATACTCAACCCGCCCAACGTCGGCTTATCAAGCAATTGGATTGTCCCGAAGCTTTCCGCAGGGCCGAACAGGAATTGGCTTTTGCTCAAAAGAACGGTATTGATGTCATCTGTATTGGTGATCGTCGTTATCCTTCGCGATTGCGTGAATGCCCTGATGCTCCATTGGTGCTATTTTTTAAAGGAGATACCAATCTGAATGCGTTGCGTGTAGTGAGTCTGGTGGGTACACGTAATGCTACCGACTATGGTCGTCAACTTTGCAACGATTTCATTCGTGACCTCAAGGTTCTTTGTCCCGAGGTCCTTGTCGTCAGTGGATTGGCCTATGGCATTGACATTGCCGCCCATCGTGCCGCCCTTGAGCATCAATTGCCTACTGTAGGAGTGTTGGCCCATGGGTTGGATCGCATCTATCCGGCTGTGCATCGTAAGACTGCCGTTGATATGTTGGAACAGGGGGGATTGCTCACGGAGTATATGACCGGTACCAATCCTGACCGTCAGAACTTTGTGCAGCGCAACCGCATTGTTGCCGGTATGGCTGATGCGACCATCGTTGTGGAAAGTGCTGCTAAGGGAGGTGCTCTCATCACTGCCGGATTGGCTACCGACTATCACCGCGATTGTTTTGCTTTTCCGGGGCGTATAGGGGACCCCTATTCTGTAGGATGCAATGCTTTGGTGCGCGACAACAAAGCTGCTCTTATTCTGTCGGCTGAAGATTTTGTTAAGGCTATGTCGTGGGACATTGTTTCCACCTCTCGTCAGGCACCCGAAGCCATACAGCGCCAACTGTTTCTTGACCTCACACCAGAGGAAGAGGCACTTGTGGCTGCCTTGCGTCCTCATCGCGACGGTTTACAAATCAATATGTTGGTTGTGGAAGCTGATATACCCATCAATCGTGCCAGTGCAATGCTCTTCGAATTGGAGATGAAGGGGGTTGTGCGTGCTCTTGCCGGTGGGGTGTACAAAGTGGTTTGATAAAAAATAAAAGGGATGTCGCAGTGACATCCCTCTTCTCTTCGGTTGGACTACCAGGATTCGAACCTGGAAAAACAGAACCAAAACCTGTTGTGTTACCATTACACCATAGTCCAATCATTATGGGCTTTCTGTTAAAAAGCGGTGCAAAGATAGTGTATTCTTATGAATTATCAAAAAAAAATGTGGAGAAAATGACTTTTCTATGCAAAAAAGGAATTCAGAAGTTCAGGAGTTACAGGAGTTCAGACAAATGTTTAGCCTCGATGCAAGCAAAAGTGTTGTCTGAACTTCTGAATTCCTGTACTTCTGAACTCCTAAAATATCTTTACTTCGCAATTATCAAGTAATAATTCTTCTTACCACGCTGTACGAGCAGGTATTTGTCGTTCAACAAGTCGGCAGTGGTAATAACTTGGTCAAAGGCTGCCAATTTTTCCTTGTTCAGTGATACGCCACCACCTTGAGCCAGCTTACGCATTTCGCCCTTAGAGGGGAATACGGCTGCATTCTCTACGAAGAGGTCAACAGCTTTTACACCTTCAACGAGCAAGTTCTTGTCGATCTCAAATTGGGGAACACCTTCGAATACAGCCAACAGGGTAGCTTCGTCCAGTTTGTGAAGAGCCTCGCTGGTAGCATTACCGAAGAGAATGCCTGATGCCTCTACGGCAGCGTTGTAGTCCTCCTCAGAGTGTACCATAATGGTTACCTCTTTGGCCAAACGTTTCTGCAACAGACGCAAGTGTGGAGCTTCAGTGTGTTCGGCAATGAGTGATTCCACTTCTTCTTTTCCGATAGTGGTGAAAATCTTGATGTATTTAGCTGCATCCTCGTCGCTCACGTTCAACCAGAATTGGTAGAACTTGTAAGGTGAGGTATAGTTGGGGTCAAGCCAGATGTTTCCGCTTTCAGTCTTTCCGAACTTGCCGCCATCAGCCTTGGTGATAAGGGGACAGGTGAGAGCAAATGCTTCACCACCCTTGGTACGGCGAATCAACTCAGTACCGGTGGTGATATTACCCCATTGGTCAGAACCACCCAATTGCAAGCGGCAGTTCTTGTTTTCCCAAAGGTAGAGGAAATCGTATCCCTGCAACAGCTGGTATGTGAACTCCGTGAATGAAAGTCCGTCGCGAGCCTCACCATTCAGACGTTTCTGTACACTATCCTTGGCCATCATGTAATTTACTGTGATATGCTTACCAATCTCACGAGCAAAGTCAAGGAAGGTATAATCCTTCATCCAGTCGTAGTTGTTCACCAATTCAGCTTTGTTTTCAGCTTCACTTTCGAAGTCAAGGAACTTGGCCAACTGCTTCTTGATACAAGCGACATTGTGACGGAGCGTCTCTTCGTTCAGCAGGTTACGTTCTGCCGATTTGCCTGAGGGGTCACCAATCATACCTGTAGCACCACCCACCAATGCCAACGGTTTGTGACCGCAACGTTGAAGGTGACGGAGCATCATTACACCACACAAGTGTCCGATGTGCAACGAGTCAGCTGTAGGGTCAATACCCAAGTAAGCCGTTACCATCTCTTTCGAGAGTAATTCTTCTGTACCCGGCATCATGGTATGTATCATGCCGCGCCATTTCAGTTCTTCTACAAAATTCATTGTATCTTTCTTTTTAGTTATTCCTTATATTATTATAGGTATAGGGGGTTATATTGAGCGGCAAAAGTACGACCTTTTTAGCGAATAGCCAAGAAATCAGTACAAAAAGAGAGGGGGAAGGCCTCAAATGGCCTTCCCCCAACCTCTAATTATTCATCTGTTTTATGCTTTACAGTTTTACCTTATAGCTCTTTTCACCAATTTTTTTTTGAATGCATCTGTAATTCTGTCCAACTGACCCCCTCTTTTTATTGGCTTTCTTTAACGTAAATTTGTAAGGAAAAGAAAACAATACTGACATATGTAAGCACTTGTTCCCTAATACCGTTTCATATAATCCATTTCACGCTTATATCGAACTCACGTTAGATTATAGATGGAATGTTCATCAAACCTGTAAAAAACAACGATTCTTCCACCGTAACTCATTGTTTGAGTGTGGTGGAAGAATCATCCATGTTATCCTTGAATTGTCCTTTCGGAAAAATATTTCCCTTTACAGCGTTTCGCCATTGTAATCCGCTTCTTCGGTGCTATAGTTGATGTAGGATACTGCAAAACCTGCTTCAACAGCGACTTCAATTACTTCCACTTCGGGTCTTTCGTAAATTTCCATATATTTTTATGTGTTATGAATGATTCAAGATTTTCTGAAGGTGGATATTTATCGAATCCTACCTTCAGGATTCAATTATTCTATGGTGCCTAAAATCATGTTTACCACTGTCACTGCATCGTTGACAGAAACCTCCCCGTTACCATCGACATCGGCTTTTCTGTCATATCCGGATGAAAGGATGGTATTGATGATGACAACGACATCGTTGACTGACACCTCTCCGTTTCCATCCGCATCGCCAACGATGAATTTATCGATATTCTCCTGTTGGTTGTCTTCTGTCCAACCGGGTTCTGATGGAGTGGAAGGGTTATACTCAAACTTGGCCGTTAGCGTCGCGTGGCAGTTCTGCATTTCGTAGCTGATGCTTGGGTTGGTGCTGACGAGTGTTCCCCCGTTGTACCATCCTACGAAATCATATCCCATGTTACAATAGGCCGTTACCTCTACGGCTGTGCCGCATTCATGTTTCTCTCCGCTTGCACAGCTGAAGTTTCCACCACCCAAGGGGGCCGACAATAGATAGAGACGCCACTCATTGCTGCTCTGCGGTTCATCGGGTAGGGAAGGGCTATAGGTATAGTGTGCTACAAATTCAGCATCTTCGTTGCTTACCGTATAAAAGAAGCTCGTAGATGTTCCTGCCTCGTCATATTCTTCACCGTTTTTTGTCCAGTGTGAGAAGATGTATGCTGGGCTATAGCTACCGGCTTCTACATAGATTTCAGTACCTAAAGTATAATCGCCTGCACCACTCAATGATGATACCGCTTGAAGAGGTTCTGCTGTCACCCTCACTCGATAGAGTACATTAGGCTCTGCCGGCGTTTCGGGATTGAATGTAGACTCCTCTTGTGCGAAGAGTGGAGGATTGCCCCCCACAAAAAGGAGCAATCCCACTATGATAAAATACCATTTGATTCTCATGGCCTTTTTTATTATTTAACAACAACCTTCACACTCTTACCGTTTGTTTCCACTACGTATATTCCGGCTGTTACGGGAATCACTCCGTCTGTTTGGGTCGATGCTACCTTTTCACCACCAGCGGCAAATACATTCAGGGTAATTCCGTTCAGTTGGCTTACCTCGATACCACCTTCTGTAGCGGCCACCTTGATGCTGCCCAATGTGGCAACATCTATACTGGTCGCTGCAGCACGAGTCATCAGTACGAAGCGGTTGTCGAAGATTCCTGCTTCGGAGACAAAGGTGTAGCTTCCCTCGTCGAAGTCGTGAATCATACCTGTCTGAAGGTCTTTCAACATCATCGGAGTATCCATGCGGGTAGCGTCGATGCAGTAGTTGCCGTAAGCGGGTACACTATAGCCCACGGGCACACAACCCTCCTCTTGCGGACGTTCGTTGATGGCATATTTCACCTTGCGGTTGTCCAGCGTGTAGAGTTGGGGTACATCCGTAGAGGTAAACTTGGCTGCATCGCATGCTATTTCGTAATTCATCTTCTGTGCATCGTTGAACACCACGCGGGTTTTGTCCGTGTTCGTGCCGTCTGTCAGATTGATGTTTACAATCAGACGGTTTGCATCGAAACGATTGCGTGCATATGCCTTTATCGTCTGTGCCTTGGTCTCCTTCTGCTGGTGAGTCAACTGGTTTTCACCACTGAATTCTATTGTTTCAATACCTTTGGGTTTCTGTACGAAGAATGCTTGGAAGGGAGCCAATTGATACTCGTCATCGCCCGGACGTACAGCCACATACTTTTCGCCATCCCATACAGTGATGGGGGCATTGTAGGTCGTCACGTCAAGGTCGTAGTATGACAAGTGTGGGTTACCCATGAAGTTCCAGCTCGCATCCTGTTCGTTCTCGCTGGCATGAGCCTCCAAACTGTTGCTTTTGTTGTCTTTGTTGAAGCGGATACCCTCTTCTTCGAGGTTGTCATCTTCATCCACAGTGATGACCAATACATCGTTCTTGCTGCTTTGGAAAATATATCCCACACCGGCTTTCAGGAAGTTTCCTTGCCCCTCTTCCGAAGTTACCTTTTTCCATCCACCCTTGCCGTTTGTGGCACGTACCTCGCCATCGTAGTAGTGGAATACCCAATCGGCACCGTCCTGACATTTGATATTCTCCTTCTTGATATTGAACGGGAAGGCGAAGAAGTGCCATTTGCCACCTTCTACGGTTATGTTGAAGTGAACCTTGTTGGCGTGCAGATTACCGTTTGCAATGATGGAGCCACCCACACCATTTTCTCCATGACCACCATTGTGGTGGATATTCATATCGTCCGAATGTTGTGTATCCTCATCGGTGGTACCACTTAAATCGTCTTCAACAATCAGACCTCCCCCTGCGTTGATATCCACATCGGGTGTGCCATCAATCACTCCACCGTTATCATCGTTCAAAATATAGTCATTGTTAAGGTAGAAATATTCGTATGGTTCGTTAAATTCTTCCATATAGAAGAACTCTCCCCATCCTCCGTTGGTATAGTAGTTGTATTTACTTGTCAAAGGATAGTGCAGTATTGCTTTCTTTACGATTTCAGCGTCAAATGTACCTTCTGCCATTACCACAGGTTCAATGGTGTAGGAATAGACATCAGTGATGTCATAGCAACGCATAAACGCTGAGTAACCTAAATACTTCAATCCACTAGGGAAGCGTACCTCCTTCAGGTGATTACAATCGCAGAATGCAGCTGATTCAATTGTCTCTAATTCTATAGGCAGAATGATTTTTGTCAAATTCTCACATCCGCTGAAAGCACCACTACCAATCTTCTTTAATGTTGTTGGAAATTTGACGTCTTTCAATGCTGTGCAATAATTGAAAGTATAATATCCAATACTAGTTACCCCTTCTGGAATTTCAATTTGTTGTAAGTAATAGCACATGTCAAATGCTTGGTGTTCAATACTTTTTAGATTCTCTGGTAATTTCACTTGTAATAGATCTAATTCGCGGAAAGCATTGGCACCCAATGTGTCATTTTGGGTTGTATGGTCTTGATAATAATTACCTCCCCCGTTCACGATACGTGCTTTGCTAAGGTCCAGTATGCGGAGAGATGTCATTTTGTTTCGCATAATGTAGATGTCGGCCCCATTGATGGTACCGTTGATAGTCAAGTCATAGACAAGTTTCAAGTTTTCTTCACCAATAGCTGTATATAGAGCAGAAACTTGTTCGTTTGCAACTAATGTGACAGATTGGGAACTAGCCTCTCCGTAGGTCAATTGTTGAATGAGTTTATTCCATTTTGCGTCTGCACAATATTTTTCATAGGCCGTTTTGTCAGGCACTACGATAACACAAATATCGCTAAAAGTCATTGACGCTATAGAAGGAGGTGTTTCCGCTTGTAAGATTATAGGGCAATAGCAATTGACGAAAGCCCACTCTCCAATACTGGTAATAGTTTCAGGGAGGGTAACTGATATGAGGCTTTTACAACCGTTGAATGCATGGCCTCCAATAGTTTTTGTACCGTTTGGAATAGTCACAGATGTGAGGTTGGTACATTCGTAGAAAGCAAGATCTCCAATACTTTCCACACCTTCAGGGATAGTAATAGAAGTGAGACAGGAACAACCCTTGAATGATTTTCCTTCAATGCTTGTTACACCTTCTGGTATTGTGATAGTCGCAAGGCTACTACAATCTTCAAAAGCACAACTTCCAATGCTTTTAACTGTTTTGGGAATAGAAACAGATGAGAGAATGTAACAAGCTGAGAAAGCATGCTCTCCAATACTTTCTACCCCTTCGGGAATGGTAATTGATGTGAGCTTTGGGCAATAATGGAAAGTATAATCTCCAATACTAGTCACCCCTTCTGGAATGGTAATGGATGCGAGGCTAAGGCAATTATTGAAAGCATACCCTCCAACGCTAGTCACTCCTTCTGGAATGATAATAGATGTGAGGCTGCTACAATCCGAAAATGCGTTACTTCCAATACTTTTTACCCCAGCAGGAATGGTGACAGATGTGAGGTTAGAACAGTTATAGAAAGCGTTGTCCCCAATATTTTTCACCCCAGTAGGAATGGTAACAGATGTGAGGCTGGTACAATTCCAAAACATGCCAGATTCAATATTAATTATTCCTTCAGATATGTTCACAGATGTGAGGCTGGTGCAATTGCTGAAAGCATTCATTCCAACGCTAGTCACCCCTTCTGGAATGGTAATGGATGTAAGACTGCTACAATCCGAAAATGCACTGGATTCAATACTTTTTACTCCTGTAGGAATGGTGACAGATGTGAGGTTAATACAATAAGAGAAAGCGTTGATTCCAATACTTATTACTCCAGTAGGAATGGTAACAGATGTGAGGTTGGTACACTCGTAGAAAGTGTTACCTTCGATGCTTGTCACCCCTGCAGGGATGGTAACAGATGTGAGGCTGCTACAACCAGAGAATGCACTATTTCCTATGAATGTCACTCCTTCAGGAATGTTTATGGATGTGAGACTGCTACAACCAAAAAAAGCTTCTGGTTCAATTGATATGACCGAATTAGGAACATTAAGGGATACCAATTCAATACAGTTTTGAAACATCTGATAAGGAATACGTTCCAATTTGTTTGGTAGTTGAATAGAAGTTATACTGCTATTGGCAAACAGATTGTTGTTCATGAATTTCACTGGATGTTCTATACTTGCGATTTCATCTGTTTCATCAGGGTCATAAAAGAATGAATTCGGAACAACTACTTCAGTGGTATATCCATCAACTGCGGTAATGGTGCTGTAGTAAGTCTTGTAATCTCCTTCTGTATCTGACCATAAATCATCTTCATGAACTTCATACGTCCAAGTTGTTCCCTTGTCATCCGTATAAGTAAGGTTTGGTATGACATAATAAGCTTTCGTTACGATTGCACAAAAGCAATAAAGCATGGTAAGAAAAAGTTTTTTCATAATTCAATGTATTTATTCGTAGTTCGTCTTATGGATGATTTTGTGGCCATTTTGGATATAAATTTGTCCCGGCTCCATGCGGAGGACTTGCTGGCCTTGCAGGTTGTATATCGGGGCATTGTTTTTTTCGTCCGTAGTGATAAGAGGGATACCGTTGGCATCGCTGATGCGGAACGTAACGGCTGAGGTCGATGTCTTGGGAAGTTCCAAATAACATTTGCCTGCAGGCAAGATGTAGGAACTGCTTCCTATACGGTAGAACATGGGGACATTGGTGTTGGCTTTGCGTTGCAACACGTAGTAGTTCTTTTCATTGGCATCGTCCACCAGTTCTGTCTGCTTCAAGGTAGCGGTAAGGAAACCGTCGGTGGCTTTTCCGTCAGTAACACGAGCGGTATAATCTTCTTCGGAGGGAGTACCACTGAGTGTTCCGCTAAAGCCTTCGGGAGCATAGACTATGTAAGGAGTGTAAGCTTCCATGCTGGTGGCAGGTGTCAATAGCAGAGCATCGTCGGAGTAGGTAGAACAACTGTATGCCTCTACACCACTGGGCAATGCTGAATCGAAAGGCAATACACAAGTACCGAACTTGTTGCTGGCCGAGATGTTGAGCAATACGCTGCACTCACCGGCCACGGTAAACGCTTCGGCATGCGTGTCATTGAGAATATACTCTTGGTTGGCAGGTGTAGAGAAACGGAATCTGCTCAAGGTGATTTCATTCAATCCCGGCTTGGCATACGGTGACGCTTTGACAAATACATGAAACAATGCACCCGATGTCTTCAAGGCTTCGGATGCAGAAGAGTAGCAGAGTACGCGCATGGCACCATCAGCCTGTGCTTCGTATTTGAATGTATGGGTGTACGTCTTGGTTACCACACCGGTAAAGGCATTTGTTGTCGAGGTAAATGGATAGATGTCATTCCCGTCAATCGAATAATCATTGTTTGCCATATACAGCATTTTCTGATTATTGCCATCGCTGACAATCTCTATCCCATCGGGCAGATAAATATCCATCTGATAAGCCGTATAAGCGGTGGAACCTTCAAGACTTACGGTAAAGAAGCCTTGTGCTCCTCCAGAAGCAAGTGTCAAGTTGCTGACCGTCACTTTGTCCGTAGTGGCATCAGCATAAGCTATCCTTGTTGCACATAGCAGGAATAGCAGTGTAAATAGTTTGGTCTTATGCATACGCATTCCTTCTTTTTTTTAGTAAATTGAGTCCACTTAAAAAAGTCTTTTTAGTCAAAACATTTTTTTTGATATTCAGCCTGTTATAAAACTAAAAACAGAGGAATATAACTTTTTTAAGAGGACTCAATTATAAATGTTAATACAATCGTTTTACAGTTTTACCTTATAGCTCTTTTCACCGATTCTTACGAGGTAGATGCCTTGTGCAGATACAGCTACTTCGTTCTTGCCGGCTACGAGTTCTACTTGTTGAGATACACCTGTGGTTGAAACAACAGCTGCTACTTGGGCTGCAGAAGTTTCAATGATGATGCGTCCGTTGGTTGTATATACCTTCACGTCTGTTGCTGTAGTTCCGTTGATGCGGTTGGCACCACCACCGATGACAGTAGATGAAGCGTTACCCAGAACGGTTTCAACAATATCCTTAGATACTACGCGTACGTCAGTGAAGTCAACATGGGCTGTTCCCATGAACGTTTCGTCAGCCTTCACGGTAATGGCCATCAGAGCCTCGCCACCGTTGAATGCACGGTTGGTCAATGAGTAAGCCACAATGCGTCCATCGTTTTCAGCCACACTGTGAGCGGTGTTTCCTACCATCTCTACTCGTTCAATGCTCAATCCTTCAGGAAGTTCTACATTGAACTGCATCGCTGTGTAGGCTGTCGCATTGTCCAACTTCACGTAGAGGGTAGTTGTCTCACCGGCTTCCACTTCGGCATCAGCCACATGGATGTCACTGTGCATGATGGCGCGTGCAGTAGCTTGCTGCGGAGTACCGCCCAATAATGTGTTCACTACAGCTACTACATCCACGATGGTAATCTTGCTGTTTCCATCCATGTCAGCAGCCTTAAAGACAAAGTTGTCAGACTCACCACCCAACAGGTAGTTCACCACGGCTACAACGTCCACGATAGAGATCTTATAATCACCGTTGGCATCGGCAGGAAGGTATTCCTTGACAGTTACGGTTGCTGTTATGTCCGCAGGAGTGAACTCGTGTTCGTCAGGAGTTACCAGGCGGATGTTGCGGATTTCTACACTCTGTGTTTCGGCAGCACCCTCTTTGGCTGTCAATTTCAGAATTAGCAAATCACCATCATTTTCAAGGAAAGGTGAGTTTTGAACCCCATAAGAAATCCAGCGTATAGCACCGTCTGGTTTTGTCTGCCAAGAAGAATTATGTCCTGTGTATCTATTTAAATCTGCTGTTTCAAATTGTAGTCCTTCTGACAAATAGATATCACATTGGAAAGCTGTGATAATATCTTTGTTTGTCATACGGATAGGCAATTCAATTTCTTCATCTTTTAGTACTTCAGTATCTTCAATTTTGAAAACATTGTCAGTTTGTTCTACACCACCTTCTCCGTTGGCAGGAACTTCGTTTTGGAGACACATATTCAGGATGTTATCAAGATCATCATAATAGATATCATTGCCTACAGCAGGAAATACAAATCCTTCTGATGGATTGCCCCAATAAGCATTCATTGTGGCAACAAAATCCAACAGACTGACGAAACCGTCATTGTTGACATCACCAGGGGTGAAGTCTTTCATGATCAGTGTTGCACTTGCATCTGGTGCTCCAGATTCGTGTCCCTCGGAAGTACTCATACGGATGTTGCTGATTTTCAATTCATATGTTCCTACCTTATCGATCCTTAACGAGAACAACTCACCGTTATCTCCGAACGGTTCGTTGGTTTCTGAGTAGGCCACACAACGCAATATACCACCAGGAAGTGAAGAATAGGAGAAATTATATCCAGTTCTATTGTCTACAAATACATCTTCCCATATTTTCAAACCTTCGGGCAGATGGATGTCACACTGGTATGCAGTTATTCCATCCTTATTGGTCAGTGACACAGGTACGGATTGGGTTCTGTATCCATCAAAATCTTTTATGCTCAATATATTGGCTGTTTGAATCTCATCATCGTCTGTGGGCGGAACAATTCCGTTGCCAAGTGCTATATTCTGTACTCCTACCAGGTCACCGATTGAAATCTTACCATCTGCATCCGTATCAGCTGCAGGGAATGTGAAATTCCAAGGATTTTCCTTTCTGAGATATGAGCTTATATCTACAAGATCTGCCCCATTGATACTACCGTCATTGTTGACATCGCCAAGTGTATAATCCTTGATAGTAATGACTGAAGCTATATCGTTAGGATGGAATTCACGTTCATCTGCCGTACTCAAGTAGATATTACGGATTTCTATCGTTTGTATTTCGTCAGCACCCTCAACATATTCCAAGTCCAACGAGAACAATTCTCCCAGATATTCACGGAACGGCTTGCTCTTGGATGAATAGACCGCTACGCGGATGGAACCGTCAGTTTGTTTGCTGGCGCCCACACTGTGGCTTGAGGTGGCACGGTCGCTCAGGATAATGTTGTAATCTTCATCCTCGTTCAATTTCAGTCGCAGACCTTCGGGCAGATAGATATCACATTGGAAGGCTGTGATTTCCTCTTCATTCAACATGAATATCGGTAATTTTATGTCAAGCCCCTTGAAGAAATCCACATTGGATGCAATGCAGAAATAGTTGCCCGATTGGTCGTTTCCGCCATTTACTGTCGGCAATTGCCACTTCATATTCTGAATCTGGCTAAGGAGATCAGCCATTTCATCCGTATTATAGGCACAGGTTTCGATTCCATTGAGAACCGTTTGAGCCAATGTCTCAGCTTCTTCCCGCTGGGGTCCCATACTCATTTTGCTGGCAACCAACAGTTCTTTAGCTGCCAAATACACAGGATTGATGGTTGAGATTGAGGTCAGGGTAGAATCACTGATGTCATAAAGTCCCACCAGGGCATTGAACATCACCTCCCCGTCACCGTTGGCTAAAGCTGCTTCACCGGTAGTTATGCGTGTCGTAAGAGCTTCTTTTATCTCTTTACCGATACGTTTGTTGAGGTTGTCATTGGCATTTGCAATCGCTTCTTCAAGATAAGACTTCACATATTCCGGCTGTTTGCCATGATAGACTACCTTGAAGTTGTCCCAAATGGCCCATGTGTAAGCACCCAAAGAACCTTTCACACCAATGCGGAGTTCATCACCGGCTTTGGCTACCAAGCCAAGGGCTTTCGACACATACATTCCGGCAGAGAATGCCTCACCTGCTGTAAGCATATCGTTAGGGAAATATAACGACTCTCCTGTTGTTGTATCAATAATGAGACTTGGGTTGCTTTCCGGTCCTGTAGCCAAAGCTTGGTTGGAGAAGATGCTATCATTAGTGCGTACAGGTTCGTCAAAGACGCACTTCATCGGTGTCATATTGTTGTTCACATATACTCCGCCTGGAGACAGTTGATCACCTTCCAAGTAGAGGTCGTATGCGGATTGGCCGCGTTCGATGCGGAAGAATCCCTGTAGAGAAACCTCGTAAAGACCTACGGGAGCACTCTTTGCCTCTTGGTGTACGTCGAATGTCATTCCATAAGCTTCCATACACTGATTTTCTTCAGTGCCGCCGAATGCAGTCCATGAACCATCCCAACCGGTACCATCTTCCTTGCCATCCAAAGTATTCTCAAAGTCATAGTTGGTTAGGAGCAGGTCGGTTACATCCACCGAGTTGCCATTCATGGATTGGATAGCGGTTTCGTTTGTTTGGTATTCCAATTCTGCTGCTTCTACCAATACTTCTGTAGTACCTAATGTTCTGGATTCCATAATGCTTGTGGCATCCTGTTCTACATAATTTCTCAGGGACTGTACAGATTCATTTTCAGGATCTATGTCCTCTTTAGCAAGCAAATTCTTGGCTTTATCTACTGCCTTGGCATACGTTTTCCATGCCATTTCATTTGTCTTTATTTCGGACAGCATGGCATTGAGCAGTTCCATACTTGCGATGGCTTCAGTAGCGTTGGTTGCGCTCATCGTGGCGAGCAATGTTACGTACTCTTCTTTCAAACTTTGAGTAATGGTTGCATGGCTATAGTCGGGAGCATTGGCTACAACTGTTTCCGCCCACTTCTGGTAAGCTGCAACAGATTTGCCATAGTAGGTCAATTTCCAATTGTCCCATAATGTCCAGTCTGCATTACTCAGCAATGATTCCTGCTTGATTCCGAATCTCATGTATCCATTCTCTACGTTGAACATCACTGTTGTTTCATATTCAACTCCACGTTCAGCATCGTTGAGGTAAACATTGGCAGTTTCCATATCATTAGGCACATACCAGGTGTTTCCATCGGCATCTTTTACCTCTAATTCATTGTCCAAACCCAATGGAGTAGTTTTACTTCCTGCAAAGATGCTTGGCAGATAGGTACTCTGTATTTTATTGGGTATGTCGTATACGTAGCCGTAGCCATCAACTCCATACACTACTGCACCTGGTTTGAAGTTGGTGAATGCTTCATTTGTGTTATACGGACGGAAATAGCCACGTACAGTGACGGCATAGACACCATTGGGTATATTGTGTATATTTTGGTATGTGTCAAAAACCTTATTGTACGATTCTGCCACACCATGACTTACAGTAAACCAAGTATTACAATTCCATCCATCGTGAGTATTCTCGTCGTAATTGGCATTTACAATCAATGAGGTCTTATCCACAGGATTGGATGGATCCACTGTCATCTCTTCGTGTTGGATGATTTCCCATTTGACGGACGTAATAGCTTGGGCAAGCTCTTCCAATGTTGAAGCAGGGTTATTGTAGATAGCCTCTTGTTCACTGATATTGGTAACACCCATTTCTGCAGCCAGCAACAACTGCTCTTTCAGCAATTCGGATTGATTGAATAACTCTAGGTCGGTCAAGTGGGCTTGATAATCCTCTTCCGTTGCAAATAGCCAATCCACATGGTTGGTTTCTATTGTCGGATCCAGGAATGCCCACAAGCGGGTGTTTGTACCATTGTCAAGTGCTGCATCCCATCCAAAATAGGTTCCAGTTATATTCCAGTCAGCATAGTTTTCATTGGATTCAGCCATCGATAGGCGATAATAGTCATTGTCGGCATTCTTCTCCAACTTCCAATAGTAATTGGGTTGAGAAGCTCTGTCAACATAGCAAGAACCTTCAGCATTTTCAAAGAATACATTTTGGTCCATACCCTTAGTTTCTACATAATTCCAGAAGTAAACAGTGCTTCCGTCCCATGCGTCATCTACAAGGTTTGGTTGGAAGAATACCTTGTATCCTTCATTACCCACACTTGCTCGGGTTTGCCAATCATTGGCTCCACGGAAGAACTGTTTCGCACCGACGTTGTACATATACATATAAGTACCATCGGTTTTCACTTCCACTGGATTCGGAGAAAAGACCGGCTTCTCTCTCTCCACAATAGCTGCTGATGCGATGTTTGCGGTCAGCAACAATCCTAATGTTAGGAAATAGTTTCTAAGCTTCATAGTTCAATTATTTTTAAGTTATTATTTGATGATTCTTTTACTGATTTCTACACGTCCGTTGGTATAAGTACGTTTGATGATGTTGATACCCTTATGGGGAGTAAGGGATGCTTCGCCTACGACAGAATAGTAGATGGTGCTGGCTACATTGTCGGTTACGGCCGTATTGATTCCGTCAGGCTTGGTTGTTACGGTACAAGTGGCAGTGATGCCGCTTCCATCAGCTGCAGTGGCGGTGATTATGGCTGTTCCTTCTTTGACATATGTCACCAGACCCGTATTGTCAACGGTAACGATTGATGCGTCGGAACTTGTCCATACAATTTCCTTGTTGTCGGCTTCGTCAGGACCTACAGTTGCAGTCAGTTGAATAGTTTCACCAACTTCCAATATCGCTTCATTCAAATTCAGTGTGATATGGGTCAACAGTACGGGTTTCACAGTAACCGTGCAAGTGGCGGTCAGGTTTGTTCCATCGGTTGTAGTAGCAGTAATGGTGGCTTCACCCACTTTGAGAGTAGTTACCACACCGTCCACAACGGTAGCAACGGTCTCGTCAGAAGAGCTCCATACAACGGTCTTGTTGTCGGCTTCTTCGGGAGTTGCAGTAACAGCAAGAGTGAATGATTCGCCCTTGATGACTTCCTTCGTGGTTTGGTCGAGTGTAAGTGAAGCAACGAGCACGGGTTTCACAGTCACTGTGCAAGTGGCGGTCAGGTTTGTACCATCGGTCGTAGTGGCAGTGATGGTGGCTTCACCCACTTTAAGAGTTGTTACCACACCGTCCACAACAGTTGCAACGGTTTCGTCAGACGAGTTCCATACAACAGTCTTGTTGTCAGCTTCTTCGGGAGTTGCAGTAACAGCAAGAGTGAATGATTCGCCCTTGATGACTTCTTTCGTAGTTTGGTCGAGTATAAGTGAAGCAACGAGTACGGGCTTCACAGTAACCGTGCAAGTAGCGGTCAGGTTTGTACCATCGGTTGTAGTGGCAGTGATGACAGCTTCACCTACTTTATGAGTAGTTGCCACACCGTCCACAACAGTTGCGACGGTCTCGTCAGACGATTTCCATACAACAGTCTTGTTATCAGCCTCTTCGGGAGTTGCAGTGGCGATGAGGGTAAACGATTCGCCCTTGATTACTTCCTTCGTAGTTTGGTCGAGTGTAAGCGAAGCGACGAGTACGGGTTTCACAGTAACCGTGCAAGTAGCGGTCAGGTTTGTACCATCGGTTGTAGTGGCAGTGATGGTGGCTTCACCCACTTTAAGAGTAGTTACCACACCGTCCACAACAGTTGCGACGGTCTCGTCAGACGATTTCCATACAACGGTCTTGTTGTCGGCCTCTTCGGGAGTTGCAGTAGCGATGAGCGTAAAGGATTCCCCTTTGATTACCTCTTTAGTGGTTTGGCCGAGTGTCAAGGCTTCTACCGGTCTCAAAACGGTAAGTTGGCAATCTGCATCATTGATTGTTACAGTTTTTGCATCTACAGTAGAACAGATGATGTTTTTGATTTCCAGTTGCTGTGTACCGAAATGTTTTTTATTGGCATTCAGGTGAAGGAAAAAGAGGACACCTTCATTTCCATTGAACTTCTTGCTTTGGCTGGAATAAGCAGCCACACGGATGCTTCCATCTTCTTGCACGCGTGCAGATACAGTATGTGATGAAGTGGCGCGTTCATGGTTCAATGTAATGTCAAAATCTTCATCCTCATTCAGTTCCAAAGTGATACCTTCAGGCAAATACAAGTCGCACTGGAAAGCAGAAAGTTCACTTTCGTTGTTCATCACTACCGGAAAAAGAATGGATGTTCCACCTAACAAGGCTGTATCCGCCAAGATAAAATCATTTTTGGGAATGTACTTGGCCATGGTTATCAGCGCCTCAGTATCTTCCACTGGAATTTCTTCTGCAGCAGCAGTAGAGCAGATGATATTCTTCAAGGCAATGGTCATTTCGCCTTCCACCTCAGCATCTGTTATGAGGTTCAAGTAGAAAAGTTCTCCTTCGTTACCTTTGAAAAGTTTGGATTGTGTAGAATAAACAGCCAGACGGATGCTTCCATCACTTTGTGTACGTGCCGTAATCGAGTGTGATGACGTTACGCGGGCAGGATTCAGTGATACATCCAAATCTTCCTCTTCGTTCAAGGCCAATGTAATACCTGTGGGCAGGAACAGATCACATTGAAAGGCTGAAATCTTACTTTCATTGTTCAACGACACCGGCAACAGCAGAGTGTCTCCGCTGAGTATGGTGTGGTTTGGAATGCTCATTTGATTGGTTGCTGCATGGGTGAACACTGCCAACAGCATGGATGCAATGAAGGATAAAATTTTCATAGGCATAGTAATTAAAATAGTATAATGATTCTGTTAATTCATTGAATAGTTTGCAAATGTACCTCTTTATTATTGAATCATTTGGTCCATTTTAATCCTTTTGCCTTTTTTTTGGGGTATATATGAAAAAGAGGATGTGTCATTTCAACTCATCCTCTTTTTTGTCTTTATCTTTAATTATCAGTTCAATCTTTCTTTCGTCCCGATTATTTGATCAAACGTACGTAGAAGATACCTCCGGCTACTGTACCAGGTTTGCTCTGGAAACGTACATTGATGACTTGTTTGCCTTTCACCCATTCTGCAGGGATGGTATATTCGGCATTGACGAAAGCTTCGCGTTTCCACTTGCCCACGATGTTTTCGGTTGTCAATACCTGACCGTCAATCAAGATGTCGAATGTGCGGTTACCATTTTCATTACCCCAATAGCGTACCATCAGTGTGAGGTTTTCCTCGCCCTTGGTGTCCATGTTGTAAGCAAAATATCCGCCATTGGTTGCATCGCGCCATCCTTCGCTCTGGAAGTGGCCGGTCTTTGAGCCTTCAGCCTTCATCTGGTGATCAACCTCGGGTTGTTGCTCAGCGGTTGCTACAGCATCAATGGTGCGTGCATCCAGTTCCAGTTTCTGTTTTTCGGCCTCGCGCATTTTCTGTTGATAGTCGGCATATTCAGCTTTGCTCATAGAGAGCCAGTACATCATGTATCGGCTATCGTGGATGCTGCTGAACGGCTCCAGTTCAAGGTCTTTGAACTTTCCGTCAAACAATCCCGGTACGGTGAAGTGCATGGGTTTGCCATTGACGGGTTGCATGTTCTGAAGTTTCTGTACAATCTCTTGGCGTTCACCAATCAAGAACGGAGTATCGAAAAGTGACACTAACGGACCATGAGCGATGTGTGCCCAACGGCCATCATTAGCCACCAGACCATCCAAACGGTGATTACCCATACGTGCACCCATCAGGATAGGACCACGCATGATGGCTATATAGTTGGGGAGGTTGGGCAACTCTTCCACGGTGATTGACATAGGCATGGTAACCTCAATGACATCCCCCTTCTTCCATTTGCGTTCAATCTCGATATAAGAGGAGGGTTGTGCGCCAATGGCATAGTCCTTGCCCTTGCAGATAACCTTCATTTCACCGGGTTTCACCCACCACGGGCAACGGATTTTCAGTTTCAGTTTCTGTGATTTGCGGGAATCAACGGTGAAACGTACTGTCTCTTCATTCGGGAAGTTGGTTTCCTGTTTCAAGCTGAATTTCTTCTCTTTCCAATCAAGTTGTGATGCTACGAAGAGGTTTACATACAATTCATCATTCGTGTGTGTATAGATGAATTCACCATATTTTCCGTGATTCTCCATACCTGTACCTACACAGCACCACATGCCACTGTTGGGAGCTGAATAGACACGGTAGTGAGCCGGACGGGCGGATGTGAAATATACATATCCTCCGTGTTCGGGGTGTTGAGTAGAGAGGATATGATTGAACATGGCACGCTCGTAGTAATCCGCGTAGCGCACATCACCTGTCATACGGAACAGGTTCTGAGTCAGTTTCATCATGTTGTTGGTGTTACATGACTCCGGACCTTCGCGATCATCCACGTAACTCTTGCAATCGTCTGCTGAGGCGAAGTGTTCGCGACGGCTATTTCCACCAAGTGCCAACGAACGGGTATTCACGACTGTTTCCCAGAAGAACTCTGATGCCTTTTGATAGTAAGCAGCATCGGTCTCTTCGCCGGCCAGTTGAAGCATTTCGGCAGTTCGTGCGTGTCCTACTACTTTAGGTACTTGTGTGTTGGCATGTCTGTTGTCCAAGTTGTCCACACCCTTGGCCATGCTGTCCAACAACCAATGGTGGGCAAAACGTTTGGCCACTTTCAGGTATTTCGTGTCACCGGTGATTTGATAAGCATCGGCATACACTTCGTTCATACCGCCAAACTCCTGACCACACATTCTCTCCATCTCTTCATCGGTCAAGGATCCGGTTACATCACATCCCCAATCACAGAGTTTCAAGAACATATCTTTGGCCATTTCGCTGCCAGCGTACATCCAGGCATCGCGTAATCCGGCATATGTCTTGTGGATGTTGTACCAAGGTACCCAGTAGCGGTTTACAAAACCGTAGTTGCCACTCTTGACTTCGCCCCACAGACGTTCGCTATCGGGCACACCGCCTACGTAGCCATTACCGTTCTTATCTTGGCAACGCTTGAGTTCGGCGAGTACATAATCCAGTCTCTCTTTGCAAGCCTCGTTACCTGTTGCGGCATAGTGTATGGCCAATGCTGATACGTAGTGACCTCCTACATGTCCGTCCAATCCTGCCCAGTTGGGGAAGTATTCGGCCTTTTTGGGCAAGCCGGCTTCTTTCAGGAACGGAGCCAGCAAACGGTCGGTATCGTATTGCAACAATACATCCACATTCAACTCCATGGCATGCTTGAAGGGACCATCCAACAATTGTACCTCAGACAAAGAGAATGTGTTCGGATAAAGTTTGTCTTGCGACACAGCACTACCGGCAGAGGCCAATAAAGCGACTACCAGCAGATTTCTTTTCATCAATTTGGAAAATCTCATAATTATTTTTCTGTTTGGTAAATTCTACGTGTAAATACTGTTTTATACAAATCAATACAATGTGTTTGCGTTCATTGAGTATAACTCATCGCCTCCATATTCTGTTATGGAGTTATAATCTTCAACCGCAAAGGTATTCAATATTCATTGATTTACAATTATTTCCTTAGTATTTAACTTCTATTAACCGCTACATCGCTACCATGTACGCTTTATCCGTCTCAATCAAACGGGGCTTCTATCAGCTTAAGGCCTATGTTCAATGTGCCAAGAACGTAGCATTTGTATGCGTCTCACCCGTGTCATACGGGTGTATTACCCAAGTGAGGCGATTGTCTGACGAAGGTGAGACACGCGTATGACAAGAGTGAAACGGTACAAGAAACTTTAATCTTGATGCATTGAACACAGGTTCATAGGGCATAGAAGTGTATTTTCAGTGTGCATGGAAGCTCTATGGTTTTTAATCCTTTTTAGTCCTTTTGAGAATAAAACTTGGATTTTGTGCGATGAAAAGGAACAAGAATGGTTGAAATGTACTATCTTTGTCCCCAATTGAAAAACTTTGGAAATAATGTATGGATTCGATGGAAACTGACTATAAACGCTTGCAGGCAATGGTGGAGAAATGTACAGGAAGGGCAATGCGTACTCCGCGTGACTTTGACTATCTGGTTGTCTGTATATTCAATCTGACTAAGATACACTTGAGCTCCACAACGTTGAAGCGCTTTTGGGGGTATTTGAAGGAAGGAGAGGGCCAGACTCCCCGCGTCTATACGTTGGATGTGCTTTCCCGTGTAGCCGGATACAAGGATTGGAATGCATTCCTGCATTCGGATTCAACCCATCAGGAGAGCGAATTCATCAATAATGAATCTCTCAATTCTGAATCCCTGTTTCGTGGTGACAAAATACGTCTGCTATGGGAACCGAACAGGGATGTGACGATACAATACGAAGGGTTGGGTATGTTTACCGTCATCGAATCGGTAAACAGCAAACTGAGTCGGGGCGACACATTCCATTGCAATCATTTCATCAATGGCGAACCTCTGCACCTCTACTGTCTGGTACATGAGGGAAATGCGCCTACCAATTACGTCTGCGGACGCATAAGCGGTATAACATTCAACAGATTGTAATGGAAGAAGCATCAGTTTTTGCCCCTGTAGGGAATGAGGAAGTATTCGACCGTATCGAACCATTGGATACTCATGGGGGGACATCGCTTGCATACCTTGCATGTATCAATGGTCAACAATATTTCATGAAGCAGTTGAAAGCGGAGTACGTGAGCAATCCGCGCTATCGTATCATGTTCATGAAAGAGTTCTGCAAAGGACAGGAAATCAACCATCCGAATATTGTCAGTTACAAGGAGACAGGAGAGAATGCCGATGGCCCATATATGCTGATGGAATATGTAACGGGGGATACATTGGCGAAGAAACTGGAGGATGAACCTGAATATTTCTGCAACCGTTACAATCTGGACAAGTTCTTTACCCAATTGTTGCAAGGATTGAAGTGCTTGCACGAACACCACATTGTCTATTGCGACCTCAAGCCTGAGAATATCATGCTCACGCGCATCAACAACGATGTGAAGATACTGGATTTGGGATTTTGCGAAACAGACGATTATGTCTTTACAGCAGGCTTGACCAAGAGCTTTGCTGCTCCCGAACAAAAACAGACAGAGCGTAATAAGTTGGATGTACGTACTGACATCTATGCCGTGGGCAGATTGATGGAGTATATCGAAGAAAAAACGGACAAGCGGTTACCGGTCGCCTATCGCCATGTGATGAAACGCTGCCTGAAAGAGGAGAAGGCAAAACGGTATGCGAGTGCAGAAGAGTTGGCCAAGGCATTGAAGCGATACGAACGGTTCATGTGGATAAAATTCAGTTGTGCGTTCATTATCATAGCCGCAACGTTGGGTTGGTGTATTAGTAACGGGAATGACATGACCGGGAAAACCATCACGATGGACGGTCTGCACTATACGATTACATCGGAAGATAGTGCCACCTGTGCCGTGACAGGCAGAAGCCCCGATATTCATAGAGATGTAAATACGGGATATATCAACTTATACATAAAGGACTGTATAGATGTAAATGGTAAAATGTATCGGGTAACTGAAATCGGAAATGGTGCATTCTATGAAGATTCGGTGTCCAGTGTGGACTTGCCTGCTACACTGAAGAAGATAGGAAAGAATGCTTTTTATCGCACCAGTCTGTTGGCATCGGTGAATATTCCGGAAGGTGTGACTGAATTGGGGACCAAATGTTTCTATGGTTCAGGGATTGCTTCTGCGAAACTGCCTAATAGTCTGAAATCTATTGGAGAAACAGCGTTTGGGGCTTGTGGAAATCTGAAACGCATTGTTGTTCCGGAAGGCGTGACAGAACTGCAACTTGACGCCTTTGCCGAATGTGAGAAGATGGAATCCATAAAACTTCCATCCACGTTGGAAATCATAAGGAGAGGAGTGTTCTGGAAGTGCTACAACCTGAAAGAGATAACCATACCTGCCAGTGTCCACACCATTGGAGAGTATGTATTCTACTATTGCGACAGCCTGAAGCATGTTTATAATTACGCGCCTGAGCCACAAAACCTCTCTGTCATCTTCAAACATCGGGATGTTACCGTCCACGTGCCTGCTGCTTCTGTAGAGAAGTACCGCCAAGCCGAACATTGGCGGGACTTGACGATTGTGGGGATGGAGTGACTTTCTTCCCTTTTTCACGCAGATAGCTGCATTGTCCTTCGCAGCTAACTGCATCAACTCACACAGCTAGCTGCATCGGCTCACGCAGCTAACTGCATTTTTTTCATGGATTATTTTGTTCACTCTTCTACTGCCATCCCTCTTCACTGAAGTCGGGGATTTCTCCACGCAAAGGACGGTTGTGGCCTCGCGGGCCATAAGAGCGTGCGTCCTCTTCGGCAGGGATGAAGTTCAGCTGTTTTTTCTCCAAATTGGCACTGGCGACACGTATCTTCATTTTGTCACCCAAGCTGAAGCGGTTGTGGGTACGGCGTCCGATGAGGCAGTAGTTGCGTTCGTCGAACTCATAGAAGTCATCACCCAAGTCACGCATGGGTATCATGCCTTCACACTTGTTTTCCTCAATTTCTACATAGAGTCCCCAGTCGGTCACACCACTGACAACGCCATCGAACACACGTCCGATATGTTCGCTCATGAATTCTACCTGCTTGTACTTGATGCTGCTACGCTCAGCACTGGCGGCCAACTGCTCCATGGATGAAGAGTGTTCGCACATCTCCTCGTATTTCTGCTGCTGCACAGTGCGTCCACCATCCAGATAACGGGTCAACAGACGGTGCACCATCATGTCGGGATAACGGCGTATGGGTGAGGTGAAATGGGTGTAGTAGTCGAATGCCAGTCCGTAGTGCCCGATGTTGTGGGTGCTGTACTTGGCCTTCTGCATGGTCTTTAGGGAGATGAGTTCTATCAAGTTCTGTTCGGCCTTTCCGTTCACTTCGGCCAGCAACTTGTTGAATCCTTTGCTGATGTCGGTTTTGGTACCATTCCCACCGCGCAATTTATAGCCGAACTTGGCAATGAATTGTCTCAGACTGTCCAACTTCTCTGGGTCGGGCAAATCGTGTATGCGGTACACGAATGTCTTGACCTTCTTGTTCTTGGCCACCTTCCCGATGTCTTCGGCAACGGTACGATTGGCCAGCAACATGAATTCTTCGATAAGTTTGTTGGCCTCCTTCTGTTCCTTGAAATAGACACTCAGTGGCTTTCCGTTCTCATCGATACGGAAACGTACCTCCACACGGTCGAAGTTGATGGCACCCGCTGCAAACCGTTTCTCGGTGAGTCGTTCGGCAAGGCGGTTGAGAGTGAGGATTTCATCCTTGAAGTCTCCTTCACCTCCTTCTATAATCTCTTGTGCCTCCTCGTAAGTGAAACGCCGTTGGCTGCGGATGACGGTGTGTGCAATACGATAGTTCTTCACCTCGGCCTTGTCGTTGATGTGGAAGATAACCGAGTAGGCCAATTTGTCCTCATTGGGGCGGAGTGAACAGAGCAGGTTGCACAGGCGCTCGGGAAGCATGGGGATGGTGCGGTCCACCAGATAGACTGATGTGGCACGGCGGTAGGCCTCCTTGTCGATGATACCTCCTTCGGGTACATAGTGGGTGACATCGGCAATGTGTACACCCACTTCCCATAATCCATCCTTCAATGAGCGGATGCTGAGAGCATCATCGAAATCCTTGGCATCTATGGGGTCGATGGTAAAAGTGGGGACTCCACGGAAGTCTTCACGGCGGGCTATTTCATAATCTGGTATTTCGTCGGGAATCATATCGGCGGCACGTTCTACCGCTTCGGGATATTTATAAGGTAAACCGTATTCGGCCAAGATAGCATGCATTTCGGCATTGTTTTCTCCGGCTTTGCCCAAAATGTCAATGACCTGTCCAATGGGGTGGCGCGAATCTTCGGGCCATTCTACAATCTTCACAACCGCTTTATCGCCATGTTTGCCGTTTTTCAATTTGCTTTTGGGAATGAAAATGTCGCAGTCCAATGTGCGAGTTTCGGTCAACAAAAAAGCATAACTGCGCTCTACGTGCAGAGTGCCTACAAATGTATCGTTTGTCCGTTCGATGATTTCAATGACTTCGCCCTCCTTGGCCCGTCCGCGCCGTTTGGCAAAGAGGGTCACTTTCACACGGTCACCGTCGAGTGCATGGAGTGAATTTCGTTCAGCAATGGAAACCGGCTCGCTACCATCGTCCGGCACAAAGGTATTCCGTCCGCTGGGTTTGCGTTGGAAAACCCCCTCCAATGTCTGTCCGAAACTACATAATTTGAATTTCCCACGAGATACTTCACGGACATATTCATCGAAAAGCATATCTGAAAGTACATCCAGACAAAGCATCTTCAAAGGATGTGTCTTCAGACCAAGGTCGGAAAATATTCTTTTTGTTGTAAATTCCCAATCCGGATTTTGTTGGAAGAGTTCCATCAACAACTCTGCCATGGCTTTCTTATTAAGGCGTTTGCCTGATTTTTTTTCTACTTTTCCCATTGTCTGTTCAGATTATGTATAGGCGGATAAATGCATCGTCCTTTCCCTTTATCCTTCGTTTTCGTTCTACAAAGGAAACAAAATAATCGGTTGGTTGGATGTTTTTTTGACAGTTATTTATAAAAATTGTATCTTCGCGGCCTGAATGGCTACAAGTTGTTATTTATGAACTGCAGATTGCGAGTCATCATGCAGTATAGAATCCGTCACTTGTAGCTTGTCACTCGTAGCTAAAAACTAAAGACATGAAGATTTTAGTCACCGGAGCCAGCGGTTTTATTGGCAGTTTCCTTTGCGAAGAGGGGCTTCGACAGGGACACCAAGTGTGGGCAGGCGTACGCAAGAAGAGTAGCCGCCGCTATCTACAGGATACACGGTTGGAATTTGCCGAGCTGGATTTCTCCAATCCTGAAGTGTTGCAGGCCCAATTGGCTTCTCACAGACAGAAGCATGCCGGTTGGGATGTGGTTATCCATTGTGCCGGTGTTACCAAATGTCCGCGTGAGGAGGACTTTGAGTTGAACAACCATGTTTATACCCGTCATCTGGTGGAAGGACTGATGCAGGCAGGGATTACTCCCGGACAGTTTATCTATCTCAGTTCGCTCAGTATTTTTGGACCTGTCCGTGAGCAGATTGCACATGCTGATTTCCCTCATGGCTCTTCGTGTATGTATGCTCCCATTACGGAATCGGATACACCGCAGCCCAATACCGCTTACGGACGGAGCAAACTTCGTGCAGAGCAATATTTGCAGAGTTTGGGTGACAAACTGCCTACCGTTATTTTCCGTCCTACGGGCGTTTATGGCCCTCGGGAGAAAGATTATTTCCTGATGGCCAAAAGTATCAAAGGGCATACGGACTTTTCGGTAGGATTCCGTCGCCAGGAGATTACGTTCATTTATGTAAAGGATTTAGTGGGGGCTATCTACCGGGCTGTAGAGAAGCATGTCACAGGGCGTGCCTATTTCGTAAGTGATGGTGGAATCTACGAGAGTCGTGCATTCAGTGACTTTATCCAACAAGAGTTGGGAAATCCTTGGGTGTTACGCATCAAGAGTCCCTTATGGTTGCTGAAACTCATCTCTTATACGGCCGGATGGGGAGCCTCACTCATGGGTAAGACCTGTACTTTGAATAAGGATAAATATCAAATAATGAAACAGCGCAACTGGCAATGCGACATCGCTCCATTGAAGGAAGAATTGGATTGGACTCCTCAATACAATCTGGAGCGTGGTGTGAAAGAGACCATAGCGTGGTATAAACAAGAAAAATGGCTTTGATACAAACACTTACAGAACCTGTCGAGAGACAGAAGGGACTTTTTGCTATCGAACGCATTAGTTTGGCATACAATGCGTTCACTACGGTGTTGATAGGTTGTTTCTATATGCAACTGATGAATCCGGGCATACAATTGCTTGAACGTATGGGAATCGTGGGTATGACGGCTTTGTGCTATCTGTTGTACCAATGGAAACCCAACCGGTTGACGACTTTCATTCGTGTGGTGGCTCAATTGGGATTATTGGCTTATTGGTATCCTGACACGTATGAATTCAATCGTCTGTTCCCGAATCTTGACCATTTGTTTGCCGGATGGGAACAGGGACTGTTCGGATGCCAACCGGCTCTGCTTTTCAGTCAAGTTTGTCACACGGTATGGTGGAGCGAAGCGTTCAACATGGGATATTGGGCCTATTATCCCATGATTTTCATTGTAGTCCTCTACTATTTCTTTGCCCGTTACGAGGGGTTCTTGAAGACATCTTTCATTGTCCTCTGCTCGTTTCTGCTCTATTATGTCATCTATCTGTTCCTGCCTGTTACAGGACCACAGTTCTATTTCAATGCCATCGGGTTGGAGCAGGCAGCTATGGGATTTTTCCCCAACGTGGGGGACTATTTTCTGCACCATTCGGAGTTGTTGCCCAATCCCGATTCGATTGATGGTCTCTTCTTTCGTTTGGTAGAGAATGCACAGGCGGCAGGTGAACGTCCTACGGCTGCATTTCCCAGTTCCCATGTAGGCATGTCCACCGTCCTGATGATATTGGCATGGAAAGGAAACCGCAAGTTGGCATGGGGTATGTTTCCCTTCTATCTGTTGCTTTGCGGGGCTACTGTTTATATCCAGGCGCATTATCTGATTGATGTCTTGGGGGGATGGGTGTCGGCTATCATCATCTATTTCCTGTCTGTGGGTCTCTATCGTTTGAACACTTGGCACATTGCCAATAAATAAGAGCGCGAAGAGCAGTAAAGAAGAATGAATAGTGATTTATAGATGCGCAAAAAGAAGCGAAACTGGGTGTATTTGCTTCTTTTTGTTGATAATTCATTTGTTTGCATTGTAAATGTGATAGAACTTCGCTAAATATTCTTACCTTTGCAGCCCGAATAAAAAGAAATAGATAAAAACGATGATAGAAAATACAACATTCAGGCATTCGATGCCTGCCCAAATCAGATTCAGCGATGTTGACCAGTTCGGTCATGTGAACAATTCCGTTTACTTCTCACTTTACGATTTGGCTAAAACCACTTATGTGAAAGAGGTATTGTCGGGACGTATGAAATGGAATGAAGTGGGTATTGTCGTGGCCAATATCAGTGCCAATTTCATGAGTCCAATCTTTTTTATGGATAATGTGGACATTGAGACTACCACAGTGGAATTGGGCAATAAAAGTTTTACCCTATTACAGCGTGCTATAGATTCGGAAAGCAAAATGGTGAAATGTGAATGCCGCACTGTGATGGTCGTGTATGATCTGAAGACGCAGACACCCATGCAAATGCCGGAGGAATATAAGATTGCCATTTGCGAGTACGAAGGTCGGACATTGGACGAATTGGGAAAGAAAAAGTGATCTTTTTTGGGGGAGGATTTAATCATTCAACTCCCGCTTTGATAATATAAACGATGAGGGATGTGTCGTGTGACGCATCCCTCATCGTTTATTGGTTGTGGCTCATTTTGTTTTTCCTGCAAAAAATAAGACATTACCTACTATCGCAATAATTGCAATAATTACAAAAGCGATAGGCGTTAAAATGTTCATAAATCTTTTTACCTTTAAAATTAATACCAAATAATTACTTTGGGTATTATTCAGACAACCTTGTGGTGATCTGTTTTTTTTGTTATCCTAATGCCTTTGAAAGGCGTTGCAAAGGTAGTGGTATTTCTCTGTATCTACTAACATTGAACAGCTCTATAACATAAAAAAAATCTTTTTTTGACCTAAATCAACAGCAATTCCCTTCTTCAATTCTATATAACAAGCAAAAATAAACGCGTTTATTTTGTTCTTCCCTTGGCTTTCTCTATCTTTGCACCCTGTTATTATAATAAGGTATAATCATAACAAAAACAAATATCCGCTATGGACTATAATTTTAGAGAAATCGAGAAGAAATGGCAACAACGTTGGGTAGAGAATAAGACCTACAAAGTTGCTGAAGACGATGCGAAGAAGAAATTCTATGTACTTAATATGTTCCCCTATCCCTCAGGAGCAGGATTGCATGTTGGTCACCCGCTGGGATACATTGCCAGCGACATCTATGCCCGCTATAAGCGTTTGCAAGGATTCAATGTATTGAACCCTATGGGTTACGATGCTTACGGATTGCCGGCTGAGCAATATGCGATTCAGACTGGTCAACATCCTGCTGTGACTACTGAGGCCAACATCAACCGCTATCGTGAGCAGTTGGACAAAATTGGTTTCTGCTTTGATTGGGATCGTGAAGTTCGCACTTGTGAGCCGGGTTATTACCATTGGACACAGTGGGCCTTCCAGCAGATGTTCGAACACTTCTATTGTAACACTTGTCAAAAGGCTATGCCCATCAGTAAGTTGGTAGAGCGCTTTGCGCAGAAGGGCACAGAAGGATTGGATGTGGCACAGGGTGAGGAACTGACATTTACTGCCGAGGAATGGAATGCCAAAAGTGAGAAGGAACAACAGGAAATCCTGATGAACTACCGTATCGCTTATTTGGGTGAAACGATGGTGAACTGGTGTCCGGCATTGGGAACTGTGTTGGCTAATGATGAAGTGGTGGATGGAGTTTCAGAACGTGGCGGATATCCGGTAGTACAGAAGAAGATGCGCCAATGGTGTCTGCGTGTGTCGGCTTATGCACAGCGTCTGCTCGACGGATTGGATAACATTGATTGGACGGAGTCGTTGAAAGAAACACAAAAGAACTGGATTGGTCGCTCTGAAGGTGCTGAAGTACAGTTCAAGGTGAAGGACTCTGATATGGAATTCACCATTTTTACCACTCGTGCTGATACCATGTTCGGCGTAACCTTTATGGTGTTGGCGCCCGAGAGCGAATTGGTAGCCCAATTGACCACAGCTGAACAGAAGGCTGAAGTGGAGGCTTATCTTGACCGCACCAAGAAGCGTACCGAACGCGAACGAATCAGTGACCGCAAGGTGACAGGTGTGTTCAGCGGTTCGTATGCCATCAATCCTTTCACCGGTGATGCTGTACCCATTTGGATTAGTGATTATGTATTGGCTGGATACGGAACAGGTGCCATCATGGCTGTGCCTGCCCACGATAGTCGCGACTATGCTTTTGCCAAACACTTCAACCTGCCTATTGTGCCATTGGTAGAGGGCTGCGACGTGAGTGAAGAGAGTTTCGATGCAAAGGAAGGTATCGTGACTAACTCGCCCAAGGAAGGTGCAACGCCCTATTGTGACCTCGTGTTGAACGGATTGACCATTAAAGAGGCTATTGCCGCTACCAAGAAATATGTGAAGGAACACGGATTGGGTCGTGTGAAGGTGAATTTCCGTTTGCGTGATGCCATCTTCAGTCGCCAGCGTTATTGGGGAGAACCGTTCCCTGTTTATTACAAGGACGGCATGCCCTATATGATTGATAGCAGCAAATTGCCGCTTGAATTGCCCGAGGTGAGCAAGTTCTTGCCGACAGAAACCGGTGAACCTCCGTTGGGCAATGCAACCAAGTGGGCTTGGGATGTTCAGAAAGGCGAAGTGGTGGAAAACACCCTCATTGACAATGTGAACATATTCCCCTTGGAGTTGAACACCATGCCGGGATTTGCTGGATCGAGTGCATACTACTTGCGTTATATGGATCCTCAGAACAATCAGGCTTTGTTGAGCGAGAATGCTGCAAACTATTGGCAGAATGTAGATCTCTATGTGGGTGGAACAGAGCATGCTACAGGTCACTTGATTTACAGCCGATTCTGGAACAAGTTCCTTTATGACTTGGGCGTAAGTGTAAAGGATGAACCTTTCCAGAAGTTGGTCAATCAGGGTATGATTCAGGGACGAAGCAATTTTGTGTATCGCATCAAGGATACCAACACCTTCGTGTCACTTGGTTTGAAAGACCAGTATGATGTAACTCCGTTGCATGTGGATGTAAATATCGTGAGCGCCGATGTGCTGGATGTAGAAGCTTTCAAGGCTTGGCGTCCTGAATATAACAATGCGGAGTTCATTCTTGAAGATGGCAAATACATCTGCGGATGGGCAGTAGAGAAGATGTCGAAATCGATGTTCAACGTGGTGAATCCCGATATGATTGTAGAGAAATATGGTGCAGACACTTTGCGTATGTACGAAATGTTCCTCGGCCCTGTAGAGCAGAGTAAGCCTTGGGATACCAATGGTATTGATGGTGTTCACCGTTTCTTGAAGAAACTGTGGGGATTGTTCTATAGCCGTGCAGATGAATTCTTGCCTGCCGATGTTCCTGCAACGAAGGAGGAATTGAAGAGTATCCATAAACTCATCAAGAAGGTAACGGGCGATATTGAGACCTTCTCGTATAACACCAGCATCAGTGCATTCATGATTTGTGTGAATGAACTTACCCAGTTGAAGTGCCGCTCAATCGAAGTGCTCCGTCTGTTGACCGTATTGATTGCTCCCTTTGCACCTCACTTGGCTGAAGAATTGTGGGAGATGCTGAAGGGCGAAGGCAGTGTATGCGATGCTGCATGGCCTGTTTGCAACGAAAGTTATCTGGTGGAGGACACCGTGAAATATACCATCTCGTTCAACGGAAAGGCACGCTTCACCATGGAATTCCCTGCCGATGCAGATAATGCGACAATCGAAGCTGCTGTAATGTCTGACGGACAGAGTCAGAAGTGGATTGACGGTAAGACTCCGAAGAAGGTAATTATCGTGCCGAAGAAGATTGTGAATATTGTACTGTAACTTTTCTAAGGTTCAAGGTTTAAAGTTTAAGGGTCAAAACTGATCTGGGACTTTAAACTTTGGACCTTCAACTTTGAAATTTATTTATGATTAACCATATAAAACTGTGGCGTGAGACCAAGGATTACATCACCATCACCTTGGGACTGATGGCCTACGCCATGGGTTGGTGCCTGTTTTTGCTTCCATACCAAATTTCTACGGGTGGTGTGACTGGTATCTCGGCCATTATTTATTATGCCACTGGAATAGAGATGCAAATCTCTTATTTCCTCATAAATGCCGCTTTTTTGGCTGTAGCATTGTATATATTAGGACTGAAGTTCTGCCTGAAAACCATTTTTTCGGTAGCAACACTAACGTTCTTCCTCGACTTTTTCCAAGAAATGATGAAGGACGATGCAGGGAACCTGATGCAGATTATTGGACCGGGACAAGATTTTATGGCCTGTGTCATAGGTTCTATCTTCTGTGGTGTGGGTATTGCTGTAGTGTTCATTGTAGGGGGAAGTACTGGCGGTACGGACATCATTGCTGCCATTGTCAATAAATACAAGACCATTACATTCGGCCGTATGATTATGGTATGCGATATCATCATCATTTCCTCGTGTTACTTTGTTTTCGAGGATTGGAGGCGTGTCGTATTCGGCTTTGTCACACTCATCATCATCAGCGTAGCCATCGATTACATTGTGAACAGTGCCCGACAAAGTGTGCAGTTCCTGATTTTCAGCAAGAAATATGAGGAGATTGGTGAGGCTGTCATGACGGATGTCAAACGTGGTGTGACAGTGCTTGATGGTACAGGTTTCTATAGTAAGCAACCCATGAAAGTGCTTTGTATTTTGGCCAAGAAAAGCGAAGCTATCCACATCTTCCGTTTGGTAAAGGATATCGATCCTAATGCCTTTATCTCCCAAAGTAATGTGGTGGGAGTATATGGTGAAGGATTTGACCAAATTAAAGTGAAGAGCAAGAAAAAGAAATGACATAAGTGGCGAGCTACAAGCTACGAGTGACAAGTGACCAAATCAAAAAACTCGTAACTTGTAGCTCGTAGCTAATAACTGAATTATGATATTTGTAACAAACAATGCCCATAAGTTGCAAGAGGTAAGTGCTATGTTGGGCGGAAAAATTGATTTGCAGAATTTGCGCGATATCGGATGTGTCGAAGAAATACCTGAAACAGCCGATACACTGGAAGGTAATGCCTTGATGAAGGCACGATACATCCATCAACGCTATGGTACTGACTGTTTTGCTGACGACACGGGTTTGGAAGTGGTCGCATTGGGCGGTGAACCGGGTGTATATTCTGCCCGCTATGCAGGAACGGGACATGACTCTGAGGCTAACATGCAGAAACTTTTGGCCAATATGGAAGGAAAAAATGACCGTCGTGCACAATTTCGTACAGTTATTGCGTTAATAAAGGAAGGAAAGGAATATCTGTTTGAAGGTATCGTCACCGGTACAATCCTTGAACAGCGCGAAGAGGGTGAAGGTTTTGGCTATGATCCCATCTTCCGGCCCGATGGTTACGAACACTCTTTTGCCCGTTTGGGCGATGAAGTGAAGAACCGTATCAGTCATCGGGCGCGTGCAGTGGAAAAACTGGTGGAGTTCTTGAAACAGTGACAAGTGACGAGCTACAAGCTACAAATAGCTATGACTCGTAACTTGTAGCTAATAACTGAAATGACAATGAAACGACTCGCTCTTATTCTGTTTACAATCTTTGCTCTCGGATGGCAAAGTCAATTGCAAGCCCGTCTGCCTCTCGGTGAATGGCAAGCCTTCATGGCTTATGAAAAAACTTCGTCCAGTGTCTATTTTGCAGGCAAGGTATATGCCGTCTCCGAAGGTTCACTCTTTTCTTATGACCCGGAAGATGGCGATATCCTGACCTATGACATCGTCTATCCGATGAGCGATGTGAAGATTGTCCATCTGGCCGTGTGTGAAAGCCAGAAGAAACTGGTCATCATCTACGACAACGGCAATATCGATTTGATGGATGCACAAGGAGAGGTTTATAATATGACAGACCTGAAGAACTCCTCTTTGGCCGACAAGACCGTGAACAGTGTGAATGTGGTAGGCAACAAGGCCTATCTGGCTACCAACTTGGGTATTGTGGTGTTGGATGTACAGAAAAGAGTTATAGCCGTAACTTATCCATTGGGTACCAAAATAAATGCCACAGCAATCCATGGGAATTACATTTTGGCCACATCAACTGAAGGGATTTATAGCGGAAACCTTACTGAGAATTTGTTGGATAAGAATAATTGGAAACAGATACGGACAGGTAATTTCTCATTGATTCAAACCTGTAAAGGGGTTACCTATGTATGCGTTCCAGGGGAATCAATATCAGTCATTAATCCCGATGATGGTGTTTTCGAGACTTTACTTAAGGGGAAATTCACTTTTTTTACAATCTTGGACGGGAAATTCCTTGGCGGCACCAAGTCGGGCGAAGCCTATTTCTTTGATGATTCCAGAGATTATCGTAAAATAGAGATTCCTGTAGGAACCACTGATATTAGTTACGGTAATTCCACATATTGGCTTTCAGGTACAAACGAAGGGCTGGTGGGTTACACATTGGAAGAGAATACAATGAAACAGACTGTTTCTCCTGTAGATATTAATGCACCTCGCCGTAATTTGTTTTATCAGATGGTCATGCATAATGGCAAATTATACACATGTGGAGGCGGACTTTTCTATACACCCTATTACAATCCGGGAACCATCCAAGTGATGGATGGCGACAAGCGTTGGCAACTTTATCAAGAAGAAGGTGTTGCAGAAGCAGCAAAAGCAAAGAAGTATGAAGATATAGCTTCCATTGCTATAGATCCAAAGGATGAGAATCATTTATTTGCCGCTTCGTCTGGATATGGGGTTTACGAATTTCAAAATGGGGAATTTGTGAATTTGTACACGCCTGATAACAGTACGATTAAGCCAGATTATCGGTATTCGAATATCATATATCCCAATGGTGTGAAGTTCGATCCGGCAGGTAATCTGTGGGTTCTTTGTGCAGGTGGAACTGATGCCATTGCAATTTATACGAAAGAGAAGAAATGGATTTCGCTCTATTACGAACAGTTCAGTCAGAAAGAGACTTTGCGTGGCACATTCTTTGATAGCCGAGGATGGATGTGGGCAGTCACACCCCATGTGGAATATAATGGTGTTTTCATGTTAAATACGAATGGAACATTGGAAGATACCAGTGACGACCAGTGCCTTTTTATGGATCAATTCTATAATCAAGATGGGGATTTGATGAATTATCCACAGATTCATTGTGCCATTGAGGATAAGGAAGGAGTCATCTGGTTAGGAACAACGAATGGAACATGGCTTATCAGCAACCCCACGCAAATAATGGCAGAACAGAAGAGTCGCATTACCATTACCCAAGTAAAAGTACCTCGAAACGATGGGACGAATTATGCCGACTATTTATTGAATGGAATTACTGTTAAAGCGATTGCCATTGATGGCGCAAACCGTAAGTGGGTAGGAACGGAAAAAAGTGGAGTTTATCTGCTTTCTGCTGACGGTATTGAAGAGATTCATCATTTCACGACCGAAAACAGTCCTCTGCTTTCGGATGAAATACAGAGTATTGCGGTGGATCAGGAGACGGGTCTCGTGTATATTGGAACTTCCAAAGGCCTTATAGCTTATCAGAGTGATGCCACCGAGGCACAGCCTTCGTTTAGCGAGAGCAAGGTTAGGGCCTTCCCCAATCCGGTTCGTCCCGATTATTCTGGATACGTCAGCATTGTGGGGCTGATGATGGATTCGCAAGTGAAGATTACCGATTCTTACGGAAGCCTGGTCCACGAAGGAACTTCAGTTGGTGGTTCTTATTCATGGGATGGACGAAACAGTGACGGCGAACGTGTGGCTTCGGGGGTTTATCACGTAATGGCAACTGATGAAGAAGGAAAAAAAGGAATTGTAACTAAAATTGTGGTGATAAAATAACAATGCTGCAATAATGAATAATATTTCCGCTGTTAGATATATTCTTGCGTTTTCTGTCATTATTGCTCACGTGGGTGAACTGATGGGTTTTTCTGTTTGTTGGCCCATTCCCAGTTATGTGGCTGTGGGTGGTTTTTTTTCTCTCAGTGGGTTTCTTATCTTTGGTAGTTATGAACGCCATCCTTTACTCGTTGATTTTCTTCGTCGTCGTGCCAGCCGTATCATGCCGCCCTATATCACTGTAGTGTTGGTATGTGCTTTCGGGATGGTTTTTGTATCCTCACTTCCTGCTGTTCAATATTTTACTTCTTCAGAATGGTGGCGCTATTTGGCTGCAAATTTGAGTTTTCTCAACTTCCTGAATCCCACTTTGCCTGGAGTGTTCCAAGAATTTGCAGAACCTGCTGTCAATGGTTCTTTGTGGACAATGAAGGTAGAATGGATGCTCTATCTGTCAGTGCCCATAGTTGCTTGGATTTGCAAAAGATGGAAGTGTGACCATGGGTGGATGTTTGTAGCCATTTATTTTTTTTCCGTAGCTTATCGTTTGTTGTTCTTGTGGATGTATCAACGAACAGGGGATGATATATATATGATACTCGCACGACAAGTATTTGGTCAGTTGGCATTTTTTTATACCGGTGCATGGGTATATACTCAATACAAACTTTATCATTCTTATCGTCATAAAATAGCAATTGTTTGCATAGTTCTTCTTTTGTTGGCTGACGTTATTCCTTATTATAGTTATATCATGGAACCGGCTGTTGTCAGTTTGTTGGTCATTTATGCTTGCACTACGGGGCATTGGGGTACGTGGATACCTATAAAAGGTAATATCTCATACGAAATGTACTTGTGGCATTTTCCCGTCATACAGCTATGTGTCCATTGGCATTTTCCTTCATTAGGGTTTTGGCCTTGTTTGTTGATTGTTACAACTATGACAATTGGTATGGTTTGGATATCCGGTAGGTTTTTACAAACCAAACACTGATTTACAGCAATCTCTTTATCGCATCCAGTTTGTTCAATGCTTCCTTTGCGTTCAGTAGCCACTTCGTCCAGAAGTCTTTATAAATAAATTTCTTTCTAATCTGTAAATAATTCGGAATCATTATCTGCATATAAAGCAGTTTGTTGGAGTTTCTCTGTGGAATTACTGATGAGCTTTGTGTGTTCATATCCGATTGATTGTTAACGTGAGTTCGAGATAAAAAAATTGGGTACAAAAGTAACTAAAGCTCCCTAAGTTAGGGAAGGTGTCGCTTGGAGACGGAGGAGTGTGTGAAAATGAGGCTTTTACAAATCACTCCCTTCCCCTGCAGGGAGCTACGGCCTCCGTCGCACATGTTTTTCAAGTACTTTGTCCAAAAAAACGGTAATCTTTGCTCCCTTTCCCGAAATATTCCCTATATTTGCACCCGTCTATGCGTGTAGCGACACGCAACGGCAATTGACATTGTGGGAAAATATAGCGTTTGCTGTTATTCTATTATCGTTACTGAAACTTAGGAAATTTCAAGATTTGCGATGAAGAATAAGATGGCAGATGCCTGCGTATAGCGTAGGTACATCTTATCTTTTTGCAAATCGGGTATCCTAAGACCTCAGTAACGAAAGGACATCAAAGGTGTGCTTGCGCTTCTTTTTTGTCCGAGGTCTTAGAATTTTTTGCTTTCACTATTGCTTTCCTTGCTTTGCTAAAAAAGAGAGAATAAATGTCCTATTTTAAAATACTTGCAGATATGTTGAAACGATTATTATTATTGTGTACTTTGTTATTGGTTGTTGCCTTGGCAGGAATGAGTCAATCGGTTACGATTGATAAAATCAGATATGAAGTGATTTCACCTACGGAAGCTGTTTTGGTAGATGGGTATAATGCAGAAGGAGAGATTATACTTCCTAAAAATGTAATGATAGGAGGCAAACAATATGAAGTAACAAAAATTGCAGATTATGCATTCAAGAAACGTAAACAAGAAATGAGTTTTTATGGAAGTAAGAAACTTAGAAGTATAACAATTCCTGAGAGTGTTAAAAGTATAGGCATTGAAGCTTTTGAATATTGTGAATCTCTTGTTGACGTTACAATGAAAGATGGGGTTATAACCATTGGAAATAATGCATTTAGAGGTTGTAAGTCACTTTCTAGTATTGTTATGTCTAATAATCTTTCGGAAATAGGAACACTTGCTTTTTGTCGTTGTTATAAGTTGAAAGAAATTGTCGTTCCAGATTCTGAGCCTGTACAATATGAAGATTTTTGGAGTGATTTTTCTTCTGGGACAGTATCAATGCTTGGACATAACGGAAGATGCCCCAATTGGATAATTGATTATATTATATCAAATTCTTTGGATGATGAGAATCTTTGGACAAAATGGGCGGCTGAAAAACAAAAAAGTGAAGATTATGCCTACAATAAGAAAGTTCAAGTAAATTTAGAAAAAACAGAAGATAAATCTGTAGAATTGGCAAAAAATGAGACGAAAGCTCCCGAATTGGTAAAAGAATATACACCAACTACTTATCCACAAGAAATTACACTTTTGTCAAGTGATGAAACAATTGAAGATGAAAAGGAAGATGAAAATAAATTTGCAGATGTAGATGTCAATATTCCTAGTAGTACGCAAACTGCCAGCAATACTTTTGCCGTCATCATTGGCAACGAGAATTACAGTCAAGTAGCTAAGGTTCCTTATGCTCTGAATGATGCCAAAACATTTGCTACCTATTGTCAAAAAACATTAGGGCTTCCTCAAAAAAATATTAGGACTTATATGGATGCAACATTTGGTATAATGTTGTCCGCCATTGAAAACATCCAAGGAATAGCTAAGGCGTACAAAGGGAATATTAACGTTATATTCTATTATGCAGGACACGGACTTCCCAACGAGGAAAGTAAAGATGCTTTTCTTTTGCCTGTAGATGCCAGTGGAAGAAATACTCTCGCCTGCTACGCCACGAACAAACTGTATGAAGAGCTGGCAGGACTGGGAGCCAAGAGTGTGACGGTGTTCATGGATGCCTGCTTCAGCGGTGCACAGCGCGGCGAGGGTATGTTGGCCTCGGCACGAGGTGTGGCCATCAAGCCCCGCGATGTGGAGCCGAAGGGGAACATGGTGGTCTTCTCAGCGGCCAGTGCCGACGAGACGGCCTATCCCTACACCGAGAAGGGACACGGCCTCTTCACCTACTTCCTGCTGAAGAAGTTGCAGGAGAGCAAGGGCAACGCCACCTTGGGCGAACTGGGCAGCTACATCCGCGAGAAGGTGTCACAGGAGTCCATCGTCACCAACGGCAAGAGCCAAACTCCGACCGTAGTCTCATCGGCCGCACTGGGCGACGAATGGAAGAATATGAGGTTGAAGTGAGATTGTCCAATATTTGCACCAAACGCCTGGAAATTGGAAAATTGGCGAAAAATGAGGGAAAACACAATTTTTCCCGAAACTCTTGACACTTATGCTCAAAACACTTGACCCTCCCGTCCGAAACTCTTGACACTTGCGGACAGGAGGGTCAAGAGTTATGGAGCCAAGTGTCAAGTCTTTCGGGCGTAAGTGTCAAGTGTTTCAGGAACGAATGAGGTGGGCGTGGAAAGGCAGAAGCATAAGGATGAGATGTTTTGTAAGAACATTTTAAAGAACTTTGTTCGTAATAGGAACGTCTGGAGATGGTGGTATGTGAAGAGGTTCAATAGGACATAAGAAGCACGATTGCCGTAGGGGCAGACCTATGTGTCTGCCCAGATTGAAAGCATCAATAAATGATGGCTCCGTTCCTTATATCGAACTCACACTGATTTACAGCAATCTCTTTATCGCATCCAGTTTGTTCAATGCTTCCAGGGGAGTCAGGCTGTTTACATCCAAGTGCAATAGTTCATCGCGTATCTGGCACAGCACGGGGTCGTCCAGTTGGAAGAAACTCAGCTGCATACCTTCGCGTTCAGTGGCCACTTCGTTAAGAGGCTTTACGCTGATATCTTGTTGGCGGTTGTCCCGCTCCAATTGCCCTAATATCTGTGTAGCTCGTTTGACAATACTTCCGGGCATACCGGCCAGTTTGGCTACGTGGATACCAAAGGAGTGTTCACTGCCTCCACGTTCCAATTTGCGGAGGAAGATAACCTTGCCATCTACCTCGCGTACCGACACGTTGTAGTTCTTGATTCGTTGGAACGAAGTTTCCATTTCGTTCAGTTCGTGATAGTGTGTGGCAAACAGGGTGCGTGCCTTGGCCCGTGGATGTTCATGGATGTGTTCTACAATGGCCCATGCAATGGAGATTCCATCGTAGGTGGATGTTCCTCGTCCCAACTCGTCAAATAATACCAGGCTACGGGGGGAGAGATTGTTCAGGATGTCCGCTGCCTCGTTCATCTCCACCATGAAGGTTGATTCGCCTACCGAGATGTTGTCACTTGCCCCTACACGGGTAAATATCTTATCCACCAGTCCGATGCGTGCACTCTCTGCAGGGACGAAACTTCCTGTTTGTGCCAACAGGGTGATGAGCGCCGTCTGACGGAGCAACGCACTCTTACCTGCCATGTTCGGACCTGTGATGATGATAATCTGTTGGTTATCGGTATCCAATCTTACGTCGTTGGCCACATATTGTTCGCCCACAGGCATTTGCCGTTCGATTACCGGATGGCGTCCCTGCCGGATGTCCAACACATCGCTGTCTTCCACCACAGGACGTACATAGCGGTTCTCCATCGCCACTGTGGCCATGCTCAGCAGGCAGTCCAATTGGGCTACAGCCATGGCATTCACCTGAATGGCCGGTATGAAATCGGCCACGGCCAACACCAATTCCTGGAATAATTTTCCCTCCAGCGCGAGAATTTTTTCTTCTGCGCCTAAGATTTTTTCTTCGTATTGTTTCAGTTCTTCGGTGATGTATCGTTCGGCATTTACCAATGTCTGTTTGCGTATCCATTCGGGTGGCACCAGGTCCTTGTAGGTGTTGCGAACCTCAATGTAGTATCCGAATACGTTGTTATAAGCAATTTTCAAACTTTGTATGCCTGTGCGTTCCACTTCGCGTTGCTGCATCTCCAGCAAATATTCCTTGCCGCTGTAGGCAATGCGTCGCAGGTCATCCAGTTCGGCATTCACGCCATCGGCTATCACTCCTCCCTTGGCTATTAGCAGCGGTGGGTCACTCTTTACTTCGCGGGCTATACGCTGACGCATACTTTGACAGGGGTTCAGTTGTTCGCCTAATGTGCGCAGACTTTCGTTCCCCTCTTCGATACAGAGATTGCGGATAGGCTCTATCGCCTCCAGCGCAATGCGTAGTTGTACCATTTCACGTGGATTCACACGTCCTACAGCAACTTTCGAGATGATGCGCTCCAAGTCACCGATGCGGGACAATAGAGCATGTATTTCATCCCGCATGTCGGGGTGTCGGAAGAAATGTTCCACAACCTCCTGACGTTGTACGATGGGGGCAACATCTTTTAGCGGAAATACCAACCATCGTTTCAGCAAACGTGCTCCCATGGGACTGATGGTACGGTCCACCACATCCAGCAAGGTAGTACCCCCTTCATTCATCGAACCGACCAGTTCAAGACTGCGGATGGTGAACTTGTCCATTCTTACGTGGCGGTCCTCCTCGATGCGTCTGAGGCTGGTGATATGCTTGATCTGTGTGTGTTGCGTTATCTCCAGGTACTGCATGATGGCACCTGCTGCAATGATGCCGCTTTGCAGATGCTCCACACCGAATCCCTTCAGGTTCTTCGTTTCGAAATGGCGTGTCAGCCGTTCGCGTGCCTGTTGCAGGGTGAATACCCAGTCATCCAATTGATACGTGAAATATTTCGTGCCGAAAGCTGATTCGAACTGTTCCTTTCGTCCGCGTTCATACAATATCTCTTTGGGAGCAAATCCTGCTAATAATTTGTCTATATAGTCTGTAGTCCCTTCGGCTGTCAGAAATTCGCCCGTTGAGATGTCCAGTAGGGCAACACCCGTCACTCCCTTTCCCCAATGTACCGCTGCCAGAAAATTATTCTCCTTGTAGCTCAATACATTGTCTTGTGTGGCCACACCCGGAGTCACCAATTCTGTGATACCGCGTTTCACCAGCTTTTTGGCCAATTTCGGGTCTTCCAGTTGGTCGCAGATAGCCACCCGTCGTCCGGCTCTCACCAGTCGGGGTAAGTAAGTGTCCAATGCATGGAAAGGAAATCCGGCCATCTCCAATGCAGCCGTCTGTCCGCCGTTGTTGCGTTTAGTCAACGTGATGCCCAATATTTCCGATGCCACTACGGCATCCTCGCCATACGTTTCATAGAAGTCTCCACAACGGAACAGCAACACCGCATCAGGGTGCTTTGCCTTGAATTCATAGAATTGCTGCATCATAGGGGTCAGCTCCCCAGCTTTTTGTTTGGCCACAGATCTTTCGGATTAATTGTTTATAATTCGGATTAAGGAGAGCAAAGGTACGCAATATTTTGCAGATGTAGAAAAAATAGACAGATAATCTGTTTGATTTTTGATAGACAAAATGAAAACATGCATGAAGCAGATACTCTTATTTGTAGAAAATGTTGATCTTCAAACTTCAACCTTTTCTACAAAAAGAATATACTGGATTGTAAATAATCTTCAATTGGACTATCCGAAACAAACGCCCATGTGTTGTCCTTGCAGGATGAGTTCATGGTCGGGTGGGACAAGGCGTGTACAGCCTGCCACTTCGGACAGGGGAACGGAAGTGATGTCTCCACCGCTGACGGCAACCATACGTCCGTAGTGTTGGTCGGCAATCAGTTCCACAGCATGACTACCCATACGGGTGGACAGTATGCGGTCGAAGGAGCAGGGAGAACCTCCGCGTTGGGTGTATCCAAGAACGGTTTCGCGGGCATCGATGCCTGTCATCTCGGTAATGGTGGAGGCGATGTATTCGCCTGCACGTCCGGGGTGGGGTGTGGATAATCCTTCGGCAACGACGACGATGGCATAATTCTTGCCGCGTTGCATGCGTTGCATGATGGTCTGGCAAATGTTGTCCATGTCGTAAGGGAGTTCGGGGATGAGGATGACATCGCCTCCTCCGGCCATCCCGCTATAGAGGGCTATCCATCCGGCTTTATGTCCCATAACTTCGATGACCATCACACGGCGATGGGCACTGGCGGTACTGTGAAGACGGTCGATCGCTTCGGTGGCAATGCTGACGGCTGTATGGAAACCGAAGCAGAGGTCTGTGCCTGCCACATCGTTGTCAATCGTCTTGGGAATACCGATGACGGGAATGCCTGCACGGGCCATTTTTCCTGCGGTCTTCTGTGTGCCGTTGCCACCGATACATACGACGGCATCCAATCCCAATTTCTCGACATTGGCCTTCAGCAGAGCCGGCTTGTCAATGCCGGGTATGGCGTGTTTCTTGCTGTAGGGCTTTTCGCGTGAGGTTCCCAAGATGGTTCCTCCCATAGTGAGCAAACCCGTGAGCGAACGTTCGGTCATGGGTTCATAGTCGAGATCAATCAATCCCTTGAAGCCGCCGTGGATGCCGATAACTTCCATGCCGTAATTCAATATTGCGGTTTTGCACACACCACGGATGGTGGCATTGATGCCGGGACAATCGCCGCCCGATGTAAGGATTCCGATACGCATAGTTTTTTAATCCGTCACAACATTCGTTAAATTCAGTGCGTAAAGATAGGTATTTTCAGAAGTTTACACTAATTTTGCACTGTATTTTATCTAAATTTCGGATAAATTTTAGCAAGAATGAGTATAACCGGACTTATCAGTAAAGGTTTTATCCCGCGTCAACGGGCTTTGACCGCTTATGATACACAAGCAGAATCCCTGCAAACCGAACAGCTGAAGAGGCTGCTCGGAAAGGCTGCCCATACGGAATGGGGGCGAAAATATGAATACCGTACCATACAGACGTATGAGGAGTATGCCCGAAGGGTGCCTGTACAATCTTATGATGACATAAAACCCTATGTGGAGCGTATGCGGCACGGAGAAAGCAACGTGTTGTGGCCATCGCAGGTACGTTGGTATGCCAAATCGTCGGGTACCACGAATGACAAGAGCAAGTTCATCCCCGTCACTCGTGAGGGATTGAAGCAGATGCATTACATGGGACCAGTGGATTGTGTGGCTTACTATTTGCAGACGCGTCCCGATTCGCATTTCTTCGAAGGTAAGGGGCTTATTTTGGGAGGAAGTCATGCTCCCAACTATAATCTGAAGCATAGTTTGGTGGGTGACCTTTCGGCCATTCTTATCGAGAATATGAATCCGTTGGCCAATCTTATCCGTGTGCCCTCCAAGGAGGTTGCTTTGCTGGACGACTTCGAAGAAAAGATGGAGCGCATTGCCCGTTGTACAATCAACAAGAACATTACCAATATCTCCGGTGTGCCTTCGTGGATGATGGCCGTCATCAAACGTGTTCTGGAAATTACCGGTGCACAGTCTTTGGATGAGGTATGGCCTAATTTGGAAATCTTTTTCCATGGAGGAGTAAGTTTTGCTCCGTATCGTGAAACTTACAAGCAACTTATCCGTGGTTCCCGGATGCAATACCGCGAGACCTATAATGCCAGTGAAGGATTCTTCGGGGTACAGAACGACCCCGCTGACCCTGCCATGATGTTGATGTTGGATTACGGTGTGTTCTACGAATTCATCCCATTGGAAGAATTGGGCAAACCCAATCCGAATATCGTACCATTGACTGGTGTTGAGGTTGGACGGAACTATGCTGTGGTCATCAGTAATCCATGCGGACTTTGGCGTTACATGATAGGTGATACCGTACGGTTCACGAACAAGAATCCTTATAAGTTCATTATATCCGGACGCACTAAACATTTCATCAATGCTTTTGGCGAAGAGTTGGTGGTGGAGAATGCAGAGAAGGGATTGCAAGCGGCGTGTGATGCAACAGGTGCACAAGTGAGCGAATATACGGCTGCTCCGGTCTTTATGGGTGTCGATGCCAAGTGTCGTCATCAATGGCTGATCGAATTTTCCGTGGCTCCCGATTCCATAGAGCGCTTTACTCAGGTGTTGGATCAGACGTTGCAACAGGTGAACAGCGACTATGAAGCCAAGCGTTACAAGGATATTACCTTGCAATGTCTGGAGGTGGTTACTGCCCGTCCGAATCTTTTCCATGACTGGTTGAAGGCCAAGGGAAAATTGGGTGGACAGCACAAAGTTCCCCGCTTGAGTAATACTCGTGAATATATGGATGAGATGATGATGTTTAATAAATAAAATATGTTCAACCAACAACCTACATATAACCAACGCTTGCTTGGCCCGCTATTGTTGCTGGCGATGCTTGTCGTATCGTGTGCCCGCATGGGTTCACCCGATGGAGGACCTTATGATGAAACTCCACCTGTAATTGTGCGTACCAATCCGGCTATCGGTGCGATCAATAGTCATGAAAAACGCATAGTGCTGGAGTTTGACGAATACATCAAGTTGGAAAACGCTTCAGAAAAGGTCATCATTTCGCCCCCTCAAGTGGAGATGCCCGAGATTAAGGCCAGCGGAAAGCGTGTCATTGTGGAATTGGTGGACACGATGAAGTCCAACACCACGTATTCCATTGACTTTGGCGATGCCATCACTGACAATAATGAGGGTAATCCCATGGGGCAGTTTGCCTTCACCTTCTCTACGGGTAACACCATAGATTCCATGGAGGTGGCAGGAACTATCCTCAATGCTGAAAATCTGGAACCGATAAAGGGTATGCAGGTGGGACTATATGCCGATCTTTCGGATACGGCTTTCACTACCAAGCCTTTTGAACGTATCTCGCGTACTGATGCTGCTGGACGATTCACCATCAAGGGGGTTGCTCCCGGTAAATACCGCATCTATGGATTGATGGACGGTGACCAGAATTTCCATTTCAGCCAACGGAGCGAAATGATAGCTTTTATGGACTCCCTCGTTGTTCCCTATAGTGAGCCGGCTGTACGGCAAGATACTTTCTGGATTGACTCGTTGACTATTGACACTATCATTGATGTGCCCTATACCCGTTATCTCCCTGATGATTTGCTGCTCAGAGCATTCAAGGAGGAGGTAAACCTTCAGTATCTGCTCAAGAACGAGCGCCTCACACCGAATAAATTTTCCGTCTATTTTGCGGCAAAGGCTGATACATTGCCGACTCTCAAGGGGTTGAACTTTGATGAGAAGGATGCTTTCATTATCGAGAAGAGTCATCATAACGATACCATCCATTATTGGATAAAAGACTCTGCCCTTATTCGCTTGGATACGTTGAAAATGACTCTTGACTACCTCTACACGGATACGTTGGGACAGCTTGTTCCTCGTATGGATACGCTCTATCTGTCTTCCAAGAAAACATTGGCTATGTTCCAGAAGGAAAAGGACCAAGCGATGGAGGAATTCCAAAAAGAGCTCAAGAAACGCCGTCGTCGTCTGAAAGAGGGTGAGGTCCTGACCGATACGCTTCCTCCAATCAAGTTCTTGAAACCGAAGGTGGGAAGTATCAAGGATGTGCATGCAACGCTTACTGTCGAATTCACTGAGCCATTGGCACGCATAGACACACAGGCCATACATCTGAGCTTGAAGGTGGATACGCTGTGGAAAGAAATCCCCTATCGTTTCGAACAGTTGGATGGTGAAATCCGCAAATACCGCATACGTGCAGAGTGGCGTCCCGAACAGGAATACGAACTTGTCTTCGATTCAACTGCCTTTACAGGTATTTATGGGTTGCATTCGGATAAGATGAAGCAGACTATGAAGATGCGTTCACTCGATGATTACGGAACATTGGCTTTCGATGTAAAGGGGGGAGGACTCTCTCCAAATGCCTATGTGGAGCTTCTTGACAACAATGACAAACCTGTGAGAAGACAGATGCTGAAGAAGGGAAATGCCCAATTCTTCTTCCTCAATCCGGGTAAATATTACGCACGCATTGTGGATGACACGAATGGTAATGGCAAGTGGGATACAGGTCTCTATGCTGACCGTTTGCAACCGGAAAGTGTCTATTATTTCCCACAAATGCTGGATGTACGTGCCCTATGGGACATGCGACAGGATTGGGATATCCATGCAACACCTGTTGCCAAGCAGAAACCGTTGGAAATTACCAAACAGAAACCTGAAGAAAAGAAAGAACGCCGAAGCAAAAATGCTGAGCGTGAAGAACGTAAGAGAAAGAACTCTGACTAAAGTTGACGAGGCATCCACTGTAGGGGCAGGGTCTGCCTGCCCGAATGGATGTTTGTATTCGCCATTTCTGGGCGGGTGAATCCCGCCCCTACACGAGTTGCATCTGCTTCTTCTTTGAACTTGAAACCTTGAACTTGGAACCTTGAAAAGAGTTTACCAACCTTGAATAGATTAAAATGAACATGATGAAAAGACTCCTCTCTATCCTTCTGATATTTCTCTCCTTGAGTATTTATGCTCAATGCCCTGCAGTGAATAATGCGTTCCAGAGTGGCGAACGGTTGGATTACGAAATGTATTTCAACTGGAAATTTGTATGGATAAAAGCTGGAACATCTTGTTTGAAGACTGATGCCATCACGTTGCCTGACGGTACTGATGGCTATCGTACTTCGCTCATTGCTACCAGCAGCAAGCGGGCCGACCATTTCTTCAAGATGCGCGACACGCTCATCAGCGATATGACCACTCGTATGGAACCCCGGTACTTCCGTAAGGGAGCCGAGGAGGGTAAGCGTTACACCGTGGATGAAGCTTGGTTCTCTTACCCTGGCGGTAAAAGCAAGGCAAGCCAACGACGCCTGCATAAGGACGGAAGCATCAGAACGGCAGAGGATACCATGAATGAATGTATCTATGACATGCTCAGCATCCTGCAACGTGCCCGCTCGTTCGATCCTAAAGATTATAAGGTAGGGGACAAAATTCATTTCCAGATGGCCACTGGACGCAAAGTAGAGAAACAGACTCTCATCTATCGAGGAAAGAAAAAGTTCGAAGCCGAAGACGATGACGAAACCGTTTATCGTTGCCTTGTCTTCTCTCTTGTGGAATACGACAAAAAGGGACGGGAGCAAGAGGTCATCACTTTCTATATCACAGACGACTTGAATCATCTTCCTGTCCGGCTTGACCTCTATCTCAATTTCGGTTCTGCCAAAGCGTTCCTCAAGAATATCAAGGGAAATCGTCATCCGCTGACGTCGATTGTGAAGGAGTGATAATCCCCCAAACCCCTACTTCTGCTATGAAAAACGAAAGCACCATCCCCCCAATCCCCGAGAGTAACCCAAATTCTCAGAGTAATCTGAGTCCTCAGAATACTCTGAGTTCTCAGAATGCTCAGAAAATTTCGAGTAATCCGAGTCTTCCGAATTTTCAGAGTTCTCCGAATTCTCAACCACCCCACACCTTCCTCCCCCAACATGGCCATTACCGCAACTTGCGCGTCTATCAGGTGACAGAGATAATCTACGACATCACCTACTATTTTACTCACCAATACCTCTCCAAAGGAGACCGCACCATCGACCAAATGGTGCAAGCCGCGCGTAGCGGAAAGCAGAACATCGCTGAGGGCAACCAAGCTGCAGCCACATCCAGCGAAACAGAAATCAAACTCACCAATGTGGCCAAAGCAAGCCTTGAAGAACTGCTTGACGATTACGAAGACTATCTGCGTGTGCGAAACCTTGAGCAATGGAGCGCCCTACACCCACGCTACGAAAAAATGAGACTATACGCCCGTAGCGAGCAAATCAGCAACACCTATGCGAAAAACATACACCGAATGAATGATGAGGAGATTGCCAACCTCTGCATCACCCTCATCCACCAAGCCATCTATATGTTATACAAACTGCTCATCACCATGCAGCAACGCTTTGTCACTGAAGGTGGCATCAAAGAACGTATGTTCCAAGCAAGAACAAATTACAGGAACAACCAAAAGAATCGGAACATCTAACCCCTTCAGATTAGTCAGACCACTTAGACAATTCTGATTATTCAGCCAAGATACCCCAATCAGCCTTTGTCGATAATGGCCGATTGGGGTCTAAAATAACAGTCATCAATCTTGTGACCGAAGGGCCTTCACACGCAGGATGGTGAAGGAGTATTTGGGGAACTCATAAGAGAAAGTCTGTCCGAATTTCTTAAACGTCTTTTCTACGGGGACAATCTTGGTAGGGTTGTCCATGGAGTTTTCATCACCCAAATCGTCTGCTTGAAGAGTGATGGCGCGGCCTTCAGAATCTACATTGGTGACACCGTCCAGAGTGAAGTCAATTACTTGAGCTTCGTCGGCAGAATTGACGAACTTGATGATGACTTCTCCCGTTTCCTCATCGTAACCCGAAGCAAGGAATTTCTGCGGGATAGGCTGCAACTCGTTACTGAGGATAAGTTCGCTATCTACGTAGAGTTTGGCTACACGCGGAGTAAGTTCGATGCGGATGTCATACCAACGGTCAGTTTCGATACGGTGATGGATGTTGCGGCTCACCACTTGGTCGCCCTGAGCATAGAGCTGTTGGAGAGCAGTTGTGGCATTGCCCCATCCACCGATGTTGAAACGGTATCCCTGCTTGCCATCCTCGCTCATGCCGAAGAAGATGAGGAATCCTTCTGCACCGCTAATCTTGCGAGCCTTCAGTTCCAATGTAAAGTTGTTGCCGTAAGAGCCTTCGTAGAGTTTACTCAACACTTCAGTAGCGTTTGCAAGGTCGGGTAGGGTAGTGGTCTTTCCGTTTTCAGTCACGCGGATATCCTTGTATTCAGCTTCCGTCTCCCATACACCCAGTCCGATGGAACCTGTACGGTATTCTACGCTATCGGGTGTGACGGTTGTTCTGCTTGAGGGAATGTTGTAAGTCGGACGATTTTCGGCATACATCTTCTGTACGTGATATGAGGTGCGGCCCATTACTTGGTCTGTATCAATCCAAATGAGGTTGGTGGCCCATTCGCGGTTATTCACGTTCTCGAAAAGCGGAGCGTAAGAGGTCATGGTTACCAAGTCGCCGTTGCGTTCCATTCCTGAAATGAAGGCTGCTTCGGAAAGAGCGGCATTCATGTTTCCACCACCTACGCCTTGGTTGCAGGCATACTCGCCCACATATACTTCCCACTTGCCGCGTTGCTTGGTGTCAAACAGTGTAGTGTTGCGGTAGAAAAAGTCGGGAGCTACATACCAGTGAGGGTCAATCATGTCGGTCTTCTCGATGGCGCGATTCTCTTCGCGGAGACCTGTCATGTCATCATAGATAAGGGTCAGCTGTGGATATTTCTCTTTGAGGGCTTTATAGAAGATGTCGAAACGGCGGTCATACTCGGCACCCCAGTTCTCGTTTCCGATTTCTACATATTGCAGTGGGAAAGGATCCGGATGTCCGTATCTGGCACGCAGGGCACCCCACTCAGAAGTGACATCACCGAGAGCATATTCGATGGCATCCATACAGTCGTCGAGGTATGCGGGGATTTCATCTTCGGGACAAGCGTCACCCATACGGAACTGACATCCAAGGCCGACGTTGCAAACAAACATCATTTTGGCACCGATATCCTCGCAATATTGTAACACTTCGTGATAACCCATACCATAGGAGCAACGGTAGCCCCAAGTGCTGTATTCTCCGGGACGGGCAGCCGGGTCACCTATTGTCTTCTTCCAGTCAAAGCGGTTGGGCAATGAGATTCCTTCGACCACACAACCTCCCGGCCAACGGAAAAAGGCGGGTTTCAGGTCGGCCAAGTACTGGGCGACATCTTCGCGCATACCGTTGTAGCGTCCGCGGTAAGTAGGTGGGAAGAGTGATACATAATCCAACCACACTTTACCCGGTGCATCGAACTCCAATACCAGGCGGGCTTCGTTGTCAGAACCTGTGGGTTTGATTACTTTCAAGTCGTCGCTCCAAGTGCCTTCTTTTTCCAATTTGACGCTTGTCTTACCGATTTCTGTACCGTCTTTGGACAACAATTTGGCAGTAATGGTACCCTTGTAACTGGCATCCTTGCGGATAATGGTGCGCAAGGCATACATCTTGCCTGTTTCAATGTTCATCCCCCAGTATCCTTCGTTGATAAGCTGTACGGGTTTGTCGGCTTTGTTGATGGTCACCTCCAAGTTATTGGGGGCTGTTTCGAACTTCGGCCGATCCTTTGTCAGGCGCATCGTGACTACAGATTCGTCTGCAGGTTGGAGACTCCATGCACGTACCGGTTCGTTGTTCCAATGGAATGTTGCACCGTGGTTCACCCGTCCGTTCTCGTGGTTAGGCACAGGTGCTGGTTTCAATCGTCCATGCTCCACAAAATAACCTTCGGGCATCTCTTTCTCTTCAAAACTGCGGTTTTGCACCAATTCTGCATAGAGTCCGCCATCACCGGCATGATTGATTTCTTCAAAGAAGACACCATACATACTGGGCGATACGGGGGCACCCTTTTCTGCCACGTTCAATGTCACGGGCACTCCTTCCGGTTGGGAGGTACATCCTGCCATGAAGGCCAATATTCCCAATAATGTTATTGTCAGATTTTTGTTCTTCATACCTTTTATTATTACTAAAGTTTCACAAGTTCAACTTTCATGTAGATAAAGGAGTTAAAGGGAGATATCGCTTCGTTCTTGGAGGAGATAAAGGCCAATAGTATAGCAAACATTCGGCATTTATCTCCTTCTTTCTCCCTAATTTATACTTGCGAAAGTTAAATGATTACTTCAATGATTATTTTTTCAATGTTATTACCGTGTAAGAATACTTGGGGAAAGTGTATGTTGTATTCTTGCGTTTCATCTTCATCTTAGTGATTTTGGGAGCAACTTTGTCTTTTTCCTCCACAGTATTGTAGTCGGTCAATTCACATCCACCCAAAGTCCATACGGTAGCATTGTTTTTGTAATTGTAACCATCAATGTTGATAACGGCCTCTTTCGGTTGGTCGCTGAGGTTTACCACATAGATGGATAGTTCGCTCTCCTTTTCGTTGGTTTTGGCTGTAATGTCAAGTACTTTTTCTGCGCTGCTGCTACTCTCCAGTACGTTGAACAACCAGTTGCGGCTCATCATTTCATCCTCGTGTGCTGAGGGTTGGAACCAGATTTCGTTGCTGGTGTAGTGTACACGTCCTTGGTCCCACATGTAATGTTGGCGATGGGGTTGGATGGTGTTGGCTGTACCTAACCATTCGAAGCAGTCTGCATAGCGTTGCAACGTATTCCAGTTGTGAGCATGTGCCAATCCGCGATCCCAGTCGCATCGGCTTCCGTTTTCCTCCATCGGATAGAGTGTGAGTTTATGACCGAGGTCTTTCAACAGGGCGCGTTGGATGGTGATACCCATTTCGTTCTCAAATCCTACAGTGTTGTCTGCAAAGTGGATGGCACCTGAATAGTGGGGGTCCCAACCCAATTTGTCGGCCTGTCCCTTATCGATAAACCATTTGAACATCTCTTTGGAAAGTTCGTATGCTTCGCTACCTACAGCATAACTGCTGGGGTTGCTTCCGATGTTGAGTGAAGTGACGATGGTCATCTCGGGATCAATCTCCCAAGCGGCAGAGGCAAACTTTTTCATTCCTTCCACATAACCGCGGCTGATATGTTGTTCGTTGTGTACCTGTATGTGTTTGAGGTTGTAAGGTGCCGGATGTCCATGTTTGGCGCGGAGGGCTCCCCACTTGGTATTCACGTCCCCATTCACGTATTCTACAAAGTCGCGGATATCCTCATAGGTTTCGTTGATGTTCATGCCAATCATACATTGTGCTCCCAAAGCTTCTGCTACTTGCAACATTTCTATGATGCCAAAGGTGTGTGTGGCGTATGGGTTGAATCCGTTGCGGAAACAGATGCGGCGTTCATCAATGGGGCCAATCATCTTTTTCCAACGATAGAGGTAGGTATCCACGCCTACATCCACCATTGAACCGTTGTAACGGATAACGGTGATACCCTGTTTCTTCAGAGCATCTACCATCATTTTACGTACGGGCAGGCCATTGACGCGTCCCCATTCGCCGGGTTGCAGGAAGGCAAAACCCAATTCCACTTCACCCTTCTCTTTCAAAGCAATACCGAATTGGCCTTTAGCATCGGAACCATTGGGGGTAAGTTCAAAAGTAACCTTTTCGTAAGAGCCATCGCCTTTCAAATTATAGGGCTTTTCTGCCAATACGTTACCCTGTGCATCGCGCAAAGAGAGATAAAGTGTCTTGGCACTGTTTGACTTCACACGCAGGATACCATCATAGGGTTTCCCGGCTTCCAGGTTGATACCCATTTTGTTCAAACCTGCATTGGTGAGACCCACTTCGCCGTTTCCTCCATCAAATGTAATTACCTGATTTTGACGACCCATATAGGCATCACCACGTTTCAGCGTATATTTTCCTTTGGCCGAACCACTGACAGCCTTGTTCCAGTAGCGGCTGATTTGTTCGTTGCCATTGATGCGTTCGTTCAGTATTTTCCGGTATTTGGCCGGGATGCTGTCATTTATCACGAAACGCCCGTAGAAATTCAGGTCACCAATCTTCATGGCACGTGCTGGACGTACCTCTTCCGGACGGCCATCGCGTGCAGGGCGACGTTGTGGACGAGCAGCATTGTAATAACTGTCAATCAAATCGCGTGAATTGAAATCATACTTGTCGGCCAAATTATTCCATGTCGTACGAGTGTAGGCATTGGCCGTAGAGAGGAAGTGGGGTGTACGGTTCTCGTCGAGTACTACATACACTTGTACGTACTGATGCGAAGGAAGGTTCAAAAAGTCCACATCCACATTTTCTTCGAAAGCTTCACCATGAATCAGCTGGCTAAAGAGTCCACCATTTGTTTGGTTGTTCAGGTCCTCAATGTTCGTTCCGTTGAATGTCGTTTTTGCTGTACCAATCTGTTTGTCGGCATTCACCCGCAATTGGATGGGTGATTCGTCCTGTGCCTGTAAAGCTACAAAAGCCATTGACGCCAGCAACAAAGAAGTCATTTTTCTTTTCATAAATGATAATAGATATTAGTTAAAAATGTTTTGCTTGCAAATGTAAACAAAAAAACTCAACCTTCCAACGAATACCGTTACCAAAAAACTGTCAGGTATCTTAAGACAAGAATAGTAAAAAAGTAACAGGTTTATCTACATTCATTAATGCAAAAAAATGGAACATTTGTAGGGATTTAAAGTGGAAATGCCTACCTTTGCAAAATGAATCAATAAAAGGACCGATGGAACCTATAAAGACTATGAAGAAAACCATATTACTGACAAAGCTTATGTTGCTGGCTATCCTGCCGATAGCGGCACAGGGGAATCTTGAACCCTCCAGCGAACAGCATCATTTGGAAGATGAAAATAAAGTGGGGTTTGTGCTGGGGTTGCATAATTTCAGTTTCTTTGATAACCGAGAAGTGAAAAGTCCGTACCAGAAGTCGCAAACTCTCTTCGGTGCCCATGTGGGTGCTGAAGTTGGTGTACAGTTGGGTGCTAACCATATCATGGCGGGTGCATTGGGAGTGAAGAACTTCGGTGAAAGCGGATGGGTAAAGGAAACCTTCACTTTCTATTATTATTATGAAGAGGGGCATTTTTCGGGAGCGTTGGGATTGTTTCCCCGTGAGCGGTTAAAAACAGAATTGCCAAGTATCTTCCTCTACGACTCGTTGCGATATTATTCACCTACCCTGAATGGAGCACTTATCCAATATACCGGACGGAACGGATTTGCTGAGTTATATTGTAACTGGTTGAACAAACAAGGGGCATATGAACGTGAAATCTTTGAAATAGTGACCAAAGGCCAGTTTGGAAGCAAAGGATTCTATGGTGGATGGAATGCACAATTGATGCATTATTCGGTTCCTGAAAATTCAGAGGGAATATATGTGTATGACAAGATTATGCTGCATCCTTATGCCGGATTCCAGACAAGTAAGTTGAAGTGGTTGGATGCGTTGACGGTGAATGCAGGTGCGGTGTTGTCGCTGAACCGCGACCGACAGGATAGGGAGTGGAAAACACCCTTGGGATTCATGGGGGATGTGAAACTGAGGAAGTGGCGGTTCGAATTGAGTGACCATTTGTATTGGGGTGAAAAGCAATTCTCGGACTATCAGAGACATGGAAACCAATTGTTCCGTGGAGACCCTTATTATCGAAGCAAACTTTACAACCGTACGGACCTGACTTTTTACTTGTTGAACAAAAGCTACGTTCAATGTCGTGTGACGGCATCGGTGCACTATACAGAGCAAAAAATAGACAACTCGCAACAAATCATCTTGCATCTATTCCCCGACAAAGATTTATTGGGAAAGCTGTTCAAAAGGTAAAGGAGTAAAGAAGGTATTATGACAAGAAGTTTCATTTTCATTGTCCTGCTGATGTTGGTGTTGCCATTGGCCGCACAGAAACGTAAAGGGCAAAAGGGGAAAGAGCCGCTTTTCGGAAAAGAGTTGGCTACCTATACCGTAGCATCAGAAAGTCTCAGGGGGGCATCGTTCTATTTGGTGGCAGGACATGGAGGGCCTGACCCGGGAGCTATCGGATTGTATCAAGGGCGTCCTTTGCACGAGGATGAATATGCCTACGACATCATCCTGCGTCTGGCGCGTGAGCTGATGACACGGGGTGCCAAAGTGGAAATCATCATTCAGGACAAAAAGGACGGTATTCGCGAAGGACGTATCCTTCCAGGAAGCAAGCGTGAGACCTGTATGGGAAAAACAATTCCATTGAAACAGACGGAACGACTGAAGCAACGTGCGGTACAGATAAATGAACTCTTTCGAAAAGACAAAAGCCGGTATAAGCGGGCTATCTTCATCCATGTTGACAGTCGGAGCGAAAGCAAACAGACGGATGTCTATTTCTACCATGCCAAAGGAAGTAAAAAGGGAAAACAGTTGGCGGACAACTTGAAAAAAACATTTGCGGCCAAATACCGCAAACATCAGCCCGGAAGAGGATTTACTGGTACGGTAAGCGAAAGGAATCTGTATGTGTTGCGCAACACTTCACCCGTTGGTGTATTTTTGGAGTTGGGTAATATCCGCAACAAGCAAGATCAAAAACGATTGGTCATCCCCAGCAACCGGCAAGCATTGGCCCGTTGGATTGCAGACGGAATAGAGGAGGATTACAAGTAAAATCCAGAAATCTCCTTTAAATTATCAGGTACGGATTACACAGAAATCAGATAAAGAAATTGAAGGGAAAATCTGCATAAACTGTGTAATCCGTACCTGAATTTTATTTCACCTGAATCACTAAATAGCGTGATACACTCCAGAACTCTACAGGATCAGAAATGAGAAGCACCTGTTGCTCTTTCTCGTCCTTGATGAATTCATAGCTCCCATCAGGATGGGTAGTCAGCAGTTTGGCACTCTTGGAGTGAAGTTTGATGATCTTGTCTTCACGAATATCAATTTGAGTGAAATAATCCTTGTTGAAATCGCTGTTCTGCAATACGCGGTCTTTAGCAAGGAAACGGTCATCCAGAATACCTTGTTCCTTCAATTCTTTCTTGGTTCCATAGACGTACCAAGCCTCATTCAGCGCTTTGTCCTGTACACTGATAGTACGGTCCTTGGCTTGATTCTCAGCACGGAGGATAGCCAAGTCTGTGTGGAGTCCGGCTATCACCGAATCAAGTGCAGCGATATGGATATTCTTGGTTGCCAATTCATCTTGTAAAAGAGTCAATTGACGGGTTTTGTCCACCAACTGGTTGGTAAGGTTGTCCATCGTCTGTTTCATTTGTGCCGAAACAGTATTGCTGGTAGCCAGTTTCTGTTTCAGTTGGGCTATCAATTCACGGTTGTCCTTCATGGTTTGGGCAATGAAAGCCATGTCGGTCTTTACCTGTTCCACGGATGAAAGACCCTTCTCCTTCTGTGCATATACACGACCTTCTGCCTCGGAAATCAGACGGAAACCTTCCTGTATGGTGTTGAACGTATTAATCAATTCGGCCTCTGCTCCAGTCTTTTGGTCAAGTGCAATTTGCAGAGAATCAATCCGATTCTGCATTTGTTGTTGTTTGTTTGAATTGTTGCAGGCAGTAAGCATGGCTGCACAAGCAACAAGAAATAAGAACTTTTTCATAGACATCCTTTCTTTAAAATGGATTAATAATTATTACTGTTCGGTTCATTCTTTATCTGGTATATTCTCCTTGTTGTGGCATCCGGCCAACAGGATGACAAACTCTCCTCGTGGTTCGTGTTGCTTGAAGTGGTCAATCACTTCAGAAAGGGTTCCACGCACACATTCCTCGTGTACTTTGGAAATTTCGCGGCAAACGGCAACTTGGCGACCAGCCCCGTAGTATTCAACAAATTGCGTGAGTGTCTTCAGCAACCGGTAAGGAGATTCGTAAAAAATCATCGTGCGCTCCTCGGTCTGCAAGGCCGACAGGCGGGTCATGCGTCCCTTCTTCTGTGGCAGGAATCCCTCGAAACTGAAACGTTCGCAAGGCAATGAACTGCTGACCAATGCCGGAACAAAAGCGGTGGCACCAGGTAAACATTGCACTTCGATACCGGCGCGTACACATTCCCTGACTACCAGAAAGCCTGGGTCGCTGATACCTGGAGTGCCGGCATCGCTGACGAGTGCCACTGTGGCGCCTCCCTGTATCCGATTAACAACACGTTCCACCATCTGATGTTCATTGAACTTATGATGAGACTGCATTGGGGTCTTTATTTCATAATGCTTCATCAGCTTGGCCGAAGTGCGTGTGTCTTCAGCCAGGATGAGATCGGCTTCCTTCAGGATGCGGATGGCACGAAAAGTCATGTCCTCCAAATTGCCTACCGGAGTAGGTACTACATATAGTATTCCCATATTTTGTTAGTTGTTAGCTACGAATGACAAGTTATAAACGATAAGTTTTGTCCTGTCTGTTGACTACTATCTACCAATATCGAATGCAAATGTAGGAAGAAATCATTGGGAAATGTCGAAAATGGTGTATATTTTAACAGTTATTGCATATAATAAGGGAGACGAATTTGTTCTTTTTCTCAAGAAGAACGGTAAAAAATGAATAAAATACCTTATCTTTGCCTCCGTCCTGAAAGAATAAGAAATATGTTGGAAAAGAAAATAACATTCGACAGTTTTGTCCGTGGTGCGCTGACTGCCGCTTCCTTGGTTGCCCTGTTCTTCTTGCTTGACCATCTGAGCGGAGCATTGCTTCCCTTTTTTGTTGCTTGGTTAGTGGCCTATTTCTTGTATCCGTTGGTGAAATTCTATCAATATCGTCTGCGGATGAGAAATCGTGTAGTGTCCATTTTGAGTGCGATGCTGACAGTCATTGTCGGATTGACGCTGGCCAGCATCTTTTTCGTTCCCTCGGTAGTAGAGGAATTCATGAAACTGAAGGATCTGCTGATGCAATATTTTGTCCAAGGCAGTCGCAATGCCACCATTCCCGGGACAGTGGAGAACTTTATCAAAGAGAATTTGGATTTGAATTACCTGCAACAATTTTTCTCTGAGGACAATCTTGTGAGTACCATACGCAGTCTCATGCCCAAGGTGTGGAGCATTCTCAACCAATCAGTCAGTTTTGTTGTGGGGATTTTTGCCTCGTTTATCATTCTCCTATATATATTCTTTATTCTCTTGGATTATGAATCCATTGCTAATGGCTGGATTAAACTGGTTCCTGTCAAGCATCGTGAATTTGTACAGGCTGTTGCCGATGATGTAGAGATGGGCATGAATCGTTATTTTCGTGGTCAGGCACTGGTGGCCTTTCTTGTAGGCGTACTGTTCAGCATTGGATTTCTTATCATAGACTTTCCGTTAGCCATTGGTTTCGGCCTCTTCATCGGTTTGCTCAATATGGTTCCCTATCTACAGCTTGTCGCTTTGGTTCCCACTGTGTTATTGGCTCTGCTGAAGGCTGCCGACACCGGACAAAACTTTTGGCTGATATTGATTTTAGCCTTGCTTGTATTCTGTGTAGTACAAGTCATACAGGATGCAGTCATCGTACCTAAAGTAATGGGAAAAATTACAGGTCTTAACCCTGCTGTCATCTTGCTCTCTCTTTCTGTTTGGGGTAGTTTGCTCGGAATCCTGGGTATGATTATTGCCCTGCCGCTCACAACACTGATATTGGCTTACTACAAACAGTTTATCCGCTATGGCGAAACTGTTGGGCAATTGCCGCCTGCGTCGGAAAAATCGCGTAAACCCCGACGGAGACGCGCATCTCGAAAACTGGTACAGATTCAAACTGTATCCGAAGAAAAAGGACGGAAAAACCTGTAAATCTCCCTTCTGAACTTCATAATAATAGAGCGTTTTCCCCTTTTTTAACCTGTAAATGTCACTTTTTTGAGAAAAAGTTTGGCCAATTCACACAAAGACAGTATCTTTGCACCCGCTTAACGGCACTAAGGATTGATTCGCTAGCTCAGCAGGTAGAGCACAACACTTTTAATGTTGGGGTCCTGGGTTCGAGCCCCAGGCGGATCACTGAAAGAAGGGACTTGAAAAAGTCCCTTTCTTTTTCCAAACTCCTCATCGCCTTTGACTATCAAAAGGTTAGAAATCAGAATCAGGTTTTCCACTTAAAGTGTGGCACCAATAAAAAAAAGAGAAAAGGTGACACCGTTGGACATAAAAAGCCACTTTAGGACGGTTTTTGTGTTACAGCAGTTGTGTTACACTTCTCACAAATGTGTTACACTATGAACAATAGAGTTCGAACAGTTTTCAACAGACGAAAACAAGCAAGTGATACCACTTGT
>JAZRMW010000062.1:0-1669 GCA_045647865.1 Phocaeicola sp.
TCTTCGCCCCCGACGGACTCTTCTGGCTGCTCCTCTCCTACTGTGCCGGTGTGGGTGGCAGCATCCTCATCATCGGCTCGGCAGCCGGTGTGGTAGCCATGGGTCTGGAGAAGATAGACTTCACCTGGTATCTGAAGAACATCTCCCTGATGGCCCTCCTCGGCTACGCCGCTGGCATCGCAGTCATCTTCGTGGAGTCGGTGGTGCTGATGTAAGACTATATTGGCTTTCAAAGTCATGAAGTGGGAATAACAACACAGCGAATAAGGCGCGCCTTATTCGCTGTGTATGATTAGGAATTTATAGATAGTCCCCATCGGTTAGTGGGGTAAATTGTTGTTGGGGTTCTTCTTTGCTTATTCGTAATCTTCGCCTTGTATACCCAACGCCCCATTGCTCATAGCTACGCACTTTCTTTGCCTGTTCGCTTTCGGTGAGTAGCATCCCCAAGTTCAGAAAAGCACGAAAGTAGAATAGTCCCAACTGTGTGGTTTTGCTTCCGACATTTATGACGGGAGCAAATCGCAACTTAAACTCTTTCAGCATTTTACCCCTACATAAAACATACCCATTGTGCTTTAGTTCCTCTTCGTTCTGTGATACACAACGTTCTATCGTGCGTTCATCAACGTCATAGAAATCAGTAACCATCTTCTTTGTAAGCCAATATTGGCCTTCGAAGAACAGTCCCTCTAAGTTGAGCTGTTCCTGTATCTTGTCTACGGCAAATCGATTGTTCAGAACATTCTGCCTTTCTATTTGGGATACGGTAAGGTCTTTCATTTGAAATGGAGTTAACTTATGGTCAATGTTGCAAAGATACTAACAAACGAGCGAAAAGATAAAGCTTGCTTAACTAAAGTTTTCTTCCTTCGCACTTCGGTATAGATAAAGCAAGCTTATCTATACGCTCAGTTTGGCGTCAGTTGAAATTTTCTCAGCGAGTGCAGAGTATCTTCGCTATTAATAGCAAAGATAGTCAATTTTCATGAATAGCACCGTTAAGGGGATAAATAATCAGAACTCGCATTGTGAAGAGCCCGTCAGCGACTGGCGCTACGATGCGCTCTACCACGGCTCACCCGAACGCTTCCGGCTGATGAGGGAGACGGTGGAGTGGATGGGGGAGATGGTTAACGGAATAGTTCGGAATGGCTACCCAATCGAACCAACTTGATGATGTTCTGCTGCGGGTCTACCCACAACAAAAGTAGGTCACTCTCAACGTGACATTCCATGAATCCTGCGTAGTCGCCAATCAATCTGTGTGGTTTATACTTTTCGGGCAGACTACCTGCGCTCTCCAAAATCTGTAACACCTCTTTGAGGTGCTTGATTTTGGAGGGCTTGTTTTGTATGCGTTTCAAGTCTTTCTTGAACTGACTTGTGATTTTCAGGGTATACATCGTCCTACAATGCCTCGATTAGAGAGTCCAGATTATCTGTGTCAAGGGTTTCAAGGTCATCCTTCTGCTTGGCCTCTTGCATGGCACGCAGCGTGATGGGATTGGGACGATTGTAGACAACGTCCATCAGTACGCTCTCAACATAGTTATTCAGACTGCGGTTTTCTCTCACCGCGGCCTCTTTCAACTTGTCCAGCAGGTCTGTACTCAGTCTGAATGCAGTTTGTCTTCTTCCTATAATTGCTTCCATAGTTGTGAATTTG
>JAZRMW010000063.1:0-272292 GCA_045647865.1 Phocaeicola sp.
ATTGGAGTAACGCTCCATGAAAGGAACCAATCCTGTAGATGTCAAAGCCGAGTTCTTCACCGGTGAACCTTTGGGGCGGATGTGGGAAAGGTCGTGACCAACACCACCACGACGCTTCATCAGTTGCACCTGCTCCTCATCAATACGGATGATGGCTCCGTAAGAGTCAGCCTGCCCATCCATACCAATAACGAAACAGTTGGAAAGCGACGCAATCTGGAAGTCGTTGCCAATACCTGTCATGGGACTGCCCTGCGGCACAATGTACTTGAAGCGATCCATCAAGTCAAAGAGTTCCTTTGCACTCAATGGGTTAGCATACTTCTGCTCGATACGAGCCACCTCGTTGGCTATACGCCAATGCATGTCCTCTGGCGAGCACTCATAGATTTTTCCGAACGAGTCTTTGACGGCATACTTGTTCACCCACACACGGGCTGCCAACTCGTCACCTTTGAAGTATTTGAGCGATGCTTCAAATGCTTCGTCGTAAGAATAGGTTTTTTGTTCCATCTGATTAGATTTCAATAAGTGGGTGCAAAGCTACAGAGAGTTTACGAGTTAACCAAATTTTTCATCAAGAAGTTATCAACAATTTTAAAAGTTTTCCAAAACAAAACAACTAACATCTGAATTTCAATATTTTACATTTTCAACAAAACCAAAAAGTTCTCCAAAAGAAAAAACCCACATTCAATGGCAATGCATACGACAGAATATTTCTTATTATAATATAGAAGACAAATTTTGCAATTTCAAGGAAAAACCGTACTTTTGCAACTACGATAATTACCCATTAAAGAAATAACAAATATATGGAAACAATCAAAAACAGACGGAGTATCCGTAAATATAAAGCCGAAGACATCAGCACCGAACTGCTCAACGAGCTACTGGAAACAGCTGCACGTGCCCAGACAATGGGGAATCTGCAACTGTACAGTGTGGTGGTTACGCGGGAAGCTGCAATGAAAGAGCGCCTGGCTCCTGCCCACTTCAACCAGCCAATGGTGAAAGGGGCTCCCGTTGTACTGACATTCTGTGCGGACTTCAACCGCATGACCCAATGGTGTCTCAACCGCAAGGCCGACCCCGGATACGACAATTTCCTATCTTTCATGAACGCAGCCAGCGATGCACTGCTCTTATGCCAGAACTTCTGTAATCTGGCAGAAGAAAAAGGGCTGGGAATTTGTTTTCTCGGCACCACCATCTACAATGCCGGTAGCATCATCGACACATTGGAACTGCCACAATTAGTCATACCCGTGGCAACCATCACCGTAGGTTGGCCCGACGAATGTCCACCACAAACCGACCGTCTGCCGTTGGCTGCATTTGTCCATGCCGAGACATACAAGAACTATACACCTGCCGACATTGACAACCACTACTCACCCAAAGAAGCGCTACTAGAGAATCTGCACTTCGTTGAAATCAACCACAAGGAGACTTTGGCACAAATCTTCACTGATATCCGATACACCCGCGATGCAAACGTTGCAATGTCGGCATCATTGTTAGAAGTGTTGAAGAAACAAGGATTTATGCAATAAGAAGGATTATGCAGTCAAATAAGGCCTGTGCGTACGTTTCCTATGTGCGTTTAAGCCTTCCACTTATAAGTATAATTAAAACAAAGAGATAAGACAGTATGCGTATAGCTATATATGGTGCAGGTTCATTAGGCACAATCTTGGGAGCATTCATCAACAAGGCCGGTGTGCCCATTGAGTTAATCAATCGCAATGTGGCTCATGTGGAAGCTCTGAAAGCTAAGGGAGCACAAGTGGTGGGGACGGTTCAGTTCAGTCAACCCGTCACGGCATATACTCCCGACGAGATGAACGGGCAATATGACATCCTGTTCCTGATGACCAAGCAGCAACACAATGCTGAGGTGGTGCAAATGTTGAAGGGTTTTCTCGCCCCTGACGGGGTGCTCGTTACCTTCCAAAACGGCTTGCCAGAGATGCAGATTGCTGAAGTGTTGGGCGAAGAGCGGGTGTTAGGATGCACAGTAGCATGGGGAGCAACCCTTCAAGCTCCCGGCGTATGTGAACTGACAAGCGAACCCGATGCCTTGTCATTCTCATTAGGAGGAATCTCTTCCCAAAGGAACAAACACTTCAATAAGGTGAAAGAATTGCTGGAAATGATGGGAACAGTGGATGTGGAAGAGAACTTCATCGGTACACGATGGAGCAAACTACTGATCAATGCAGCGTTCTCAGGTATGAGCGCCGTGCTGGGATGTACATTTGGAGAAGCGGCAAAGCCCCGCGAATCACGCCGCATCGTGCAAGCCCTAATCAAAGAGTGCATTGATGTATGTCGGGTTGGAGGTATCCGCATAGAGCCCGTACAGGGGAAAGATATAGTAAAACTGCTCGACTACAACAATTTATTAAAGCGTGCCTTCTCTTTCTTCATTATCCCCATTGCCATACGCAAGCATGCCAAATTAAAGGCCAGCATGTTACAAGACATAGAAAAAGGCAAACCTACAGAGGTGGATGCCATCAACGGAGCCGTGTCCGATTATGGAAGAAAGGTTGGTTGTCCCACCCCTATGAATGACCGTGTGGTAGAGATTATCCATAAAATCGAGCAGGGAATACTCAGTCCTAACTTTGACAATCTATCCTATTTTTAACATGAGTTCGATATAAGGAGCGGAGCAACCACCTCCGCTCCTTTTATCGTATAATCTTCTTACCATTAATAATATTCACTCCTTTCTTCGGAGCTGAAAGCCTCTGCCCACTGATACTGAATATATTGGTAGGCAAAGTGGTATTTTCAGACACGACATGAGGGACAATGCCATGTGACTTTTCTGCGTAAAAAACAAATCCGAAGAATCCTAATTTTGATCCTTTACAAAAGAGTTTATATACAGACCCTGCTTTCACCTGAAAAGACATTCCATAAGCAGAAGGATGAGTATCATCGAAAGTGATACCATCGTATGCTGGCATAGTTTCTCCATCTTCTGTTACATACAATGGTTTTACCAAGTTATGTTTAACGTATGCTGTAACAACTCCGTCGCAAACAGGTTTAAAAGTATAGTATGTTCCGCCAACAGCATTTCCATTGATACCATTCCCTGGAGTATAATAGGAAAATATATCATCGAAAGGATGCGCCACTACGTTAAAGTCAGGACCGCCAGCCTCTCCGTATGTCAATGCAATATTCTCAAGTTCAACAATAGTACCAGCAACCAAAGAATCATCCTTGTTTATTGCGTAAATCAAGTTATCGTTGTTCTGTGCACTCTTCCATATTTTATATCTTGCCAACACCTTTTCCCCCCATGTTCCAACAAAAGAGTATGTCGTACGATCGTAAGTATTGAGTGAAGTACGCATTGGTATCCCATTAGCATCGGCTATAGGTTCTGTATCATTAAAGTTATAGGCAAAACGGTACGAACATCCCTCATCACTTGTCTTAGGACAGAATATGGGCAATCCTGCCATGGCTGGATTGTATGAGTTGCGCGCATTGTCGGCATCATGGTAACTATAATTATTTCCACCATATTCAACCTTGCGTGTAGAGCCTTGTCGGTCGAGAAATTCAAAAAGAGCATCGTACGTGCGTCGTCCAATCTCACCCTCGATTTGAACAAAACGTCCCCACAACCGAAAACCAGTTGCATCAATAATCCGCTTATCGTCCTCACCTTGATTATTGATAAAACTTTCCAAGGCCTTATCTTCAATCGCATAGTTTTCAAACCACTTCACTCCTCCCTCAATGGATTCAATGACAGCCTCTGTAGGATTCTCAATACCCATTAAGTATATCAAAATATTGGCACTTTCAGCTCCGGAATATGATGGCATTTCATAGTTTCTTGCAACAGCAGGAAGCAGTGTAACAGGGTCATGTTGGGCACACCACACTGTGAGTTCACCTGCATCGTTGCGTATCTGGCAATCTAAGATACATTGCAACCCCTTCTCGTAGCTTTCACGTGCTTTCTGCCTGGTCGCTTCATCTGTGATATCGGCAAAGTCACCACTGTTACTCATAACATCTTGTAACATCTTGAGTATATTCACGATGGTATTATCATTAAACGTAATGAAATTTGAGTAAGATGTCCCAGCACCCCCCTCACGTTTAGGCCAATATTGAGGCCATCCACTACCGCAAAGACCCTGAGCTTCGATTAGACAGTTGAGTGCTTGATTAAATGCGTTGCGATACCTTTCATCTGGAACAAGGCTATAAACCTTTGCCAAATATCTCATTTCAGTGGTGGTTGCCCCATTGTCAAAACATGAAAGTTCGCTTTTTTTAGCCTCTATACCAATCTTTTGACTCTCGGTTAACACCTCATGCATCTCCTCGTTCTTGGGCCATCCACCTGTTTCTTTCTGATAGAGTAATACATTCTCAGCTATCCGTATAGCCTCATCACTACCATACCAATCCTTCTGTTGGCCTAAGGCAAAAGAGTTCTTCCACTCACTATCAGCAAATACAGTTTGAGAACCAATGCTGATAAATAAAAAAGAAATTATACCGAAGAATCTTTTCATATCACGTTATTTTACAATTCACAGAACTGAAAGGAATCATATATCAAAGATATAGGCAGAATACATTTATCTCTATCAAGGATAAATGATTCTGCCTATTAATATTTTGTAGGAGATTTCAACTACATTGGTAAGTCCTACAGATTATTTTACCAGTATTTTTTGTCCGTTCTGAATATAAAGACCTTTTGTAGGATTGCTTACCACACGACCCGTCAAGTCGTAGATAGGAGCATTGGAGTCATATTCCACTGTAACCTTTTCAATACCGGCAGCCTCATCACCTTGAACAAATGTCCAAGTTGACTGATATCCTTGACCATCGGTGAAGGTGAGAACTCCCTGACGACCTGCCACACCTTCGGGAAGAGGATCAGCAATGATGTCGATGCCATAAAAGATGTTTGCACTTTCTGCCACCTTTGTGATATCGGCACGCAACCAATCAGCATTTGAGGAAATAGACATTTTCGCGTCAGCTCCCATAAAATAGGCTTCCCAGTTCCATAAAAGAATCGGAGCATATAAACCCTCTGCAGGAATTGGAGTATATCCACCGTAATTTACGAAATCGTATGTTGTAGGATCAAAGGCCATATTATAAGGCATAAGCATTTCAACACCCAAATCCAGAGAAGCAGGATAAGCAATCGGTTCAGTTGCTCCTTCAGGCTGCATAGCATACGGAGTCAAGTATCCGGCATAATTACCTTCGCGAGGAATGTATCCTGCTGTTACCTTACCTGAATAAAGGTCACGATCATCCTGATACATAAATGCCCAATATACACTACCATCTTGAGGACCACTGAGAACAATAGCAAACTGTTCGTCAACAAGTATAGGCTTTTTAAAACGAATTTCAAGGCTCCAAACATCGCACTCTTCCATGCTTCCCATCAAGCCTATAGGTTTGGCTGAAACAGTTTCAGAAGCCTTAGTCCAACTTTGGGCAACCTCATCAAATTCCATTACATAAATCGAGAAATCAACATTGGCAATGCTTTGACCAATAGGAGTTGCTACATACGTAAAAATAGAGTTCAAGAATACAGGATGGAAGGGTTTTTCGAATATTTCGAAATAGTCAGCTTTGTTCTCTTCATGGTATCCGAACAGCATCTGTGTCCAATAACCATTCATGGTATTCATGTAAGTATTGTAGAAACTCTCGGCACCAACATCCAAATTGTGGACATAACCATAACCAAGATTTACTGCTTGACCTTCAGTATATTTTCCTGTTTCATAGTCCTTGGCATAGCCATACTGATAAATTTCTTCTTGACCATTGGGAGCATAAGCTGTCAACTCAGGCATAGGAGAATAAAAGGTCTCACTACCAGGAACATAGGTAGCTACAATAGAATCTTCATTTACCACCACCGTATTATTGATATACCAATCAATATATGCAGCATTAGTTGATGCATTTTTGTACACAATATCTTGATAAATAGGTGCCAAAATACCATGACGAGAGTAAACTCCCTCCATGTACTCCAATCCAGATTTGATATTATAAAGACCTGCAGGCATTTCGTAATAGGCTTTGAACTCTCCTGCACGAGTCATTACTTGCTTAGTTCCCGGGATAATACCAGTCATAGGCTTCATAACCTTGTTAGAAAGGTTCACCTTATTCATTTTCAGGGAAGGATTGTGCATCTTCACTGTATTCAACTTCTCCTTCAACTGTTCAACAGAAATCTTTGCAGGAGCAATTCTCTGTGTAGGTACATTCCCCTTCGGCAATTGCGCACACACGGATGTAGCTACCAGACAGAGACCTGCCATTACCATTTTCATTTTTGTCATTGACATAATAATTCTCGTTTTTTATTTTTTACCTAATAGTGATTAATATGCTTTCATAATTCCCAGATAGCCGCCAGTTTCCTTATTCACGAAACTGAAATAGCGATCCTCGTCAGATGGGACAACTACACAATTGATTCTCTCACGGTTAGATCCGAACACACCATTGAGATATGCCACGAATGCATCACCCACCTGCTCCTTAAACTCCAATGCCAAAGGAGAGTCAATCGCAAATTCACCAGTCTCAGTGTCTGTACCGGCAAAGAGCAATGTATTGGTAGCAATACCACGGAAAGTAATTTCATCAGTAGCGAATGTTGACCATGAATAATTAATCTGAACCTGTGCAATGACAGTCTGGGTACGACCTCCGGCATCAGGCAACTCTGCATACAGACCTACGTAATAGTCTTTATTGTATCCAGGTACAACCAACATGTAGAGGTAGTTCTTGATATTACGGGCCAAATTATACCACAGATCGTTACATTCCTCGGGATGAATATCGAACTGATACATGTCGTCACGTTCAACCATAATACCGTCAATCTCCTCTTCAAAGATTCCCTTGAACACTTTATCCTGTACATCAAATGTCATCTTGGGACGACCATTTTCAGCATTCTTGATGGTAGAGCCTTCTATACCATTCACCAAGAAGTCGTTTGTGGTTGCACTGTGTTTAAAGTGAGTAATCTCGATATTTTCACCAATGTACAACGGTTTTTCCAAACGAATTTCGTTCTGAGTAAAACGGAAACGGCATAAATCAGTCTTGACCTTACCGTCAATCTGCTGGTACACAACACCCATACGAGTAGTCATATTGAAGTCTGTCATCACAACAGGATCACATCCCTCTACCTCGATATCGCGGAAGAATGAATTTCCTGCTTCAAATGTTTCTATCATGTTGTTTACTCCATCAAAATAGGTATCCCATTCAACCGTATTCTTTACCATGAAACATCTCTTCTGTGCCTTCAACGACTTGAGATAAATGGTATCACCCGCTTCGCTGTGTCCCATAATGATGAAATCGTTCTCACCATTCCAACCATAACCAGGAACATTCAGTTCGGGATCAGCCAACTTGGTAATCAAGTTATAGGTCGCAAATGTCAACACGGGAGCCTCTGACTGCTGAATGGTGTAATCAGATTCTTGAGGAACATAAGGTTTCTGCAAATCATCCTCATTCGCATAAAGATAGAAAAAATTCTTGTCGGTCATCATTGTAACACGACCATTTTCGTGGAATTTCATCAAGAATGTATAAACACCATACTGAGTGTCATCAGGTGAATAGTCAAAACGCCATCCTAACTCAGAAGAAGTCAACAACTCCTTATGCTCACTGATGTATTCACCAACAATCTGACTCGGATTGCGATAGTCCTCTTCGTCACAAGCTGTTGCAAGGAACAATGTTGCCACAAAAGGCAATATATATTTAAACTTTTTCATATCAATACAATTCAACCTCACCGTTAATAATTTCACCTATAATAAAGTTGCCATCGTGGATGTAATCTCTTCCTTCAGGCCAACCCAATTCAGCCTTGATAGCCTTGTACACGGCATCTTGGAACTTGTTGACATTGATACCCCAAACGTCCCTCATCCATTCGTCCACGATACGTTCCTTTTCACGAATAATCTTACGGGCAGAATCACTCTTCACCTTCTTGTCAATCAAGTAGTTCCAAGCAGCAGGAGAATTCACCAGTTTCACTGAGAGGATTTCCACGAAATCTTCATCTTCCTTAGCTTTTGAATAAGCAGTGATGAAACCCTCCTCACGTGCAGCATCGTTGGTTGTATTTGTCCAAGCAGAAGTATAAAGTCCCTTAGAAAGCACACGGTACTCACCATCATAATCCTTATTGTTCTGCTGAAGGATATGAGCAAACTCGTGATGCATTGTATGGAAATACATCACAAACTCTTCTACATTACTGGGTGAAAGACTGTTTACATCATAGAGGAATATTTGACGTCCACCCTCTGCAAATCCCTTGGTTTCAGTTCCTGATTCATTGAGTGCAGGAGAACCAACCACCAACATTTCCTTGATTGTAAATTTGGCGAAATCGGCAGAATCCAAATATTCAATATAAGGGTCCATCCATACCCGTTTCAACATGGAGAGGAAAGGCAACATCTTCTCTTCCTTTACAGGAGTCAGATTCTTACCCATGTCTTGACGACCATCTTCCCAACGATATACAACACGAATATTATAGGGTTTGGTGAAGTTTTCGTAAATATACTTACCTATTTCTGTTGTGTCCCACATTGCAGATTCTGGCATCTCAATGATAGAACCGCTTATTTCATCCTCATCACAAGCAGTAAAGAGGAATGATGACAACCCCAACATCAAGCAGGGCATCAACCAAAAAATTCTTTTTATCTGATTTTTCTGCATAATTCTACTTATTTATTGTTAGGAGAAATGATACCACCCCATCCTTTAGAATGAAGTTGGACAGCCGCATTCTTTGCACTCTCAGGAATGACATCATTACCAGGATTAGGTTTGATTCCATTTCCTTGAGCTTGGTCAGGAATCTGACAAGCACGACGACGATCACCAACTACTAACGTATCAGTGGGATGGGTAACAGACATGTGCACAATAGGAATGTTGTAACGACGAACATCAAACCAACGAAGTCCTGTTCCCAAGAATTCAGCCTTACGCATCGTCAAAATAGCATTCAAATAGGCAAACTTATCCAAATTTTCCTCATTTGTGAAATCACAGAAATAGGGGAAATAAGTGATATATTCACGCCAAGCCGGCAAATTCTGAGGATTGATACCAAAATAGTTCTTTACCTCAGCATCTGTAACGCGCTTGCCATCCCACTTATTCTTATTCAAACGATTTGCAAGGAATGTATTCATATCAATCAATGCATCTTCATAGTTTCCTAACAAAGCATTGGCCTCTGCACGGTTCAGCAAGACCTCTTCTGTTGTCAACAAAGGAATAGATGAAATCATTACACCATAGTTGGCGTTCAATCCATCCTGTTGGAAATAATAGGTCCAAAGCGGACGGTGAATTATATAGTCATAACCACCACTGGTCTGATAAGCCCAACCATATCCAAAAATACCATTTTTATACAATTCTGTACGGATAGCCACTGTCATGCCATATCTCCAGTAAGGTTGGTAGTACATATTTGATGCTGCAGCAACCAAAAGTAAGTTGGCAGGCTCCGCTGATGAGGTATATAGCATCTGACCATCATAATAGTCGCCCATATAATCACTTGAAGGATCATTAATTTGGCGCAACATATTAGACGGATTATCAGTTTTCACATCACCCAACACCTTGTTGGCATACAACAAGGATTTCAAGAAGTTAGCTTCTCCACCCTTCCACAAATAGAAACGCGATGCAAATGCATAAGCAGCCTTACGGGTAAAGTGATAAGCCGGAGCTTTTTCATAACTGGCAGGCAACAGTTCCAAACCTTCTGTCAAATCAGCTTCAATCAAACGGTATGTTTCAGCTAACGTTTCACGCTCGTATGAAGGATTCAATGTCGTTTCGGGTTTGGTCACATAAGGGATACCCAATTCCACATCTGCAGTAGCAGGGTCATATGGCATACTAAAGACATTAACCAACATAAAATGGGCGTATGCACGGCAAAGCAATGCTTCACCACGAGCATGACGAACATCTTCAGTACGACCTTTGGCCTCAAATTCTTCAATAGCTTCCATAGCGTGGTTTGCTGCTGCAATAGCCTTATAAGCCTCATTCCAATAATAGGCAGGAGTACCTTGCCATGTTTCCACGACATTACCCCACAAATAAGACTGCTGTATTTCGGGGTCATCCAAAATAGCATCCAATCCGCGGTCTCCTGCACAGTCCGACATAGCCTCAGCAAAAGCAAAATCAGCCTCGGGATAAGCAGTAGCAAGCAAGTTCTCGATAAACTCAGGTGTATCCAAATATACACGGTTATCCGGGTCCTTGTCCAAGAAATCTTCGCAAGAAACAAACGAAACGGACAATACGGCAAGACACAACCAATATTTCAATCTTTTATTCATTGTATTCAACTGTGAATTATATTAGAAATTTGTACTAATCTTAAACGTGATCTGCTTGGGAGTAGGCATTGCTACACCACCAGACTGTACGAACTCAGGATCCTGTCCGTTCAACTTCGAATCACTATATACTAACCAGAGATTAGAAGCAGTCATACGGCAAGTCAGATTGTTCAATCCAATTTCCTTCACCCAAGGCTGAGTGAAGTTGTAAGACAATGCCACTTCTTTCAAACGGATGAAACCACCGTCTGCCACACGTGCATCTGAATAGTTGTAAGCATTGTATCCATACTCAAGTCCTGCAATTGTAGAGATCTGACGAGACGAAGCAATGACAGGTACATTTGTCTTATACTCGTCTCCAGGAACCATCCAACGGTTGTTGAAACTCTTGCTCATTGCTTTCATATCACTGTATGAAGATGCGAACTCAGAATTCAAACGAATCTTATTTCCGAACTGATAAGAGAAGAAGACATCAGCACTCCAATTCTTCCAACGGAAAGAGTTGCGCAAACCTCCTGTAACAGAAGGATCAACACTACCCTCATACTTAAGATATCCTTGTCCGTTACGATCCTGGAAATTGATGTCTGTGCTGGTCTTTACACCATTATGGTTATAAACCATGGGGAAACCTTCTTCTGACAAGCCTGCAAATCGATAAGAATACAAACCATGGAAAGCATTTCCTTCCAAAGGCACACCTTCAGGCATACACATTCCGATAGCATTATAGATAGCATCCAAGTCAGTTACCTTATCCTTTGAATAAGAGTAAGTGAAATGGGTACTCCAATTGAAGTTACGGCTTACAATATTCTGAGTTGTGATGGTCGTTTCAAGACCCCAGGCCTTACCTTTACCTACATTACCCCATTTCCAAGACTGTCCACCGACACCCGAGTTCTGCACTTGAGAAATCATGTCGAAAGTCTTACGGGTATAAAAGTTGGTGCTGGTACTGATGCGTTCGTTCAAGAAACCCATATCGAAACCAATATTCAACTCATACTGTTTTTCCCAAGTCAAATCATCATTGGCCAACTGGTTGATGTAGAGCGAAGGTTCTTCATCAGACATGTTGGGATTTGTCAACGGACGCCATGTATTGTTGTAATAATAGATAACGTATGAGTTGTTGATAGGTCCCAAATCAGCGGTCAGACCGTATGAACCACGAAGCGCCAAAGATGAGAACACCTCGTGTTCTTTCATCCACTCTTCCTCCTTAATGTTCCACTTGGCACTGACACTCCAAGTAGGCAACCAACGAGAATTGTCAGTACGTCCCATACGGTTAGAACCATCGTAACGGCCAATCAAGTTCAACGTATATTTGTCTTTCAATGACATACCCACTGTGGTAAACATACCGACCTGACGGTCATATCCTTCACCATAGTCATAATATTCAGCACCTTTAACAAGTAAATCCTGCATCATACGCCAATCCAACATAGGTGAGTTACCACCACTCCATGAAAATGCATAACCATTGAACATGTTAGCGGTACGGTCAGTACGCTTCACATCGATACCCACCATGGGATTGATACGGAAATCCTCACCGATAATCTTATCATAATTGGCCGTTGCACGCATGTAGATACTATTCATCGTGTTGCGTTTGGTGTTGTAGAAACCACCGTCCTTCATCACCACTTCAGGCAAAGCATCGGGATTTTCGGGATCCTTATACAAGAACTTGTTACTTCCTGCCATCGTAGCATCATCAGCCGCACGGTAAGCATTGGCATAGTTACTGTTATCGTAAATCTTGTGCTCTGTTTGGAAAACATTGGCACTATAGGCCAACAAACCTGTCAAAGTCAATTCCTTCATCGGTTTCCATTCCAATTCTCCCTGCAACTTCACATCAAACTGCTCCATTTCCATGATGTTGTTCTCCAACTCACTCAAGATATTGAAAGGAGCATAAGACTGACGATAATACTGGTATTTACCGTTCTGGTCATAAGGAGACATCGTACGGCTCGTAGTAACCGCATAACTGTAAGGGTTAATGTCAAAGTCACGCTCATACTCACCAGTCACGACATTCATATTACGGTCCTCTGTACCAGGACCTACTTGATTACGATAAGAGGCATTGGAAAGCATCGTAAACTTCAAATTCTTACTCAACTCATAAGTAGAATTGAACGAAGCAGTGTACAAATCCAATTCGTTTCCCTTTGTCCATCCCGGGTCACCACGATAACTCAAAGAGGCACGATAACCACCCTTCTCTGAACCACCTGTGATACTCAAACTATGGTATTGTTGTACATTCTGTTCAAACAATTCCTTGAACCAGTCGGTGTTTACTCTCTCCAAATTACGCTCATAAGCGGCAATTGCTTGAGGAGTATTAGCCAATAATCCCTTATAAATCATGTCGTTCATCAGGAAGTAGCTACCACCATTCTGCACACGACCAGAAGACATGTCTGCATGATACAAAAAACCCTTTTGTTTCATTTCCTGATACACAGACATCTGATCTTGAGAATTCATAATGTCATATTGGGAGTAAGAAGGACGCAAACGATAGGTGAACTCACCTGAATACGACATGGATGATTGTCCTTTCTTACCACGTTTGGTCGTGATGACAATCACACCATTACGGGCACGTGCACCGTAAAGACCTACGGCATTGGCATCCATCAAAACCTGGAAATCTTCAATGTCTTCGGCACTGATACCGGCAATACGCGAACTCAACATCGTAGAAGCATCACCCGAAGAGAGTTCATCAGCCGTCATCTCCTGTACATCTTCCAGAATCACACCATCGACCACATACAAGGGTTGTGTATTACCATACAGTGATGCAGACGCACGTACACGCATCTTAGGAGCCACACCAAAGGTACCAGAAACGGATTGTACCGTCACACCGGCTACACGTCCTTGCAACGCATGGCTGATATCTGCCACACCATCAATCTTGGCTTCTTCTGCAGTAACCTTCTGAGCTGCTCCCGTAAACATTTTACGGTCAATCTTCTGGAAACCGGTTATCACTACGTCTTCTATCACTTCTGACTCAGTCTGAAGAATAATCTTCATTCCAGCCTTAGGAGTCACTTCCTGATCCTTAAAACCGAGATACTTGATTATCAACTTAGATACACCAGCCGGAACCTCTAATGTAAAGTTTCCATCCATATCCGTAGCAGTACCCACCGTAGGAGCTTCCTTACACTGGACAGCTGCACCGATAATAGGGAAATCATCCTCTCCCGAAATGACTGTACCCGAAGCTGTCACTTGCGCAAAAGCTCCGAGAGGCATAATGAGGGACAAAACCCATAAAAAGATTTGTTTTCTCATCTCTATATTCTTTATATTCTTTCTGTTTTTTAAGTTTTGAATCCTCCGACATTATTTCACCAAGAATTTTCCACTCTCAGCTTTTTTGCCGGCTGCTACCACACGGTAGATATAAAGTCCCTTGGTCATACCTTCCAGAGACAGGCTCTCTGATTCGCTTGTCAAACGAATACTTTTGCACAAATGACCAGCCACATTGAACACTTGCAACTGAGAGTTTGCTGCACCGTTGCAATACAAAACATTGTCCTTAGCATACACTACGGGAGAATTCACATTTGCATTTTCAATATTCGACGCTGGGTCATTGGTATAAGTCACTGTTGCTGAAATCTTTTCATTTGGTTTATCTTTCGTCCAAACAGAGATTTCAATCGTACATGTTACTACAGCATCCATGAATCCAGGTTCCATCACCAACGTTTCAATCAACAAACTTGTGGAAGAAGTTGCACTAACAACTCCCAAACCTGTAGTATGGCTATTGCCTTCCATAACGGGAACACATGAACCACCCCAACAAATCTGAGAGCTACCTTTGACAACTTTCATTTCTGCATACACACCTTGATTCTTCTCAGTCAAGTTACGGACATAGAGATTGGACTCAAACTGTCCCCAAATCATCATGTCAACCATTTCGCCTTGAATGGTTACAGTCGAACCATTTTCAATGACCTGTCCATCTTTCGTCTCAAGCTGAAGATCTTGAGCGAAAGAAGCAAAGCTGCACGCCATGGCAGCCAAAAGAGTAAAGATTTTCTTCATATATTATCTGATTTTATTATTATTATTCGTTAATCGTTACCTTGCATTGAGCAGCTTGCATCACACCGTCGTTATTATACACGAAAGCAACCACAGAGAGATTCTCGGTTTTCCAAGATGCATCCAATTCAATATTTTTATGTTCAATAATCTGTTGTTCACCCAATGACAAGGTTACATCTTCACCCCATGTACCATTGAGAGCATCACGAAAGACATGATTGTGAACATATTGGGGGTTAGCTCCAGAATGAGATATTTGAGGTGCTACAATTCCATCTTCAAGTACCCACAATTGCAATTTACCAGACAAAGTTTCTAAAGCTAACAAATCAGTTTCTACACTCAGTTTTCCATTAGAAACAGAAGCGTTTACAGATATATTCAATGAAGATTCACGCTGAATTTCATCACGTACGATGCCTCCCCAAGCGGTATAATCCTTCAATCCTCCACGACGGTTGATCATGCCAATTGGATATGTTTTCACACCATAGTTATCAGCATATTCATCACCTTCCGGCTGTTTCAACCCAGCCGGAGCTGGAATAGCTTGTGCACCCGCATGCATAGCGACAACAATCAAGTTATCGTGATACTGTTCATGCAAAGCCGTAGCTTCCTTATGAGCCTCTGGACAGTTCACACATGCCTGTCCGGTATAATCCTCCAAAAGCACCACCCGTTGAGCTGTCACTCCTTCAACCTCCAAGAAACGTTCATCTTCAGAGATATTTTCGCATGCCGTAAAAAGTGTGGCTGCTATACCTATTATATATATAAGGTGTTTCTTCATATCATTTAAAAGCTATAATTATAGGAAATATTCACGCCCTTGCTGGCAGGTACATAGCGGCATACACCACCCGAACAGTTGTATCCGGCACGTGTACGACCATATCCGGCCATAATACGATGGGCATTGTAGTTGAAGGTAACAGACGCCATGTAATAATGCTCCTTTTCGCCATAGGCAAGACCACCATTGATGGCAGGTTTACCATACATATCACTAACAGTGAACATCAGGTAAGGCAACACAGAGAGTTCGAGCAATCCATACATCCAGTCGCCACTCTCGTGCGAAGTGGTCAGATATTGCAACTCACCACGGAGTGTCAGTTTCTTGTTGAATTGGTATTTACCCTCGCCAACAAAGATATCGGAGTTTATCATACCCCCATGTCCTTCAATCACTCCTTGATTGTATCGTTGGTTCATGTACATCAAATTTATTTTGAAGGCACTGGAGATTTTTTTCTCTAACTGGAGATTAATATCTTGATAGTAGGTCTCATCACCAAACTTGAAGAATGAAGAAGTGTAACCATCTGTACCCATCAGTTTTCCGTCGGTCACAGGCTGACGATCAATGGCACGGATGTAGCTCACATTCAGTTTGAGGTTCGTTCCGTATTTGCCTCCCAAAAGAGTTTTGCGCTTGAACGTATAGCCAAACTCACCCTGCATGGCCCATTCACCATTTGCCATCTGTGTTGCATACGGATAAAGAGCTGCCAAGGCATACGTGTGCTGATAGGCAAAAGCAGGCATATGATTCAAGAACGCACTGGTACCATTCACCGAACGACGGCTCCGGAAGGACATATCCTCACTGCGTTTGGCTTGCACCAAAGCACTCATGCCACGCTTTGAATACGAAGCTGAAAGCATCAAGGCATTCCCTTTCTTATATATATAGCCATTGTCAAACGATGGGTCTTGGCTCTTCATGGCATATTCGGCCATCAAACTATAGTTACCTTGCTGATAGCGGCTACGAACATCAAATGCCGTCACCATTTCGGGTAAGTTCAAACGTTGAACCGGATTAACCATGATATTTTCATCGTCTTCCTTCTTCCCCACAAACGAAGCACCTACCATCCAGTTGATGCCCTTATCCTGCATCTTGCTACTGAAGCGGTCGATATTCAACTCTGCATCGGCACCACCGACAATAGCCTCATCATCCCAATTCCAATAACGACGTTGGAGACCTCCCAACACCTTCAGGCTCAATCCATCGATAGCAGAAACGTTCAAGCGAAGACCACGAATAGAGTTGTCGATACCCAAACTACGCTCTTCGTAAGCACGGAAGATAAATCCACTACCAAACTGGTCGTAAAAATCTCCGAAAGTAACTTCCAAACCATTTCCAACCCGTCCTTTCACATACAAGTGAGGAACACCCCACCCTTTGAAATCGCGTTCAAAACCCGGAAGAGGATAATCCATATACTCCAATCGTGCACCGGCATCCACCCATCGGCTACGCAAGTAAAGGTCTGCATACGTATTGGTCAGGAAATCGGAATTACTATCGTATTTTGTTCCGATAGCATGGTCCTCTTGAGGCAGCAAAATGTCACTCTGAACACTACCGTTCAAAGTGACACCTTCCTGTGCGGCAAGGCCGACAGACATTATTGCCATACCAAATATGGCAACCATTCGTGTTAACTTCAACATTCTCTAATATTCTTTACTCCTTTTGTAAACCAAAGTGGTTTAGTTATTTCTTTTCAGCAACGAGCTCGCGCACCTTCTCTATCAAGTGCTCTTCAGCACCTTCTGTATATCCGCTACGCTGGTCAACAATCTTGCCATTGCCATCGATAATGAAGACATGGGGAATCATGTTCACTCCCAAAGCACGCTTGAAATCGCTGTTCGGATCGAGCAACACTTCATACTCCCAACCTGCTCCGTCAACCATCGGTTTGACTTTGGCTATCTGATGAGCTTGGTCAATAGAAACAGCTATCACCTTCACACCTGTTTCATCCTGCCAATCGGCGTAGTTTTCGTGAATAGCCTTCAACTCACGGTTGCAAGGTTTGCACCAAGTTGCAAAAAAACTGATAATAAAGGGCTTTCCGTCGTTACTCAGTTTTGCAGTGTCAATAGTCTTTCCTTCAAGGGTCTTCAATTTCACCGAAGGAAGTTGTGCATACATGGCAACACTCATTAAGGCGAACAACGCCAAACTCAAAATCTTTTTCATTGTTTTTTACTTATTTTTCATATTTCGGATGCAAAAATAGGTATAAAGGCTGAATAATTAATCACTTTTGAGTTAAAAAACCGCAATTTGTTGGACATTTTATCAAATTAGCATATTTTTGCCAACGTTTTAACACACAAAACTACGAAAAAACATAAATATGAGAAAAATATTCATTTCATTTTGGCTCTTACAGAGTTTTTTTTATTTGACAGTAACTGCTCAAAAACCAACATCAGCACGCGTACAAGGATTTGCATTTTCAGAAACTACCTACATCAACAAATTATCTGACAATGGTCTGTGGGGTGTAGCCAGCAATGTCGATGCAAACGATGCAACGCTGGATAACTATCCCTATCTGTTGGATATCGCCAAAGGAACCGCCTTGTCGCTGCTCAGCGAAACGGACAAATTGTCATCCCCGGACTGTGGTGTATTCGACATTACGGATGATGGAAAAATGGCCGTTGGTTCTCACCGAGGAAAGCCAGCCATCTGCCACATAGGAGACAATGGCAATGTCAGCTGGGAATACCTACCCACACCGGCCACCATTGCCACCCCACGAGGACACGTCATTGCCACTACCCCTGACGGCTCGTGCATGGTGGGTACCGTTACCAACAACAGCATGGATTTTGATGGTGGCTATCAAGAACACCCTGTCATGTGGAAAAATGGAGAATTGGTGGAACTCCCCAATATCCCTACCGGTCGATTCGGATACAAATTAAGTCGCCTGATAGACATTTCTGCTGATGGAAATGTTATTATCGGAGGATTGCACTACATTTACCCTGCTGAAATCCAGCACTATGTCTATTACGTCAATGAACAAAAGGCTGAAATCATCGGCACGGACCAGTTTTTCTCCACTGGCAGTACCGTTACCACAGCCTGCATGAGCACAAGCGGTGAATGGATAGCAGGAAAAGCACGTCTGATAACCCCCATTGAAGGTTCACAATTCCCCGACGAGCAGATTATCCCCTATCGCTACAATACCCGTACCAAGGAGTTCACTCCCTACACAACCAGCGAACACCACGAAACAGGTGCCACCACCATCTTCAACAATGGTTTGATGGCTGTTGGTACCCCCATCGAGAATCCCTACCGCACACTGATGTTCTTCATTGACGGATATTACTACAACCTCGAACTGATTTTGAGCGAACGTTACGGTATCGACTTCATGTCGGCCAGTGGCGTAGAGAACTCCGGTCTTGCAGTTTCCACATCAGCCGACGGACGTACTATTGCCTGCATTGCAGTGAACGAAGGAAACTACGTTGTCACCCTTCCCGAGAGTATGGAAGAGGCTGCCAAAGGAGTAAACCTGTTGGCACGCTCTACGGTCACCCCCAAGGCAGGTTCCTCATTCTCCTATTTCCGTAGCCTCACCGTCACGTTCGACAAAGCACCCACGATTGTCAGTGGCATGCAAGCCGCCCTGTACAAGGAGGGAAGCGACACTCCCCTACGTTTTTCGGCAAACATTGCCCCGACAGATGCATCAGCCAAATGCACGTCGTTCCACATCAACTTCCGCAATACACAGTTGGAAGATGGTGTAAAATACATCGTCAAGATTCCTGCCGGTACCTTCCGATTGGGAGAAACCGACACATACAACCGCGACATAGAAGTCACCTACGTTGGCCGTAGCGAGAAACCCGTGAAGGTAGTAGCCGTGAATCTTGAAAACGGCACAGAAGTAGCATCCCTCAGCTACAATGTCCCTGTCACCATGCAGTTCGACACCGAAATTGAATTGGTTGCAAACAGTAAAGGTGCCCTCTATCAGGAAGGAATCTCCACCCCCATCAGCGACCTTACACTGGCCACCTCAGGCAACATGCTGGCAGCATATCCAGGAACCAAGCGCAACCTGTTCAAAGGCATCAACTACATTGTCAAAATCCCCGCCGGAGCAGTGACCGACATCACTGGCGGTTGCGCCAACGAAGAAATTGCCTACAACTATGTAGGAGCCTACGTGCCCGAGCCGCCAGCTGACACATTACTCTTTGCTGATGACTTCACCGACCCTTCTACTTCGTACACCAACTTCATGTTGTACGAAGGCGACCACCTGACGCCCAACAATACAGCCAAAGGATGGCAATTCGATGCCGATAACACCCCGTGGTACTTCATCATCAGCGAAGATGAGAACACGTATGACTACTGTGCCGGTAGTATCTCCATGTACACTCCTGCAGGAAAGTCTGATGACTGGATGGTCACCAATCAGATATTCCTTCCTAACGCATTCTGTTACCTCGATTTTGATGTACAATCCTATTTGAGTAACAAAAAGGACAGCCTGAAAATTTACATTTATGCCGACGATGCCGTGTATGCAGGATTGACCAACGAGACCATGGCCCGCATCAAGAATGAAGGCATCTGCATCTTCGACAAACAAGCGACACCTGGAAGCAGCCAAGAAGGACTCACCGGCGACTGGGCACACTACCGCCTCCCGCTGGAGCAGTTTGCCGGAAAGAATATCTACATCGCTTTTGCCAACCAATGTACCAACCAAAGTGCCATCTTCGTTGACAACATCAAAGTGGTGTACAAGAGTAGCTGCCTCCTGGCCCTCAACACCAAAAGCACGGTTGTAGGACAAACAGAGACGGCCATCAACGGTATCATAAAAATCACGGACGACACCCACACTTATGATGCCATCACCGTGTTCTTCCACAACGAGGACAACAGCGTGAGCGACACCCTCCGTACCACCGGTATCCAACTCAAGAAAGGCGACACTTATGAGTTCATTTTCAACAAGATGATGCCATTGGCAATCGGTGAAGAGAACACCGTAACCGTAGGGGTCATCTTAGGAGAAGACACCAAGACCACCGATTTCATCATCAAGAACCTGGCGTTCGAAACAACCAAACGAGTGGTGATTGAAGAAGTTACCGGCACCTGGTGCAGCAACTGCCCCGACGGCATGGTAGCCATCGAGCATATGCAGGAAGCATTGCCCGGACAGATTATCCCTGTATGTATCCACAATCAGGACATTTACGCCAACGACAATTACATGAAAGCCCTCGGACTAACCGCCCTTCCCACCGCCCGCATCAACCGACGCGACACCATCACTTCGCCCATCGTCATCAACACCGACACCTATGAATACTCCTTCACCTCTGTAAACGGAAACGAGTCATGGATGGACCAGGTACTGAGTGAGTTAGAGACCGAAGCCGATGCAAATGTAGCCATCACCAAAGCAGAGTTCGACCGCAAAGCCGGAAGCCTCACCATCCAGACGGCGGTGACCTATGCCGTCAACAAATCGGGTGTAGCGGCCAACATGTTCTACGTCCTGTTGGAAGACGGTTTGATGGGTATGCAGACCAACGGACGTGCCAACATGACCGACCCCATCTACGGCGACTGGGGAAAGAATGGCAAGTATGGCGGACAAGCCAGTGTACAGATTGCCTACCACGATGTGGCCCGTGCAGTTTTGGCCGAAAGCCAATCATCCATCAACGGATACTCCGGCATCATCCCCGCCAATGTCAAGAGCGGACAAGCCATCAACTCCACCATCAGTTTCGAAGGTGTGCTGGCAGCTCTGTCCAACCCCTTGAATGCAAAGGTTGTAGCCATGTTATTGGATGCCAATACCGGCCGCGTCATCAATGCCGATGTATGCAACCTGACGGACGCCAATGCCGCAAGCATTGATGAACTTTCAGCCACTGGCGAAGCACAAGTTGTAGCCATCTACTCGGCCAATGGCACTCAACTGAAGGAACTCCAAAAGGGACTCAACATCCTGCTGATGCAAGATGCCCACGGACGCACCTTCACCCGCAAGGTGATGAAGTAAATCATCTTGTCAACATTCCTCCACTTCGGATGTAAAGATTTCAAAATAAAGTCCCTTTTTGCAGAAGTTTGCAATCAGGGACTTTGTTGTATCCAGCAACGCACCAACGGGCATCCAACATACTGTTTTACAAACAAATACAAATATTCATTCAAAAAGCTTCCCAGAAAAGTTCCCGTCCATATACGCGATTCTCACACGGTCTGTTTTGCATATTTATGCAGAACGAGTGTATAATCATGCATTCCACCTGTCAGCAACCACAAGCGCCAACGAATATAGTATGGAAGCGAATACTATATAGGGAGGTTCAACTCACATACATTATTATATAATCCAAGTTTCGCAAGCTCAACTTTCTGGAGTACAGGAGTGTAGGAGTGATGCTTCGCTTAGGAGTGTAGACGATAGTGCTGCTTGCATAGTCGAAACCATTGTCTACACTCCTACCTCCTACACTCCTGCTACTTCTCTACTTGCGAAAGTTGAGATATATAATCAGGGGAAGAACGTATGCCCCCTTACACGCTCCTTTCATTCCTTTGACGAAGGCAATGGCCATCGGTTCAGGCTTTTTACACCCCGAGAAGAAGAAAAGTTGTCAAATCTTTCCCCTTTCTAAACAATTATCACTACCTTTGCCCCACTATATATTAACTAATCATCTAAAAAAATCAAGAAATTAAAATGAAGAAACACTTACTGCTGTGCTGTGCAGCCATAGCCATGACACTGGGCATGACGGCACAAGAGAATAGAAGACCTCGCAGAGGAGGATTGGAAGATGTGAACAAAGTGAGGGACCTCACCCTCGACAGCCTCAACAAGGCCAATACCGCACGCCCCGTAGCGGGTTCGAGCCGCAAAGGGAACAATCCCGTGCTTTTCCTGGTAGGAAACTCCACCATGCGTACCGGAACGTTGGGTAATGGTAACAACGGCCAATGGGGATGGGGATACTTTGCCGGCGAATACTTCGACCAGAATCGCATCACCGTAGAGAACCACGCCTTGGGTGGCACCAGCAGCCGTACGTTCTACAACCGCCTGTGGCCCGATGTGTTGAAAGGTGTACAGAAGGGCGACTGGGTCATCATCGAGTTGGGACACAACGACAATGGTCCTTACGATGAAGGACGTGCCCGCGCCAGTATCCCCGGTACAGGCAAAGACTCACTGAACGTGACCATCAAGGAGACTGGAGCCAAAGAGACCGTCTATACCTATGGCGAATACATGCGCCGCTTCATCAACGACGTGCGCAGCAAGGGAGCATACCCTATCCTGATGTCGCTCACTCCGCGTAACTCTTGGGAATCAGAAGGAGTATTGACCCGCAAGAAGAACAACTTCACCCCATGGCTGAAGGAAGTCTGTGCCGATGAGCATGTCCCCTTCATCAACTTGGAAGAAATCACGGCACGCAAGTACGAACAATTCGGTCCCGAAAAGGTAAACTACATGTTCTATCGCGACAAGATTCATACCAGTGAATTCGGAGCGCGCATCAACGCCCGCTCTGCTGCTGAAGGTATAGCCGCCTGCCCCGATTTGAAGTTGAAAGAATACCTGAAACCACTGGTTACTCCCACTGTTCAAGGGTTGAACCGCAAGCCGGGCAAACCCGTCGTATTCTTCACGGGAGACTCTACCGTAAAGAACACGGACAGCGATGAAGACGGTATGTGGGGATTGGGTAGCGTGGCTGCTTGCGCTTTCGACACCACTAAGGTGACACTCTGCAATCAAGCTAAAGCCGGACGTAGTGCCCGTGTATATTTGGATGAAGGACGTTGGGATGAGGTGTATAACAGTTTGCAGCCTGGTGACTATGTATTTATCCAGTTCGGACACAACGACATGGGTCCTATCCATACAGGCAAAGCACGTGCAGCCATCAACGGTATTGCTGACAGCAGCCATGTATATCTGATGGAAGCTACCCGCCGATATAAGGTTATCTACACCTTCGGATGGTATCTGCGCAAGTTCGTGCAAGACGTTCGCGAGAAGGGCGCAACTCCCATCTTGGTCAGCTTCACTCCGCGTAACGAATGGCCCAATGGCAAGATTGAACGCCGCAACAACAGTGCAGCTTTATGGACCAAACAAGTGGCAGAACAGACGGGTTGTATCTTCGTTGACCTTCACAACCTGACAGCAGACTATCTCGACAAGAAGGGACAAAAGAAGGCTGCAGCCTATTACAAGAACGACCATACACACCTCTCTAAGAAGGGTGCTGAACTGAATGCCAAATTGCTTGCCAAAGGATTGAAGGCTGCCGGCATTGATTTGACAAAATAACATCTCATGAGGGACACGGTTGAGCCGTATGGGACGAGGTTTTAATTATTAGTGTCCGATAGAACTTTTTTGTGAGTATTTAACGTGGGTTCGATATGAAATTCTTATATCGAACTCACGTTAAATCGTAAATTCCCCATACCTCTCCAAAGCATCCTGCAACATCGCTTTAATCTTCTTCACCAGCCACGCAGGCTCAAGCACCTGCAACTGGTTGCTACGGCTCAACACATGGCTACAGAAGTCCGACGTAGCATGCATCCGCAATTCAAAGTCGGCATACCCCTCCCCTGCGCCAATCTCTTGCTGGCTATGGTGTATGGGCAGGTCGCGCACATAAAACCGTTCGTTGCCATACGCCCTTACCACTATGCGTTCCGCCTCTGTGTCATGGCTCAGCAATATGCCGTAGTAATCCTTGAATAGTTCTTTGGCACTGAAGTCTGCCGGCAACTCATAGTGCAAGTCGGTCAGTTCAATCTCCTTGACACGGTCGAAGGAATAGATGCGATAGCTGTCCCCCTCTGCATCGTGCAACCGGCCGAACACATACCACCTACGTTTGAACAACTTGATACAATAAGGCTCCAGTGTCACCACCTTCGGCTCGGCATTGCCATACTTCTTGTACGTCATTATCAAACACACGCACTTCTTCATAGCCTCAGTCACTTCTCCCAACCGTCCATACTCCGACGGGATGGACTCAAGCAAGATGCGGCCTTGGAGGGAAAGGCTCTCGCCGACATCGTTGCTCACCGACAGGGTCGATAGCATCCAGTTTTGCACCGACTCCTCGGCCAGCACATCCTCGTTGCCGATGTAGTAGGTGTATCCGTTACGACGTTCACACTCGATGTAGATGCCGAACATATCCTCGATGGCATCCTTGTGGCGGTTGAAGGTAGAGCGTTGCAACTCCATTCCTTTACTCATATCCGTATCCAACCATTTCTTTTGCAAATCAGCGAAAGAGATTTTCCCCGCCTTGCGTATGGTATTCACCAGCCAGATGTATTCCTTGAATGTTGCCGATGCTTTCATAGATTCCTATACATTATTATATATGTGCGGACAAATATACGGATTTTGCTTGGCGAAAAACAACTTTTTTTCTCTTTTTCGAAAAAAAGTTCAAACATGTCCCACGTTTTGGGACATGTTGCGGATAATTTTGCACCCAGAAACAATAAAACATTAACGATTAAACAGGCATAGACATGAAAACGTACATCGAAATCAGCCGTCCGTCAACAAGCAAAATCATCACCAGCGACATGGTGAACCTGCTTTCATCCGTTCAAGCATCAGCAGACAAGAAGCGTGTCCTCACCAAGAAAAAGTGTATCGCCCTCCTCCTTCTTCTCCTCGTCTGTCTGGCCCTATACCTGGGTTGCAACCTCTTTTCCATTATCATAGCGGCTCTCTTCTTCGTTGCTTTGGGAGTAGTCATCAACGAGTTCATCCAATACATCCGCTTCATTCGGGATATGGAGTGATGTCCATTTGAGTGAATAGTGAAAAAACAAGGGAAAATATTTTGAATCGTGTCACCGATGTTGTATTTTTGTAGCTTGTAACCAAAGTAAATTGCAAACATCATGAATGAAGTAATCGATTTGAACGAAATGCCGGCCATGTTCGGCATGTGCAGTCAGACAGAATGTCCGCACGCCACCACCTGTCTCAGACAAATGGTGTATTCCCATGCAAATGCCAAGAGTATGTTTCTCAACGTCTTGAATCCAAGGTGGTTGGATGCTCAGAAGGGAAAGTACAAATGCTACCTGAAGAGCCAGAAGGAGCGCAGGGCTTTTGGTTTCATCCGCACCATAAATGCCATCCCATCGGGGCAAGTAAGCGGTTTCCGCTCCTCGCTCATGTCACGCATGGGGCGCAAACGCTACTATCAGACACGCAAAGGAGAAATCATGCTCACCCATGCCGAAGAGCAACTGATAGTGAAGTTGGCCAACAAGTACGGAGTGACCCTGGATGAATATTTCGACCAGCATAAGTATGTACTTGTTTGGGGATAACCCCCATTGCATAAGCGTAAGAAGAATCCCGTCAAGCGAAATCAGCTTTTCTCTTGACGGGATTTTTATTACCCTTTGCGGATATTTGATTTCCTCTTATAGGAAACTCTCATTCCCCTACGGAGGAACTTCCGTTTCCTCATAGAGGAATTATCGTTTCCCTACTGAGGAAACGGCTTTTCCCAAGCGCAGAAACGCGCGTTCCCTTTTAAAGGAACTACAAAGAAACTACAGCTTGTTGATATTCAACGCAATAGTCGCTATCTTAATTTTGATTCCCGTTTATAAGAATCCTTAACTCACGTTCGTATTGCCGCGCATCAGTGAACACTATTCCCTCCATGCCCACTCGCCTGCCTCCTTCGATGTTTTCGGCCCGATCGTCCGCGAAGATACACTCCTCGGGCTTCAGGTTGAACCTGTTGAAGAGGCGGTGATAGATTTCCGCTTCGGGTTTGATGACCTTCTCTTCGGAGGAGATGATGTACCCATCGAGCAACTTGAAGATTTCAAACTGAGCCATGGTGAGATAGACCTTACTGCACCAGTTGGTAAGTCCATAGAGTTTGTACCCCTCCGCCTTCAACCGGATGAGCAGTTCACGCATTCCCTCCACCTCGTTGGTCACAATCTCAGGATAATGCTCATCGAAGAAGCGGATTTCCGCCTCAAACTCCCTATTCTGGCAGATAATCTCTTCGATGATTTCTTCTACAGGTCGCTCCTCCCGGTCGAATATCCGTTGTATCTCCACATTGTGAAGTATCGGTGTAAACGCCCGACACCTCTCTTCATCGGTAATATATCGGCGGAAAAATGCTTCGAAGTCGTAATCTACGAGCACCTTCCCAAAGTCAAATATCAGATTCTTTATCATGAATAAAATTTGTTTAATGTTGATAGGATGAGGGTGCAAAGATAAGGCATTTCTTCTAATTTCTTGCCGACAACGGCAAAAATCGTTATATTTGCACCCGAAAACGGAACGAAAACTTGCCGATAAAGGATTTGTATGGAATATATTTCAGTTGGAGAATTTGCCGCAAAGTATGGCATATCGGAACGCACCGCACGCAACTATTGCGCTACGGGGAAGATTGAGGGAGCTTTCCTCATGGGGAAAACTTGGAATATCCCGACCGAGGCTACCCTGCCCTCACGAAAGAGCCATAAAACGCCCCCTTTGCTGACCCTCCTGCGCCAACAGAAGGAGAGCGGAATCAAAGGAAGCATCTACCACCGTACACAGATTGACCTTACCTACAATTCCAATCACATGGAGGGAAGCCGCCTTACGCATGAACAAACGCGCTACATCTTTGAGACAAACACCATCAGCATGAACACGGGAGAGAGCATGAACGTGGACGACATCATCGAGACGACCAACCACTTCCGATGCATCGACCTCATCATTGACCATGCGACAGAAAAATTGACTGAAACTTTCATCAAGAACTTGCACTACACGCTAAAAAGCGGAACCTCAGACGCCCGTCGGGAGTGGTTTGCCGTGGGTGATTACAAGCGCCTTCCCAACGAGGTTGGAGGGATGGAAACAACTCCGCCCGACCATGTGCATACAGAAATGAAAGCTCTGCTTACCACATACAACGGAAAGAAGCAGAAAACACTGGAGGACATCATCGACCTGCACCAACGCTTCGAGGCCATCCATCCCTTTCAAGATGGTAACGGACGTGTAGGACGTCTGCTGATGTTCAAGGAATGTTTGGCTACGGGAGAAATTCCCTTCATCATCACCGACGACCTGAAGATGTTTTATTACCGTGACCTCCAACAATGGCCCCACATCAAAGGCTATCTGATGGACACCTGCCTGACGGCCCAAGACCGCTACAAGGAGTTGCTGGACAGGATGGGGATAGCTTATTAGTTTCGGTGATAGAACGGTAAAAACTAATCCACGAGCATCTGTCCAAGGTCAAATATCAGGTTCTATTATGATTGGAAATAAACCTATGTGAATGGAATCGGGGAAAGATTGTGAATTTATAAGCAAAGAAGAACTTTATTTATGGATAATTTTGCACATATAATCATTTAACATTGTAGTTATGACAGCAAAAGACCCACTTATATTATTCATCTTGATTAAAAATCAATTATATTTGTTTGACTAAATCCTTTTATATACCTTTGCAAAAATAACAAACACATGAGATATACCTTTCCCTTTGGGCAACCGATAATACCGGTCAGACAAGTTGACAATGGACATCCAAAGAAGATGTTCATCCTTGGTGTTTATGCTAGTGCCGTACACGTAAAGTGGTATGGTGCAGATGGTAAACTCCGCATACGGGCAATGGCGGTAGCAAGTGAACCTGAAATCTTTTGGCGAGGGAATAATGAATATGTCAAAGAGGTGATAAGAAAAATCAACCTCAATCCAAAATACGGGTATCTTGAACCTGCCGATACAGCATTCAATGGACCTTCGGGCATTTGTCTCGACGAGAATTATTTACGTCCGTTAGGGTTAACACGTAATGATGTGTGGCTTTGCGACCTTCTTCCCGAGTCGCGAAAGAACAAGTCACAAGAAAAAGCATTATTCAAAACCTATGATAAGGAGGTTGACATTAGCTACAACTTTCCTCCAGTACCCAAATGTATTGCTGATGAACATAGAATCAAAGAGATTATAAGCGAATTAGAAAAATCTGGAGCTAAACGGATTATCTTACTTGGTGACGAACCTATAAAATACTTTTTATATCGCTTTAAACCTGAGATAGGAAAACTCTCCTCTATTGAGCCTTATGGAAAGGAGGTTGAATTCTGCATAAATGGAATGTCCTATAATGCCTTATGTCTTGCCCATCCTCGCCAAACAGCCCGTCTTGGAAAGTCGAATCTGCTTTGGTATGAACGTCATAAGAATTGGATAAATAGCATTACAAATCAATAATAATATAAACCTCGCCACATGGAAAACGAAAAATACTCAAATTACCCATTATCAATCAGTGCGATTTTGGGATTAATCAAAGCTAACGATATTGCTATACCTGAAATACAACGTCCTTTTGTTTGGAGAAAGACTCAAGTACGTGACCTTATTGATTCATTATACAAAGGTTATCCTACTGGTTATATAATTCTTTGGAAAAATCCGAACGTAAAACTAAAAGATGGAACTATATCTTCAGGTAAGAAGGTCCTAATTGATGGCCAGCAACGTATTACGGCATTAATGACTGCTATTGCCGGTAAAACCATTTTCAATAGTGAATATAAAGAAGAACGCGTAGAGATTGCTTTTAATCCTATTGCGGCAATAAATGGAAATACTGATTCTGAGATTTTTGCGGTTTCAACGCCTGCCATAAAGAAAAGTAAATGGTGGATTCCTGATATTTCAGAATTATTTAAAGATGATTATTCTTCATTCAAATTTATACCGAAGTATTGTAATGCCAATCCTGATATTGAGCCTGAGCAATTAGAAAGAATTATCTCAAAAGTCAAAGGTATTGCAAATCGAATGATTGGAGTAATAGAATTGTCTGAAAGTCTTGATATCAATATCGTTACAGATATTTTTATACGAATCAATTCAAAGGGAACGGCATTGAGCCAAGGTGATTTCGTAATGTCCAAGATTGCTGCTGATGAGATTTATGGTGGTAATACATTACGCAAAATCATTGATTATTTTAGCCATTTGTCTGTAGTACCTTCATTCTATGACTACATAGCTTCTCATGATACAGCTTTTGCATCTACCCCATATCTGCAAAAACTAAAGTGGTTAAAAGATGATACGGAAACCGTATATGATCCAGAGTGTGATGATGTTATTCGCGTAGCGTTCATGCACAAATTGAAAAGAGCAAAACTTGCAGACCTTGTAAGTTTATTGTCAGGACGAAATTTTGAGACTCGAGAATTTTGTGAAGAAATAGTAGAACAAACCTATAAAGATTTTACGGACGGTGTACTTAATGTAATAAATGAATACAACTTCAAGCAATTCATGATTGCCATAAAATCTGCAGGTTTTATCTCTTCACGTTTAGTAAATTCTAATATGGCATTGGATTTTGCATATACAATCTACTTGTTGCTTAAAGAATCGGGTGAAGTCCCTGTAGAGGATATCAAACGGTATGTTCAGAAATGGTATGTGTTATCTGTACTTACAGGAAGATATAGCAGTTCGCCCGAATCTGCATTTGCAAGAGATATCCGTCGGATTAATGAGAGTGGTGTTCTCGCTATTTTGAAAGAAATAGAAGATGCACAATTGTCTGACAATTTTTGGGATGTCGCATTGGTTCAGAATTTATCTTATACATCAACAAATAATCCTACATATTTGGTCTTTTTGGCAGCCCAAGTATTCTTTAATGATATATCTTTGCTTTCCAATAATGTACCTGTCAGAGAATTGATAACACTTGGTGGTGATGTCCATCATATTTTCCCAAAACAATATTTGGTGGATAATCATTTTGATAAGACCCAATATAATCAAGAAGCAAACTATGTATTCCTTGACCGACCAGTTAATATTTCTATTGGCAAGAAAGCTCCTAATATATATTTTGCAGAAGCAAAAAATCGCTGTCTTTCCGATAGTCCTGGCCAATCAGGGTTAATCAATGACATAGATAAGTTTTATGCCAATTTAGAAGTAAACTGTGTCCCTATAGAAACAATAGAAATGAATTATACCAACTACAATGAATTTCTTGAAAAAAGAAGAAAATTGATGGCGGCAAAAATTAAGAAATATTACTATAGTTTATAACTATCCCATACTCAATATTTCATTCTCTACACTTGCAAAATCAATTGTTCACCCTCTTTGGAAGTTCCAATGTTTGAAGTTGCCCACAGGGCAACTTCGAGGAGGGGAATAAGGACATAGAAAGCACTCTGTCCATCCGTATTTAAGACAAAGACATATTGATGATTATCAATTCTTGCCGATAACGGCAAAAAAACACTATATCTGCACCCGAAAAACGGAATGAAACTTGCCGATAAGGGGAATTAATCAGTTTCGGTGATATATCAATGAAAAAGAGGGTGTGTCATAATTAACATTTTAGACGCGATTACGCGGATTACACAGATTAATCATATCCTTTGGGGGATAAAGCAGAAATATAAATCCGTGTAATCCGCGCAATCCGCGCCTAAAAATTTGGAAGGCAGCATGCTGACACACCTACTCATCTGTGATGCGATTAGCAAATCCAAATAGATATATTGCCGCATCACAAATGCTTGTCCAAACATCAGGCCGACCTTACCAATCCGAACCTAAGTATTCCGTAATTCCTCCACTGATTTGTAGGAGGGAGATTTCACACATTTTGGTATTATACTCAGCCGAAAGGATACGTTCCTCAGCATCAAGCAGGCTCTTCTGAGCTTCGCGCATCTCGATACCAGAAAGGTCACCCAACAGGTAACGGTCGCGAGCAATCTCGTAATTATCGCGGGCAGCAATCAGATTATCGCGCTCGAGATTCAGCAAATCCATGTTGTTCTGGTAAGCCTGCCATAGGTTCATCAAATTGGCACGCAAGCTCTGTTCCAGTTCTTCACGTTCCAAACGGGCATTCTCTGCAGCAATTTTGGCATTGCGATTCTCACGTCGCTTGTTTCCATTGAAAAGGTTGATGCCTACAGTGACACCGAAATTCAGTCCCAAGTTGTCACGGTTTTTATTAGCCCCCATTTCATACTTGTTGTGCGTATAACCGTATCCTGCATTAGCCTTCACATAGGGAAGATTGCGACTCAGCACAGCCTTTCTGTCCAATTTGGCTAATGCCTGGTTCTGTTCGGCTTTCAACAATGTGGCATTGGTTCGAAGCGTGTTGTTCCACAATTGTTCGAAGCGCAGCAATGTGTTGGGGATAATGATGGTGTCCTGTACGATAACAGGGCCATTCATGTCACGTATAGCCATCAGTTCGTTGAGTCTGATACGAGAACTGTGTAACAATTCCTGTTGCTTGATGAACGATGCTTGGTCCGCATTGAAATCGACGCGTGCCTGTTGAAGGTCAAGGCGTGAGAAACTTCCGATATTGTATCGTGCCTCAACGATGCGCAATCGTTCCTTTGACAACGATACGGCATAACGTAAATTCTTCAGTCGAATTTTCTGCTGCACAAAGTTGTAGTATTCCGCAGACAGTTCGGCAATGAAATCTTCAATGGCTATGCGTGTCTGTGTTTCACCCATCCGTTCCAATTCTTTCAACTTCTTGTAGTTAGTCTGAATACCCAAACCGTCGAATATTGTCCAATTAAGCGAAAGACCGGCATTCAGCGTCTGGTCGAATACTCCGTTCTCACTGGCTTTTTCTCCTGTAGCGCGTGAGGTGGTCTCCGTTGAATTCAGTGAACCGCTATACCCAGCACTTAAATCAAGCGTAGGCAAATACCCGGCATTGGCAATGGTTGCATTGTTGTGGACGATCTGTTCGTCATTGCGTACAATCCGGATGGAATAGTTGTTCTGCAATCCTTCCTTCAGACAGGATTGCAGTGTGTAGATATGCTGAGCCTGCATAGGGATTGCTGCAAACAATGCACCAGCCCAAATATATTTCTTTAAACTCTGTATCATGGATTACTCTCAGTTATTCTTTTTACTTCTATTAGTAGATATATATAGGTATATACCCGGTACCACAAACAAGGTCAAAACTGTCGATACCAACATACCACCCACAACAGCAATACCCATAGCAATACGTCCATTGGCACCTTCACCTGTAGCAAAAGCCAAGGGAATAAGACCAAGAATAGTGGATACGCTGGTCATCAGGATGGGACGGAGACGCTGGATAGACGCTTCGCGGATAGCTTCTAAACGATCAATACCTGTTTCTTGCTTTTGGTTGGCAAATTCCACAATGAGGATACCGTTCTTGGCTACCAGACCGATGAGCATGATGATACCAATTTGACTATAGATGTTCATGGTTTGTCCGTCAACGGCCATGAATACCAGTGCTCCCGCTACAGCCAAGGGAACTGTAAACATGATAATCAGCGGATCCTTGAAACTCTCGAACTGTGCAGCCAGAATCAAATAGATGAGTACCAAGGCTAAAACAAAGGCGAACATCAGACTTGATGAACTCTCACGATATTCTTTAGAGTCACCCGAAAGGGCAGTACGGAAGGTGTCGTCCAAAACCTCTTTGGCTATGCGGTCCATCTCGTCCAATCCGTCGCCGATAGTTTTTCCATCGGCAAGACCTGCAGAAACTGTTGCTGATGCAAAGCGGTTATAGCGGTAGAGTTTCGGAGGAGCAATACCCTCTTCCAAATCGATGAGGTTGTCCATCTGTATCATGTCACCTTTATCACTGCGCACATAAATGGACTTCAAATCGACAGGCTTATTACGTTGTTGACGATTGATTTCGCCCACGATTTCGTATTGCTTTCCATTCATATAAAAATAGCCCATACGTTGGTCAGCCAATCCATATTGTAAGGTTTGAGCAATGTTGCGTGTGCTCACACCCATTACACTGGCCTTGTCACGATTGATATTAATGCGTGCTTCGGGTTTACTGAACTTCAAATCAACGTCAGCCATTTGGAATACGGGACTTTCCTGTACTTTCTCCATAAACTTCGGCAAAACCTCTTCTAACTTTTCGATGTTGGTTGCCTGCAATACATATTGTACGGGCATACCTCCGCGTCTGCCACCAAAGGTTGATTGTTGCTGCACAAAGGAACGTGCCTTGGTCTTAGCACTTACAGCTGCAGAGATTTTTTCAGCCAATTCCATTTGGGTATAATCTCGATCACGGATATCACTCAATGTCAGTCGAATATTACCCGAACCGCTGGATACACGAGCGGTCACAGCCGGCACATCATCCACTAAAGAATCCACTAAAGCGTTGATATCTTCTGTGTAATCACGGATAAACTCATAAGTAATACCTTCAGGGCCACGCGTATTTATACTGATTTGTGAGCGGTCTTCCAATGGAGCCATTTCTGCAGGAATGGTATTCCACAACCAACCGATAAGTCCCAATGTGATACCAAAGATTATAAGGGATATCCACCGGTATTTCAAGAAGAAGTCCAAACCTTGGGCATAAATATTGTTTAGTCCGATGAAGAAGGGTTCCGTCTTTCGATAGAACCAACTCTGTTGTTCACGTTTCTTTAAAAGTTTGGTCGCCAACATCGGAGTAAAGGTCAATGCTGCGAATGAAGAAATAACAACCGCACCCGATACAACAAAACTGAACTCACGGAACAGTCGTCCTGTCATACCTTCCATAAATACAATGGGGAAGAATACCGCTAACAGGGTAATTGTTGTGGAGATGACAGCAAAAAAGATTTCCTTCGAACCTTCGATTCCAGCTTCTTTCGGATTCATACCCCGTTCAATACGAATATAAATATTCTCTGTCATCACAATGGCATCATCCACTACCAATCCTACTGCCAACACGACTGCCAACATGGATAGCACGTTGATGGAGAAACCACAAATGTACATAATGAAGAACGAGCCGATAAGCGATACAGGAATCACAATACAAGGAACCAATGTCACACGCCAATCACGCAAGAACAGGAAAATGATGACCATTACAAGGAGAAAGGCTACATACACCGTATCCTTCACTTCGGAAATAGAAGCACGGATAAACTTGGTGTTGTCAAATCCATAAGTATATTTTATATCATCGGGCAAATCTTTCTCCATAGTTTTCATACGCTCATAAACAGCGTCAGCAATTTCGATATGGTTTGCACCCGGCTGTGGAATAACAACGACACCCACCATAGGAACACCATTCATCTTCATGTAACTTTTGATGTCACGGGCTTCTACTTCAGCACGACCGACATCACTGAAACGAATAATACGTCCTTCATCTTCTTTGATAATGATGTCGTTGAATTCTTGTGCAGTATGCATCAAGCCAAGAGTTCGGATACTCAACTCTGTCGTATTTCCTTCAATACTTCCTGAAGGAAGCTCTACATTCTCACGGTCAACAGCACTCTTCACATCCATCGGAGTGATTCCATATCCTGACATTTTTACGGGGTCAAGCCACAAACGCATGGAGTATCGTTTTTCACCCCAAATACTTACACTGCTGACATCAGGAATAGTCTGTAATTGTTCTTTTACCGTAAGGTCTGCAATCTCACTAATCTCAAGCAACGAACGTTTGTCACTCTGGATAGCCACCATCAAGATTGGCATGGCATCGGCATCAGCTTTTGATACTGTAGGAGGGTCGCAGTCACGAGGCAAGAAACGTTGGGCACGAGACACTTTATCTCGCACATCGTTGGCTGCAGTTTCCAAATCGACAGACAATTCAAATTCGACAGTAATGCGACTGTTTCCCTGACTGCTGACACTGGTCAGCGAACGAATACCCGGAATACCGTTGATATTCTGTTCCAAAGGTTCGGTAATCTGATTCTCGATGACATCCGCATTAGCTCCCGGATAAGAGCAACTTACTGAGATAATGGGATTATCAACCGATGGATATTCGCGTACGCCCAACGTATTGTAGCCGATGAGACCAAAGAGCAAGATAATGAGAGTCATTACCGTAGATAGCACCGGACGGCGTATGCTTAGTTCTGAAATATTCATATGCTTCTAATCTTCTTTTAGGACTAATTCGTCAATTGACTAACAGATCTAATAAAATACTACTTCACTTCATCCAATGTCACAGCTAAGCCGGTGCGTAATTGCATGGTTCCTGAAGTGATAATGGTATCACCATAATTGAGTCCCGTCAATACCTGTACGCGAGATTCGTTACGAATACCTTTAGTAATGGTTACGGGTTGAGCTTTTCCATTTTTGTAGAGATAAACTTTATCCACACCCATTTCCGGGACAATACACTCTGTCGGGATTGCAACAGCATCGGGTATCTCTTGAGTTTTCAAATGTATATTGGTAAATCGTCCAGGAAGCAGTTCACCTCGACTGTTGGCATAAAGTGCACGTACAGGTAATGTGTGCGTAGTACGATCCACTTTAGATTCTGTAGCATAGATACGTCCATCCAAATTATCTAATCGCCCTTCAACATTGAAGGTAAGATTCATACCAGGTTTAATGGCATTGGCATAACGTTCCGGTACAGCAAATTCAATTTTCAAGGGTGTAATCTTAGTCAGTGTAGCTACAACAGTCCCAGTGTTAGCGTATGCTCCTTCACTGACTTGACGCAATCCAATGATACCATCAAACGGTGCACGCAATTCTGTTTGTGCAATATTCTCTTTCATCAAATCGATGTCTGCTTTCAATGAAGCCAAGTTGGTCTGTGCCTCTTCGTAAGCTTCTTTACTCACCGCATCTTTTTCCAACAACGCACTTTGGCGATATACACGGTCTTGAGCCAACTGCAATTGTGATTCCAATTTTTTCAGTTGAGCTTGCAAAGGACCATCGTTTACTTTTGCTAATAATTGTCCTTTGGAGACATGTGTTCCTTCAGTAAAATTAATACTGACGATTTTTCCAGAACTTTCGAATGAAAGATTTACCTCTTCATCTGGAAGCAATTCACCACTAATGATGATTTCATCTGTCAAAGAGCGGGGTTTTATCACTTCGGCCGTCACATTCAATGCCCTACGCGCTTTTCCTGTATTTTTCACTTTGTCTGCCAATTGCAGCTCTTCATTCTTTTTGGGGAGTTGCGACCAAATGCCCCAACCTGCAAGTCCGATAACAATGACACCGACAAGCCCCCATTTAGTAGGTTTATTCATAAATCTATAGGTTATATATTCCAAGTATAAGTAATTTTGCGAGACAAAAATATAAATTTTCTTTTTATACAAGATGAATCTACTGTTGTTTTAATTTAATTTTAACCCTTTTTGCACAAAAGAGACAAAAAAAAGAGGATGTCAACACTTTTGTCATCCTCTTCTTCTTCCGATTATTTACTTTTAGGATTATTCAACCTTCATTTCTGAACATTCCGTATGCCCTGCAAACTCGGGAGCATAAGCACATTGGATGGTAGCAATTCCTGCTTGATAACGACCGCTACGGTCAATGCGAAATACCTGTTCAATTGTATAAGTTCCCTTGGGTAAGTGGTCAATAAAGTAGAGGGTTGCAGCATCCTTTACTGAACAGTAGTAACCCAATCCATTTTCCCAACGATATCCCGAAGCACTGCTGACTGGTTCAAGACAAGCAGCACGACTGTCCTTTATTTGTACAAAATCCATAGCGCGATCAGCACGAATAGTAAGGCGCGATATTACCTTGTCGCCCACCTGAAGGTTGGTGGTTGACGAATTGACAATTTGCCGGGTTGACGAAAGTTCGTTACCGTTATCTGGATTCTTCTCCACAAATAAAGTCCGCTCTATGCTCAATGGTTGGTCAAGTTCTTTTCCATAGGCTGTAACAGTACGTCCGGTATAGGTGGAAGAAACGTTATCCATATCCTCCAGATATTGGGCATAGACAGCTCCCCAAGCTAATCCAGTAGTAAACTTCTCAAGAGTGGCTTCTTGGGGCAAACGCTTCAGTTCATCTGTCGTATAAGTGCATTTCTGATAGTCCAGTCCCAAGAGTGGAGCTGTGGCGGATGAAATGGGTCTTCCATCAATCTTTAGGGACGAACTTTGTTTGACGGACAAATTGATTACTTGGAGATTGTCGGTTTGTTCCTTGTTCACAGGCATTAACAAGGCGTGTATAGCATCTACCGTATTCAATGGATTATCCCAGCATTGTGTTTGCTTCTGCATCAGCAGCCATTGTTTCATTTGTTCGATGCTGAGGTCATTATCCCCTGCAAAAGAGAAGGCTTCAATGACTGCCACATGTGTCGGTAAGCGGTTGTCACGCCAAGTATAGTATGGTTGTGGTGTATCGAAATAGCGTCCCAGTTGTGGTGTATAGGTGGTATATTCCTTAAGGGAAGTCAGGAATCTGACAATTTCATCCTGTTTGCCATGTTGTTTTAATATGATACAAGCTTTGGCTTTACCGTATGGAGTCAGGTTATTGAACTGTTCGCTTAAATGTTTTACCATGTATTCCACAGCTTTTTGTACATTCTTATCCAATTGTTTCCTATTCAAAGCCAGACTGCTCAAGTAGTGTATGGCCAATTCCGATGGATATACCTCTGTCCCCTCTTTCTCCCGCTTCTGCATCTGTTGGTATTCTTCAAGCAGTTCTCTGTTCAAGTATTCGGTTGCCAACGCCATGATTTGGCGAGAAGGATAGTCCAATTCGTTGCCGGTCAAGTAGATGACACGTTCCATCAGTTCCAATATATAGGTCGTCACATAGCGGCTGCTATGCATTCCTTTGTACCAACTCCATCCTCCATCTGGATTCTGTAAAGTTTCCATTTTGTCCAAATAGAGACTAATCCGGCTATCGGTGTGAGCTTTATTGAAAAGCAAAGCCAATTGGCGTTTCTGTGCAGATTCATCGGTTGCATCTGTTACCCAAGGGGTTTCTGTCAACAGTATGTTCTTCAGTTCTTCATTTTTCTGTAAGTTGCTCCATAGAGTCTCTTTGTTGTTTTCATCGGTCAGCCAATTGTCAAACACGGTTTTTATCTTAGGATTCGATTGGGCAATGTGTGAAGCGATACTGTGTGCATACCATGCCGAAGCCCATGAGAAGGCATCTTCCGCAGTAGGAGTTGCGACGGAGGGCAGCGCTTGGATGGCTGTCCAGATAGGATTTCCTGTCATTTCAACAGTCAGCCGATGGTTGCTTGCCGTGCGGCTGTGTCGGTTGAACAGGTGAGAGAGTGATTCTTTCACCGTACCCGGTCCGTTTACTATTAACGGCAGACTTTCTGTAACCCATACTTTATTGGTCAACACAGGCAGATAGCGTTGTTCACCATCGCTGAATTTTCCTCCATCAGCCACAATGCGACAAATGGGGAGTGACACATCCGTATTCTTTACGACAAAGGCAAAACTGACAGTCATTGTCTTTCCTGCTTCGGTCTTGAATTTGGCTTTACGAGTCAAAATCACCTTTTCTGTCAAAGGGTCAATCAGTTCCAGTCGAGCAGTTCCCTTGACAGTTTTTCCCGACAGATTACTGATTGTTGCGCGGATTGTAGTCTCGTCTCCCACACGAACAAAACGGGGTAGATTAGGCTGAATCATAAACTCACGTTGGGCGGTAGCGAAGTCTTCTAACATGCCATATTCCATTTGTTTCGTATGTGCCAAGGCGCGGAAGTGCCAGTGTGTCAGGTTATCAGGCAATGTGAAACATATTTTTACTCGTCCCGTAGAGTCGGTTCGCAAATGAGGTTGGAAAAAGGCTGTCTCCGTAAAGTTTTCGCGCAAATTCATTCCCTGAGGAAGAGATTCAGGTGAGGATTGCCCATAATCTTCCAGGCCTTGTCCAAGACCGAGATCTGCATTGTTTTTCAAGGCTACTTCTTCTAACACCATTCCATCGTTGCTGACACTACCGACAAATCCGGATTTAGCAGAAGTCTGCATAGCCACCCCTCTCATAGAGCCAACCAGTACTTCTTTTTTCCGCAGGGGCCATTGATTGAAATCGTAGTATCGTTCAACAATATCATCGTAGCGATATTGCGTGGGCACTTTTTTAGTCAACAAGTCGAATATGATGTTTGTTGACACGCCTCCGTACAAGCAACTTCTCCATCGGGGATATATGGAATACAGACGTGGGAAATTGATTTGAAAATTCCAATTCTGCTGTCGTCCCAACTGATCGATTGAGGCATCGTGCATTGAAGCCAGTAGTTCGGCATCAGCTACCGTCCCATCAGGAAGATTGACGGAAACAGTCCATTCTTCTTGTGTGCCGGATGTCAGTTTATTGCGGAAACTTTCCCACTTCAGTTCCAGTTTTTTCTCGGGAAGTTTCTTGTTCAGCGTTTGTGTAAAGTTGTTCACATAGCCATTCTTTACATACATTACGCTTACGTTCATCCCCTTACCATATTGGGGCAAATAGTCGAAGGTGAAGGTTTGTACCGTGTCGCTCATGTAAAATCTCCGGCTTTCAATACGTTTCAACTCGGAATATACATCCATCAGGACATATACATTCTTTTCTTGTGTACCGAACTGTAAACGGGCAGGTTGGCCAATGGCCACTTCATTCTCTAACCAGTTGAACCAATCAATAGCTCCAATAGGAACTTTAGTCTCTTGTTTGGAATACATCGTAAAATAAACCGTGTGTTGTACGCTATCCTTGTGTCCGTCAAGTGCCGTCTGGGCTACTATTTTATAGCAAGAAGAGGGTAATTTGCACAAAAAATCCAAAGAAAGAGGTTGGTTTGATTCGAATGTTCCACAATGTATTTGTCGGCAAAATGTCTTGTATCTGTGGTCCATTTCTGCATGTTCCTTCAATTCATTGGCCTGGTAGATTTGATAATGCACCTGTGTATTGATGGGGGCTCCTCCTTGATTCGTCACTCTGAAGGTTAACGGATATGTGTCTTCCTTCAGTATATGCGTCTGATTGCTTAAAGACTTCCCATTGAAAGAGATGTCAAGATTCAGCGGGCAACTGTTCAGAATCAATTGTGTGTATGCGCGTTGGCTTTCTCCTACAGATGAAGTAATATTGCCTTGTATTTCGTAATGATATTTCCACCAACAGAGTTTTTCCATTTCGGGCTCAGTGTCGAGATACACTTTTATAAAAAAACACCCATCGCTATCTGTAAGAGTTTCTCCATATTGCAAGTCTTCATTGAAACGGTAATCAGTCCATCCACGCAACCAACCGTGGTAACTCTTGTGGATTTCATAATTCACTTTGCTGTTGGCTACAGGCATACCATTGTAACTGAGCGCCCGTCCCGTCACTGTCACAGTATCTCCGATAGCGTATGCTGTTGTCACTTTATCAAATGTCACTTCAAACGTAGGCAGTTTGTATTCCTCAACATGGAAATAAAGGGCATCGCCTGTCCGGGTGTTCTCACCAAGGACTTCGATACGATACTGTCCGTTCAATCCGTTTGTAGGCAATACAAATTCTGTACTGAATGAACCGAATTCATTGTTCTTCACAGTCTTTTTCTCTATCATCTGTCCCTTGGGATTAGTCAATGCCAATTCCAACACTTCACCTTCATCGGCCCTTACACTGTCATCTGGCAGTTGCCAGTAACTTATACCTTTTATATATATAGTCTGCCCCGGACGGAAATGTGTACGATCAGAAAACAGACGGGTCACCAATTGTTTTTGTTCATCCCTTCTGATCCATCTTGAATAATAACCAACTGTCATGTAAGGCATTGTATTGTCTGTGGCAGTAGAGACACGTATCAGAGGATTGGTAACCGTTGAAGAGGCACAACCATTCTTGTCTGTCTGTATCTTTTCGATGAGATTCAGTTGGCTTTTCCTATTTTTCCATTCGCTTTGGGCTATATGCAAGGTTGCATACGGAACTGGATGTCCACTCTTTCCATCCAATACAGCATATTCAGTAACTCCATCCGGCAGACTGTGCAACACCAATTGATAAGGAGACACGAAGAAAGAAGTCAAACGTGCTCTCTTCCCGTTAGCCAATCCTTCCATCAGATAGACTCCCGCTTTTGTAGGTAGAGACATCTTGATGAGAGTATCTGTATATAAGAGTTTCGGGTCTCTGACGAGTTTGAATTTCTGTTCACTATGAAATTTGCTGTACTTCTTCAATGCTTCGGCATTGTCCTGGTATTTATACAATGTATCCAACGGACAGTTCACCCGATGCATCCATACGGTAAATCCATTCAAATTGCGATGTCTGACCCTCAACGTAACGGTGTCGTTCGGATAATAGTACGAGGAAATGCTTCGCATAGTGAAATAGGGATGCAATATTTCCTGTTCCATATTCTTCAACAGATTGACAGCTCCGTATGCCGGATACTTCTTGATGCCCTCGCGCAGGACGGACAAAGCCTCGGGATATTTTTCCTGACGCTTGTAGATGGTGGCAATGTCCAGACAGAGGCTTCCGCAAAGTTCGTTTCCTTCGAAGCGTTCCTTCATGCTGTTGAGCAAACGCAAATGCTCATCTGTATTGCGTAGATATTCAGGTATCAAGTTCATTCGGTTCTGCTCCATGAAAATCCAACCTCCTGCTTGCTCTTTAGGATCAATCAATGCCAACATCCGTTGGAAAATACGCATCGCTTGCGCAGGGCAATCGTAGGCAGAAACTGAAGTTAATGTATCGTTCTTGAATTGTTCATAGTCAAGAGTAAAAGTATTCCATTCAGTCTGTTTGAAAGAAGGGCGTAACTTATTTTCCAAATCGCGTATGCCGAAAGCTGCACGACGACCGATGAGATGCATCAGGTCGTGGTTGTAATAATCGCTCCATCGCCCTTTGTAGGTGATGGAAGAGTAATCATTCGTAGAATATTTACGCAATTCTTCCAATTGACTGACCGATGCCATAAAGTGTTCGAATGCCCGTTGGTAATACATCAACTGTGTCCATTCACTCATGTCCTCCGGCAGTTCTGACATCACTTTATTGTCGTATCGTCCACGTGCAGAATGGGTGTAGATGCTTCCCAACAGGGAATGAAGCATGGCTACATCGCTGACGGATGTCGTAGGGGCAGAAAACCACTTTTCCATCCCTTCGAGATCTACATACAGGCTGTCAATACTAAGATGTTTGCGGTGTGCCATTGCCGTCAGGTAACTCTGCATCATTTGATTGACATGCTGCTCTTTTTGAGCTTTCTGAAAAACCTTCAGTGCATTTTCTATTGCTGTTCTTGGTTGACCGTTTTTCTCGGCCAAATGAATGTTGTCCCAAAGTTGTTTGTAGCTTTGTGCCGTCATACATACGGTACCGAGTATCAAACAGAGTATCATCGTAAACAGACTTCGTTTCATAATCAATATGTTATTTTAGCAATTTTGCTCCAAAAATAGCAAACATTCCTGTCGGGTGGTTCATTTCTTAATATTATTTCGCAGAAAGTTCCTGCTTTTATAAAAAGATGGCTTGAACATGTCATTTTATGGAATTATTTCGCTCTCCTATCGCGTTGCTTTACCTTCACTTTCAGCTATTCATCGGGATAAAAAATAAATGAATTTATTTTGTTCTCCGCTCAGATTGCACTACCTTTGTCCGCGATTATGGAAATGAGTAAGATTAAAAACTTGATATTTGACTTTGGAGGTGTACTCGTTGATCTCGACAAAGCCCGTTGCTTGCATGCATTTAGTCAGTTGGGATTTACTGAGGCAGGCAAGATGATTGATGCCTACAGCCAACAAGGATTGTTCGGTCAATTGGAAGATGGTACCATTTTGTCAGACGATTTTTGTGCTGAAGTACGTCGCCTAACCACCTGTCAAGCAACGGATGATGAGATTTGGCAGGCATGGAATAGTTTCTTAGTTGGCATCCCTACTTGGAAGTTGGAGGCGCTTCTTGAATTGAAGAAGCATTACCCCATCTATTTGTTGAGTAACACCAACATCGTACATTGGCAACATGCCGTAGAAGATTTCTTTCCACATGGTATCTGGCGCGTAGAAGATTATTTCGATCGCATCTTTCTTTCTTACGAATTACACCAAGTGAAGCCTGGGGCTGACATCTTCCGCACAGTAATTGCAGAAACAGGAGTCTGTCCGGAAGAAACACTGTTCATAGATGATGCTGCGGCAAATTGTGCGACAGCCCGTTCCCTTGGTCTTCATACTTACCAACCTTGTCCAGAGGAGGATTGGCGCATGTTGTTTAATGAAATATTCAAGAAGGAGGTTTGATATGAGATTCTTTACAGATTTATCCGAATTGTACTCAACCTCTTTATCTCCTTCAGTGGCCACCATTGGTTTCTTTGATGGGGTACATTGCGGACATAAGTTTCTTATTCATCAAGTGTGCGAAGCTGCTCGTGTGCGTCGTTTGTCTTCTTTGCTTATAACCTTTCCCTCGCATCCACGCATGGTGATGCAGACAGATTATCAACCTCGTCTGCTTTCTTCCTTTGATGAGAAATGTGCATTGCTTTCACAGACAGAGGCTGACAGTTGTGTGGCTTTGCCTTTCACTTACGAATTGGCATCTTTGTCTGCACGTGATTTTATGCGCCTTATCTTGCGTGACCGTTTACAGGTTCGTACGTTGGTTATCGGTTATGACCACCGTTTTGGGCATAACCGTTCCGAGGGCTTTGCCGATTATGTGCGTTATGGAAATGAATTAGGAATAGAAGTTTTGCAAGCCGAGGCGTTGGTGATGAGTGATATTCATGTAAGTTCGTCTGTAGTGCGTGCTTTCTTAAGCGAAGGAAAATTCGATTTAGCCGCCCGTTGTTTGGGGTACAACTATTTCCTAAATGGTCGTGTGACCAATGGCAAACAAATAGGCCGTACATTGGGATTCCCTACAGCAAACATAGAAGTAAACGATGCCCTGAAACTTATACCAACTGATGGAGTCTATGCTGTGCGTGTATGTGTGGAAGACTATATATATAAAGGTATACTTAACATCGGAAACCGTCCCACCATTGACGATGACACCCATCGCACCATAGAAGTGCATCTATTACATTTCAACGGTAACCTCTACGACAAACATCTGCGTATCGAGTTCATTCATCATATCCGAGGTGAGCAAAAATTCCAGAATCGCGAAGCTTTGATTCACCAATTACAGATGGATGCAGAGGCTTGCGAACGTATTTTTGAACAAATTACAAGTCAAGATTGACTAAGTAAAATGATACGAGTTACGAGCTATGCTTGTGAATTAAAACGAATATTCGCAAGCATAGCTCGTAACTCGTAGTTTATTTACAACTCCATCAATACTTTTTCCAACGCATCGATACGTTCGGGCCAAGTGGCATAATCATCGGCTTTAATGCAATTGCCTTCTGCCGGGATATTTGTCACGACAATCCTACAAGGTTTGCATAAACCTTGCGCCACCAGTATATCGACCATCGCATGAGCATTTCCGACTTTCATCCAACTTTCGGCAGTGTGATTTCTACCTATGAGGAGTGTAATGACGGGAGCATTTTCATCTGCATCAGGATGATGGTATTCAGCCTTATCGACGGCATAGTCATAACTGATGGTACCGTGCGAAATCTTTCCCGAAGCATACATATAGTATCGGCTCTGCTTGCCGTATGCGACACTGGGTTTAAATCCCTTACAAGGAGATAGATACATATTATTGGGATCGCATACACGAGTGCCATCGACATTGAAGCAATACTCAAACATCTTGTCAGCTGCATCGGGCAATGTGACACTCCATATGCCATTGCTATCACACTCCATCAACAGAGGATTTTCCATCAATTCACACTCCAACATTACAGAAGAAGCCTGCGGAGCTTTGAAATTGAAGGTTATATCCGTTTCGCCGAACTCGGGAGATACAATTGCACGAGGGAACATGCGCGCCATGACCCCAGAGGTGAAATGCGGCTCTTTACCGGTCTTTGCAATCGTCGGTTCTGCTTGGCTCATTGCAATCTCCGAGGCTTCAGGATTGAAGAGCAAAGGCAAGGTCTCAGCCAAGAAGTATTTCGCATTCATCCATGTATGTCCGAACTTGTCATCGGTATATACCTTGACACAACGTATGCCCTTCTGATCAAGAAATTCTGTGTAATCACGTGCATTGCCAAAAAGAAAATCATCGGTGCCCACTCCCAACCAAAAAAGACGGATTAAACGATTCGTCTCACCAGCATTGTCATAAACATTGGGAATATTAGTGGATGTGAACGAACTGTATGAACAGAGATAAGCAAACTTATCCAAGTTGTACAAGCCATTGGAAAGTCCCTGGTTTCCTCCACGTGAAAATCCACCGATAGCACGACTTTCACGTTCATTGATGGTACGATAACGACTTTCGATAAAAGGCATGAGGTCGTTCACCAAATCATTGGAAAAGACATCACCACCAAAACCCATTGCCGGCATACCGAATTTGGGAGCAACAGGGAGCAATTTGTTCGGATTACCATACGGCAAGACGACAATCATCTCCTTGGCCTTCCCCTCAGCCAACAGATTGTCAAGAATATAATTCACACGTCCTACCTTATAATACACCTCCTCTGTATCTGTAGTTCCGCTGATAAGATAAAATACCGGATAACTTTGGTTCTTCTTTTCAGAATAAGAAGGTGGCAGATAGACGAGTGCCGTATTCGTTCCACCAAGACTTTCAGAATAGTAATGCACAGACTCCATACGACCATGTGGCACATTATTAATGTCATGAGGCAAAGAACCATCATTAGAGGATATTTCCAACAAACTGTTCTTGAATCCTTCGTTAGGAAAATATTGATCGCACATGGGATCCATCACCCCCACTCCATCAACTTGGAAGTTATAAGGATACATATCGGGAGCTGCAGGTCCGAGAGTAACGGTCCAAAGCCCAGACAAGCTATCACGTGTCATTTTGTTCTTACCAGCAAACTGAACATCCACAAACACCTCCTTTGCGTTGTCATTCTTGTACTGAAACGTCACCGTTCCATCTTCATTCACAATGGTCGACTGATAATCTTCAGTTCCCATCTGTTGGTTGCAACAGCCAAGAATTAAGCCTGCACATACAACCATCATTGAGTGTGTTTTTTTCTTCATTACGTATTGAGCATTAATATTTTGATACAAAAGTATCCAATTCTCTCCAAATCGGTTTATATGCACGTTGCAGAATCTTCTCAATATGTACTCTTTCTGAATTTCCAATGCATCCATGCAACGAAAGACAAAAAAAGGCGATGAAAAAACTGCTGAAGAAAATCCAAACAGAGACAAAAAACGGATGTTCATTTTTTGGTCAATAAAGAAGTTTACCGTATCTTCGCGCACCAAAACCGATTGAATCATGATTGTCTGCATAGCCGAAAAGCCCAGTGTGGCAAAGGAAATAGCTGATATATTGGGGGCACGTAGCCGCCACGAAGGGTATATCGAGGGTAACGGGTATCAAGTGACCTGGACCTTCGGACACCTCTGTACCCTGAAGGAACCACATGAATATACTCCTGCTTGGAAAAGTTGGAGTCTTGGGAGTCTGCCCATGATTCCTCCTCGCTTTGGCATCAAACTGATAGCAGACCCAGGAATTGAAAAGCAATTCAAGGTCATCCAACAACTGATGGAGAAAGCCGAACTGATTATCAATTGCGGTGATGCCGGACAAGAGGGAGAACTCATCCAACGATGGGTAATGCAGAAGGCAGGCGCTAAATGTCCGGTGAAACGGCTTTGGATTTCATCGCTTACAGAAGAGAGTATCCGCGATGGATTCAACAACCTCATCGATCAAAGTGAGAAGCAACCCCTCTACGAAGCAGGACTCAGCCGAGCCATTGGAGATTGGCTCCTTGGCATGAACGCCACACGTCTATACACGCTGAAATACGGACAAAACCGACAGGTGCTCTCCATCGGGCGAGTGCAAACCCCCACCCTCGCCCTTATCGTCAACCGACAATTGGAAATAGAGAACTTCAAGCCCGAACCTTATTGGGAATTGAAAACGGTATATAGAGACACCACCTTCTCGGCCACAAAAGGAAAATTCACGTCGAAGGAGGAGGGATTGAAGGCGTTGATGAAACTTAGGGGAAGTTCTGGAGTTCAGGAGTACGGAAGTTCAGACCATAATAATGGACAATCGTCTGAACTCCTAAGCGAAGCGTCACTCCTTCCCCCCTGCAATTCTGAAGACATCCCCCCTTTCACCGTTACCGATGTGTCGGCCAAAAAGGGTACTGAAGCTCCTCCTCGCCTATTCGACCTGACCTCCCTGCAGGTGGAGTGTAACAAGAAGTTCGGTTACTCAGCCGATGACACGCTCCGCCTCATTCAATCGCTTTACGAAAAGAAAATCACCACCTATCCACGTGTGGACACCACCTTCCTCAGCGATGACATTTACCCCAAATGCCCCGCTATATTAAAGGGATTGCGCGACTATTCCACACTGACCGCTCCATTGGAAGGAAAGAAACTGATGAAGAGCAAGAAAGTGTTCGACTCATCGAAGGTGACCGACCACCACGCCATCATCCCAACAGGTGTACATCCACAAAACCTGACGGATATGGAACGACGGGTGTTCGATCTCGTAGCTCGAAGGTTCATTGCGGCTTTCTATCCCGATTGCAAATTCTCTACTACTACTGTACTTGGTGAAGTGGAGAAAATCGAATTCAAGGTAACGGGAAAACAGATTACTGACCCCGGATGGCGTGTCATCTTCGGACAACCCTCTCCCGATGAAAAGCAGGATGATGAAGAACGAACACTCCCTCTCTTTACCGTAGGTGAAAGCGGCCCTCACACGCCTGACTTGAATGAAAAGTGGACACAACCGCCCAAGCCCTACACCGAAGCCACATTGCTTCGCGCCATGGAAACGGCTGGAAAACTTGTCGATAACGATGAATTGCGCGATGCTCTGAAGGAGAACGGTATCGGTCGCCCCTCAACCCGTGCAGCCATCATAGAGACGCTATTCAAACGCCGATACATCCGCAAGGAACGGAAGAATCTGATAGCTACTCCAACGGGAGTGGAGTTGATACAACTCATCCGCGAGGATTTGCTGAAGTCAGCCGAACTGACCGGTATTTGGGAAAAGAAATTGCGCGAGATTGAACGCCGCAACTACGATGTACGCACTTTTCTGGACGAACTAAAACAGATGGTAGGTGAAATCGTACACCAAGTACTGAGTGATAATTCCAACCGACGCATCACCATCGAAGCGCCTGTGGATGCTGCCAAAGAGATTGAAGCCAAAGCAGCCCAGAAGAAAGCCCGGAAGTCCACAAGTTCTACATCCAAAAAGCCCAAAGCGGAAAAGAAAATTTTGCCCAACGAGGAAAAAATTTCTTCCCAACCTGAGAAAAAAAATCCCGAAGGAATGCCTTGCCCTCTTTGTGGCAAGGGCACCATCATCCGCGGACGCACCTCCTTTGGTTGTTCAGAGTGGAGAAACGGATGTACCTATCGACTACCGTTTGAATAAGAGATAGATATAAAGAAGGAAGGTGTGTCAAAATTCAATTCATGACACACCTTCCAAAAATCTTCTATACTTTCAATCAGATATCCTTCGGATTAGGACCATATTCATTCGCACCAATTTGGCTATCCAATATATAGAAATATATCAATACCAAATTTACAACAGGTATCAAAGCCAACAACAACCACCATCCGCATTTACCGATATCATGCAAACGACGTACACCAACAGCAATACCTGGCAAAAAGAATGCCAAATAAATGAGCCAACCAACCACTGGTATCCATCCCAACAGGATACCTACCAAAAAGTTGAACAAACAAAAATACCAATACTCCGAACGACGAGCACGTCCTTCAAACGTTGCATACTTGCCAAAGCATGTCTTAATAGCTTCTACAAATCCCATAGTTTTAAGTTTTTGTTAATAAATTTGCGCAAAAATAACCATTATATAGAGAATTTAGCCGTTTTACATGTTAAAATATATCAATGAGAAAAATCTATAAAAAAAGTAATCACCTTTTATCCATACCTTACATAATTATAGATGAATAGATTACGGACAAGCAAATAAAGAAAATGAAGACAAAAATCTTTTATTTCATACTCTTCGGTGTTACACTTATTGCACTGGCCATCATCCCTGGCAAATATTGGCAACTCCCTTGCCCCCTCTATCAATGGACAGGATGGCAATGCCCCTTTTGTGGAGGTCAACGAATGATACAAGCCTTACTACATGGAGAATTTATGACGGCATTCAAGCTTAACCCTTTGCTGATATGTAGCATTCCTCTGATGTTGCTTGCCCTCTTCAGATTCTTCTTTCCACGATTATCCGAACGACATCCACGCATCACGGGAGAAAAATTCTTCACTGACAAAGCACTTTTCATATACCTCTTCATATGTTTTTTATGGGGAATCATCCGCAATATGGAAAAATTTTATAGCTTTGCGCCCAATTAACAATTAAACAATACAAATAGAATCATGGAAGGAACAAACAGCCTGCGTCAATTAAGTATTGACCAAATCACTTCGCAAGCATGGTGCTTGACCAAAAAACATCTGCCGATTTTCCTCTTACTCTTGATTTTAATGCAAGTTGTTGGAGGTGTCCCACAAAGTGTGTATTATACAGATTACATGAAAGCCATCATGGAAAACGGCACTGTAATGACCGAACAAGAATGGTTGGAAATGGCTGACCCTGCGACTTTGGTAAGTACTGTAATATATACATTGATGGCAGCTATAGCATGTTGGTTCATACAAATGTATCTTTATATCGTGACATTCCGATTAATGAGCGATACTGCAGAAGGACATAAGCCCGATCTGACAGCTCGCTTGAAAGATGGATTACGTGGATATTGGTTCTTTTTGGGATGCTATTTTGTGTACGGATTGTTAGCCTGCATCGGATTTATTGCTTGCCTGCTCCCAGGCATCATCTTGGGTATCCGATGGATGTTTGTCCCTTTAATCGCAGCATTACACCCCGAACGTACACTTAGCGAGTGTTTCTCTCAATCGTGGGAAATGACAAAAGGACATTTCTGGAAGCTACTTTTAATGGGCATCATTGTTGTTCTCTTGAATATCCTCGGATTGATTTGTTGTTGCGTGGGTATATTTGTCACAAGCATCATCAGCTATTTCATGTACATCCTTGCCTATCGTACACTAGCCGATGAACCTGAAGTACCTGTCGAGGATTTCACCTCTAAGAACCTGACCATTATTAAGGAATAAGGATCTGTTTTGAATCCTAATAGTTCCTAAAAAGGACTTCAACGAACAATAAAACCCGCTTTTTTCAGTTATTGCTAAATAACATTATGAGAAAAGCGGGTTTATCACATATTATAATATACACTTTAGCCACCGTATGCCTGTGGTCATGCGGAGCGGAAAAGGCTCTGCAAAAAGCGGAACAAGCTGAAGCTTTGGGCGAATATTTCGAAGCTGCCAATTACTACAAAAAAGCATATTCGAAAACAAAGACCAAAGAACGTGACAAGCGGGGAGAACGAGCTTTCAAAATGGCAGAATGCTATCGCCGAATCAATTATTCGTCACGAGCTGTAGGAGCTTACAAAAATGCGGTACGATACAAATACCCGGAAGACATTGCCCTACTTCGTCTGGCAGATATGCAACGCATGACGGCAGACTATAAAGGAGCGGCCAAAAGTTACCAACTCTACTTAGACCAACATCCGAATGATGAAACAGCCCTCAAAGGTTTAAAATCCAGCGAAGAGGCTGCCATATGGAAAAAGAATCCCAACCGCTATATTGTAAAAAAGTTCGATTTCTTCAACTCTCGAAGATCCGAATATTCACCCATGTATGCAGGTGAAGATACGGAACAATTATTTTTCACTTCTACTCGTGATGGAGTAAAGGGAGAAGACTTAAGTGGAATCACAGGTATGAATATGCCCGACATTTTCGTTTCACGCAAAGACGAAAAAGGGAAATGGCAAAAACCAGAACCCATAGAGTCTGAAGTAAATAGCGAATTTGAGGATGGTGCCTGCGCATTTAGCCCCGATGGGAAAACCATGTATTTCACACGATGCCAAATGGATGGCGACTATCCACGCTATGCAGAAATCTACAAGTCTGCCCGTTCGGATGCTTCGTGGGGAGCACCCAAGAAATGCGAAATTACCAACGACACGCTCTCATCCGTAGCCCATCCTGCCATTTCGCCCGATGGATTGTGGCTTTATTTCACCTCCGATATGCCAGGAGGATTAGGAGGAACAGACATCTGGCGCGTACGTATCAGTGAAGAAGGATTCGATTGGGTTGAGAACTTGGGTGCACCCGTTAACACTTCCAGTAATGAAATGTTTCCGACCTTCCGCCCCAATGGTGAACTCTACTTTTCATCCAACGGACATTCAGGCATGGGAGGATTGGATCTGTTCAAAGCCATTTGGGATGAAGAAAAAGAGACCTGGCAGATTGAAAACCTGCAATCACCCATGAATTCACAGGCCGATGATTTCGGCATGACATTTGAAGGTCCGTTCAATCGAGGTTTTTTCTCATCAAGCCGCGGAGATGCTCGCGGCTGGGATCACATCTATACGTTTGAACTACCAGAAATTGTCAAAACCATAACAGGTTGGGTATATGAGAAAGAAGGCTACGAACTTCCCAACGCTGTCGTACATTTAGTTGGAGAGGATGGCACAAACAAGAAACTGAATGTAAAGATGGACGGTTCGTTCACCGAACGAGTAGAACCAGGCATCAGCTACGTACTATTGGGCTCCTGCGAAGGATTCCTAAACTACAAACAAGAAATACGTGTGGATACTCTCAACGAATCGACCGATAGTGTACTACAATTTCCATTGTCATCCATGACACACCCCGTATTATTGGAAAATATTTTCTATGAATTCGACCAAGCCACACTGACAGAAGAATCTACCGCTTCATTGGACTCACTCATCACCTTGTTAAACGACAATCCAAACGTAACCATCGAATTGGGGGCACACTGCGATTACAAAGGAAGCGATGTTTATAATCAACGATTGTCACAACGACGTGCAGAAGCTGTTGTTAACTACTTAATCAAAGGAGGTATAGCAGCAGAGCGACTCGTTCCCAAAGGATACGGAGAGAGCCAACCCAAAATCCTACGAAAAAAATTAGCCAACAAATTGGGATTTGTCCAGGAAGGGGATATATTGAGTGAGAAATTCATCCTCAATCTTCCCAAAGAGCAGCAAGATATCTGCAATGCATTGAACAGACGAACAGAATTCAAAGTCCTTCGTATGACATACGGACTCTATGAATGATATTCAACGTTCGTTAAAATCATCGTTGTAAAAGTACCAAAAAAATTAATTTTTGTGATTTAGGAGGCAAACATAGCTGACTTATGCCAAATTTTACGTTACTTTGCAACCGAAATGAAAGGATATAGGTGAATTTAGTTATTGATATAGGAAATACAGCGGCTAAAATAGCCGTATTCGATGGAGAAGAATTGATAGATATTTCTTACGAGCCCCAACATTCGTTGGATTCTCTAAAAGAAATTTCTCAGAGATTTCCATTGCGGCAAGGAATCATAGCTTCAGTCATTTCATTGACTGACGTAATGCTTCAGCAACTGAACGGATTAAATATTCGGCTGATACACTTGACGGCAAAAACCCCTATACCAATAAATAATTTGTATAAGACTCCACAGACATTGGGAGTTGACCGTTTGGCAGCTGTTGTTGCAGCACATACGTCATCACCTCAATTAGATGCACTGGTCATTGATGCAGGAACATGTATAACATACGACTACATCAACAAAAACGGTGATTACTTGGGAGGAAACATCTCACCAGGAGTCAACATGAGACTGAAAGCGCTTCATGCTTTCACTGATAAGTTGCCGTTGATTTCTCCTGAAGGGGAAATACTAGAATGGGGAAATACGACCGAAACTGCCATACGAGCCGGAGTCATACATGGTATCCAGCAAGAAATGGAAGGATATATCCAATTGGCAGAAAAAAGGAGTACAAATCTTTCTGTTTTTTTAACAGGAGGTGACAGTGTTTACTTTGATACAATAAAAAAAAATACCATCTTTGCAGACAAATATCTTGTCTTGAAAGGATTGAACAGAATATTAAGCTATAATGATACACTTTCGTAGAATACTAAGTTCGATACTAGTAATTTGTATAACAATTACTTATGCATGGGGACAAAACGGAATTAATTCCCCCCTTACCCGATACGGATTCGGACAATTGGCTGACCAAAATTTGGGTGGAAACAAAGCCATGGGTGGCATTGGTATAGGTTTACGAAACGGACTTCAAATAAATGCAAGCAATCCTGCATCATATACAGCCGTAGATACTTTGACGTTCCTATTCGAGACTGGCATTTCTGTCCAAAATGCAAACTTCAGCGACGGAACAACCAAACTGAATGTCAAGAATTCGAGTTTTGATTATTTGGCCATGCAATTCCGTTTATTTAGAGATATGGGCATGACGATCGGATTCCTCCCATATTCCAATGTTGGTTACAGTTTCAGTTCAACTCAGGATATTATATGGGATGACCCTACAACTGTCACCCGTTCTTATACAGGAAATGGAGGATTGCATCAAGTTTTTATGGGTGTAGGATACAAATTGTTTCCAAATCTGTCAGTAGGAACCAACCTTTCATATCTATTCGGCAATTTTAGCCACAAGATAACTGCCAACTTTAGCGATGCAACCCAGTTTCCACTTGCACGCACTTATTATGCTGAAATCAGTGACATCAAATTGGATTTTGGTGCACAATATACGATGAGATTTGCCTCTAAAGACCAAATGACTTTTGGAGCGACTTATTCATTAGGAAAAGATCTCCATGCAATCAAATCATATATTTCCAATCAAAAGTTAAACGGCAGTTCTGTCATTTCTGATAGTGTTCAGCACATCAACAATGCGTTCCAACTTCCCCATGCATTCGGTATCGGTGCGACTTATGTACATGACAATCGACTGACTATAGGGGCAGACTTTCTCCTTCAGAAATTCAGCAATACCCGTTTTTTTGGCAAAGAAGGAGATTTAACTGACCGAATGAAATGTGCCATAGGAGTACAATTCTATCCAGACCCTATGTCAAATAAGTTAATCAAGCAAATTAAATATAGCGCAGGAGCATACTACTCCAAACCATACGTAAAAGTTAATGGTAAAGAAGCTGCACATGAATATGGAATAGGTGCAGGCATGAGTATTCCTATCAGTACAAAATGGGGATGGATGACACAACATTCAATCATCAATATAAGCGGCGAATGGGTTAAAATTGACCCCAAAATAAACGGAGTTCTTACAGAGAATTATCTACGTTTGAGTGTAGGATTGACATTCAATGAACGTTGGTTCATGAAACAGAAAATTAGATAACCCACACATAATAATCACGAATAATTATCAAACAACTAAAAACATAAATTCATGAAAGCAAAAATGAAAACTTTCTTGTTTGCATTGGCAATCGGTGCAACAAGTGCTTCAGCACAAACAATTGCAGAAGCTGATAGATTCGGTCATGGGCAAGACAGTATTGAATGTCTCCAAAACATCAGTCTCTATCAAGAACATGTAAAAACCAAGAATTATGCAGAAGCATACGAACCTTGGAAAGCTGTTTTTTACAAATTTCCTGCTGCACGATTTGACATGTATGCAATCGGTGCGGAAATTTTGCAGGCTTTAATTAAAGCTGAAACTGATGCAACAAAGAAAGGAGCACTGGTTCAAGAATTATTAGGAACTTATGACCGCCATATTGAATATCTAGATGCTGTCAATGCCTTCCGTAAACGTCCTATTACAAAAGCTAAAATTCTGGAAGATCGTGCTCATGCTTACATCGTCTATACCAAGCCTTTAGATTTGCAAGCAGCTCACAAGATGTTGTTGGAGACTTTGAACATTGACCCGCAAAATGCTGGTCACCAAATTATGCTTGATTTGATGCAGGTATCATCAACTTTGGCAAAAAAATTGGAGACACACAAGGAACAAATCATCAAAGACTATCTGCAAACATCAGAATTGGCATCAAGTAACTTCACAAAGGCTAAAGAAAATGCAGCTAAAGGAGATGCCAATGCTGCTACTTATGAAAAGATTGCAGATATGTGGGACAAGGTCAAGACCAACATTGACGGATATTTCATCAATAGTGGTGCAGCCAACTGCGAGAGCCTCCAAGCAATCTATGCTCCTCAGGTAGAAGCCAACAAAGAAAACTTAGATTATTTGAAACAGGTGATTACCGTAATGGCCAAAATTGGATGTAGAGACCAAGAAGCATATATGGCTGCTGCTGAATATGCTCATAACATTGAACCTACTGCAGGTTCTGCTGCAGGATGTGCAAACCGTTATTTCAAAAGAGGTGATTCAAACAAGGCTATTGAGTTCATGGATCAAGCAATCGAACTTGAAACAGATGATCTCAAGAAAGCAGAATACTGCTTCACTACTGCACAAATTCTTTTCACCACCAAGCAATTAAGCAAAGCTAAGAATTATGCAAATAAAGCCATTTCTTTGAATAGCAATTATGGAGCTCCCTATATCTTAATTGGTCAAATGTACGCCTCTAGCAACAAATGGAGTGAAGAACCTGCAATGAATAAATGTACCTATTTCGCTGCTATTGACAAGTTTCAACGTGCAAAAGCCGTTGACCCCAGTGTGGCAGAAGAAGCAAACAAACTCATTGCAACTTATTCAGCTTATACCCCGAAAGCAGAAGACCTGTTCTTCATTGGCTTGAAGAAAGGCGATAGTGTAAACATCGGTGGTTGGATTAATGAAACAACAACCATCAGATAATCCAATACACAAACAGAGTTTATGCCTACTTTAGAAAAGACAAAATTATTCCGACTATCATTAAACATAACAGTGGCTATTTGGGTCACTGTTATGTTTCTTTTATTCCCTGCTTGCTCCAAAACCGAAAAAGGATTTGGAGAAGCTGTTAGTAGTCGTGACTCTTTACCAATTATGCGTACTTTAGGAGTAGAAAGTTACATTTCCGATTCAGGAGTTATCCGTTATAAAATTCTATCTGAAGAATGGATGATTTTTGATAAGAAAGAGCCACCTTATTGGGCTTTCGAAAAAGGGATTTATTTAGAACAATTTGACGAAGATTTCAATGCAGAAGCAACGATAAAAGCTGATACTGCTTATTATTTCGACAAAAAAAAGTTGTGGGAACTGCGTGGAAATGTACATATAGAAAACAAAGAGCACGAAAAATTTGACACCAAACAATTATTTTGGGATGAACAAAAACAGAAAGTTTATTCAGACAAGAAAATACGCATTGAACAAGCAGATAAAGTCATAATTGGTTATGGATTTGAATCAAACCAACAACTGACTGACTATGTCATCCACAATACCGAAGGAATCTTCTATATAGAAGAAGATCCTATATCACACGATTCCATCAAGCACGACCCAATCTAACACGACATATACACCTTATTATATTATATATGGGAGACCTAATTGTACAAATAGTTATAACACTTGCTTTTTCAGCCTTTTTCTCTGGCATGGAAATAGCATTTGTTTCATCTAACAAATTGCGATTTGAATTGGAGAAGATGAATAGTAATCTTACATCACACATCCTATCCAAATTCTACAAACGCCCCAATGACTTCATTTCCACCCAATTAGTTGGAAATAATATAGCTCTCGTCATATATGGTATCCTTATGGCTGAACTCATAGAGCAGAATCTTTTGAAAGGGCTTATTGACAATGAATTTCTGTTGGTATTGATTCAAACTATTATCTCCACTTTAATCGTCTTGTTGACTGGAGAATTTTTACCTAAGACTTTATTCAAGATTAATCCCAACAAGACCCTTCAGTTATTTGCTATACCTGCATTCATCTGCTATATCATTCTATATCCTATATCCAAATTTGCCTCATCAGTATCTAACGGACTCTTATATATCTTTGGTGTAAAAATCAATAAAGAGACTTCAGATATGGCATTCACCAAAGTGGATCTTGACTATTTCATCCAATCCAGCATCGAAAGTAAAAAAGAAGAGGATATCAATACAGAAGTCAAAATTTTCCAAAATGCGTTGGACTTCTCAAGTATCAAAATCAGAGACTGCATTGTACCACGAACAGAAATTATTGCTATCGAACACGATGCATCACTAGACGAACTCAAATCAAGATTTATCGAATTTGGAATCTCTAAAGTTATTGTATACAAAGAAAACATTGACAATGTCATTGGATACATACATTCGTCCGAACTGTTTCAACATGCAGAAAATTGGAAAGAACACATCAGCCAGATACCTGTTGTACCAGAAACTATGTCTGCACAAAAACTGATGCAATTATTTATGCAACAGAAAAAGACTTTGGCTGTCGTTGTTGACGAGTTCGGAGGAACATCTGGTATTGTAGCATTGGAAGATTTGGTAGAAGAAATTCTTGGAGAAATCGAAGACGAACATGACACATCAAACTATATCGCCAAAAAACTTAACGCTACAGAATATGTTCTTTCTGCTCGATTAGAGATTGAGAAAATAAATGAAATGTTTGGACTTGAACTCCCAGAAAATGATGATTATTTAACACTTGGCGGACTAATTTTGCATCAATATCAGCGATTCCCTAAACTGCACGAATTGATAACATTTAACCGTTTTCAGTTCAAAATAATCAAAATGGCTACCACAAAAATTGAACTTGTACGCCTCAAAATCATTGAATAGAACATTTTTCTAGCAAAAGCTATGCTACTTTAATGATTTTTTCGTACCTTCGTGCGCTAATTACAAAAACAAAAAAATAACAATAATAAAAATTAATAAAAATGGCAACATTACAAAAAATCAGAAACAAAGGACCCCTGTTGGTCATTATCATTGGTCTTGCACTCTTTGCTTTCGTAGCAGGAGATGCATGGAAAGCATTACAGCCTCACACAGGAAAACAAGATGTGGGTGAAATCAACGGCAAAGCAATCTCAATCCAAGAGTATCAGGACTTATTGGATGAATACACTGAAGTGTACAAGTTCTCACGACAGACTAATGCCATCAGTGATGAGGAACTCACACAAATCAAAGATGAAGTTTGGAATTCATTGGTAACCTCCAAAATTATTGAAAAGGAAGCTGCAAAATTAGGTCTGCAAGTTACTGATGCAGAAATGAAATTGACATTGTCTGAAGGCAATCACCAATTATTGCAACAAACTCCGTTCCGCAATCCTCAAACTGGCAAATTCGATGTGGATATGCTCAAGAAATTCTTAAACGAAGTTGCAACAATGGATCTCAGCCAGCTTCCGCAACAATATGCAGAATATTATCAATCAATGAGTAACTATTGGAACTTTATCGAAAAAGAACTCCGCAAGAGTCTTTTAATGGAAAAATACCAAGCTTTGGTTGCTAATTCTATGATTTCGAATCCTGTAGCAGCTCAAGAAGCATTTAATGAAGCCAATAATTCTATGAATCTATTGGTTGCTGCTATTCCTTATACTTCGGTTGCTGATTCAACCATTAAAGTGAGTGATAGCGACTTAAAGGCTCTCTACAATGAGAAGAAGGAGATGTATAAGCAATATGCTGAAAGCCGTGACATCAAGTACATTGATGTATTGGTAAGCGCCAGCCAAGAAGACCGCAATGAAATAGAAAAGGAAGTGGAAGAATATGCCAGCCAATTGGCTGCTACAGATACTGAATTGGCTCCATTTATCCGTAGTACAGGTTCTACCATACTCTTCTCTGAGGTTCCCGTTAAGAGCAGTGCATATCCTCGCGACATCGCAACAAGATTGGATACGGCCAAAATTGGACAAGTATCTGCACCTTTCTACAACCGTGCAGACGACTCATTCAACGCATTCAAGGTCATTGCCAAAACCAACGAGCCTGATTCTGTTCAGTATCGTGTAATCCAAGTTATTGCAGCTGATGAAGCAGCAACAAATTCTTTGGCAGACAGCATTTATAATGCAATCAAGGGAGGAGCTGATTTTGTAGAGTTGGCTAAGAAATATGGCCAAGAAGGTCAAGAAACTTGGATTTATGGCGCACAATATGAGACTGCTCCTGTAGAAGCAGAAAATGCCAAATTGGTAAATGCTCTCTATACAATGAATAAAAATGAGATCAAGAACCTTGACCTTGGCCAAGTAAATCTCATTCTGCAAGTTCTTGACAGAAAAGCTATGACTGAAAAATATCAAGTAGCAGTCATCAAGCGTATCGTTGATTTCAGCAAAGAAACTTACAGCAAAGCATATAATAACTTCAGCCAATTTGTTGCAGCAAACAATACATTGGAAAAAATGGAAGCTAATGCAGAAGAAAACGGTTACCGTTTGCTTGAACGTAAGAACTTCTACAGCAATGAGCACAATGTAAGTAACATTTCTGGTACACGTGAAGCATTGAAGTGGATATTCGAAGCAGAAGAAGGTGAAGTTTCTCCTCTTTATGAATGTGGCGAAAACAACCACATGTTAGTTGTAGCAGTAACAAATGTAAATGAAGCAGGTTATTTGCCTTTTGAAGATGTTAAGGAACAGTTGAAAGCAGAAGCTATTCGTAATAAGAAAGCTGAAAAACTGATGGCTGAACTGAAGAATGCCAAGAGCATCAATGATGCAAAATCCATCGCAAACGTAGTGACTGACACTATTAAACATGTCACATTCTCTGCTCCCACTTATGTTTCTGTTACTCGTGGAAGTGAACCTGTACTTGGTGCATATGCCGCAATGACAGAAGTAAACCAACTCAGTGCTCCCATCAAGGGTAATGCAGGAGTTTATCTCATTCAAGTATTGAACAAGGAGAATACAGGTACATTCAATGCCGCAACAGAAGAAAGTAAACAGAATGCTGTTTCTGCTCGTGCAGCCAGTCGTTTCATGAATGACCTTTATATGAATGCCAACGTTAAAGACGAACGTTATCTGTTCTTCTGATTCTTCCCAAAGGACAGACATCATTTTACAAATGAATAATGAGGGTGTGTCAAGGGTGATACACCCTCATTATTTTTCAATAAAACACTAAACTAATTCCACAAAACCCCAAATTATGAAGAAAACAATATTCCTCTTGTTGGCAACAATTTTGATTATACCAACATGTTTTGCTGCAAAAAAAGCAAAAAAGACAGTCGAATTATTTCCCGATGGTACTGAAATTCCAGCATGGTTCCGCCAGAACGAACCTGTGGATTTGGAGAAACTGGGCAAAAAATATGTCCTGACAGACTATGAAATCTTTGCAGACGGCCGCTTGCACACCGAAGCCATCCAGGCCCTGATTGACAAGGCTGCCGCCAATGGTGGTGGCGTAATTGTAGTTCCTCGTGGCACATACATGACCGGTGGATTGAAGTTCAAACAAGGTACACACCTCTATCTGGAAGACGGTGCGACATTGATGGGTTCTGATTTCATTGGAGATTACCCATTAGGTAAGACACGTATTGAAGGAGAGACCTGCACCTATTTTGGAGCCCTTATCAATGCCGACGGACTGGACGGATTCACCATTTCAGGTAAAGGAACAATTGATGGAAACGGTTTGCGCTACCACAAGCAGTTCTGGCTTCGCCGCAAATGGAACCCCAAGTGCACCAACAAGGATGAGCAACGCCCACGTTTGGTGTATGTTTCAAACTGCAAAAATGTACAGATTGAGGGTGTGAAGCTGCAGAACTCGGCTTTCTGGACTACTCATATTTACAATAGCGAAAATGTGAAGTTGCTGAATCTCAGCATCTACTCGTTGTCAAAACCCAACCATGCCAAAGGTCCCAGCACCGACGCCATAGACTTGGACGTTGTGAAGAACGTGTTGGTAAAGGGTTGCTACATGTCGGTGAACGACGATGCCATTGCCATGAAGGGCGGAAAAGGCCCTTGGGCCGACGATCCCACCAAGAGCGAGGGTAACGGAGGAAACGAGAATGTGATTATTGAGGATTGCACATACGGATTCTGCCACGGATGCCTCACTTGCGGTTCTGAATCCATCTACAACCACAACATCATCCTCCGCCGCATCCAGGTGGACGAGGCTGCTCGCTTGCTGTGGTTGAAAATGCGTCCTGACACCCCCCAACAGTACGAATACATCACCGTTGAAAACATCACAGGAAGTGTCGGACAGTTCATCTACATCCAACCCTGGACACAGTTCTATGATTTGAAGGACCGCAAAGATCCTCCCATGTCATACAGCGACCACATCACCATGCGCAATTGCGACATGGAGGTCGGCACATTCTTCAACGTGAAGAGACAGGATGACCAGTACAAACTCACCAACTTCCATTTCGAGAACCTCAACATCAAGGTGAAGAAGAATGCCAACTTCAACCAGGATTATGTGGAAGGATTTGTGGTGAAGAACGTAAATCTGACAGAATAAAAACTCCCCTCCCCCTATACCTATTATATATTATATAAACCCTTTAAAAAAGAAATTAAAATAGAATGGAAACAACACCAAACAAATACATCACCGTAGCCTACAAGCTGTATGTGATGAACGATGGAAAGAAAGAATTAGTGGAAGAAGCAACCAAAGAGCACCCTTATCAATTCATTTCTGGCATGGGAGTGTCATTGGACGCTTTTGAGGCAGAAGTGCAGGACAAGAACCCTGGCGAAGGATTCGACTTTGTCATTCCCTGTGCAGAAGCTTACGGAGAATACGAGCAAGAGCGCGTAGTGACATTGGACAAACAAATGTTCTGCCGCGATGGAAAATTCCAGTCGGAATACATCTATCCGGGTGCATGGATTCCCTTGGTAAACGAAGATGGCAACCACTTTCAGGGACTAGTGGCAGAAGTCAAAGAGAATGAGGTTATCGTGGATTTGAACGACCGCTTGGCAGGCAAAGACCTGATGTTTGTAGGCGAAGTGGTAGAAAACCGTCCGGCAACAACCGACGAAATCAAAGGAATGATTAACATGCTCACTGGTGGCGGATGTGGATGTGGATGCGACAGCTGCGGAGGCGACTGTAGCGACCACGATGGAGGATGCGGCGGATGTGGCGGACACTGCCATTGATGACTTAACAAAGTTATAATTCATTCACGTTTCAACCAACACTTGAATGAATGAAGCGCCGTAACGCACCAATTCATTATATATCAACATAATACATTTACATCCTTTTTTGTGATATATGTAAACACCTTTCCACCTATGTGTAAAAGCATTTACAGATAGGTGGAAACAGGTTTACACATAGGTGGAAATGGCTTTACACTTAGGTAGATATAACAATGAATCTATCAGGGAAGAATGCATGACATTGACACCTTGAACAAGAATAGTGTATGTTAACGTTTTTGTATCCTCACCAAGGACTCTCATAATTCAACAAACAAGAATATGTTCAACAATACATTCGGCCATATATTTCGTCTCACTACATTTGGTGAATCTCACGGAGCAGGCATCGGGGGAGTCATAGACGGTTTCCCCGCAGGCATTGCGTTGGACATGGAATTCATCCAAAAAGAGTTGAATCGCCGAAAACCAGGACAATCCAAGATAACCACCGATCGCAAAGAAGCTGATCAAGTAGAAATTCTCTCAGGTGTATTTGAAGGAAAAAGTACAGGATGCCCAATCGGTTTCTTGGTGCGTAACACCAACCAACACTCTAATGATTACGAAAACCTACGGAATCTGTATCGCCCTTCGCATGCCGATTATACCTATACACAGAAATATGGCCTGCGTGATCATCGGGGCGGCGGACGCTCTTCGGCCCGCGAAACCATTGCTCGCTGCGTAGGAGGTGCTTTGGCCAAATTGGCACTGAAACAGTTGGGTATCACAGTACAAGCCTACACTTCACAAGTCGGCAATATCGCATTGGAGAAGAATTATTCCCAATACGACTTGTCGCTGACTGAAAGTAACGCTGTACGTTGTCCCGACCCAACGAAAGCAGAAGAGATGGAAGCCCTCATTGCCGAAGTGAAAGCCGTAGGCGACACAATTGGCGGTATCATCACGTGTGTCATCAAAGGATGCCCAGTAGGACTCGGCCAACCTGCATTTGGCAAATTGCACGCGGCCTTGGGAAACGCCATGTTAAGCATCAATGCCGTCAAAGGGTTCGAATATGGTGAAGGTTTTGCAGGAGTATCAGCACGTGGTTCTGAACAAAACGATACGTTTTACAACCACAACGGACGCATTGATACCCGCACCAATCATTCCGGAGGCATTCAAGGAGGTATCAGCAATGGACAAGACATCTACTTCCGTGTAGCATTCAAACCCGTAGCGACCCTGCTGATGGAACAATCGACCGTGGACTTGGAAGGAAATGACACGATAGTGAAAGCACGCGGCCGACATGACCCATGTGTGCTTCCACGAGCAGTCCCCATCGTTGAAGCCATGGCAGCGATGGTTTTGTTAGACTATTACTTGTTGAACAAAACGACAACATTATAAAAAGTATCGGGGTAAAACTGGTAATTCCCCGATACTTTTTTTGTTCAAACATCACTTTTTCCCTTCATAATGACACTTTTTGGAACCCGAAATGTAAGAATACACCTAAAAATAACAAAAAGGCATCAGAATATTTGGCAGTTTCAAAAGAAAGCAGTACCTTTGCACTCGCAAAAAGGAAATAACATCGCGGAGTGGAGCAGTTGGTAGCTCGTTGGGCTCATAACCCAAAGGTCGTACGTTCGAGTCGTGCCTCCGCAACAAGACAAAAGGATGTGTCATAAAGCACATCCTTTTTTTATGCACGGATTCCAAGAATTTCCCAATTATGGAACAGCCCGAAAAGCCAGTTGGGTATAATGAGCTATAATCAATTTTCAGACTGACCCACAATTATCCAGAAGAGAAAAAGTCCAAAAAGGTAAGTAAATCGTCCAAACAGAGAAGCAATCTGAATAAACGCAGAAGCTCATTTATAGGAGCTCCCTCAAAATTCATTTCGTTTCAATTACAACAAATTGTCCCTATTTCTTTGGATGATACAAAGAAATCATGTAACTTTGCGCAAAGTTATAATATTTGTGCAATTCATTGGTATGAGTATATCTAAAACAAAAAAACAATTTGTTGATGTGGCCCGAGAACTGTTTGCCAAAAAGGGTATCATCAATACAACAATGAATGATATTGCTTTGGCCTCGAAAAAAGGACGTCGAACCCTTTATACCTATTTCAGTTGTAAAGAGGACATTTACATCGCTGTCATTGAATCAGAACTCGATATACTCTCTGAAACTTTGGAAAAAGTTGCAGCCCAAGACATTGCCCCCGACGAAAAAATCATAGCCCTTATTTACACCCATTTGAACACCATCAAAGATGTGGTTCAACGGAATGGAACACTACAAGCCGACTTTTTCAAGAACATCAAGAAGGTAGAACGCGTACGCATGAGATTCAATTACAACGAAACCATGATTTTACGCAAAATCCTTACCGAAGGAGTCGAAAAAGGAGTCTTCGACATTGCCGATGTGGCAGTGTATGCCGATATCCTGCACTGTTGCATCAAAGGCATTGAGGTATTGTATATCCGTGGGCGCATCGGAAAAGGCATCGACAGAGATACAATGATACAACATGTGAGACACATTGTTTTCGGAGCTTTAGGAAAAAAAGATTAAACATATTATTTACTAATCAAAAAATCTACATTCAAAAAAATTATGGGATTATTAACTGGAAAAACTGCAATCATTACAGGAGCTGCCCGCGGTATTGGTAAAGCCATTGCCCTGAAATTCGCTTCAGAAGGTGCAAACATTGCCTTCACAGACTTGGTGATTGACGAAAACGGTCAAAATACAGAGAAAGAAATTGCTGCATTCGGTGTCAAAGTAAAAGGATATGCCAGCAATGCCGCCAATTTCGAAGAGACAGAAAAGGTTGTCAACGAAATTAAGGAAGAATTCGGTTCAGTGGACATTCTGGTAAACAATGCCGGTATCACCAAAGACGGTCTGATGATGCGTATGAGCGAAGCCCAGTGGGATGCCGTAATCGCAGTAAACTTGAAGTCTGCATTCAACTTCATTCATGCCTGCACCCCCATCATGATGCGCCAAAAGAGCGGAAGCATCATCAACATGGCATCGGTAGTGGGTGTACACGGTAATGCCGGACAGGCTAACTACTCTGCATCAAAAGCAGGTATGATTGGTTTGGCCAAATCCATTGCACAGGAATTGGGTTCACGCGGAATCCGCGCCAACGCCATTGCTCCGGGATTCATCATTACCGACATGACAGCCCAATTGAGCGATGAGGTAAAGGCCGAATGGGCCAAGAAGATTCCTCTCCGTCGCGGTGGAACTCCTGAAGATGTTGCTGACGTAGCTACATTCTTGGCTTCAGACATGTCAGCTTACGTTTCAGGTCAAGTTATCCAAGTTGATGGTGGAATGAACATGTAATCTTTTGAAGATTCACGATTTATGATTTCTGATTTATGATTTATGATTCAACAACCCCATATAAAAATCATAAACCGGAAATCATAAATCGTAAATCATAAATCACAAATCAACCGTGACAGTTATTTACGAAGACAACCACATCATCGTGGTCAACAAGTCGGCTTCTGAAATTGTACAAGGCGACAAAACGGGCGACACTCCCCTATCAGAAACCGTAAAATCCTATCTGAAAGAAAAATACCAAAAACCGGGAAATGTTTTCATCGGTGTCACTCATCGATTGGATCGTCCCGTAAGCGGTTTGGTCATCTTTGCCAAGACGAGCAAAGCCCTTTCGCGACTGAACGACATGTTCCGTACCGGCGACGTGCACAAGGTCTATTGGGCCATCGTCAAGAATCGTCCCCCACATGAAGAGGGACTGTTGGAGCATTGGTTGGTTCGCAACGAAAAACAGAACAAGTCCTATGCCTATGACCGCGAAGTCAAGGACTCCAAGAAAGCCGCTCTCAAATACAAAGTCATCGCCCATTCAGAGAATTACCATCTCCTGGAAATCCAACTGATGACAGGCCGCCACCATCAGATACGTTGCCAACTAGCCAAAATGGGATGTCCAATCAAGGGCGATCTCAAATACGGAGCCGCACGTTCAAATCCCGATGGCAGTATCAGCCTGCATGCACGCAGAGTCAGCTTCATACATCCCGTATCCAAACAGGAAATCCACCTGGAAGCACCACTACCTGCAGACAAGCTATGGCAAAGCTTCGGACAAGAGTAAACCTTCACCCCTTACAACATTCAAGAATGAACCAATACCTCATTTAACCACTTATCAGTAAATCATGAAAAGAATCTCTTTCTACCTGATTTCCCTACTTCTCATCGGATGGAGTACCATGGGATATGCACAAGCCGACCCGTCCAAAGCGCCGGCTTTTGACAACCAAAGTAACGTAGCGATGAGCGATTGTCACTACATTGTGGCACAAGACGGTTCAGGCCACTTCAAGACCGTACAGGAAGCCATCAATGCCGTACCCGATTTCCGCAAACAAATTACCCGCATCTACATCCGAAAAGGTGTATATAAGGAAAAAATCGTCATCGCTCCCAGCAAACAACACATAGCCCTCTACGGTGAGGACGGAGCTACCCTCTCATACGACGACTATGCAAACAAGCAGAATGTCTTCGGAGAAAACAAAGGGACATCCGGTTCCTCCTCCATCTACATCTATGGCTCCGACTTCTATGCCGAAAACATCATCTTCGAGAACACCGCAGGTCCCGTCGGGCAAGCCGTTGCCTGTTTCGTTGCAGGCGACCGCGTACATTTCAAGAAATGCCGTTTCCTCGGTTTCCAAGACACCCTCTACACTTGGGGACGCAACAGTCGCCAGTATTACGAGGAATGTTACATCGAAGGCACTGTGGATTTCATCTTCGGTTCTTCAACCGCCGTGTTCGACCACTGCCTTATCCATAGCAAATCAAAGGGTTATGTCACTGCGCCCAGCACCCCTCAGGAAACCCGATACGGATACCTCTTCTACGATTGTAAACTGACATCTGAAAAGGGATTGGAAGGCAAAGTTTTCCTCTCGCGTCCTTGGCGTCCCTATGGTCAGGCCGTCTTCATCCGTTGCGAGTTGGGCAACCACATCGCCCCTGCAGGATGGAACAACTGGGGCAAGGAGAGCAACGAACAGACCGCCTTCTACGCCGAATACCAGAACTACGGACCCGGTGCCGACATCAGCCAGCGTGTCGCATGGAGCCACCAGCTCCCCAACCTCCGCGGATACTCTATCCAAGAGGTTCTTGCCGGCACCGACGGTTGGAATCCTTGCAAGAAGAAGTAAGTAACGGGAGTTCGATATAAAACTTTTAAGAGAGGTTCTATAAATTAGCTTGCGAGGATTTGCTTCAGATTTTTGAGGATTTTCTTCTTATCTGCGAAGATTCGTAGCGGGCTACGTATCAAGAAGATAAGAAGAAAGAGACCAAAAAGACAAGCAAAGCATCCAAGCAGAGAACCAACCTGAATAAACGTAGAAACTAATTTATAGAACCTCCCTTAACTTTATTGCTATAGGCAAAGACACGTCCGCTGTAGGGGCGGGGTCTGCCCGCCCAAAATAGTCATTGCACTTCATCAGGGCGGGCAACCCCCGCCCCTACAGTTGCATTATCAAAGTTTCAGTTTACTGAGGTTTCTCGTTTGCAACCGACTTCTTTGACTGACCCGTTTTTACCATCTTCAAATAACGTCGTGAATTTTCCAAAGAGCTTCATTCAGTCTCTTTCTCCCCTATCATTTCGCACCCCGTAACTCTGGACACTTACTGAAAATCTCTGGACACTTACTGAAAAAAGTATCAAGGAGTTCTGAAATAAGTGTCCAGTGTAAATCCAAAAAGTCTGGACACTTATTCGGATAAGTATCCAGACTTTTTTGAATTTATCAGGAGAACTGTTTTATGAGCAATTGCGGGATGTAAAGAATTTTACACCTCACTTCCGTCCCTCATCGTTTGTAACGCTCGGAGGCTGAATGTAGTTATAAGACCATCGTGAGTACGTACACTTAAACCATGGCGAATGAGCAAGGCTTATACAGCATGAAAACATGCATAATAATATCTGTGGATGCAATGTCCCAATATCTTTGCTTATACATCTCGTCTGCCTGTTCGAGGAATGTATGAGCCTTTTCTTGCTCTAACGACACTAAAGTCTTTCTATCTTCTTCACTTAAACTCATGCCAAAACAATTGCATCTTTATTCACATTCTGGTAAAAAGGAGTTATACGACTGGCTTCCCACTCCTTAGCTGTGTACATAATTGGATTGATTCGTTCTCCCAAATCCCAACCAAGTTCTGTCAGTGGATAAGTGACATTGTCGTAATCAATAGGCAGAAGTCTGTCTTTGTTAAGAATAATCAGTATATCCCAATCCGATTCACTATGAGCTTCTCCACGGGCTTGTGAACCGAAAAGCAAAGCCCGACCTCCTACAGGTAAATGCTTTGCGAGCGTCTGTTTGATACTGTCAAAAACTTGCTGTTTCATCTGCCAAATGATTTAACACTGCAAATAAAGCGATTTATTTTGGTATTGACAACGTTAATGAACGACAAAAATACAACCGAAAAACCATATATGCAATTTTATCCTCCCAATTTGTTGCAATCTATCTCCTTTTCTCTGAAAAATAATTTTCGACCCGCTGCGTGGGATACAAAAAAAGCGGGCTTCATTTATGCCCGCTCTATAATGAATTAAATAAATTAAAAAAATGCGCTTCGCTTTAGTTTGTAACAGGGCGAACGGTACGGCCAACGTCACAAGTTCCATCTACATACCAACCGTAAAAGCCATACCAACGCTCGAAACTGAAGTCCGTACTCCAATGAAGGTATTTTTCATCATCACAGTAATTGAACGATAAGCAAAAAATGGAAGAATTTTGAGTTAACGTAGAAGACCAATATTCACCATATGGGAATATTGCTTCTCCATCTTCATATTTTTTATGTAGTCCATAACGGTGATCTTGATAGTAATAACCTGCCGCAGGCATAAAAATGCTATTCCCATTAGGGCCTGTTATTAAATTACCGTAAGTATTGTTATATACGAATATTTTCCAAGTACAATTATTGCAAAGTTCTAAAACTTCTTCTTGAGTGGGCATACGCCAACTGTTTCCCCATTTTACGTGAGCCACATCGTATTGAGTTCCACTAATATCATCACCTATATTTGCATACTCACCGATATTGCTGTTATAATGAATATAAGTTTCCGTATCATAATAATCCTTCTCTTCCGTCTCACCCCAAGCATAATAACCACCATATTCTTCGGGGGAAGAGGCTCCCACATTGCATGTCGCCCACTTCGTTCCGCTCGGCAAACCAAGGTCAATGGCATGGGGATGGTTGGCATCGGGGCAGGATTCACCCATTGACAATTCTTTCATAGGAGATGCCAGCATTTCCATGCCGTAAGCATGGACTATGGGGTATAGCCTGTACTTATTACCCGGTTCAAGTCCTGTGAAAGTATGTTCTATCGTATTGGGTTGAATATAATGTTTCTGACTGTGATATACTTTCTCAACCTCGTTTCCATCTTCGTCCAGCAACACTAATCCCACACTTTGAGGCAGAATACATCCCCCTGAAGATTTAGCTGATGCATGGGCTTTGCTCTTGTCCGTTTCATCGGCTGTTATAGTAACATCTGTAAAGGTTGGGACGTGAGCCAATTGGGCAATACGTTCTTTATCACCCCATGGGAGCTCATAAGATGCCGTATATTTCAGGAACTCTGCTTCGGCAGCCGTACCATAATACCAGTTGAAGAAAATACCGCTCTCATGCAGTTGGTCATACGTTTCATAAGTTTCACGACAGGTGTTCGCCTCATCTTTGTAGAGAACGGCATTGCTCTCCAACTCAAGACCAATCTCGCTCCTGATATGTACATTGACAAAGTTCTTGTCCTTTATCGCAAAACCGCTTTCGACATACCCACCAGCCGCAATACTGCCTTTAACCGTAGCTTCTCCCGAATGGGTATAATCTACAGGAATTAGGCGGTTGACAGGCTTCAGCACTTCTTGTCCCTTGCTGCTGTATTCATAGAGGAAAGCAGAACGGTAGTGCTGTGTCCATTCGTGACTGAATCCCCCTTCTACCGATGCATTGACAAAGAAACCCGGCTCGACATAGAAAGAGACAAACGGACATACGGGGATAGGAACTTGAAGCGCTTTACCAAAGTCCCGACTATAGGAGAATGTACCGGAAAACGCTATTTTTTCCCATGCTTTGTAGTCTCCGATGCAGGAAAGATTGATATATGTGCCGTGTATATTGTCTATGATGACCATAGAAGATACATCAAACTGAGTTGTCAAGGACAAATCAAAGTATGGACTCACATCTATTGCATAGTCATCTTTTACCTCCACGCTATGTGACAAGTTTTCCAAAGCTGGTGTAGGAAGTAAAACGGTTGTCGGTCCGACTGTTATACTACCTGATTTGACTATTCCAGCCCGCGTTTGTTCACTGTTTCCATGATTCACGCTGTAGAATGTCTCAAAAATGTCTTCCAACGATGCGGCGGCACATTCCATCATATAACCGTCAGCGTTTTTTTCGACACTGACGACTTCACCTGCAAAACCAGCGGGGAAGACATCGCTCATTTCCGTTGTCACAACCAATTGACCGATTGATGGAAGAAGCATGTGAGGGATTGAAGAAGAGAACTGTATGGTACTGTCTGTTGCCGAAAGCACGTAGTCACGCAGTTCATCCTTTATCTCTATCACACCTGATTGGAGTTTTGTTTCGGGGGTCACCAACGAAATACTGTCTATCACCTCCAACGGAATCTGATATACACTGTCTGCCGTATGAATGACCTGCATCTGCCAATCGGTATGGTAGAGGCTGTCGGCATCGTAGTGGGAATAGGTGATGCTATCAACATCGGCATCGAAGAAAGCATTGAACTGTCCGTCGTTGCGGTAGATGTAGAACGCGTCGCTCTGTGCTTGAACAGACAATGAGGCTGTCAGACAGAGCAATATTGTCAAAAGAAAAAGTCTTGTCGTCTTCATGGCTTGGTGAATTTATGGATGATACCTTTGGATTGCAATACATAGATACCAGAGGGATAGGCATCAAGGGGAATATTGACTTTTCCGTCACCATTAGTGCGTACTTCGGACAACAATTTGCCATCCACAGAAAGCAGACGGACAGCAACATCGCCATTCAAGCCGGAAAGGAGGAATACCTCATTCTCAATCACTCCGCTGAATGTTTCGACCGGAAACATGGATATACCTTCTGCATCAGAATATCCATAGGTGAAACGGAGCACATCCTCGCGGGAGAACTCCATTGAAAGAGACGAAGAAACAACCTTCAATGCCCCATTGGAGAAGGTTGCACGAGGTTCATCATCAAGCAGAAATGTCGTGGAAGTTCCATCCTTAAGGTGTACCACCAACGCATTGCGCTCCTCTGCCATAGCCAACTGTCCCATCAAGAACATGGCCAACATGATTGCCAGTAACTTTTTGTTCATATGCATTTCATTCATTTGTTATTATTATTTGTTTTTGTATATATGCCAATAAGCCTCAGAAACAAAAAAAGCGCGGACAAAACCCGATGATTTGCTTCTGAGGTCTTCGACTACCTTGCACCAAACTATACGAGTAAAGCCCACGCCGGAAGGAGCGTGAGCGTCCATCGCTTTACTCTTGGTGCTCGCTGGAAGTGTCGAAGTTTCAGAAGCCAAAGTCAAAGCTCAAACGCTTTTCCTATTTTCTATGTCTGTATGTATCTATCTGCGCCGTTTCACGGGCGATGCTTCATCGGCAAACAGGGTTTTAATGGTTCGTAATTCCAATTATCGCGACAAAAGTACGAATTAAAATTAAGAATGAAAAATTAAATGACAAAAATTATGGGAATGTGTTGCGTACAAGCATCTGTAATGCCATAAAATACGGGCGAATGAGCGTTTATCAAACAATCAGATAACACACTGATAATTAACACAATATTTTGACCCAAAAATTTCTTCAAACGATCAAACTTTTGACCACACACGGTCAAAGCTCTGACCACACACGGTCAAGGTATTGACTGTGCATGGTCAAAGTGTTGACTGTGCACGGTCAAAACTCTGCCCATGGGTGGTAAAAAATCAGGCTGTGGGACATAGGGATGCGCGTTAAGGTTTGGGCTGACTCTGAATCGCCCGATAGTAGAGTACCGAGCAGTTTTCCTTCCGGAAGACATTCCTGGCCACCCGACGGATGTCGGAGGGAGTGATAGCGCGATAGTGAGGAATTTCGCTATTGACATCCTCGGCACACGAGAGGAGTTCGAAATAGGCCATGTTCACGGCATTGTTCAAGAAATTGAGACTCTTGAACGTCTGCTCGGCTTCATAGCGGTTCTTCACCTTCTCCAACTCTTCCTCAGCCAACAATGTTTCAGCCATGGCCGTCAACTCTTCCCAGACGGCATCTTCAGCCTCTTGCAATGTAATGCCCGGAAGGGGCTTTCCCGTAATCTGCAGGAGTCCTTCATCCACGCTTCCGGTGATGTAGGCATCTATCTGGCTGAACAGTTGTTTCTCCTTGACCAGATGCTGTATCAGTCGGCTCGAACGCCCGTTGGCCAACAGGTCGCTCAGCATGTCGGTCGCATAATAGTCGGGATGCAGACGGTCACACGTATGGAAGGTCATATACAAAGCGTCCAATGGTACTTCACGCTCGACCTCCATGCGACGCATCTCTGTCTGCACAGGTTCCTTAGGCAGATTACGAACAGGAACGTTGCGATGAGGAATAGGCGCAAACCATTTCTCAGAAAGACGGATGACCTCCTCAAAAGGGATGTTTCCGACGACAGACAACACGGCATTGTTGGGCGCATAGAAACGATAGAAAAAATCCTTCACCTCGTCCAACGAAGCATCGGCTATGTGAGACAACTCCAATCCGATGGTCGGCCAGCGGTAAGGGTGCACAGTGTAGGCCATCGAACGAGTCAGATGGCTGCTATCTCCGTAGGGTTGGTTCAAATGGCGTTGCTTGAACTCCTCCATCACCACTTGGCGCTGCACTTCGAGACTTTCAGGCGAGAAGGCCAGGCCCAACATACGGTCGGACTCCAACCAAAAGCCCACTTCGACATTCTGCTTGGGAAGGGTGACGTAGTAGTTTGTATGATCGTTCGTCGTCCAGGCATTATTCTCTCCCCCGGCTTCCTGAACAGGTTCATCATAATCGGGAATATTCACTGAGCCCCCGAACATGAGGTGTTCAAAGAGGTGGGCAAACCCTGTTCGTCCCTCCTCCTCATCACGTGCTCCTACATCGTAAAGCACATTGATGGCCACCATCTGCGTGCTACAATCCTCGCTATGCACGATGCGAAGCCCATTGGGCAAGATGTGCCGGTTAACCTTTATCATTCCAACACCGTCACTTTCTTGATTACAACATCTTCTTCAGGACGGTCAGCACGGTTAGTCTTCACCTGCTGGATAGCATCAACGACCTCCATACCTTCGGTAACTTCGCCAAACACCGTGTATTGGTTGTCCAAGTGCGGTGTACCGCCTACGGTTGTGTAAGCCTCCACCTGCTCGGCCGTAAATTTGAAGGGTGCCTCACCGGCCACCTGTGCCTGAGCCTCAGCAATCAACTGCTCCTGCAATTGTTGCAATCCGCCCATGTCGTTAGCCTTGCGCATCTTGTAGATTTCCTTCATGTGCTGGCGGGCCAAGGTATCAAAAGCTGTCTTCAGCTTCATCTGGTTCAACTGGTTCTCCATACCAGCCACTTGTGCGGGAGTATAGACCTGTCCGGTGACAATGTAGAACTGACATCCCGAAGAGTTGCGCTCGGGGTTCACCTCATCCCCTTGACGGGCAGCCGAGAGCACACCTTTCTTGTGGAAATACTTCGGATAGACAAATTCAGCAGGGATGGTATATCCCGTATCGCCCGTGCCCAGCATCTTGCCTGCGGGTGCACCCTTTGACTCGGGGTCTCCACCCTGAATCATGAAGTTCTTGATGACGCGGTGGAAGAGTGTCCCTTCATAGAAACCCTCCTTGGCCAACTTGATGAAATTATCGCGGTGTTGCGGAGTCTCGTTATACAATTTTACAGTGATGTTTCCCTTTGAGGTCTCCATCAACAAATGAGTTTCTTTCTGATTTTCCATAAAATATTTTTTTAATTTCAAATTGCGTGCAAATTTAAGCAATTTCCATGGTATGTGAACCGTTTTTCAACTTTTCATCTGTTGTTTTGTTCTTGTTTTTACAAAGAAGACTTAATTTTTCATCTTTATGTAAAAGATTTACACTACCTTTGTACAAAAGAGTGGTAGGAGACTCTACCCGATTGGGATATATGGAAATTCGTAAACGAAGATATATAGGTCGGATTGTGGCATTGTTGCTGACGATGCCTTTGGTGGTGTTTGTCGCACTGCTCACGCTCCTGTACCTTCCTCCTGTACAACGGTGGGCCGTGGAGAAGGCGGCTCGCGTAGCTTCGGATGCTACGGGGCTTGACATCCATGTAGGCAGCCTCCGACTGGCTTTCCCGCTCGATTTGGCACTGACAGATGTAGCCGTTTGCGACACTATCGCGACCGACACGTTGGTTTCGTTGGGCGAATTTCGCACCGGTATAGCGGTGCGTCCTCTACTACACGGACAAATACAGGTGGGAAGGATCGATTTGCGCGATGTGCAAGCACAGACGGATACATTGATTCCTACCGTAAGTATCGACGGGCGGATTGGAAGATTCAGGCTGGAGGGTAGTGATATTGATTTGGCAAACGAAAATGCAGAGTTGGGAAACCTGCTTCTGGAAGGTGCTGATGTCTCCGTCACGCTACTCCCTGACAATGCCCCGAAGGACTCTGTTTCCTCCCCCGTTGGCTGGAATTTTTTCTTAGGCAGGGCAGAAATTTCGCAAGTGGATTTCCGCTTACGGATGCCTGCAGATACGATGGACCTCTCGGTCGGATGGGAGGAAACCATATTGGAGAAGCTGACCGTCAATCTTGAAGATTCATCCTACGGAGCGACGAATCTGACTATGACCAATGGTCAATTCACCATGGCACCTTCGGGCATCGCCATAGAGCGAGCCAACCTCCAATTGGATTCATTATATTATAAAGGTATAGAGGCACAAACCCATATCCGCCAGATAAGCCTACGCGAGCGTTCGGGTATCCACCTGACAAACACCGTAGGCGAGATACGTATGGACAGCTCAGGGATAAGCCTGCCTCAGCTCAGGGTTGAAACCCCTTCATCCATGGCCCAAGCCTCGGTTCTTTTTCCTTGGAGCGCCCTCAAGGAGAATGGCAAAGGGAAATTGAGTGTAAATATCCGTGGACAAATAGGGAAAGCCGACGTGCGACTCCTATCGGGAGGCAATCTTCCAACCGACTTCATCGCCCCACTCCATCTGCGTGCCGAAGCATACGGCAACATGCAACACTTCCGGTTGGATACACTCGACCTCCGCATGGATAGTATAGCCGGGATAAGTGCTCGTGGCGAAATCCGCCACCTAACCGATGAGATGATGCGCACGGGCGATGTCCGCCTTCAGTTGGAAAATTTCCTCAAAGAATTCCGGAGTGGCGAAAAGAGATTTGCCATTCCCCAAGGAATACGTCTCGATGCCGCAATGAATGTCGTCAAGACACACTATGGAGCCACTCTTGCCGTGCGCGAAGGAAAAGGCACATTGAATGCAACGGGACACTACGACACCCGAACGGAAGAATATGCCTTGGAAGCACAGATGGACAGCGTTGCCTTACACCAATTCTTACCAAGCAAACCACTGAAAGAGTTTTCCGCCTATGCCAACGTAGCGGGAAGGAAAAACGGTACACTCTCCGCACAGGTAAAGACAGGCGACTTCGATCTGGGCATCCATGGGAAAAACGGTATCGAACGCCTTATCCGACAAGCCGAAGAACTTGCACAAAGGATTCAGAGACAGATACAGGGACGGAACCTGAAGATTGAAGAGGTAAAAGAATCGCTTCCCGACGTCACCTTGATGCTGAATGCAGGAGCCGACAATCTCATTGCTGAATATTTGCGCGAGGAGGCAAACCTTCGTTGGGAGTCAGTGGATATGATGATGGACATCTCCCCCCTATCAGGCATGAACGGATATGCATCTGTCCATGGCTTGCAGACCGACACACTTGAACTGGACACCATCCGGCTGAATGTCCGACAAGACTCTTCCGTCATCCACTACCAAACCATCGTCAGCAACGCACCGGACACACAAAAACCTGCATTCAAAGCCTCTTTGGAAGGAGAGGTATGCGACACGATGGGCAGTGCACTTCTGATTTTCCATAACGACAAAGGGGAAAAAGGAGTTGACATAGGTGTGAAAGCCATGCCGAAGAGAGACGGATTGCACCTGACACTCTTCCCCGAACACCCCACCATCGGTTTCCGTCCCTTCACGCTGGACGAAGACAACTACGTATTCCTAAGCGACTCGGGAAGGATAGCGGCCAACATCAACATCCTTGACCAGGCAGGCATGGGTCTGCGCCTCTACTCCACCCCCAACGAGGAGGCCTTGCAAGACCTTACCATCGACCTGAAACAACTGAATCTGGAAGAAATCCTGAAACTTCTCCCCTATGCACCCGAAATAACGGGAATGCTGGATGCCGAACTTCACTACATCAAGCAAACGGAGGAGAACTCCTTCTCGGGCACTCTGCAAGTGAACAAACTCTCCTACGAAAAATACGACTTGGGGACTTTAGGAGCAGAAGCCGTATATTTGCCCACCCAAACCGGTGAGCATCTCATAAACCTACAACTGATGCGGAACGATGAGATGATAGGGATGGCAGATGGGAAATTGGAGGATTCAGAAGCCATCTCCCTCGACATCCTTCTGGAGCATTTCCCTATGGAGATAGCCAACGCCTTCGTACCGCGCGACATCATCACGCTGAAAGGTGCACTGAACGGCGAATTGCATATCCAAGGAACCACCCAATCTCCTCACATGGAGGGAGAGATACGATTCGACTCCATCCAAGTGCACTCACCTCTCTATGCCATGGACTTCTATTTCGACAAGACTCCGGTCAGCATTGCCGACAACCAACTGGTGTTTGCAGATTTCAACATCTACTCTAAAGGAAAGAATCCAATGACACTGACAGGAAATGTAAATCTGGAAGACCCCGCACACATACAAACAGACCTGCGGATACGGGCCACTGAATATGAATTACTGAATGCCAAGAGGAACAAGAATTCAGTACTTCATGGCAAAATGTCCGTCAGCCTCTTCTCCACCATCAAGGGAGAACTGACAAGCCCTGTCGTACGAGGAGAAATGAAGCTGTTGGGCAACACGGATGTCACCTATATATTGAAAGAGTCCGCTCTGACGGTAGAAGACCGGTTGGGAAGCATGGTAACGTTTGTGAATTTCAATGATACCACGGAAACTCCCGAAACGAAAAAGGAGGTTTCATTAGGCGGATTGGACATGCTGATGAACGTACAGATTGATCCCGGTGCACAAGTACAAGTGGATTTGGGCAACGACAATTACGTAGAGGTACAAGGAGGAGGAACCCTTGCCATGCAATACACTCCACAAGGCGACCTCCTGCTGACGGGACAATATACCTTGGACGGAGGCGAGATGAAATACTCGCTTCCCGTGATTCCTCTGAAGACCTTCAACATTACGAGAGGAAGCTATGTGAAATTTACGGGCGAAGCAACCAACCCATACCTGAACATCACCGCCACGGAGCGGGTACGTACTTCCGTCACGGAAGAAAAGAACACCCGTTATGTCAATTTCGATGTCGGAGTCACCCTCACCGGCACATTGGAGGATATGGATTTGGCCTTTACCCTGAATGCGCCCGAAGATGTGGCACTACAAAACCAATTGGCAGCCATGTCCGTCGAGGAACGGGGCAAGTTAGCAGTAACCATGCTGGTAACGGGCATGTATGCAGGCAACCAAGGAGGAGCAGGAGGATTCAGTACATCCAATGCCTTGAACTCGTTCCTGCAAAGCGAAATCTCAAACATCGCCGGAAGTGCCCTGAAAACAGTGGATGTAAGCATCGGTGTAGAAGACAAATATGCCTCCGACGGAAGTGGACAGGAAGGTACAGATTATGCCTTCCGCTTTGCCAAGCGTTTTTGGAATAACCGTCTGAGTGTCATCATTGGCGGACGCATCTCTACCGGAAACGAGACAATGGCCGAAGAGAACAACTCATTCATCGACGACATTTCATTGGAATGGCGACTCGATGACAGTGGCACACGCTACGTCAGACTGTTCCATATCAAGAACTACGAAAGCATTCTCGAAGGAGAAATCGTCGAAACAGGTGTCGGCCTTGTACTTCGACGCAAAGTCAACAACCTGGGCGAATTGTTTATATTCAGAAGAGGGAAAAAACAGACCGACTCCCTCCCAAAAGGAGAAATCCATAGGACTGGGAATAGAAAAGATTGACAGATATGAATACATACCGTTACTACATCATTGGCATTCTTTCCACCTTCATGCTCCTGTCGTGCAGCACCACACGTAACCTGCCGGAGGATGAAACCCTCTATACAGGCATCAAGCGCATCGAATATGTGAATGACAGTGCACTGCAACATACAGAAGCTGCATTGGACGAAGTGGAGGCAGCATTAGCCTATCCCCCCAACAATGCCATCTTCGGAAGTTCCTCCTATCAGTTTCCAATCCCTTTCGGATTATGGATGTACAATGCCTTTTCAAACAAGCAGAAGGGCATTGGCAAATGGATGTTCAATACATTCGCCAGTGAGCCCGTCTATATGTCGGCCGTCAATCCCGAAGTACGAAGCAAGGTAGCCACTAACCTTCTACACGATTACGGATTCTTTCGGGGAGAGGTCACCAGTGAAATCATCCCACAAAAGAATCCACGGAAAGAGAAAGTGGCTTATCGCGTAAATGCCGGCCACCTGTTCACGCTTGACTCCATCGAATACCGGAACTTCCCGTATGTGGCCGACACACTGATACGTTCAACAACTCCGGCAAAGAATTTGGCCAAAGGAACTCCTTTCAGCGTTGTACAACTGGAAAGCGAGCGAAACAGATTATCCACTCTTTTCCGCAACAACGGGTATTATTACTACCGGAGCAACTACATTACCTTCAGAGCCGACACCATCCAACAACCAGGCAAAGTGTGGCTACAGATACAACCCCAAGAGAGCCTTCCCCCACAAGTCAACCGCAGATGGTACATCGGTCAAACGACCGTAAACCTCAGGAATGACAACAGTTACCGCCTTCAGGACACATTACAAATCCGCCAACTGAAAATAAACTATAACGGGAAAAAAATTCCACTACGCCCACGGGTATTGTTCCACAACTTCCGCCTACGCCACGGAGATCTCTACTCCCAAGAGCAACAACGGTTAAGCCAGGAGAACATGGCACGAATGGGAGTCTTCAGTTCGGTGGACATGCAATTTGTCCCACGAGACACCTCAGCCACATGCGACACGCTGGACGTCGTTCTGAATGCCACATTTGACAAGCCCCTTGACGTAGAACTTGAAGTGAATGCCACAACCAAAAGCAATGACCAGATAGGCCCGGGACTCTCCTTGGGCATCTCCAAAAAGAATGTATTCCGGGGAGGAGAAACCTTCTCTGCCAAACTGGATGCTTCGTATGAATGGCAAACCGGAGGTGACGCCACAGGGAGAAGTGCCGAAATCAATTCATGGGAATTGGGTCTGTCAACAGGACTGACTTATCCACGCCTGATGTTTCCGGGATTGGATACACGACGTTTCCGTTTTCCAGCTCAAACAGAGTTCAAGCTCTATGCCAACCAGCTGAACCGTGCCGGATATTTCCGCCTCCTGTCGTTTGGAGGAAATGCGGTTTATACCTTCCAACCAACCAAGACCTCCAAACATGTCGCCACCCCCTTCAGGCTGACCTTCAACATGCTACAGGACCATACAGCCAAGTTCGACTCCATTATGGAGCAGAACCGTGCATTGGCCATCAGTTTCCGCGACCAGTTCATCCCTGCCATGAGCTATACCTACACATTCGATGATGCAGCCATCACCACACGCCGTCATCATACCTGGTGGAGCACAACGGTCACTTCAGCCGGAAATGTCACATCGGCCATCTATGCCTTGTTCGGAGAACCATTTGACAAGCGCGATAAAGACCTGCTCGGAAACCCCTTTGCACAATTCTTGAAGGTTACGACCGAACTGCGCAATCTCTTTAAAGTAAGAGGCCGCACCCATGTTGCAACCCGTCTGTTTGCCGGAGTTGTCACACCGTACGGAAACTCCCAATATGTGCCATATAGTGAACAATTCTACATTGGTGGAGCCAACAGCCTCCGTGCCTTCACGGCACGTACCATCGGACCGGGAAGCTATCATCCAACCGAAACCACGTACTCCTATCTGGATGAAACAGGAGACATCAAACTGGAAGCTAACGTCGAACTACGTTTCCCTATCGTCGGCAATCTCTATGGAGCGACGTTTCTGGATGCAGGAAACGTGTGGTTGCTCCATAGCCAAAGCAACCGCCCTGGTGGAGAACTTACGTGGAAAGATTTAGGAAACGACATAGCGCTCGGCACCGGATTGGGCGTACGTTACGATCTGGATTTTTTGGTTCTTCGTCTCGACTTGGGTATCGCCCTACATCTTCCCTACGATACCGAAAAGAGCGGCTACTACAATATCCCCCGCTTCAAAGATGGCCTCGGACTACATCTCGCTGTAGGATACCCGTTTTAAGCGATTCTTGGTCGGTAAGTCAAAAAAAAATAGAGTTACCGATAAAGAATCGAAAGATTTTCCGTTCAGCAACCAAGACACACAAAGCTATACATCATACATTTGTACCATCTATGGCTTAAAGAAGAATATGGACGGGAACTTTATGAATTGATACCATAAAGTTCCCGTGTTTTGTAATTACAAAGCTATGCTTGATTGAGCCACTTTAATAGCATCAGACTTTAATTCAGCTTCATCCTCTACTGCATCGAGGACTTTATCCGCCACCCAAAGGGTGAGAAGTTCTTTTTCGTCAACATTGAAATAGTTGGCTATTTGAATTACTTGAGTACGTTTTGCACGTCTATCACCTCTTTCGATTTTTGAAAACATTGGGGTGTCAATTTCAAGAAGGGAGGCCAATTGTCGTTGCAGCACTCCATTCTCCATTCTTAATTCTTTTATCTTTTGAGCTAACAGCATTTTTATTCCCTTTTTAACATTTACCTATAATTTCCCAATAACCAGATCTATCAGAACCGACACGCCTTATGATTCCTTGTTCTTGGAGTCGCTTCATTGTTTCTGCAACCCAACTTCTTGAATAGCCAGTTTGTTTCGCAAGTTCTATCAATGTGGATTGAGGGTTATGTTGTATTTGCTCCAATATTTTCAGTCCACTTTTCAGTCCACTTTTCAGTCCACTTTTGAGTGCAGTTTGCAGTGCACTTTCCGGTGCACTTTCCGGTGCACTTTGTAGTGCAGTTTTTAGTGAACCTCGTTTTGATGCCTTTAATGAACCATCTTTATGTGCGATGTCAGCAATAATATTTCCTGCGACTTCATGGCATGGAATGGTTATTCTAAAAAAAGTGCGTTCATCATCGGTAACGACAGTAGCTTTGGGAGAACCATTGTTTTCCAAAACTTTTTGAATGGTAGGAATACCAGTACTACGTCCCTCTGTCAAATCCAACTCTTTAGGTATTCACCGAGTCTGCAGTTACGATAACAGTGTTCTTCAACATATTCTGCAAAAAAAAATCATCGTCCATAATTGGTATTTCAAAATTAATATCTACCTTTGTCATGTTTCTTGCGCCGAAGCCTTCGTGGGAAGGAGGTAGGGTGGGAGACACAGACATGTGAAAAAGGCGTTTATCAACGCTTTGTTCTTGGCGTTTCAGAACTTCGCAACTTCTAAATCAAGTCAATGAACATTGCAATGGTAGATGTCCCTCGGGTGTATAGTATGCCCATATTGTATCCGTATGAACATTGTACGGATCCTGTGGTTACATATATACATATCGGCGTGGGGCTCTGCATTGCTCGTTCAACTTGATTGGGCAATGCGAAGGCCTTGAAACGCGGGACGGGCAATGATACAGGCTCCCGCGCTTTTTTTTATGTGAATGTCCAAAAGAAAAAAAAGAAAAATATACCGATGGGAGTTAGGTATAAATTGTAACAAATATGAAAAAGCTCTTATTGGTAAGAACATTTTTAATCTTAAGTGTCATCATTCTGCTTTCTGCATGTGGAATCAATAGCAAAGATTCTTATTTAGAATCATTTGAAAAATTTGTGGTGAAAATGGAAAAGTCTGAAAACATTTCAGAAGAAGATTTGACATCTATAAAAAAAGAATACTTGGATTACACTGAAACTTATTACAACAAGTATAAGGAAGAACTGACAAGCACAGAAAAAGAGCTTATTGTCAAGTTAAAAGCACGCTACTACGCTGTAATGGCAAAACAAGGATTGAAGGATGTCGGTAGTGCATTAAAGGATTTAGGTGAACAGGCAAATGATTTAATTAATAATATGCTGAAATAATCATGAAACTTAGAATTATATATCTTTTTTGTTGTGCCTATTTGATGGTAACAGTTTCATTGGCACAACAGAGTCGTTTCAAGAATGAAAGACGTATTTATCTATGGGATGTAACATTATCAATGAAAGGAGAAGGTAGCCAACCAACCCCAGACATTTACGAAAAAGTCGTTGATGCTCTTGAAAAAGACATCAATAGTATAAATGATGAACAGACTGAGATTTTGGTGCTTCCTTTTCAAACGTCTATTTTGGACTGTTGGAAAACCTTAGCGACCTCTACGGGAAAGGAATCTTTAATTGACAAGATTAAAGGTTTCAATAATAAAAATCTGACTAAAACAAACATAGCGTTACCTATGGAAAAAGTGATGACGACCTGGATTAAGCCAGACAAGCGTAATGTGTTGATTCTTTTAACAGATGGTATTCAGAATGCCACTCCTAAACAGGAACTTATAGAGCAGATTCAAAAATGGTGTAGAATTGCTGAAAAGAATGATGCACATGCTTTTTATGTGATGTTGACGCAATTTGCTCAAGATGATGAATTGATAAAAGTTATAGATGAAACATGTCGGATGTCTAAAATTGTTATAGATAATGATTTTGATATAAATTTTGTAGAATTACTACCCCAATCCAATTATAAATATAATATAAAGGATGATGCTGGTAAAAAGTTGTCTCTTCAAATTGAATATAAAAAGAATATCAAGATTCCAGAAGATTTGGAGATGCTATGTTATTGTGAACCGAATCCTTATGTTGATATAAATCAAACCGCCACTATAAAAAACAATTTGTTAGAGATAGAAATGAAGCAGAAACAATGTTATGATTCATTAAAAGTAAGATTGCCACAAAATGTAAATGAACAAATTATGGTTCATTTTGAAATGAAAGAACCTGAAAGGCATCCAAAAGTACAATTACTTAATGATGAATGTACTTTAGAATTGATAAACAAACCAGAAAAAACATTGAAAGTTTATGTTAAAGATTAAATCATATATTTGCTGGATAATTACTACCCTTGTATTGGTTTCTTGCGAAAAAGAGATTGATACTTCAATGTTATGGGGAAAGACTGATTATTATACAGATTTCATGTTTTATGAATATGAACCGGTAAGGATGACAAAAACCATTTGTTTTGATGCAAATGAAGATTCAAAAGGGCATGTAAGGAATGTGAAATTAAGTATATTCAAAATGAATAGTGATAGTTCCTTTATTCCTGTAAAAGAAGAAATAGTTTTATACAAAAATGGAGAACTCTGCCCTGAAAATATCTTGCTTGTTTCTCCACAAGACAAGGAAATCGAGTTAGGCATAGAATTCACTCCGAAAGCAGAAGAAGGAATACATAAATGGTTCTTGAAGGTTTTAGACAATGGAGGCTTTGACCGAATCAATGAATATTCAACAGAAGATGAAGCATTGCCTTTATTATTGGAATGGAAAGCTGAAAAGAATAATGTATCAAATCCTTTGGCATTAGGATTAGGATGGTTATTCTTTATCCTGTTAGGTCTTCTTTTGGTATGGTTGTTCATCATGAAGCCTATAATGTATCCAACATTTAAAGTGGGTAATATACAAATCATAAGTGGTTCATATTATTCAACTAAAAAAATAAACAAGGCACGAAAATTAGTTGTAACTTCATCCCCTAAAAGACAAAGTTCCGTAAATAAATTCTTTACAGGAAAAATTATCTATGAACGAAATGAAATGTGGAAAGATGAATGGGAATTGCATCCCAAAGGGAAAGGGGCAAGATTGGTAGGCAATCGAAAATATACAATTAATCCGTTCGCTGTTTCATTAGAAAAACATAATGAATATCAATTAGAACATTTGGAATCGGATACTAAAGCAAAAATTACATTATTGTAAATAATAACTTAAATATATAATATTATGGCAACTAAGATTAGAAGATGCCTATATGTTGGATTAGGCGGTACAGGAATGAGCGCATTGCTCAACACAAAGAAAACATTTGTTGAAACTTATGGTGAAGTTCCTCCCATGATTGGATTCTTGGGAATTGATACCGATGGAGGAGTATATAGAAGAGAGTTAGATTCCAAATATGGTAAAATTTCATTAAGTCCAAATGAACAATTACCTATTAAAGTTGATGATGCGAGACCTATTTATGAGGTAGAAAAATCACATTTTGGATGGTTGCCTGAAAATAATTTGTATGCCTTAACTTCTATGACGTTAGGTGCTGGACAAGTTCGTAGTAATGGTAGATTTGCTTTAACAGTCAATCACAGAGATGTAGAAGATAAAATAAAATCAATGATAAACTCCATCACACAGGCTTCTATTACAAGTAATATGAAATATGAATTATTGGCAACAGAAGTTGAAATTCATGTCATATTTTCTGTTTGTGGAGGCACAGGATGCGGAACATTTATTAATATGGCTTATTTATTACGTAAATGTGCTCCCAAATGTAAAATCACTGGATATGGAGTGTTGCCTGATGTATTTGAAGCAATGTCATCAACAGGTATGGCGAAAGTAAAACCTAATGCATATGGTGCGATTCAAGATTTAGATTGGTTGATGCATTTAAGTTTAAACAGTGATAAGGTTGCTTTCGATTATATCAATTATATACAGGAAACAAACGAAAAACCTTTCAATGCATTCTTTTTTGTTGATAACAAGAATTCAAACAATGATTCTTACTTGCATGTTGACCAATTAACAGAGATGATAAGTTTGGCTTTAGTAACTTCTGCAGGAGAATTATCAACCGCTGCAGCCAGTGTCAGTGATAATCTGGAGAAAAATATCAGAGAAGGCTCAATGAATATAGAGAACAAAAAAGCATGGGCTGCAGGATTGGGAGTTTGCGAAATCATGTATCATGGAGAAGATCTTAAAAAACTATATGCTTGCAAAGCTGCTACAAGAGTGATTGAACGTCTATTAAATAGTTGTGTGGATTCCAATACGATTGTTAATTCATGGATAGATTCTCCCGATGTGAATATCAGAGAAAATAATGGTTTTAATAATGTTATTGATTTCATGTTGAACCAACAACCTCCTTATCAATTAACTGTGATTGACGAAAAAGCTAATGCGACTCCCGAAATTGACAGTTATATAAAATCTGCGAAGCCCAAAGATGGTGAGGTTGAAAGAAAGATACAAGAATTGAATAGCAGAGTCGTTAATGAACTTCATGACTTGATTAAAAAAGAAATAAATCAAGAATGTGGAATTGGAGCTGCAGAAAGTATAATATTGGGAATTCAAGCTCAAGTTGATTTGTTTTTGTCAGAAATGAATACCGAAGTAAATGAGTTGAATGAACAATTACCAAGAATAGAATCTTCATTAAAAATTGCAATCAATGATTTAACAACATACAATGGAAAATTTTTCAAAACTCGGAGTACACTTGAAGAATATGCCAATGGTGTTATAGAAGTTGCCTCTCGAAAGGTTATATGTGAACGCGATATCATTAGACGTAATGCTGCTATCACATTTTATAATGGATTAAAAGCTGAATTATTAGATATATACAATAAGGTTTCCAATATAAAAAGGATGCTGATTGTCATATCTGAAGAAATGACAAACCGGATAGCAGAAATACAAAATCATGTAGGAAAAGCGTCACAAACATTTCAAATTGATTTGGCTCAAGAAGAAATCTCTCAAATTGTAATAAAAGATGCAGAGATTCAAATTTCAGAATTTCTAAAAACACTGTCTTCAGAAAACAAAATTTATGATTTTGACAACAAGAGAAAGGATGAGGTTATTAATCTGTTATTAAATTATACAACAGAGTTACCAACATCTAGAAGTTTTGGAAATAAAACTATTGATGATGTATTGGACAATATGGAAGAAACGGAATTTGAACAAATTCTTCAAATGGCTATAAATAAATCTAATCCACTTCTCAGATATGATTATAGAGGCTATACTCCGATGGAAAGACCAGCTAATAGTTATTATATAGGTGTTCCTAATAAGAAAGATTCGCGTTTATGTAAAGGGGATAAATTTAAAAATCTATTACAAGGTCATATTGATGTTGATTTTGCAAGTATAGGGGTAAAAGACAAAGTTATAATATATCGGCAAGTTGGAGTAATGCCTGCATATTGTATAGCATCTTTGGCTTCCTATAAAGAGAAATATGATAATTGTAATTGTTTCTGTCATTTTGATGCAAATATTTATAATAAAATGATGCGTGAAGACTATAGTCTATATCCGAAAATCGCATCTGATGACAGTCTCGAATTATGGGTAAAAGGATTCATATTTAATCTTGTAAAGAATGAAAATGATATGTATTACTTCAAAAGCGATGAATTGGGGGATCCATTAGATGACAATTGGGTTGAACTTGCGAAATATCGTGATGAAGCTTTTGATATGTTTAAACGACAAAAAGGCATCATTAGAAAAGAATTCAATGACTTCTTTACCCAATATCAGAAAACAAAAGGTGCTGACAATATGAAGTTGTTAGTAGATGATGCCAAAAGTAACTATTTTGTAAAATATTCCCAAATCAATATGACACGGGAAGAAATAAAGCAGAGAGGATTTGAAGTCATCCGCAAATTGATTACTGATGAATTAGAATACGTAAAAAAAGAATTGTAAACTATATTTCATATGAGACACACAGCATTTTTGGTACTGGGTACTGATTCAAATAATATCTGTGCAGATATAAAGAAGTATGTAATGATGTATGGTGAAGGTAATACAAATGATTACTTTCAAGTAATTAATTGGAATTGCCAAAACAGTTTACATACCGCGATGTTTGCTCAAAAGGTAAATGCGAATGAACAAGAGTTCTGTTCAAGCATAAAGGAAGAACTTTTTATCCAATTACAAAATGCTGAAGAAATAAGAACCGAAGAAGAAGTTGCACACTTCTTCTCGGTTCTTTACGATCATACAGTTACTATTAGAAATCAAGGAGATAGTCATTCCCTTCATTTGACAATATTGCTGCCACTGTACAAACCAGAGCTTTACGATGAGGCCTTGCTGATAATAAAGTCAATAGATAAAATCCGACAGTCTTATATTGTAGATATCATAGGATTCTCTGATGATATGGCATATCTGTTTTCTTATGAAGATGAATTAAATAATTTGGCATCTAATCACAAGAGGAATAAAGATAACGTCATTAAAACCTGTAAAGAAATTATAAGTTTTAAGTCAAATAGTAAGCACCGATTTGTTATGATGCAAAATCATAATTCAAGAGGTGTCTCATTGGATTTAAATCAAGATTCTATTATTGGAATTTTGGGAGAATATGCATTGATATGCATAGAAAATTACAATACGATATTTCCAATTTCTGAAGAAAGTGAACAATGTGAAGTTTGTGCAATAGGATTGTCCGTATTGAGTCTTGACAGATATTATTTTGTAGATTATCTGTTGAAAAAAGCATATTTGAAAGTCTTGAGTAAAGAAAATGTAACTCAAAAAGAAGTTGATATAAATAAGGTGTCTCAAGTTGCTCAAAATAGTTTGAAAGGTCGCACTAATTTGTTTTCTGACTTCTATAACAAATACGTTATTCCTTTGATAAAACAAGGAAAATCGGATGAGAATATAATTGCCGAAATAACACCTAAGCTGGATGAAAAAATTGCGATATTATCTCAAGAAATTCAATCATTTATCAACAAAAGAGATTTGTCATTACCAGAAAAGCAAGCTTCATTGGCTCAAATACTTGGTACTGATGACAAACTGTTGAAAGGATACCAATACAATAAATCTCAATTAACAATAGATGATTGTGATAGTGAAGCTGTCAATTTGTTTATTACGGAAAATAACAAATTGATTAAAAGAAAAAAAGATGAAAATGGAGATGTTATTATTACTCCATCGGTGCTTCGTTCTCCGTGTGATAAAGATGGAAATGTATATTTGCCATTAGAACAACTTAAGAATTTGCGCTCAAAAATTAAGGAATCAACCAATTATATTCGTGAAAAAAGCAAAGAGCTTGATGAACTTCAGAACCAATTGAAAAAGGATGAGAAAAGTCAAATCCGACTAACAGAAAATGGTTTTGTATATGGGAACTCTACATATAAACTATTGGATGTAAAGGAAAAACCTCTGCAAGATAATTATGAACCTAATGTCACACCCAAAAATGCAGTTGATTTACGACAATATTTTACGGAAATTAAAGATCAGGGAAATTTGGGTACATGTTCTGTCTTTTCACTTGTTTCTATATATGAGTATATATTGAAGAAAACAAACCGTGAGCATGATTTGAGCGAACGTTTTGTGTACTATAATGTATTGAATGATGCTGGGTGTATAAATGATACTGGAGCTTCTCTGTATGGTGTGGTTGAATCAATAACAAAATATGGTACTTGTTTGGAAGAATTTTGTAAATACGACATTGCACAATATCAATTAGCCCCTTCTGTTGAAGCATACACTAATGCTGAAACACATAAAATTAAATGTGCAAAGAATATAAAAATAAATCGCACAGATATTATGTCTGCTTTGTCTGAAGGTTATCCAATTGCAATATCCTTAAAAATTTATGATTCTTTTGGTATCAATAACAATGGATTTGTGTTTAGACCATCTGATGAAGAGATTGAAGAAGGAAAATATGGAAATCATGCAATGGTTATATGTGGTTATAGCACTGATGACAAAGTATATATTGTAAGAAACTCATGGGGCAAGGAATTTGGTGATCAAGGTTATTGCTATATACCTTTCTCATATATAGAGGATTCCAATTTTACCAACTCTGCATGTATAATAACATCTATTAATGAAGGAGAAGAAGTAAAAGGTTCTAACCAACAAACATTTGTTCCATTTAATAAAACAGATAGAGAAATTCGATATTCAATCATTCGAATTCTTGTTGATGAAGAGAAACTTGAATTAGCTGAGAATAAAGAAAAATATGGAAATCTGAGAATAGACTACGAAACATTAGTTCAAACATTATGTAATAATAGCAAACGAAATGAATTAATTGAAAAAACAAAAGATAGAATTGAAAAAGAAATAGAATACGATAAAAAATCCTATAATTCATTTGTCGATACCGAAAGAAAAAACAACTTGAATGAGTATAAAAAGAATGGGAAATCGGTATTTTATACAATGGTAGGATTTTCATTTGTATTAGCAACAACATGGTGTGTTTGTGTTACCCAAGTTGAAAATTGGATGACGAATGAGTGGAATTGGATATTATTAGGAACATTAATTACAACAATTCTTACAATTATTGGATATTGGTCGTATAAGAGACATCATTATCAAGTTTTGAAAAATGAAATGGAAGAATGTGCTCAACAGAAAGCCGTAAATCTTAATAAGAAAAAAATAGAATGTAATTCTATACAATTACGTCTATATATTGCAGGAATGATAATTGATAGACTGAATGTTCTGCAGAAAGAACTTCATGACAAATATACTTTAATGAAATCGTATGTAGGAAACCTTTCTATATGGCATGATGAAGAACAACGAAAAATACAGGATATGAAACCTCTCTCGAAGGAGCCATTTCTTCCACTGTTGAATAATGAAATTTTAGAGAATTATTTTGAAAATAATGGAGAACGTTTAACGGAAGGATTGTATCTATATGAATTCTTGAATAAATATGAATTAAGCGAGAAAGGAATAAAAGAATATAAAACAGATATAAAGAAAAAACTAATAGAAATATTGAATGAACCTTTAAATGATTTTAAGTTGTTGGCATATATCCAAAATGATAATCTATATCCATATTTGGATAAGACCTATTCAGATATAACTACATTATTACCTTTATTGGAACGTAAGGGAGGATATTTCCTACAAACAAGAATTACAGAAATAGACAGAATAAATGATGTCTCAAAATGCCTGTTTATAAATCAAGAAACACAAAATGAACGGAATAGATGGAATCAAGAATTTCCGAAGTATTTCCAAAAGCGTCCAAATACAGAAACAATATCTTCATCATATAAATTAATCGTTTTTCAAAAAGCGAATTTGAATATAGATAGTGTGGTTATTTGATAAATAGAAAAACATTATGAAGTCTAAACTATTACTTGCTGCAGGGTGTATTATTTATATGTACTCCATAATATGCGGATGCTCCAATCCACAAAAAAATCAAGAGGAATACAGGAAAAAAGAAGGAAATATAGTAATTAATGAACGTGAGGCACAAAAGGACACTTTAGTTTCCGTAATAAAGACGAAAGAATACACGATATATTATCCTCGCTATGAAAAGATAGACCTTGTATGCGATAGTATGCCTACTTCTGTAAACAATAAAGGTGCTATATTCGTATGTGCGGCATCTTTTACAGGTGAATTGTTGAATGAATTTAAACATTCAAACATTGCAGGACATCATGTTTCTAAAGGCATAAAATATAGAGGTTATCCATGCATAAAAAATACAGGATAGTTTTCTTATTATAATAGTGAATGGAACTTTTCTATCGGAGCGTATGCCGAAGAATTAGAAAACGCGGCGGATAATAAAGGAATGGCATTCGGACAAAATATGATTATATATGAAAATGAAATTCAGCAAATAGCTTTTAATGGTGCAAATATTTATCGGGCATTGTGCGAATTGAATGGAAATTTGTGTATTATAGAATCCTCAAAAGTAGAACCTTATAGAGATTTTGTGCAGAACTTACACTGCATAGGGGTTAAATATGCTATGTACCTTGATATGGGTGAAGGATGGAATTATGCCTGGTATCGCCAAACAGAGAATAAAGTTATAGAACTACATAAAAAAACACATTCGTACACCACAAATTGGTTGGTGTTTTACAAATAATATTTTCATAACATGAACAAGATCCTCCCTATTTTTGCTCTCGCCTTATTGGGTTGCCTATTGCCAATGCCATACGGCTACTTCATGTTGGTACGCTTTGCGGCAATGATAATTTTTGCTCTAATGGCTTATGAATATTATAAACAAAAAAAAGAAGGGACAGCAATCTTCTTTGGTGCAATAGCAGTTCTATTCCAACCTCTATTTAAAATTTCACTTGACCGCATTACGTGGAATGTTGTAGATGTAGTAATGGCAATATTCTTGTTCATTTTATGGTTTAAAGAAAAAGGATATACTAAAAAATAGGTTTATAATTCCTAATGCATTCTTCAAAGTGATATTGACGGGATTGGAATGACTCGTAAACTGTTAACTCCGTTCGGGAACTGAACAAACAGAGTTCCCGAACGGAGTTAATACTGTTCTGCCGAAGACTATATAGTACAAAGACGCAACGAGTATAGTGCAAAGACGAATGCAGTATAGGATGGATATCTGGACGGGTAAGAATGCCATTCTTTCATCAATAAGAATGGTATTCTTTGGCGCACAAGAATGATATTCTTTCAGTCGATATGTACCATTCCTAAAAAAGAACATATCTATAAGCTTTATCGTAATACCCATTACCGTAACAACGGTTACGATAGCGCAAAAGTACAAATAATTTTGTCATTGGTGCAAGAAATCCATAGTTTTTATAGGTTTTGCGGCAAATAATTCCGAAGCAAATCCCCACAAGCTAATTTATAGGACCTCCCTATATATAATTCTGCTGCTTGAGTTCTTCAACAGCTATCTCCAACTCCTTGTACCACTCCTCACCAAACTTACGGATGAGCGGTTCGCGCAGGAACTTATAGACGGGCATATCCTTGGCCTTGCCCAATACAACGGCCGCTTTGCAAACATCCCAACGATGATAGTTCACGGCTTTATAAGGACCATAATCACCGATACGGATGGGATAGAGATGACAGGATACCGGCTTGTAGAAACTACACTTCCCGGCTCTGTATGCTTTCTCAATGGCGCAATAGCAACTTCCATCCTCGCCATAGCATGTAAAGACGCAATCCTTGCCGTTCACGATGGATGTCACCAAGTCGCCCTCTTCATCTGTATAAGCTACACCCTGCTTGTCTATCACCGCACGCGCTTCGGGTGAAAGGTCATCCCAAATGACGGGAAGCACCTCTTCGAGCTCTACCACTTCGTCCAGCTCCAACGGTGCACCGGCATCGCCTTCGATACAACACTCACCCTTACAAGCTGACAGGTCGCAGAAGAACTTCTCCTTCAATACATCCAGTGAAACGACTACATCATCAATTTGTATCATAATTGCAATTACAATTTAGCATTTACAAGCTACGAGTAACAAGTGACGAGCTACGAGCTACGAGTTGTCAGTCAGCACTCGTCACTCGTAGCTCGTCACTTATAGCTTGTAGCTTGTCTCTTGAATTTATTTAATCAAGCAATTTCCACTCATCTCTGCAGGTTGGGGCAATCCCATGATGTGCAGGATAGAGGGAGCCACATCTGCCAATACACCGTTCTCAACCTTGGCATCCTTGTTCTCTGTCACATAGATGAAAGGAACGGGATTCAAAGAGTGTGCAGTATTGGGAGTATCATCACCATTAACGGCATTGTCTGCATTTCCGTGGTCAGCGATGATAATCGTTTCATATCCAGCGCCCTTGGCAGCTTCAACAACATCCTTCACGCAAGCGTCAACGGCCTTCACGGCTGTTTCAATGGCATTGTAAATACCAGTGTGACCAACCATATCACCATTCGCAAAGTTCACGACGATGAAATCGAACTTCTCTGTCTGGATAGCCTCAACCAACTTGTCCTTCACTTCAAAGGCACTCATCTCAGGCTTCAGGTCGTATGTAGCCACCTTGGGTGAAGCCACCAGGATACGCTCCTCACCTTCATACGGAGTCTCGCGTCCACCGTTGAAGAAGAAGGTTACGTGGGCATACTTCTCAGTCTCGGCAATGTGCAACTGGCTCTTGCCCTGTGCGCTCAGGTATTCACCCAATGTATTCTGTACGTTTTCCTTATCGAAGAGGATGTGTACGCCTGTGAACGAAGCGTCATACGGAGTCATGCAGTAGTACTGAAGTCCGGGAATGGTGTGCATGCCAGCTTCGGGCATATCCTGCTGAGTCAATACCACGGTCAACTCCTTGGCACGGTCGTTGCGGTAGTTGAAGAAGATTACGACATCGCCCTCCTTGATAGTACCGTCAACAGTTGCGTTGTGGATAGGCTTCACGAACTCGTCGGTCACACCTTCATCGTAGCTTTCCTGCATAGCCTGCACCATATCGGTAGCCTGCTTGCCTTCGCCGCTTACGAGCAAATCATAAGCAACCTTCACACGCTCCCAACGCTTGTCGCGGTCCATTGCATAGTAGCGTCCTACAATAGAAGCCACCTTACCGGCGCTCTTCTCGCAATGGGCTGTCAGTTCTTCGATGAATCCCTTACCGCTCTTGGGGTCAGTATCGCGTCCGTCCATGAAGCAGTGGATGAAAGTATTCTCAATGCCATACTCCTTAGAGATGTCGCAGAGTTTGTACAGATGTACCAATGAGCTGTGTACACCACCGTTGGAAGTCAATCCCATCAAGTGGATGTTCTTGCCATTCTCCTTGGCATAAGTGTAAGCAGCAACCACTTGAGGATTCTGCATGATGCTGCCATCAGCACAAGCACGGTTAATCTTCACCAAGTCCTGATACACAATACGTCCGGCACCAATATTGAGGTGTCCTACTTCAGAGTTTCCCATCTGTCCGTCGGGCAAACCTACGTTCTCACCACTGGCCTGCAACTGAGAATTAGGATAAGTCTCAGCCAAGTAGTCCATGTAGGGAGTTGCAGTGTTGAAGATTACATCACCTTTACCATGATTACCGATTCCCCATCCGTCGAGAATCATCAAAAGAGCTTTCTTTGCCATAGTCTTTTTCTTAATATTATTCTTAAATAATTAATAGTCACTGAAAATCGGCGCGAAGTTAGCAAATATTCGGCGAATATGCACACATTCGGAGTGAAATATCCTTTAGAAAGAGGAAAATTACTGTTATAGCTGACGATTATGAAATCATCCCCAACTGTAACAAATCTTCATGTATGATAAAAAAAGAGGACCATCTGCTAACAAAAAAGCATCAAACACATGAATATTTCAAACTTTTTGCATACTTTTGCGTTCGTTTTGCAGAATTATGCAAGCAAACCACTTGAAACAAACGAAATAAAGAGTTATAAAGAAGATGAAAAAGATTCGTGCCGCCATTGTTGGATATGGCAACATTGGAAAATTTGCGTTGGAGGCTTTGGAAGCTGCCCCCGACTTTGAAGTGGCAGGTGTGGTGCGCCGTAGCGGTGCCGACAACAAACCTGCAGAACTGGCCAACTACCCCGTAGTGAAACATATCAGCGAACTGAAGGATGTGGATGTGGCAATCCTTGCCGCCCCCACACGCAGCATCGAGGCATACGCCAAGGAGATTCTGGCGATGGGCATCAACACGGTAGATAGCTACGACATACATTCGGGCATCGTGGACCTCCGCCGCTCATTGGACAAAGTGGCCAAGGAGCATGGAGCCGTATCCATCATCTCTGCCGGATGGGATCCGGGAAGCGACAGTGTGGTACGCACCTTGATGCAGAGCCTGGCTCCCAAGGGCATCACCTATACCAACTTCGGACCGGGTATGAGCATGGGACACAGTGTATGCTGCAAGGCTATCGAAGGTGTGAAGGACGCTCTGTCCATGACCATCCCCGTCGGTACCGGCATCCACCGACGCATGGTGTATATCGAGGTAGAGGAAGGATATGACTTCGAAAAGATTGCTGCCGCCATCAAGGCCGACCCCTACTTTGTGAACGATGAAACACACGTGAAGCAGGTGGCCAGCGTAGATGAACTGAAGGACATGGGACACGGAGTGAACCTGGTGCGCAAGGGCGTAAGCGGAAAGACTCAAAACCAACTCTTTGAGTTCAACATGAAAATAAACAACCCTGCACTGACTTCGCAAGTACTGGTAAACGTGGCTCGCGCCAGCATGAAGCAACAACCGGGATGCTACACCATGGTGGAAATCCCCGTCATCGACCTGCTGCCCGGTGACCGCGAGGAGTGGATTGCACATTTGGTATAAAGGTTTAAGGTTTAAGGTTCAAAGTTTTGAACCTTAAACCTTGAATCTCACTCATACACCCTCATCCGCTCATTCACCGGCTCGTAACTCTTGATGGGAGGCACAGTCAACGGATAACCGAAGGGCATCTGGGCAACCAACTCCCATAAGTTCGGCAATTCCCATTCCTGACGGACTGCCTCGTCAATCAACGGATTATAATGCTGGAGTGAAGCTCCCAGTCCACGGTCTTCCAGCATACACCACAAAGCCAACTGATGCATAGCCGATGTCTGCTGCGACCATTTGGCAAAATAGGAGGAATAGATCGAGAATTTATCCTCCATCATCTTCACCACACTACGGTCTTCAAAGAATAGCAGTGTGCCATATCCCGAAGCAAAACTCTGATTGATTTTCTTTTCTGTCTTGACAAAAGTCTCTGCAGGAATCTGTGCTTGCAAAGTATCCTTCACTATCTGCCAGAAACGGCGATGGGCCTTTTCCATCAACAAGACAACACGCGAGGATTGCGAATTGAAGGCTGACGGAACATGCATAAGCGCAAACTCTACCATCTCTTCAATGTCATCCCTATCGACCAATCTTTCACTGCCCAACGCATAGTAACTGCGACGATGCTGAAGAGCTTCCTTAAAACTACGATTCATACAAAAGTCTGATTTTGACTTTTGTAACAAACAAGAAAAAGAAAGGTTTAAACCTTAAACTTTGAATCTTGAACCAAAGGAGTTCAGGAGTGACGCTTCGCTTAGGCGTAGCAAGGCTCGCAGAAAGAAGCACTAGATGTGCTTCTGTGCCGTAGCGAGGGGAGCACAGTACTCTGTGCGACGGGGCTCCGAAGGAGTGTAGACGAATGTCCTGCTTGCATGGTGTCTTCGTTTCCGCCCCTACAGGCAATCACTCACTCGTAGCTTGTAGCTCGTAACTCGTAGCTGATTGAACCTTGAACTTAAATCTTCCCTTCGTCGGCATAGCTGTAGTAGCGGCCATCAGTGACAATGACATGATCCATCAAGCGGATGTTCATCACCTCGCAAGCCTGACGGAGACGTTCGGTCAACAAATCGTCGTGACGGCTGGGACGTACACTGCCCGAGGGATGATTGTGGCAAAGCACAATGGAAGTGGCTCTGCCTAAAATGGCCTCACGCAACACCAAGCGAACATCGGCCACCACCTCGGTGATACCTCCTGTAGCTACCCGACGGGAGTCAATGAGTTTGCAGGCATTGTTCAGCAACATCACCCAAAACTCTTCGATCGGCAAATCGGCCATCTTGGGATGGAAACAGTTGTAGATGTCACGCGAAGAACGTACCACTAACCGTTCTTCCACCTCGGCCAACTTGCGGCGACGCCCCAGTTCACAGGCGGCCATCACCGTCACTGCCTTGGCCGGACCTATGCCATTGAACTGGCAAAGTTGCTCCAACGAGAGTTTGCCCAGTTCATTCAGATTGTTTCCACAAGCAGCCAGAACGCGACGCATCAGTTCGACGGCCGTCTCCTTAGTGCTGCCCGAACCGATAAGGATGGCCAGCAACTCAGCATCGGTCAATACGCCTGCCCCGTGAGCCATCATCTTCTCACGCGGACGGTCCTCTTCGGCCCATTGGTTGATGTTCAGCTTTTCTGTACTCATAATTCTCCTTCACGTGAATAGGCAATGCCCCGATTGATGTAATCCAAGAAGGGTTTGGTGGTGTGGAAAAGTTCCGCCACACGCTGTGACAGGTTGTCGGCCAACAGGAAATCGGTGTCGGGGGTATAGCAGAGGCAAAAGGCTTTCAGACGAAGGTACTCTTCGTAAGGAGTGCCCACAGGGAAACCTTTGGGATTGCGCTTGAGTGCTCCCTCGCGGTCGAGCCAAAAGTGCTTGTCTGCCGCATGTAATGCCTGTTCAAAATCACCGCCACCATAAGCAATGTCTTCACGCAGGATACGCAAAGCCTCGGGCGTGCAACAATAGTCACCTGCAGCCAGCATGTGGTTGTCGGGATACCCATCACCACCCGTGCTTACATGGAAGTAGTAGCCCGAATAGCCGCTCTTCTTCCCGCCCGGACAGATGAATGCTCCCATGTGGGTCTTGTAGGGACTCTTGTCGTCGGAAAAACGGACATCGCGATAAATGCGATATACACAATCCTTGGGTGTCAGACCCGATACCGAAGAGTCAAAACTGGCAATGCCTGCAATCAGTTCGGCTACAAAGTCATTGAAACGTGCCTGTTGGCGCAAGTACTCACTCTTATGGGCATTGAACCATTCGCGGTCATTGTGGCACTTCAACTGCCGTAAAAAAGAAATTATCTCCTTCATACAAGGTTCATGATTCTGAAAACTCGAACAAAGGTAAGCAAATAATTCCTTTCAAAAGAATTATTTTCATGGATAAAAACACCCTAATCCAAAAAATCATACATTTTTCGGATTAGGCTCGTTTCCTCACTTCATTATCGTCTCCACCGGGCGCTCTTTGGCCGCACGCCAGCTCTGCACGGTGACGGTAAGGCAGACGATGAACGACACGATGAGGAAGGCCACGGCGAAGAGCCACCAGTGCATCGGGGTGCGATAGGCAAAGGACTCTATCCACTTATTATATAAGGTGTAGGCCACAGGCGCGGCAAAGAGGAAGCAGACGGCCAGGATGCGGAGATACTGCATGTTGAACATCACGAGGATGCCGCGTGTGGTTGCACCGAACACCTTGCGGATGCCAATCTCCTTGCGCTTGGCACGTGTCTCGAAGAGGACGAGGCCAAAGACGCCGATGAGGGGGATGAGGAGGGAAACAATTGCGCCGACAAGAAGGAGTTTCAATTGTTTCATTTCGTTGGCATAAGCCTGACCGAGCACATCATCAGGCTTGTAATAAGTCAATTTACACTGTCCTTCAGAGATTTTCTGATTTTGCTCGTCAATAAAGCGGATAGCCTCATCAACTTTGCCAGGAGAGGCTACACGCACAACAAAGTTAGAGCCCTGACCTCCACCAGAACAAATGGCCATGGGAGAGATTTCATTGCGGAGACTCTTGTGGTGGATATTCTCCATAAAGCCGACAATTTCATGATTTCCTACAACATCGTGCAGCTTCAAACCAAATTGTTGGCGGGCCGCTTCGTTGAAGATTGCCACATCCTTGTCTTCGTCTTCGGCACGGAAGTTGCGTCCTTCTGTCACTTTGATTCCAACCGTAGTCAGAAAGTTGTACCCTGAATATTCCGCATTGAATGCTATATTTCGGCCATTGTGCTCACGTCCCCATCCCTGAAATTGGTCTTGCCCTAAAACTGCGCTTGACCACGACACTTCACTGATAGCAGGAGAGCTCTTTATCGCCTGCATCATGGGGTCAAGGTAATTGAACCATTTGAACCGATGCGTCTTTATCAGATAGTCTTCGGAGACTTCTACATAAAGCACCAAATTGCGGTCATACCCTACGGAGGAGGTGCGTATATAATAATGTTGGGCAGAAAAGAGAAGTAACACCAACAGGATGACAAAAGAGGCCGTAAACTGAAACGCAATCAGCACACGACGGAACATCTGACCGGCGGGCGAAAGGGCAAAGTTCCCGTTTATCACCAAAGCAGGCTTGCGTGTGGTCAGATACCAGGCAGGATAGCAACCGGCCACAACAGGAAGCAGTACTACCAAAGCGAGCATTATCAGAAGCGTCTCGCCATTCTTGGCAAAAGCAAGGTCACACTTCAGCAAGTCGTTCAAGAATCCCAGATGAATGATGACATTCATCAAAAGCATCGATAAAATGATTGCCATCAAGGTGTTGAAGACTGCTATTTTCAACATCTTCCACCTAAGCGAAGCCGACTTTGCCCCAAGGATACGCCGCACGTTGACCTCCTTTATTTGATAAGGCACCATGGCCATCGCAAAATTGACATAATTGATGGCGGCAATCACTATCACCAACAAGGCCACCAAAGTCAAGGCCCACACCAAAGTCTCATTCCCATTGCGCTTGCCAAAATACAAATCTTCAAATCTGTCATCCTTATAATGCTCGTTCTGAATGAAATAAACATCATGCAAAGGGATGAACGTAAAATGGGAGACAGTTTCCCTCAAAAGAGTGCTGTTTGCCAAAAGTTCCTCCGAGATGGCCTCGCTTTCCGCTCCTTCGCGCAATTTGACGAACAGGCAATGGTTCCAATTCCCCTCATCTTTCCATAGTTCATCCTGCTGTTGTTCGCTCAAGCATCGGTACACTTCGTTTTCCATGTGGCTGTTGGTGGGAAAGTCCCTGTAAACCGCACCAACGTTCACTTCCGTATAGTCCTTGTCCCATAGTCCTTTCACCCGACATTGCCGGCCGACATAAGAGTCTGCTTCGCCGAAGAGTTTCTTGGCCAAACTCAAAGAGATGAATACGTTGTGCGAATCGCAAAAAGCCGCCGTATCACCCTCGAGAAGGTCAAACGAGAACACATTGAACAGCTCTGGTGTGGAGTAACGGATGTTTGCCATCAAGGGTTCAGCGCCTTCATTCTCCACAGGGATAAATTCCTTTTCTCCATCCAGGTAATATATCCCTGCATGGTTTTCAAACTGTTGGCTGCTTTTGACAATCTCCTCCATGAAAGAGGCAATGTAGGTGTCTTGTTCATCCCTTATCCCAAATTCCTTGAATGCTTCATCAAACTTCTTATTCCGATGAAACACCTGACACACCCTATCCGCATCCTTATGGAAGCGGTCGAAGGTGACGTGCCACATCACTTCCGCCATCAACACGTAGAAGATGACGAATGCCAGACTGAGGCCCAACAGATTGAGCCAGAAGGCCGCACCGCGTGCGGCGAAGAGGTTTTTCAAATAATCTTTCATAATTGGTATTTGGTAAATTCCATTCTTTATGTTTATGCCTTGTCTCACCCTCACTTCATTATCGTCTCCACCGGGCGCTCTTTGGCCGCACGCCAACTTTGTACGGTGACGGTGAAGCAGACGACGAACGCCACGATGAGGAAGGCCACGGCGAAGAGCCACCAGTGTATGGGCGTGCGGTAGGCGAACGATTCTATCCACTTATTATATAAGGTGTAGGCCACAGGCGCGGCAAAGAGGAAGCAGATGGCCAGGATGCGGAGGTACTGCATGTTGAACATCACGAGGATACCGCGCGTGGTTGCACCGAACACCTTGCGGATGCCAATCTCCTTGCGCTTGGCCCGTGTCTCGAAAAGAACAAGGCCGAACACTCCGATAAGGGAAATGACGAGCGAGACGATGGAGCCAGTGAGCACCAATGTCTTCTGATTATTTTCTTCGCGATAGGCACGTTCAAGAACGCGCTCTTTGGTGATGATGGAGTAATCCTTATCTGCCAAGTCATGCTTTTGGCAAACATCCTCTACTTGGCGGATAACCGCAGCCATCTTGTCAGGCGAAGAGACACGGATAGCCATCTTGTCGAGCTGGTATAATGTGTTTACGTGGAAAGCCGAAGGGCCTATCAGGTTACGCATGTTTCGGGCATTGACATCCTCTGCATATCCCACAACCTCAACACCTTTCCCATCTTTGGTGGCAAAATAGAAGCCAAACTCTGTACCCAAAGGGATGCTGCCATATTCTCTACGAACCGCTTCGTTGAGAATGAACGAGAATTGGTCTTCTTGGCGGAAGTTGCGTCCTTCGATAATCCGTATCCCCATTACATCCAAGAAGTCTGGTTCTACCACATACACTTGTAAGGTTATATGTTCCCCTTCGTGCCTAATACTCCACTCCATGGTAACATCCCTTTCTCCCAATACATCACGACACTTGGCCGCACCTACCACGTCGGGCAACATCTTCAGGTCGCTCTTGATGGCTTCACTCACCGAAGCGTTACTGAGTCTTGAACTTTGCAGATAGAAAATGGAGTCGCGGGCATACCCCACGGGCATGGTAGCGACATAGTGATGCTGGGCATTCATCAGGAGCAACAGGACAACAACGGCCAGTGAAGAGGTGAACTGCACACCGATAAGTCCCTTGCGCAATGCCCGTCCGCGTTCGCTGAGGGCAAAGTTGCCGTTGATGACAAGGGCGGGCTTACGGCTCGTCTGATACCAAGTGGGATAGGCACTGGTACCAAGTACAGTCAAGAAGGACACCGCCCCCATGATGCATAGGATATCGAGATTCTTATCAAAAGCCATGTCGCTGTTCATCAAATTGTCTAGATAGCCACCTTGGATAATGAACCACAAAATACCGATGGCCAACGAAACTGACAAGAGAATTACCACTACTGTCTGTCCGACGAGCGACAAGCGCAAGGAACTGGTCGAAGCACCGAATATCTTGCGCACGTTGATAGCCTTGATGTGGTAGGGAATCATGGCCATTGCAAAGTTGATGTAGTTGATGGCCGCTATGATGACCACAAGTATTGCCAACATGAAATACAACAGGAACATGTCACGGCTACCCCCGCCGCCAAAGTCGGCCTTATCCATGAAATAGACATCGTGCAGGGGATAGAGGCGGAAGCCAGCCTTGGCCAAATCCTCCTCGCCGTCTTTTTTACCCAGAGCATTGTTGACGAATTTCGTAAACAAATCCTTTTCCGCTAATTCCGGAACAATTTCCTTGTGCAAGCGGAGGTAGCATTGATAGTTACCGCTTATGCCGTCTTTCTTTATTTTTCCATAGATTCCCTCGGGAATCACCATATAGCAAGTGTTGGCTACAATGGTGTTTTTGGGGAAATCGCGATAGACGCCCGTTATTTGGAAATAGGTCTTGGCATTCTTGGCCGGTTCGAAGGTGAGTCCCAGGTAACTTTCGCGTTCGCCAAAGAGTTTTTGTGCGGCACTCAGCGGCACAATTACCTCGTGTGGATTGCCACTGAGACGGCTGTCTCCCTCCACCATGTCGAAAGTGAAGACTTCCGTCCAACCGGGAAGCACGGGCTTTATATTGAAGCGGATAGGCTCTTTTCCAAAAACAGAATCCGACGGAACTACGTCGAATTTATCTTCTCCAAACGCCACACCTATCGCTTCCACACCGTCAGGTAAACTGTTCGCAAGGCCGTCCACCGTTATACCAGTGAAGAGAGCAGTTCTTTGATCTCCATTATACATTTGCAACTTGTAGAGTTGGTCGGGGTCACGATGTTGCCGGTCATAACCATGCACCCACATCACTTCCGCCATCAGCACGTAGAAGATGACGAAGGCCAGACTGAGGCCCAGCAGATTGAGCCAAAAGGCCGCACCGCGTGCGGCGAAGAGGTTTTTCAAATAATCTCTCATAATTTTGGTATGTATCAAGTCCTTTTATTTATTGTTTCACTCTCTTTTTGTGTTTGCTTAAGAGAAAAATTGGTTTACCTTGCTCTTTTTTCATTTTGCCTTTAGTCGAAAGTTTAATCAGCAGTGCTAATCACATAATCAGCAGTGCTAATCATGTAATCAGCAGTGGTGATTATATAATCAGCAGTGGAGATTAAAGTTTTCGCTTTAGTCAGACGAGTTTTCGCTGGTGTCAAACCGGTTTTTCTCCGTAGCATATTCATCTTTTCTCTCTTCAGCTTTGGCCCGTAGCTCTTCACTCGTGGCCCATTTCTCCTTACAAAATTATTGAATCCACCAAATATCTGCTGTTAAAACTCTGTTAAATCGTATTTTTAGAGTGAAAATTGTATGATTTTCATACACTCATTTTTTGAGAAAAAGGATTTTGGCCGGTTTTGAGCGGAAAAAGATAGGGGGGGGAGAAGGTATAAAAAAGGATAAGATTGAAAATACCACACGGATAGTGTGGAAAGGACAGATGATTGCGTTTTTCAGGAAATCAACTGATGTCTGACCAGTTGATATTCGTTTTGCGCATCTGACGCAAGCGTGCCCACATCATGGCATGATGGGGTGCTGTGCCATCGGGGTCGGTCTCCACCACTTGGCGGGCAATCTCGCGTACGTGTTGGAGAAGTTGGGCATCGCGGGTAATGTTGGCTATGCGCAAATCGAAGGCTACGCCACTCTGTTGGGTTCCTTCCAAATCGCCAGGGCCACGGAGTTTAAGGTCGGCTTCGGCAATCTCGAAACCGTCATTCGTCTGCACCATGATGTCAATACGCTTGCGGGTATCTTCAGAGAGCTTATACCCGGTGACCAGGATGCAATAGGATTGGTCGGCTCCGCGCCCTACCCGACCACGCAACTGATGAAGTTGAGAAAGGCCGAACCGCTCGGCATTCTCGATGACCATCACCGAAGCATTGGGCACGTTCACCCCGACCTCTATCACGGTGGTGGCCACCATTATCTGTGTCTCGCCCGTGACGAAGCGTTGCATCTCGGCTTCCTTCTCAGCGGGTTTCATCTGGCCATGTACTTTACAGACCTTGTATTCGGGAAACACTTCACAGATGGTCTGATAGCCGTCCTCCAGATTCTTGAGGTCCATCTTTTCACTCTCTTTGATAAGGGGATAGACGATATAGACTTGTCTTCCCTCCTGTATCTGCTTGCGAATATCGGCATAGAGCGAAGCACGGCGGTTGTCGAACTGATGCACCGTACGGATGGGCTTACGACCGGGAGGCAATTCGTCGATAATGGATACGTCCAAGTCGCCATAGAGCGTCATGGCCAACGTGCGGGGGATGGGCGTAGCGGTCATCACCAGGACATGCGGAGGAGTGGAATTCTTCTGCCAAAGTTTGGCACGCTGGGCGACGCCGAAACGGTGCTGCTCGTCGATGACGGCCATACCAAGGCGGGCAAAGGAGACGGTATCCTCCAACACGGCATGAGTACCGATGAGGATATGTACCTTTCCCGTAATCACTCCCTCCAGAATCTCTGCACGGCGTTTTCCCTTGATGCTGCCTGTAAGCAATTCGACACGCACATCCATACCGTAGAGCATACGGGTAATACTGTCGTAATGTTGTGATGCAAGAATCTCAGTCGGTGCCATCATACAAGCTTGATAGCCATTATCAAGAGCTATCAACATGGACATCAGCGCCACCAATGTCTTGCCACTGCCCACATCCCCTTGAAGCAGGCGGTTCATCTGACGGCCGTATCCCATATCCTTGCGTATTTCCTTGATGACACGCTTCTGTGCACCCGTCAGTTCAAAGGGAAGGTTTTGCGAGTAGAATGTATTGAACACCTCGCCTATCCGACTAAAGACAAACCCCTGGTAGCGTTGCTGACGCTCCTTCATGTAGCGCAGGATATTGAGCTGCACAAAGAAGAGTTCTTCGAACTTCAAGCGGAATTGTGCGCGCCGCAAATCTTCAGGAGTCTTGGGAAAATGGATGTTCATCAAAGCCTCCGTAAGGGAAGGCAAATGGTTTTTCTCTATAATATAATCGGGAAGTGTTTCAGGCAAAGGTTCTTTAATGAGATCACACAAATTGGCCACCAGTTTCTCTATCATGCGAGAATTCAACCAATTGTGTTTCATCTTCTCGGTCGTATTGTAATAGGGCTGCAAACCCATATTGGAAAGCACCAGTTCATCGGCCGGGTCAATGTCAGGATGAGCGATGTTCACCCGTCCTCCAAAGACTGTAGGCTTACCAAAGACGATATAAGGGGTACGCAACTTGTACTTCCCCGTTACGAATTTCTGTCCCTGAAACCAGACAAGATCCACCACACCTGTGCCGTCGCTGAAGTGGGCCACCAGACGTTTGCGATAGCCTTCCCCCATTTCCTCAAAACTAAGGATTTGTCCGCGCAACTGGATGTAGGGCATGTTACCGTCAATCTCGTGCACATAGTAGAGACGACTACGGTCGATATACTTATAAGGAAAATAATACAACAGATCTTGCAACGAACGGATACCGAGTTCCTTCTCCAGCACAGCAGCCCGCTGAGGGCCTACACCGGGAAGATACTTGATGTCACGGGTTGCAAGGTCGAACATGTGGTATTAATTATGAATTCAAACTTTTACAATAATTCTTAGGAGTACAGGATTTACAGAAGTGCAGGAGTACTGACAATCGTATTGCCTACATGATGAAATAGGGTTTTATACACGAATCACCAATGCCTCGGCCACAATCAAGTCGAAAGGGGTTGTTATCTTGATATTTTCCCGATTGCCTTGCACAAGGATGACTTCGTGGCCAAGAGCCTCCACCACCGAAGCATCATCCGTGAAGGCTGGGATATAAGGTTGCGCGTATGCCCGCTTCAAGAGAGGGAGGGAGAACACTTGGGGTGTCTGCACCAGTTTGTAATCATCGCGACTGACGGTTTCGCTCTTTCCTCCGTCTTTCAAATGACGCACCGTTTCTACCACATCAGTTACAGGCACCACGGCTCCTACACGGGCCGCTTCGGCATAGCAACGGGCAATGACTTCGGCCGAGACAAAAGGACGTACACCATCATGTACACCCACCAAAGCCTCTTCGTCCGCAGGGATGGTATCCAATCCATTCTTGACGGAGTGGAAACGTGTCTCTCCTCCATCGGCCAAACGGTACGGCAAAGTGAAAGCATATTCTTCGCAAAGAGCTTTCCAATAGGTTTGTTGAGTAACGGGAAGCACCAACACAATCCGTATCTCTGCATCAAAGGCATGAAAGGCCTCCATCGTACGCATCAATACAGGTTTCCCTCCAATGGGAAGAAATTGTTTGGGAATCTCGCCTCCCATACGGAGACCTTTGCCACCGGCTACGATGATGATGTATTTTTTCATATTCTTCACCAACGAAGTGTCAGTCACGAGTGACCAATGACAAGCTTCATTTGCATCGTAGCTTGTCACCCACACTCCATGATTAGCACTTCTTAATTCTTGAATCATTGTCAATTATACAACATGCCAGCTTTCACCTGAGCAACCACCTCTTCACCCACTAATGCCTCTGCCAAAGCGTATGCAAAGGGGAGCACTACGGCAGGTCCTTTACCGGTGATGATGTTGCCATCCTTCTCTACGGATGCAGCGGTGTATATTGCACCAGCCAACTCACCTTCAAAGCCCGGATAGCAGGTTGCCTTCTTGCCATTGAGCAAACCCATGTGGCCATACACCATAGGAGCAGCACAGATAGCAGCTAACCACTTGCCAACCTCAGCATGGGCGCTGATGGCTGCACGCAATCCTTCGTGAGCATCCAAATTGGCCGCACCAGGCATTCCTCCGGGGAGAACCAGCATATCAGCTTCATTATAGCTACAATCAGCAAACAATGCATCAGCGACAACGGGGATGCCATGAGCACCATTCACCATTTCAGTAGGATTAATAGAGACGGTTGTCACCTTCACACCTGCACGGCGAAGGACATCTACGGTTGCCAAGGCTTCAATCTCTTCAAAGCCATCGGCAAGAAACAAATATACGTTTTTCATTCTTTTATTTCAATTTAAAGAAATAAGTTATCGTACCACTTTGGTTATCCACTCCATTGACCGCATTGAAGCGTGCCCTACGGGCTGCATCAAGAGCTGCTTTACGAAGAGCAACATTCGTAGTATTGGTACGTCGATGGATTTCTGCACCTACCACTTGCCCGGAAGGATTAACTATAATGGTTACTACTACACGGCCCTCTTCCTGTACGTCATAATCAGGTGCTGGAAGCGCACCATTGAGTGAACGTCCTCCCAAATCAAAAGAACCGTATCCACCCGTACCTACAGGTTTTCCAGTCTCCATAGAGCCTTCCACAGAGCCTTGTACACCTTCTCCAGCATCGGCTTCGCCTTTATCTTTCATGGCATTTCCCTTACCGAATGCTCCTGCCATGCTCTTGGCAGCGGCTTCAGCAGCAGCTTTCTCGGCTTCGGCCTTCAATTCGGCTTCGGTCTTCTCTTTGGGTTGCTCTACAGGTTGCTCCTCGGGAGTATCTACAGGTTGCTTGGGAGCAATCTCCTCCTTCTTTGGTTTTTCTTTCTTGGTCTCAATAGCTACAGTTTCTTCCAGATCCTGCGAAATTATTTTTTCCCCTACGGGAGAAGGATTAGTCTTAGGTTGGGCAGGGATCGGCTTCGAAACAGGACGTACTTTCACCTCTGTCATATTGTATTGACCTCCCCCTTTGGCAAGCAACTCTGTGCCCAACATGACGGGCACACCACTCTCCTCCTGAGGTACGGCCGCACGGATAAAGGCCAGCCACAAAATCAACAGAATCACCCCATGCAGAAGCAAAGTTCCTATCAATCCGACCTTGGTATGTTTACGATTGTCGTTGTCCATGTCTTTTTAGTTTTCTACTTATCACTACTAACTAATCACTACCAACTAGTCACTAGCAGCCAATCACTATCTCCTCTTATCCGGCCGACGGGTAGCTAATACCATCTTGAACTGGTTTTCGTTGGCAATGTTCAAGACCTTTACCACTTCGCTATAAGGAATCGTCTCGTCGGCATACAGTGCCACATACATTTCCGGTTCCTTGGCTGCACACTCCTGAAGAAAGGCCGGAAGTTCTTCCCACGTCACAGGCATCTCGTCCTGATTACCAAAAGCTGCATAGCAATTAAGTTGCTTGTCAATGATTACCCGAGCCAACGGTTTGGCCGATGTCTGTTGGCTACCTTGTGGCAGAAGCACCTTGATAGCATTGGGCGACACCATGGTGGAAGTAATCATGAAGAATATCAGTAACAGGAAAATGATGTCCGTCATGGACGACATGCTGAATTCCGGCGATATTTTTGTTCTACGTTTAAGTCCCATAATTAATTGGTTGATGCGTTGATACGTTGGTGCGTTGATAGGGAATCACCCCTCAACCTTTCAACCTATCAACCGATTTTCAATTTACAAAATCCATAAAAGCCAGCGTCTTTGCTTCCATCTCGTTGACAATATTGTCCACCTTTCCTACCAAATAGTTATAGGCAAACATAGCGGCAATACCAACGATAAGTCCTCCTACGGTAGTAATCATAGCTTCATAAATACCACCAGAGAGCAACGTGATGTCTATATTGTTTCCAGCATTAGCCATTTCCCAAAAAGCCTGAATCATACCTGTTACAGTTCCCAAGAAACCAATCATAGGCGCACCGCTGGCGATGGTTGCCATGATAGGCAAATGACGCTCAAGTTGAGCAACCTCCAAATTTCCAGCATTCTCAATAGCAGCCTGCACATCAGAAACCGGACGTCCCATACGGCTGATACCCTTCTCAATCATACGGGCAACCGGCGTATTGGTCATGCGGCAATAATTGACGGCCGACTTCATATCACCCGTATGGATATAGTCGCGGATACGCTCCATAAACAAGGGATCATCCTTACTGGCCTTACGTAACGCAGAGAAACGTTCAAAGAAAATATAGAAACACACCACTGACAACAAGGCCAAGACGAGCATAATCCATCCACCCTTGAAAGCCATATCCAACAAACTCATTTCAGCAACGGGAACTTCCGTCATCACTTCGGTTGCCAGTTCTTCACCGGCTTGTACGGCTGCACTCTGAGCCACTAACAATGTCAAAAGATTCATAGCGTTTATTTAAATTTACATTTTATTCTAATTCAGGTATCTGAACTCCTGTTACTTCTTAACTCCAGCAACTCCTTTATTTGCAGAAATCGAATGCTTGATTATTACGACAAGCACTTCTTATATTCCTCGATCGTCGTTTTCAATCCCATATACAAGGCATCACAAATCAAGGCATGACCGATGCTTGCCTCATCAATCCAAGGGATGTTGTCGTGGAGGTATTGCAGATTCTCCAAACTGAGGTCGTGACCCACATTCAATCCCAAGCCCAACGAACGGGCCACACGGGCAGCCTCTACAAAGGGAGCGATAGCCGCCTCACGATTTTTTGCATAATTAGCAGCATACGGTTCGGTGTAAAGTTCCACACGGTCAGCACCAATCTTGGCTGCATATTCAATGAACACGGGGGTTGTATCCACAAACAACGAAGTACGGATACCCGCATCCTTGAACTCGCCCACCACATCAACCAGCATCTTTTCATTCTTTACGGTATCCCATCCCGCATTGGAGGTAATCTGATCAGGAGCATCGGGCACCAAAGTCACCTGATGAGGTTTCACCTTCAGCACCAAATCAATGAATTCCTTGGACGGATAACCTTCAATATTGAACTCCGTACGGAGTATCGGACGAAGGTTTACCACATCAGCATAACGGATGTGACGCTCATCGGGTCGGGGATGTACCGTAATTCCATCGGCTCCAAACACTTCACAATCCTGAGCCACCTTCAAAATATCGGGATTGTTACCTCCGCGAGCATTACGGATGGTAGCAACTTTATTGATGTTTACACTTAACTTGGTCATTTTCTTGTTCAATTTAAAAAAAAATCGCACTTTTGCACTCGAATAGAGATTGCAAAAATAACACAACTTCGTGAATTGGCATACAACTATGCCAAAAAGATAGACATTTTTAATAAAAAGATACCGTACAAACATGAGATTCATCCTCTTCGGGAACACTTTCCAAGCCAAGAAATCGGCACATACAGCCCATATCGTCAACCTCCTGCAAGCCCAAAAGAACGAAATCTATATTGGTGAAGAGTTTTACCATTTCCTTACAACCGAACAGGGCATGGACCTTTCGCCAGACGGAATTGTAGGTCCCGACGACGACTTCACCGCCGACATGGCCATCAGCATCGGAGGCGACGGAACCTTCCTGCGTACAGCCAGCCGCATCGGACACCGAGGTATCCCTATCCTGGGAGTAAACACCGGACGTTTGGGATTTATGACCGATGTCCGTCCCGATGAAATCGAAGCTGCCATCAGCGAAATTCTTGCCGGACAATACCAAGTGGAGGAACGAGCCACATTACATGTGACAGCCAATGGACAGAAACTCAAAGAGTATCCTTTCGCATTGAATGAGATTGCCTTACTGAAGCAAGACACCTCATCCATGATAGGAATACGCACCAGTATCAACGGAAATTACCTGACCACCTACCAGGCCGACGGACTGGTCGTAGCCACTCCTACGGGTTCCACGGCCTACTCCCTCAGTGTCGGAGGTCCTATCATGGTACCCCGTTCAGGCACCATCGCCATCACTCCTGTTGCACCTCACAGTCTCAATGTCCGTCCCATCGTCGTAAGGGATGATTGGGAAGTGACACTCGAAGTCAGTAGCCGCAGCCACAACTTCCTCATTGCCATCGACGGACGAAGCGAGACTTGTACCGAAGAGACCAGCATCACCATCCGCCGTGCCCCCTTCAACATCCGTGTAGTAAAACGAAACGGGCACCACTTCTTCGATACCTTACGCGAGAAAATGATGTGGGGAGCGGATACTAGGGAGTAAAAGAATCATCCCTGCAACCTTATATCAATATTCGGTTGCAGGGATGATTCTTTTTATAAACGCCTACTAATTATTTGACAACCATCTTCTTGCCATTTACGATATAAACGCCAGTAAGAAATCCCCTTTGAAGGCCTTCCATAGGTATTTGTCGCTTCACAATTACACCTTGCAGAGAATAAACATCTACCAATTTGTTTGTAATGACAGCATTGATACCATCTATTTCAAAACTACCAGTGACAATTACATCCTCGGCTGGCATAATTTCGGGAATCTCACTCCATCCACTGAAAATATAACCTTCTTTGACGGGAGCTGCTTCGGCAATGATACTTGTTCCGTATTCAAGTTCTGTCCTCTTGTACTCTACATCATCTACCATATATAATAAGGTATAGCGATTCACAGTAAATGAGCCTTCTACTGTCACATCCTTCGCAGGCATCGTTTCGGGAATTTCACTCCAGCCACTGAAGGTGTGACCTTCTTTGGTTAATGCATCTTTCTGCACAAGTTCTGTACCATAGGTAATGCTATCTACGGAATATTCTGCACCGTCCAACAAATAAGTCAAGCGATATCTATTTCTACATTCCAAAATAAGCGGCTTACTGGGAACACCAACAATGGCTTGATGCTCAAATGTAAGATTTATTTCAAGTTCCTTTTCTACAGAATGAACTGCATCGTAATATTTAAAAGTAACGATTTCGCCAGATTCTTCGTTACTGCGTATTCGCAATGAATAATAACCAAATCCACTGTCATCGACGATTTCGCACACCGCCACTCCACGGCATTCATCGCCCACAAATGCCGCAACCTCATAATCTTGGATAATCGTCACCATAGCACCATCAATCTGAAGTCCGACGTAGGCCACCATATCATATTGGAAGTCGGAAGGATTGCACGTCCAATGCCCAGCTTGAGCGTTACACAAGCATAGAATCATTCCAACCAACCAACTTAACAGAACTTTTATCTTTCTCATATTTTCAAATTCTTATTTCTTTATTACCTTCTTTTGCATGATTCCACTATCCGTATTCACCGTTACGACATAAACACCAACTGCAAGTTCCGAGATGTCCACCTTATTGCCTACGGGAATACCATCAGTATGCTTCTGTACAATACCGTTGACATCTGTCACACGCACCTGACGAATCTTCTTCACGTTTCCAAAGAAACGAATCTGATTATCCGTCGTAGTCAGATACAGTCCATTCTCTATGGAACCGATATTGGTTGCACCCAATGACAAATACAACGGAGTCTTGAAATTGCCCAATGTACCGTTTTGGAAAAGAGTTGTTTCGTTCAGATCATAGATTTGACCACTCAGTTTGTCCAGTGCTTTAAAACAAACCGGTTGTCCAACCACATTGCCATGCACGGTAATGAACTGGTATCCATTGTCTTCTATGGCCATACCACGACATTCATCATCTACAAAAGCTGCAATCAGAAATTCTCCGTTCACTCCATTATCACAAAGCTGAGCTACAATGCCCATATTATCTGCATAACGATGCTCATCATACTCCCAGAAATCAGGAATATCTATCCCCCGAAGCTGTGCTTCTAATGGACGGACATTGAATGTCAGCGCAGGACGAGACGGATAGTTGAATGATTTCATCCCTTGAGTGTAAAAGAGATAACCGGCTCCAGGTTTCATTGTTTCCAGACTGCCAATCCATGAGGTTCCGTCATACATGGCAAAGGCATCCTGTCCCTTGACTACATCGTTTGTTGTGGCCACCACATTCCGCAAAGCATCATTAACGCTCATTTCCACTTGAGGCAGATAACCCACCCAATTCCAGCCGTTCTCCAAAGTAATTGTATTGCCGTCAAGACCGAGAGGAAGCCCCATCAACGACAGATTAATAGACTCTGATACCTGTAACTTATATGCCTGTCGGGGAGAAAGTTCATCCAAAGTTCCCAACCATCCATACACGGGATCGTTCACCAACTCTTCGGTCTGTCCGAGCAGAATGACCGACGCACTCCCAACGGGAGCCAACAATACAGGAACGTCTTTCAGTGCCTTATCGGCCACATTCACCGAGAACCAGTTCCATCCGGCAGACAACGTGTAATCCAATGTCACATTCACTATCTCAGAGAACAAGGCCTCCACAAGCATCGGTTCTGTCACTGTCACTGTCAGCTCTTTCTCATACCCGACCAACTTTCCGTTTATCTTCCAACCATCGAAATTGTACCAGTTCATCGGTGAAGCCACAAATTCAAGTACATCTCCATGCTGATAGATACCCGTAGCACTGCTAGTCACCATACCTCCCACGGCATCATATTCCAAAGTGACATTGTAATGCTTCGGAACGAAAGAGGCCACCACGGTAGCATCAGCATTCGGTACATAGTCACAAGTTGGAGTAGTTGAAAGCACATCATTTCCATAACTCCAACTCAGGAACTCATACCCATCAGCAGGAATAGCACTCAAAGTAAGGGTATCCCCATACATATACAACCCTGAAGCCGGACTCACCTGTCCGCCCTCTTCAGGAGAAGCCAACACCTTCAAGCTAACCTTGCCATCCACATATTGGATCCACGAAGTTGTTTCACCGACACGTCCAGCAAAGCCTTCCTGATCTTGGATATGGGCAGCCTGCACCGTCAAGACGTAATATCCGTTAGCCAAAGCAGTCAAGGCTGACACATCCAAATTGAAATTCTTTTCATCAATGGCTGTAATCACAATTTGGGAAGCATCCAATGCTTTTCCTTGACAGTTCAAAGCCAGGTCATCCGTTGTAAACGTCGTATCCACAATCGCTTTGTTAAAGCGTACCGTCAAGCTTTGCAACGGCTTATGCAATACCTCTGTATTCTTAGGTACTCCACTGAACGATTCCACTTGCAACTCTACAGCTGGACGGGGTTCAAAGGTCAACAGATACTGCTCTGCCGTTGTTCCCATCTTGTCTGCAAAATGCAATCTATTCTCATACAATGGGTCACGTCCGTCCCGCAACGTACGGTCCGTCTGCCAGAAGTTTCGGAGGTTGATTTCCTCACCGTCACTCACACGGACAATACTTACCAATCCTTGACGACCGGCAGTCGGATCAATGACAGAACCATAGTTCCATCCTACCATAGCCGGAGTCACCTCCAATACATATTCCGTATCACTATTCATGGTCATGCTTGCCGCCTTTGTCACGGCCACACTTTCAATCGTAGCATCTGACAAATAGAGCATATCGGGCATATCCTCAGCATCAGTGATGTCGTTCACCAAAAATCCGACCAAATTTGTTCCATCTGCTCCCGACACTTTCAAACTGTGGACAAGTTCATGAATCGTTACTTTATCCAACAGCGAAAGATCTTCATTGCCATAGCTGCTTACATGAGTAGCTTCTATATCGTACTTCGTAAAGTGGCCCAACAACGTAGATTGCAGCCACCACTGGGCATAGGCTGTACTCTGAGCCGGGATTGTTCCGAATTCAGTAGCCACATTACCACCTAAAGCCAAAGTATGCTCACTGCCATTCAGTTGCGAACTCAACAATTCAAAGTCTATCAACAGTCCTTTTTCATTGTCGATAATCTCTGGTTGATGAGTTGTCATACGTACATCTGTTGCAGTACCATATCCTTTATTATTAATAAGGAGAGAGAACTCTGCAGGAATCATGGGTTCGACCACATCTCCCGTCAATGCATCATCTCCAAAGATATCCCGTTGCATGAAATAGTTCAGATCCAAATCCGGCGAAGACTTCACAAGTAAAGCAACAGGATAAAGCGTATGTTGTTTCAAACCATTACCATCATTGAATGTCAACGAACCTCCAAACTTATACGTCACATCATTGTTTGGAGCCGCAAATTTTGTTGGTATAAAAAGGAATGTAAATGTTCCCGTTTGATTCCCATCAAGAGAATACACCCCATCAGTTGTTTCGACAAGCCCTTCTACAGATTCCAAATTAATCTGCATTTCATGACCAGTTGCCAATATGCCATCTTCATTTGTTGCATTGATAAACGGAGATATATCTGTCAGCTTTTCACTTGTACTGTTCTCAATAACCAAAGTTCCACGGAATGCCTGACGAGTAAATACCATTTCTTGCTTGAATTGTAGTTTTACTGAAGCACAAACATTTTCAGAATTTCCATTTATAGCTTCTGCATCTTCATTCATGATTTGAATCATATCCAAGCAATCGACATAGCCCAATTCTTTAATATTCTGCTCATATCTATTTATTTCACTTCGATATTTTTCCAACAAGTTGGTGTCACAATAATTTGTATCTAAGACATCCATTTTATCATATATGCGGAACGTATTAATTTGACGTTCAATAAAAGAACGCAAACTAAAGTCATACCAATCCGGCATTTGCTGAGGCATATCTTGAATATATGTAGCATAGATGGAATTGATATCAGTTGAATAAAGTGTTCCATCATCATGCATTTGGGTTATACCATCAAGTATGGTATCCAGATTAGGAATCAGCAGATTAACAGTTTCCTCATCATCCAACATTTTGGGTGCATTGGTCAATTCATTATAATACAAATCAATAATTGTTTCATACTCAATCAACAATTGCAAACGATCAAGATAATAATCACGTAAATCCTGTGATTTTCCCCAATTAGATGTTCTGGAAAAACGATTCCCGTGATTTTTCAGTTCCTGTATTATACATTTAAACCTGCTATTTGGTTTTGGAATATCTAACTCTTTCATCAATTCCTTCAAAATCTTATTAAAAGGAGGACGGAGTTTTGGAAGATCTGGAATAAGACAAGCCATAGAACAAAATGCCGTACTGAGCACTTCATTAATCGCCATTAAATCAACTTGAGATACAGGACGTTTAACATATCGAAGTTGCGGTTCTTTGGCTTCTGGACCATCCGTATATTCAGGTCTCGTAGGTTCTTCATTTTTAGGAGTCGGATTCTGGGGAGTGTTTTCCGATTCATCCGGATCGCATGCACGCATCAGGAAATAGCCGACTTTTCCTATCCACGCTGTTCTATCACCCTTACAAACCCATTGCCAGTTAGCATAAGTTTCACTATGGCATTTTCCTTTAGAAGCCTTAGCACGAGCAAATGTACTTATCACACTGACAGATTGGGTATCCAACGTAACCAAGACAGGGATTGAACGTCCTTCCTGTGGTGCCAAATCAAAGCCTGCGTATTCATCAAGTGGAGTAAATAAAAAACCTTCCCGTACAGGCAATTCAACACAAACATTATTAGCAGTAATAAGACCTCGGTTTACAACTGTAACATGGTACAATAATTGTCCTCCAAGTTCCACATCATACAAATCTAATGTATCTGGTGTTATTAGTTCTACAACGGGTACCGGCACTTGACTTTCATAAACAAACTCAGAAACAATTTCATACTTATCTTCCACAGTCGTCTCTTCAACATTCCATCTGATGCTGATAGCCTGATATGAAATTGTTGCCACATGTTCCGTTGTCTCCCCCGGACTAACCAAGACATGTTGCATATACGAACTATGCTTGGATGCTGAAACATACAATGTATAATATCCTTCTGGTATTTGTTCAAAAAGTACCCCCCCCTCTACGGTTGTCGTATCCGTATAAAGAGTTTTACCTGTATTATAATCTTTCAGCACAACATAAGCACCTTCAACATAAGGATATTGACCATCTGCGGTTCCATATATAGTACTTTCATCTTGAACACGTACGAGTAAGTTTCCATGCTCCTCGCCCACAACTTTCAGGCTATATGAAACAATTTGGCCATCAGCATTTTCACAATTAATGGCTATATTTCCTTTTTGAATGACATTCACATCAAGCCCTTCCGGATTGAAGCACAATTCCACGACGGCACTGTCTCCTGTGGATAAAGAAGGAATCTCTGTTGGAGTCGTTAAAGAAAAGAAATTCTGATTCTCAGGCACAGTTACAGTAATACGCCCAGTTTCCCCCAATCCAGAATTTGTAAGTACAACAGGAATGTTTGTCGTTTTTTTATTCGTAATATTAGTTCTGATAATTTCCTTATCCACAACAAGTTTTGCCTGTTGGGTATTGGCAAAATTGTAGAGAACAAAATTCATTGTTGCACCTTCTTCACTACTCAAGTTTATTCCGACACGCTCCCAAGTATTACTGGTCGATGGCTTTTCTGAGAGTAATGTCAATTCTACTAAAGCTTCACTATTACCTTCAAGCAATGTAATATCTTTTGTTGTCACTTGATAATGTCCGCCATTATCTGTTACTGTAGCTTTGATATTATGTAGAGGCAAACTACTAAGATTCTTAATAGGAACATTTACGACGTAAGGTGTACCAACTGTCAAATAACTCTTGATATAAGAAGCAGATGTTCGAGTCATCCCATAAACATGAATAGTTGCAGTCCCATCCTTCATTTCTTCTCCTGGAGCACAAACACCTATAGTAAAATCACCACACATACCAGACGGTAACGTATATTCTGTCTCGAAATTTCCGTTTATATCCGTAGTTGCCAATAAAGCCTGACGAGAACCATAACAAACAATATAGGGTTCGACTTCAATACCACTATTACCACCTTTCAATGCTGTCACCTTACCGCTAATTTTGACCACATCGCCCATCTGATAATTTGTACGATCAGTTTCTACGGTATATGTATAAGCAGGATTAACCACAAATGGTATGCCAAATGTATTATTGAACTCTAATATTTCATCAAAGTCACGCCCTTTATTACACTCAATACCTATGTAATAGTTCCCTGGAACAGAAGGAGCAACAAAATCCAAACTCACCTTTTTTTCTTCCATCGAAGGTATTGGTTCCGCAATGGTCAATGTCAGGATTTCACCATTTACAGAAACTGTATAAGTACTCCGAGCCGGAATTTCTTTTACACCGATATTGGCAAAAGTAATATCTATATTATATTTATCACCAGCCAATATCTCTGTTGGGGTAATATTTATTGATTTAACTGTCATATCCGGCAACGTCTGATCAGTCACCATTACCCAACAGGTACTCTTTGTATAACCCGTTGCCACCACAGAGAAGACAACCGTACGGTCATCGGATGAAGTTGCATTAGCTTTCACCGAAACCGGGACCTTTACAGACGCCGCACCTGCCGGAATTGTTACTGTACGTTCATAACTCAGTCCCTCATCATAGTCACTGGTAATGGCTACTGTCAATGGTTCTGATGTATCAGTATTTCGAGTTATAGTCAAAACGGTAGCCTCCTCAACTCCTTCCAACATCATTGATTTGGATGTTTCTATCTTCAAAGCCGGACCATCATCATCCAATACAGTCAAAGAACGTGAGACCACTCCCATTTCTGTACCAGAGGCCGAACAACTGCACGAAGAGATATAAACAGCAGCGGTCATTTGATAGGTGTGTTCTCCATCTACCAAGGAATTATCTACAACTCCCATTGTAAATTCGGCCTCTGTCATACCTGCCTCTAACGTGATACTTTTGGTTGAATAATAAATACGATTATTCGAATCATCGGACAGTCTGACCGTTATTTTATTGTCAGTATGACTCAATCGACGCAACGTGCCTATAACAGCAGTAGGACCAGCAGACTCACTGACGATTGATGGAGTCAATACCAAATCTATTTCAGGAAGGTCATTATCGTAAAGCAACACCAAGTCTTCCGCACTATTATGCTTAGCTGCCGATACAGTGAACGCTGCACTGACAGTCACCTCCGGCTGTTCATCTTCGGTAGCCACTACATCAATTGTCACTTGCTTTTCTCCTGCTGGCATTATCACTTGGGGCGGATAGGTGAATCGTTTGGGATGGTCACAAACCAAATAAATGGTAGTAGGAACAGAGAAAGCCCGTTCATTCGTCACCACAAGTTGGAAAGTCTCTCCCTCATTAATCTCTGTTTGAGAAGCCTTAACAGTCAAAGTTGGAAACTCATTGTCTTCAATAACCAGTTTACCGGCCACCTCTTCATATCCATTTCCTGAAACAGAAACAGTCACAGCCGTATCATTGTCCAAAACTTCGTTGTCAATCAAGTTTACATAAAAATAAACTCCTGATTGTCCCTTGGAGATTGTTACTGAAGCGGGAACTTCCAAACGTTCATCTGCTGTTTTTGTGAGAGTGAAGGTCTCTTCATTAGTCCAACTGCCACTGCGTGACAATTTACAACGTACAGGTAATGAAGTGTTTTCGTCAATAGCCACTTGAGGTAGTTCCAAATTGAGGGTTTTCCTTAGATTTAAAGAACTTGTCCCTAACTGTGTATTATTTCCTTGAGAAGCAATACTTTCACCTGCATCAATATCTGGAATTATACGAACTTGCAGACGTATATTCCCATCAAGGCCAAGCGACACAGGTAAAGCTACTTCTATTTGTCTGCTAATAATCCCATTCACATCAAGAAATCCATCGTAATGAGTTGATGCTATCTGTTTACTACAAATACCATCTTCACCAATAAATGAAACCTGCTCACTCCATCCACCATTGGTGGGCATCCCTCCTATGTTCTCGATTTGCCATGCGACAACAATGTTTTCTCCCGGATTCAAGACCTGTTTATTGCAAGTAATATTATTCACAATAAGATCAGGCAATCTTGATATATATATTTTACCCACTTGGATTTCTGTAAGAACATTCTCTCCTGTTGATTTAGCTAATGTCACATTAGTTACGGTCAGAGAATGCTCACTACCTTCTTCAAAAGAAGCAGGAAGAATAACAGGCAAATACATCACAATACCCGATTGTCCACGAAGCGGACGATTTTGAGGTGAATAAAGAAGCACACGGTACACACCATTATCAAGTCTATTAACAGTGACAATGTGATCCTCACTACGATTCGATAGAACACCTACATTCCCTGCGGTAACACCATCCGGTAATGCAAAATCAAATTGAATGCCAACGATTTCATCTGTATTTTCAATCTTTACAGGTAATTGGAATTCTCCAATCTGAGTCGTTACATCTGGCACTTGCAATATATTTTGTTGCAATGCCTTTACGCTCAAGCTGAACAAAGCGAACAATATAAAAAATAAATATCTTGTAGTTTTCATATATGCTTATTTCTTATCTTTTTATTATTTTGCGACCATTTTGTATATATATCCCTTTTGATACATGTCCTTCTATTTTGCGTCCTTGCAAATCATATATTGCAGAATGAATAGTATTTTCAATGGTAACATTCTGGACATTAGAGGGAGAGCAATCTACTTGCACAGATATTTCATTCGCCTCATTATCAGAGAGTATTAAATTCTTTATTAAAGAAGGAGTATTTTTCAATGTTGCAACAAGATTTTCTCCAATAGGAATAACAGCACCAGACATCGAATAACCAATGACTCTGACCCCATTCAAATTCTCTTTGATTACACAAGTAAAACCAGCCAAATCCAGTACAGATTGAATATCTACTGATTTCACTCCAACCATTGTAACATCAAATGCAGCGACAGGTTTTTCTGTATTCAATAAAAGTTTACCATTCTCTACTGACAATATCGCCTCACAACATTCTTCTGTTATTTGAGAATCTGTCCAAGCCCTTGTTACAGGTTCTGAATTTGCATATTGAATATCTAACAATAAATCGACAAGACGGATAATATCTTGAATATTTATCTGTTTATCAACCCATAAATCAGAAGCTGTAAAATTATACGGACGCTGTTTATACTGTTCCATAACATAATTGATTGTTGCCTGCAAATCAAGAATATCTATACTGCCATCGAAATTTGCATCTCCTTCATCAAATTCCAGTTTCAAAGACAATGTCGTACCTTCAGGCGAACCGTAAACATTCAAAACAGAGACTGCAAGCGTATCACCACTTGCTCCTTTATACGCATTCTGTTCTGTAATATAAGGTATAGTAATTTGTCCATTCTGAGACGACAGAACAAAACCCCAATCATCTTCTGTAGAGCAATACAAATTCACTGGAGATGTATATGCCTGTTGATTGTGATTATACAATAAGATGGTCGGTATTTTAGTTGCCAGAGTTTCCACATTCATATCTTTCAGATGAACCTCAATGATTCTTCCTATCTTTTGAGAACCCAAATCAAGCATTAACACTTTTGAAGAAATCATAGGATAAACATCTTCAATTCTATTATCAGATGCATCCAATGACTCCAGACTTGGAAATGCCTGAGCAAAAATTCCAATATTACCAGAGAATTGATTACCGGAAATATTTATATCTGTAACACTTTGCATATAATCAGGATATTGCATCGCAAATATCGTGACATTCTCAATATTCCCACTGAAGGAATTATCTGAAAGATCTAAATTCTGCAATTGAGGTAAAGAAAGAATTTCTACAGGAAATTCCCCTGACAAATTACTGTTTCTCAGATTGATTCCACAAACATGTCCTTCTTTAATCGTCAATCCTTGCAATGCGGATGCACACTTTATTCCTTGAGAAAGGTCCCAAGATTTCGACCATCCTCTCTGTACTAACGAAGCATGTATTCCCTGTAACAAAGCCCATTCAGTCTCATCAAACTGATAGATGCAGAACGAACCGACTTGTGTTAAAGCCTTTCCATAGTACAAAGGCCCATCTGCTATTTCAAGATGAATTGTATAATTACCCGGAATGCTTGGCTTTTCCGTGCTACTTTCAAGAGTCTCTTCAGAAAAATAAAACAATGTTGCTTCACCGACACCTTCAGCCACTTGAATTGATGCTCCATGAGACAATTCATCGTATGTTATATCCGTTTGTGGTAATTCCAGCCAATATAAGTTATCTACCAATGGAGCTTTGTCTATATTAAATACAGATGACAATATTCCCGTATAATTACCTTTGCCGACAATGGACAATGTGGCTTCTCCTGGCAAAATATTGTCAGTAAGAACAAGAACATAATCAATATCAATTTTTAATGTATCGTTGACAGGATCAGTAAAAGACCATTCAGGAATCTGAGAGTTGCCATTATATACAAAATTGTTATCTGCAATTATCACTTTACCTTCTAATGTAGCAGGATTGATGGTGAAATTATAAGCTCTTCGTCCTATAGTATAAGGGAATACACCTTCTACGTCAAACGATGCAACACCGGCATTTACATTATTGTGATAATTCTTGGCGATGTATTGTTCAGGCTCTATATCACATACCAGTTCTGTTTGATATAAAGAATCTCCCGTATATACTTTATCTTCTATACCAGAAACCGGATAATAGCTTACATCTAAGTATTCTATTGGAGGTAACATAGTGGTATTGCCAACAAGGTCACGAGTACGGAAACGTATAATGTGTTTTTCTTTATTTGGAGTGAAGGTTGCCACCAAAGTATCTCTGAAAGTATCACCGGACTCTAATGTATCAGTCAATGCAATCCATTCCTCACTATCTTCAACCGCATAATCAATGACTCCACTTATTCCTGCAGGACTTTCATACAAACCATCAAGTGTCAAACAATGAGGACGCGACAAATCGTTCCAACCGTCCGGGTCATCAGGGGTTACTTCAAATGAAGAGTTTGGTTCCAGTTTTACGTCACCCACACCTATCAACCAAGAGAATATCATTGTAGAACCTGCGGCTATAGTCCGATTCTTCCAACACCATCCCATTCCGCTGTCGTAAGAACTATTGTCCTGCATCCAATTATCACCAGAAGAATAATTGCCAACCATTTGATAGGGATCCCAATTTAAATAATAACTTCCAAACCAGAAATCACTTACACTTGCGACTCCCGAAAGTCCGGCCCCGAATAATACGCATAATTGAGCCCCATTACCATCCATCAAGGTCAGTCCATACGTATTCCCGAAAGTGTCAGTTCTTCGTGAAATAGGAGCCCAATCATTATTCCCGATCATTACATCCGCATGAACGCCTAATGATACGTTGACATCTACCTCATTCGTATTTGTCAGTGCATAACAAACTCGAGCCAAACCGCCTTGTTCTTCTACTGAGGCATTAAAAGTTACTCCACCAGTTGTCGTTCCATTCCAACAATCAACAGAAATGGCTGAGTTATTCCCAACTTGCATTGCTACCTTATAACCACCATTGGCATAAGTAGAACCATAATAACGAGAATCAAACAATCCTATAATGTCTATACTTGATGAGGATTGTCTGTGATACAGCAAAGTACTACCGACTTGCCCATATCCACTAGGCAAAGAATAATCAATACTCCTTGATCCTGACAAAGGTACTTTCTTCTTTAATGTGTCCTGTGCCGTAACATCTCCAACGAAAATGCAACACAATAAGAACGACAAACAAAGCAATCTGTCTTGCCACCCTCTTCGTTTAAATTTGTACTTTTTTTCCATCTTATGCATTGTTACTTTAATATATTCTCTTTATTCCGTATTTCTCACCCTCACATTAATCAAACCCTATATATTGTAACGTGAGTTCGATATAAGGAACAAGAGTTTAGTAGTTTGAAAAGTATGCTCAAGTTCCATCAATTTCTATCAAATGTCCGAAGATATTCTATCAACAGACAAGTTCAAATCTATCAGTTAATGGATGAAGTTCTATCAACTGATAGATTTTTGTAGAGCACATGATAAATCTACTCTTATATAGAACTCACGTTATTGTAATAAAAAAGACATGGGAATCTGTGCTCATTGCTCGTCCCACATATTTAGGCTTCTCGCATTGCCTTACCCGTCAAAACGAGCAACGCGAAAGCCCCACGCCAAATGTATACACAACACCATATACCTCATCCGAAACAGGCAAGTGTGCATCAGCATCAATACATACAAAGGGCATTCACTGTTACTTTGTTTTAACGAGTAGTATTTGGTGAAAATTCCGATATATCAAACCCAAAGCGTCAAGTATAAGCCTTCTCCACAATGTAACATCTTCACTGATAGTTCCCCGACGGAGATTGTCTTTGTAAGGACGGAACAAAGATAGGGAATAATTATGAATTACCAATCATTAATTATAAACATTCTTTCATAAGTGGACAAATACCACACTTTTAACTATCGTTAACCAACCTTTTACTTAATCATATATTAAGTTTACGGGGAAATAATATCTAGAATAAAAGAATAGGGGAGTGTGTCAAAACATGACACACTCCCCTGTTTCTATAAATTATAAAAAATATTAATTGTTCGGACGGCTATAGTTAGGAGCCTCGCTAGTGATAGCCACATCGTGCGGATGGCTTTCCATAACACCGGCATTGGTGATGCGAGTAAACTTCGCATTGTGTAACTGCTGGATATTGGCAGCACCGCAATAACCCATACCTGAACGAAGACCACCAACGAGCTGATAGATTACCTCGTACAAAGTACCTTTGTAAGGAACACGAGCAGCAATACCTTCGGGAACGAGTTTCTTCACCTCTGTCACACCACCTTGGAAATAGCGGTCTGCAGAACCGTGTTCCATGGCTTCGAGTGAACCCATTCCACGGTATGACTTAAACTTACGTCCGTTGAAAATGATTGTATCACCAGGAGCCTCTTCTGTACCGGCAACGAGCGAGCCAATCATTACACTGTAACCTCCGGCGGCAAGTGCCTTCACTACATCACCAGAGTAACGGAGTCCACCATCAGCAATGAGGGGCACACCAGTACCTTCCAAAGCCTTGGCAACATCATACACTGCAGACAATTGGGGAACACCCACACCGGCCACAACACGAGTCGTACAGATAGAACCCGGACCGATACCTACCTTTACGGCATCTGCACCGGCTTCAACCAACATCTTGGCAGCTTCACCCGTAGCAATGTTACCTACAACGATGTCAATGCCAGGGAAACGTTTCTTAGCTTCTTTCAATTTATCGATAACACCCTTTGAATGTCCGTGAGCAGTATCAATAACGATAGCATCAGCACCGGCATCCACCAAGGCTTGCATACGATCAAAGGTATCAGCCGTAACACCTACACCGGCAGCAACACGAAGACGGCCCTTGCTATCCTTGCAAGCCATAGGTTTATCTTTTGCCTTGGTAATATCTTTATAAGTGATAAGTCCCACCAATTTACCATCAGCATCTACTACAGGAAGCTTTTCAATCTTGTTCTCTTGCAGTATCTGTGAAGCAGTTTCCATATCGGTTCCAGGATGGGTGGTAATAATGTTTTCACCAGTCATCACTTCGTCGATATGTTTGTCCATATCGCGTTCAAAACGAAGGTCACGATTGGTAACAATACCCACCAGATGTTTTTCGTCATCAACCACAGGAATACCTCCGATATGGTATTCTGCCATAAGGGCAAGAGCGTCTTTCACCGTAGATCCACGCTTGATGGTTACAGGATCGTAAATCATTCCGTTCTCAGCACGCTTGACGATAGCTACCTGACGAGCCTGCTCCTCGATAGACATATTCTTATGAATAACGCCTATACCACCCTCGCGGGCAATGGCAATAGCCATCTTTGCCTCAGTAACGGTATCCATAGCAGCCGTTACAAAAGGTATCTTCAATTCGATGTTACGTGAAAACTTGGTAGAGAGCTCTACCGTGCGGGGCAATACTTCGGAATAAGCGGGAATCAACAGTACGTCATCGTATGTCAATCCATCCATCACAATCTTATCTGCAATAAATGACATAGGTTATAATGCTTTAAAAATTTATTGCGTGCAAATTTACGCATTTTCTTGAATTTGCACAATAGAAAGTAGAGAAAATCCTTAAAAAAACAAGTACGGATGACGCGGATTACACTGTTTTATCCACATTATACATGAATAACCAATGCTATCTGCGTCATCCGTACCTAAATATCACGCATGAAAAATATCAATTCGCCATTTCTGAAATAAACTTGATACGTACCAATCGGATTTCATCTTCTGAATAGTCATCACCTAATTCGTCATAAGCATCCTCAAGACTGTCAGTGGTTGATTCCTTGAAGTATTCATATATATCATCCAAATGGTCTTCATCCATCACTTCATCCAAGAAATAATCAATATTCAATTTGGTTCCAGAATAGACAATGGCTTCAACCTCGTCAAGCAATTCACTAAAGTCCATACCCTTACCTACGGCAATATCATCAAGCGCCACCTTACGGTCAATACTCTGGATAATGGAGACTTTCAATTTGGATTTGTTGGCGACAGTACGTACACGAAGGTCTTCAGGACGCTCAATCTCATTCTCCTCGCAATGACGCTTAATCAATTTACAGAACTCTTCACCATAGCGTTTGGCCTTACCAGCTCCCACACCAGGGATATTCTGAAGTTCTTCCATCGTCACAGGATAGATAGTTGCCATTGCTTCCAACGAAGGATCCTGGAAAATAACATAAGGAGGAACCTCCAACTGCTTGGACAGTTTCTTACGGAGATCCTTCAACATGGAGTACAATGCCGGGTCAACAGCACATGCACCACCACCACGCAAAGGTGTTTCTTCCTCTTCTTCGTCAAAATCGTTATCCTCAGTTATCTTAAAGGACTTGGGAGACTTGAGGAACTTGCGTCCCTCGGCTGTCACTTTCAACAAACCATAATTATCCACATCCTTCTTCAGATACCCAGCAATCAGAGCCTGGCGAATGACTGCATTCCATAACTTGTCCTCTTCGCCCATACCCGAACCGAACACTTCCAGTTCATCGTGCTTCTGTGCCAACACTTCGGCAGTTTCCTTACCTAAAAGTATATCTATAATATAATCAGTCTTGAAATTTTCTTTTACGGCCAAGATAGTCTCTATCACGGCACACAATGATTCCTTTGCTTCCACTCGTTTCTTTGGATTTAAACAATTGTCACAATTTCCACAATTTTCCTCTGCATATACTTCTCCAAAATAATGCAACAAGAGTTTTCTACGACATACAGAGGATTCAGCATAAGCCGCAGTCTCCTGTAGGAGCTGACGACCTATATCCTGTTCTGCCACAGGTTTTCCCTCCATAAACTTCTCTAGTTTCTGAAGGTCTTTATTTGAATAGAATGTAAGACAGACACCTTCTCCTCCATCACGTCCTGCACGTCCGGTCTCTTGATAATATCCTTCGAGGCTCTTAGGTATATCATAATGGATTACATAGCGTACATCCGGTTTGTCAATACCCATACCGAAAGCAATTGTTGCCACAATGACATCAATCTGTTCCATCAAGAAATCGTCCTGCGTAGCCGAACGGGTAGCCGAATCCATCCCCGCATGATAGGCACGGGCATTGATATCATTGGCCTGCAACACTTCGGCCAACTCTTCCACCTTTTTCCGGCTCAGACAATAAATAATACCAGACTTTCCAGGATTGGCTTTGATATATTTAATGATTTCCTTGTCTATCAGCTTTGTTTTCGGACGTACCTCATAAAAAAGATTAGGGCGATTGAACGAAGATTTGAATTCCTTGGCATCCATCATACCCAAGTTCTTCTTGATATCACCACGAACCTTGTCCGTAGCTGTAGCCGTAAGAGCAATCAACGGAGCTTTTCCAATTTCATTAATAATTGGTCGGATACGACGGTATTCCGGTCTGAAATCATGTCCCCATTCAGAAATACAATGCGCCTCATCAACCGCATAAAATGAAATCTTGATGGTACGGAAGAACTCAACATACTCCTCTTTAGTCAAAGATTCGGGAGCTACATAAAGCAACTTGGTCTTACCACAAAGAATGTCAGATTTCACCAAATCAATTGCACTCTTATTCAGTGACGAATTGATAAAATGGGCTAATCCATCCTCCTCACTCATGTTACGCATGGCATCAACCTGATTTTTCATCAAAGCTATCAACGGAGAGATGACAATGGCCACCCCATCCATCAGAAGTGAAGGGAGTTGGTAACACAACGACTTTCCACCACCCGTAGGCATCAATACAAAAGTATCATTGCCATCAAGCAGATTTCGAATGATTGCCTCTTGATCACCTTTGAAGGTATCAAACCCGAAATACTTCTTCAAACACTCTGTCAAATTCAAATTTTCAGCCATACAAATACAGTATTAGTTTGCCATTTATTCTGCGCAACAACGACCTTACAAAATTGTCAGCAAACAAAGTTATAAACAACTTCTCATATATCCATAGCTTTTTGCCACTTTTTTACAAAAAAGGTGCAAATCTTATCAATTCTACTCCATTATACGCTCTGCAAACGCGACAAATTGGCTTTGCCTAGTTGTTTTTGAGCATAATCAAGAGTCACTTCGTATTCCTTCTTATCCGTATCGGATGGAAGTTCGAACATGACATCCATCATAATGGTCTCCACAATGGAGCGCAAACCACGTGCACCCAATTTGTATTCCACCGCCTTGTCCACAATGTATTCATAGACTTCCGGTTGAAAAGTAAGGGTCACACTGTCCATTTCGAACAACTTGACGTATTGCTTGATAATGGAGTTCTTCGGTTCCGTCAAAATACTTCGAAGGGCATCCCTATCCAACGGATTAAGATAGGTAAGCACAGGCAGACGACCGATAATTTCAGGAATCAAGCCGAACGACTTCAAATCCTGTGGTGCAATGTACTGCATCATATTGTTCTTATCAATCTTTTGGACATTACCGACCGCATTGTATCCTACCACATGTGTATTAAGGCGCTGGGCAATCTTTTTCTCAATTCCATCGAACGCGCCACCACAGATAAACAGGATATTCTTGGTATTGACGGGAATCATCTTTTGATCAGGATGCTTACGACCTCCTTGAGGAGGAACATTCACTACCGAACCTTCAAGCAATTTCAACAATCCCTGTTGTACTCCCTCACCGCTGACATCACGGGTAATGGAAGGATTGTCGCTTTTGCGGGCAATCTTGTCTATTTCGTCAATAAAGACAATACCCTTCTCAGCTTCCTGTACATTGTAGTCGGCCACCTGAAGCAGACGGGTCAGGATACTTTCGATATCCTCACCCACATATCCTGCTTCGGTCAATACCGTCGCATCCACAATCGTAAAGGGGACATCCAACAATTTGGCTATGGTACGGGCAAGCAAGGTCTTTCCTGTACCCGTACTTCCGACCATAATAATATTGGATTTTTCAATCTCTACCTCATCAGCGCTTTCCGCCTGCGCCAAACGTTTATAATGGTTATACACCGATACAGATAAAAAACGTTTAGCATCATCTTGACCAATGACATACTGATCAAGGAAAGCCTTTATATCCTTAGGCTTGGGAAGATTTTTTTTCGCGTCCTCTATTTTTTTCTTCCCTGTATCACGCAAAAATTCTTTAGCTATCTCTACCGCTTGCTCAGCGCATTCATTACAGATGAATCCATCCATACCACTGATGAGGAGTGCGACTTCTCCATCCGTGCGGCCACAAAAACTACATTTTCTTTTTACCTTTCCTGCCATACCTTATTATACCTTGCGTGCCAATACCTCATCAATCATACCATACTCTTTGGCCTCAGCTGCTGTCATCCAATAATCTCGGTCTGAGTCAGCCCATACCTTATCAAAATCAGTATGAGAATGGTCTGCAATGATGGTATAGAGTTCCTTCTTCAATTTCTGAATCTCACGGGCAGTAATCTCGATATCCGAAGCCTGTCCCTGTGCACCTCCCATCGGCTGGTGAATCATCACACGCGAATGAGGCAAGGCCGAGCGTTTACCTTCTGCACCAGCCACCAGCAATACGGCAGCCATCGAAGCAGCCATACCCGTACAGATAGTAGCGGCATCGCTATTGATGAACTGCATAGTGTCATAGATACCCAATCCGGCATATACCGAGCCACCAGGGGAATTGATATAAATAGAGATATCCTTACCCGGATCCACCGAATCCAGATAGAGGAGCTGTGCCTGCAAAGTGTTGGCCGTATAATCATCCACCTGAGTACCCAAGAAAATGATACGGTCCATCATCAAACGAGAAAAGACATCAAGTTGGGTTACATTCAACTGACGCTCTTCCAGAATATAAGGATTCAGATAACTGGCTTGAGAACGGATAACATCGTCAAGCACCATACTGCTCATACCAAGATGCTTGGTTGCGTATTTTCTAAAATCGTCGTTCATAATCATTCTTTTTAGTAATCTATCATTCAGAGCCTTCCCTTTAAAACTGGTTGGCATTTTCTTCTTTCATAACAGAAAAGAAGTCCAAACAACTCCTAAAAAGAAGGAAGGTCTCCGGCATTTCGTATGTTCACAGAGCAAATATACAAAAAAAAGATACCCGAGACCTTCCTTTTAGGAAGTTTTAGCAATTAATTGCTTTCCGCTTATTGGAACATCTTGTTGAACTCATCCAATGAGATGGTCTTTTCATCCAAAGAAACCTTGCTCTTCAAAGCAGCAGACAACTTGGTTTCGATAGCACGGTTCACCAATCCGTCAACGCTCTCTTTCTTCTTGAGCATATCCTTGGCATAGTTCTCAAGCAAATCTTCAGGTACATTCATCATACCATACTGAGCGAACTGTGCACGAGTAGCAGCCTTAGCCATGTTCATCACATCGTCGTTGTCAACCTTGATTTCATTTTGGCTAACGAGTTCCTCTTTGATAAGGTGCCAAGTCAACTCTTCGATGCTCTTGTCGTAGTTCTCGTTCACGAACTCTTCGCCCTTCTCTTCGTTGTTCAACATCATGATGCGTTTGAGCAATGCATCGGGGAACTCGAGTTTACCAATCTTGTTAGTAAGGTATTCGCGTACATCAATCAAGAACTTGTAGTCGCTATCGGGAGTAAACTGAGCCTGAAGAGACTCCTTAACCTTTGCGCGGAACTCTTCTTCGCTGTTCACGACACCTTCGCCGAATACTTGATCGAAGATTTCCTGTGAAAGTTCAGCCTCAACGAAACGGGTGATTTCCTCTACCTGGAAGCTGAAGTTTCCTGCGTGGGCTGCAACCTCTTCCTTCTGGATTTTCAACAGAGAGGCCAACTCTACTTCGCTACCGTTGTAAGCTGCATTGGGGTTGAATACAAGCACATCATTCACTTTAGCGGTAGCAAAAACAGCTTTCTGCTCGTCGTTCTTCATGTATGAAGGCATCATCACAGCACCTTCTACCTGAATACCACCTTCCTTGGTGCTACCATTTTCGTCCAACTCAGCCAAGAGGCCCTTCAACATATCATTATCTTGGTATGAATCAACCTTCTCGTACTTACCGGCACGTTGAGTGTACATACCAATCTGACGGTTGACGATCTCATCATTAACATCAATGTTGTAATAAGCAATCTTGTCATCTGCACCGAGAGCTACCTCAAATTCAGGAGCCAAAGCGATATCGAATACGAACTCGATGTCATCCTGAGCCACGATATCAATATTCTGTCCCTCTACAGGCAGAGGTTCTCCCAACATGTTTACCTTATTCTCTCTCAGATATTCATATACCTTCTCTTGCAAGAGTTTGTTAACCTCTTCAGCCTTAACTGCGGTTCCATATTGTTTCTTGATAATTCCCATAGGAACCATTCCGGGGCGAAAACCCGGCATATTTGCCTTCTGACGGAAAGTCTTCAGTGCTTTTTCTACTTTTTCTTGATAATCTGCCTTTTCAAGCATTACGGTCAGCTTTGCGCTTACCTTGTCTACGTTTTGCAATGAAATGTTCATTTCTGCTCTAATTTATTTTAATGAATTACTTAATATACCTTATTATATATAATATACCCATAGAGGGTTACCTTTTTTCACCCAAGTGGAAGCACCGATGACACCCCACTTTAATTTTGAAGGTGCAAAATTAGTGTTAATCTTTCAAATTACAAATATGAGAAGCAAAAAAACTTTATTTCAAGCTCTTTTACTATACAAAATCCCTATCTACAAGGTCATTTATCCTCTATTTGGAATTCTTTTCGACGAAGAACGAAACTATTACTAAGGTATTTTTCCCTCACAATCGGATTTTCGGCCAACTCCTCCGGTGTTCCTTGGAAAAGGATTTTTCCTTCGAAAAGCATATAGGCACGGTCGGTAATACTGAGAGTCTCGCCAACATTGTGGTCGGTAATCAGAATTCCGATATTCTTGTCCTTCAATTTCCATACGATATGTTGGATATCCTCCACGGCAATAGGATCCACACCGGCAAAAGGCTCATCCAACATAATAAACTTTGGATTGATAGCCAAACAACGGGCAATCTCTGTACGTCGACGTTCACCACCTGAAAGTTGATCGCCATAATTCTTGCGCACCTTTTGCAAACGGAACTCTGCAATCAAACTTTCCAACTTCTCCTTCTGGTATTCTTTAGTCGTAGGAGTCATCTCAAGCACACTGGCAATATTGTCCTCCACACTCATTTTACGGAACACGGATGCCTCCTGAGCCAAATAGGCAATACCGTTCTGCGCACGCTTATAAACGGGGAACTTGGTAATTTCCAAATCATTCAGGTAAATATGTCCTTCATTGGGAACCACCAATCCGGTTGTCATATAGAAAGAAGTTGTCTTGCCGGCACCATTGGGTCCCAACAATCCAACAATCTCACCTTGCTTCACATTGAAAGAGGCATGGTTCACTACCGTACGCTTCCCATACCGTTTCACCAGCCCCTCAGAACGCAATACCATCTGGTCATCCGACCAAACGGGAACCTCCTGAGAAACGGTGTTCATATTTTCCTCTGCGTTGTTCATTTCATTCATATCTTCGTATTTCGGCTACAAATGTACGAATTTTCTCCATTAAAAAAGGTTATTATTCAGATAAACTACGTAAAGAACGTATCATTTATCCACTGAAAAGAGTTACCTTTGCAGAAATTAACAAAAAAAGGCTCTATATGACTCTATTCAAACCACTCCACACACTGGGGAATTACCTGATGCTGATGGGAAAAGTCTTCGCTCGTCCCGAACGCATGAGAAGTTTCTTCAAGCAGTATATCAAGGAAATGTCTCAATTGGGAGTTGATTCCATCGGCATTGTACTTCTGATTTCGTTTTTTATCGGTGCTGTTATCTGCATCCAAATCAAAATAAATATCGAGGCCTCCTGGATGCCCCGCTTCGTCACGGGTTACACCACCCGCGAAATCATGTTGTTGGAATTTTCTTCGGCCATCATGTGTCTGATTCTTGCAGGTAAGGTAGGTAGTAATATTGCCTCTGAACTTGGCACCATGCGTGTAACCCAACAAATTGACGCTCTCGAAATCATGGGTGTCAACTCGGCCAATTTCCTTATTCTACCCAAGATTATGGGATTGGTCACCATGATTCCCTTCCTGGTGACATTCAGTATTGGATCCGGTTTCATCGGTGCATACGCTACCGGATGGGTCGCCCATATCATCAACCCGGTAGATTTGACTTACGGTTTGCAATACGAATTCATCGAATGGTTCGTCTGGTACGGCATCATCAAGAGCTTCTTCTTTGCCTTCATCATCGCCAGCGTCTCTTCATATTATGGCTACACCGTCGAAGGAGGCTCCATCGAAGTGGGCAAGGCCAGTACAGCAGCAGTGGTCAACAGCAGTATTCTCATCTTATTCTCCGACTTAATCCTCACACACCTTTTTTCGTAAATGATACAGATAAACAACCTATATAAATCCTTTGAAGACAAGCAAGTTCTGAAGGACATTAGTTCCGTTTTTGAAAACGGGAAGACCAATCTCATCATCGGACAGAGCGGTAGCGGAAAAACGGTGTTGATGAAGTGTATCGTCGGCCTGCTCACTCCCGAATCTGGTAGCATCCTCTATGACGGACGCGACTATGTAAGCATGAAGAAGAAGGAGAAGAAACTCCTCCGCCGCGAGATGGGTATGATATTCCAAAGTGCAGCCCTCTTCGACTCGATGACTGTATTGGAAAACGTCATGTTCCCACTCGACATGTTCTCCAGCGACACCTATCGCGACCGCGTGCGCCGTGCCCAATTCTGTCTCGACCGTGTAAACCTCATTGATGCCCAAGAAAAATATCCTGGGGAAATCAGTGGTGGTATGCAAAAGCGCGTAGCCATTGCTCGCGCCATCGCGCTAAACCCCAAGTACCTCTTCTGCGACGAGCCGAACAGTGGACTTGATCCCAAAACCTCACTTGTTATCGACGCACTCATCCACGATATCACCGAGGAGTACAACATGACCACCATCATCAACACCCACGACATGAATTCGGTGATGGGTATTGGAGATAAAATCTCATTCATCTTCGAAGGCCACAAAGAATGGGAAGGAACGAAAGATGATGTCTTCACGTCTACCAACAAGCGACTAAACGATTTCATCTTTGCAAGCGACCTGCTCCGCAAAGTAAAGGATGTGGAAATAGGAAATATGGAGGGATGATTTCTCGGGCAAACCCCGCCCCTACAGCATACGTATCTTAATGGATGAAGAATAGTAATGACAAACGATGAAGAATAGCATTCTTATGAGCGAAAGAATAGCATTCTTCAGAAGATTTAAATGCAGGAAGCAAAAGATTCAAATCCTTCGGTCAGAAGATTTAAATCTTCAGAATGCGACATAGGGTTCCAACCATGCCAACGTATCATTGGCGAACTCTGGATAGAGGGAAAGTTGTGAGAGCGAACGGAGAGGTCCGTGCTTGCGACGATGACTGATGATGACATTGGCCTGCTTATAGGTCAAGTAAGGATGGGCAGCCATGCTGTCCAACGTCGCTTGGTTCAAGTTCAGTACCTTGCGGGGTGGAATCTTCACTTCAAACCAATGAAGGATGGTGTCAGGCATTCCGTTGATTTCGAGTAATTGCTCCACCCGGCTGTATCCTCCCAAATGTCCGCGAAACTGTACGATGCGTCTGGCTCTCCACGAGCCGATGCCGGGGACACGCTTCAACAGCGTGGTGTCGGCAGAATTCAAATCTACGACCGTACCCACGGGAAGTTTCTTTATCCATGCTTCAGTATTCTCCTTTGTTCTTTTCGTAGGAAATGATTTCCTTTCCCGAGAAGAACTTCCCCGATGTTGTACAACCGTATCCCGATAGGAGATATCTCTCCGTTCCTGCAGACGGGATACAGATTTCCGCAAGGCAACGACCGAACTGTCCGTTCCAATCGCCAACACCTCCGTTGGGGCATGATGTTCCTCCCTCCACCACAAAAAGCAGAGACCAACGACCAGCAGGGACGCGAGCAACAGGATGGCGCGGCGGTCACTTTTGGGAAAGAAGAACCATTCTTTGAACATAACTTTCTTAGAAGTTCAGGAGTACAGACGAGACTTCTGCTTGCATATGCGCTACATGAGAGAATCATAGTCAGAATATTGTCTGAACTCCTGTACTACTTAATATAATCACCATATCCCTAATTCATTCAAGAAAATCAATCCGATAGCTACGGGCGCGAGGTACTTCATAATGAAGATATAGACCTTAAAGAAGGGAACTTTGAGACTTCCTTCGTTAGTCAATTCATCCCAAACGATACGACGGTCGAGATACCAACCTGTAAAGATGGAAATCAACATACCACCCAAGGGAAGCATCACTTTCGAAGTGAGCGTATCGAGAAAATCGAAGAAGGTCAAACCAAATATCTTCATATCGCCCAATACTCCGAACGACAGAGCAGAGAGTATGCCCAGTAACGTACAGAAGAGTGTCACGTAACAGGCAGCCTTCTCACGGGGTAGTTTCCAATCCTCGTGTACAAAAGCTGTCACCACCTCGTGCATGGAGATGGTAGAAGTGAAGGCAGCCAAAGCCAGCAACACATAGAACATCACCGAGAAGATATAAGCCAAGAAAGGAACATCGCCAAAAGCCATTTGGAAGACGTTGGGCAATGTAATGAAGAGCAACGAAGGACCAGCATCAGGAGACACTCCCACACTGAAGGCCGCCGGGAAAATGATAAGTCCGGCCATGATGGCTACCATTGTATCAATCACTCCTACACTCAATGCCGTCTTCGACAAGTTGGTATCTTTACCAAAGTAAGATGCATAGGTAGAAAGACAACCCAATCCGAGACTGAGCGAAAAGAAAGCCTGCCCCATGGCACTGAGGAAAACATCCGCATCAACTTTACTGAAATCCGGTTTCAACAAGAAAGCCAATCCCTTCTCTGAACCCGGCAATGTCACCGAGCAAACAACCAACACCAAAATAAGGATAAAGAGCATGGGCATCATGATTTTAGCCGATTTCTCGATACCTTTCTTCACACCCATGACGATAACCACGTGGGTCATTACCATAAACATCACCATCCACAGTACCGAACGCCACGGATTGGCCGAAAAATCGGCAAAGAACTGCGTGTAGCCTTCAGCATTCATTCCTGAAAAACCATTGGAAACGGCCTGCCATGTATATTCCAACGTCCATCCGGCCACAACGGAATAGTAACTGAGAATCAAGAATCCTGCCAACACCCCCATATATCCCACACCGCGCCACGGAGTACCTGGTGCCAACACCCTGTAGGCTCCAGCCGTATTGGCACGCGAGTGGCGACCAATAGAAAATTCGGCAATCATGATAGGAAGTCCCAACACCACGATACACAACAAATATACGAGAATAAAGGCTGCACCGCCATGGTTACCCGTCTCATAAGGGAAACGCCAAATATTACCTAATCCTACGGCCGACCCGGCAGCAGCAAGAATTGCACCAATTTTACTTCCAAAGTTTACGCGATTCTGTTTTTTTTCCATAATTCCTTCAGTTTCATGTTTGAGATAAAGAGGGTTTTACCTGTTTTTCTCTTCAATACGGCAAAAATACAAAAGTTTTTTCTACTTTTGCCGTGATTTCACAACCATTCTGTATATGAAACATTATTTTGGTAAATATAAAGTCAGTTTGCTGATTATAGGAGTCATTCTATACTTGTCTTTTTTTACTCCACCCAAAACTGAATTGGACAATGTGTCAAATATCGACAAACTGGCTCATATCTGTATGTACGGGGGACTTTGCACCATCCTTTGGATTGAATATTTGCGTAGTCATGCACAACTTAACCGTCTGCGCCTTTTCATCGGTACCATTTTACTCCCTATCGTCTTGAGCGGCATCATTGAGTTGCTACAAGAATATGCCACCACCAACCGGAGCGGTGATTGGGCGGACATGATAGCCAATAGCACCGGAATTATCCTGGCAGCTCTGTTAGGCCATTTTGTATTTCCTAAATGGATAAAGAAATGAAAAGGCATGACATTGCATCTTTTTTGCTCATCTCAATATTGTTAGCATTGCCTGCCGGCTATGAGCCCGGACATTTTGCGAAGGCTCTGTTCGCAACCTCTTTTATACAATCAGTAGCATACGGCCTTGTGCTCACGTTGCTGATTCGCAAAAGCATTTGGTTACGGCATTCGGTTGTCGGCTTTGTGTTTATCTTGTTTTGTCTGGAGAGTTTTCTGTTTTTCCGTTTCGGTTCACGTTTTGACCCCAATATACTCACGTTGATTCTCCAAACGACGGGTAGCGAAACAAAAGAATTTGTATCAGTCTATTTAACCTCCCCCTTTACCCTACTATTTCTCACCATCGCCATCGGATTCGGCACGATGATGTATCATCTGCTTAGCGATACAAGACTTGTCGAATGGGGCAAGCGTTACACCAAGGGATGGATTCCATCGGTTATTGCAACAATGCTATTGGCAACAGGATTGCTTATCCAATACCTGCCACTCCCATGTCCCGTAGGGAAGAATACCATCCACCGATTGGCAGAATCCATTGATTTCGTGGTGGATCGACATCACGAGATAGACATGATGAAAGTGGCCATAGACAGCATTGTAATAAACAGACCGCCCGATACAGAAGAAGCGCCAATTATCGTATGGATCATCGGTGAGTCGTTCAATAAATACCATAGTTCGCTATATGGTTATGCATTGCCGACTTCCCCTTATTTAAATAAGGAGTTGAAATCCGGCAATTTGACATGTTATACCCATGCTATGTCACCCAGTAGCAGCACCAGCGATGCAATGCGCTATCTGTTCACCTTAAAGGATTGCGAAGGAGAGGACTCTATAACGCTCCGATCTTTTGTTTTAGCACCTGCAGTATTCAAAAAAGCAGGTTATAAAGTGGCCTATTTTGACAACCAATATACCCGTTCATCAGGAGGATCATTGGACTATAGTTGTGGTTACTTCCTAAACCCCACGTATATAAACGAACATTGCTTTGACTTCAGAAACACGGAAATTCTTGAGTACGACGGAGACTTTATCAACCTGTACCGTGCTAATTTCTTGAAATCTCCCCAATCATTGAATATCATCCATCTGAAAGGACAACATTTTGATGCTGCACTACGCTATCCTACAGAGTTTTCTTTTTTCGATGCAAATGACATCAAAAGGTCAGATCTTGACTACAAGAAACGGCAACAAGTAGCAGAATACGACAATGCTACGTTGTACAACGACCATGTAATACACAGGATTATAAACGAGTTCAGAGACAAGAACGCAGTACTCATATACCTATCAGACCATGGTGAACAGATATATGATGGCAAGAAACATTATTATGGAAGAGGTTTTGCCACAAAATATGAAGAGGAGACGATAAAAGCTGTGTATGAGACTCCATTGATGATTTGGTGCAGCAACAGTTTTATATCCAGAAACAGAGCCACCTATCAGGCGATACGCCAAAGTGCAAAACTCCCATTCTGTACTGCCGACGTCGCTTATTTATTGTTTGAATTAGCCGGTATCGATTTCAATTATCATGACAAGAAAAGAAGTGTGATAAATAGCGCGTTCATCCCCCATAAGACGAGGTTTTAGCCCCCTACTCCTCCTTCCAGTCCTTATAGGGGCTTGCCGTCAGACACGAGTTGTAATATCGGCGGTCGCCCGTCACTTCCTTACCAAGGAAAGGAGGCCGTTCAAAGGATTCATCCACCGCGTCCAGTTCCACTTCGGCCATCACCAGCCCTTCGTTTTCACCGAAAAATTCATCGACCTCGAAGGTATGTCCACCGTATGGCACCAAATAACGAATCTTATCAATCACCCCTCTTTCACAAAGTCGCATCAGCTCCAACGCTTCACGACCAGGAATCTCATGTTCCCATTCATAGCGGCTCAACCCTCCGTCCACAGACGGGCCTTTTATTGTCAGATAGGCTTTTTCGCCACGCAACCTTACGCGTACCGTACGTCCGGTTGTACGACAAATATATCCTTGAATGATATGACTGAAGGATGACGCCATTTGTTTATAGCTATCATCCTTCACCAAAAATTTGCGCTCGATTTCTTGAGACATAGAAACTTCTGCTCTTTCCTATGAGTATTTTCTATTATAGTACTATATGAACTATAGTTGCTATAGATTACAATAATCACTATAGATCACTATAAATCACTATAGCCCACTATAATAACCTTATATAATTATAGCAAAGCGGCCCAAGCAATACCCACAACAGCCAATACACCCAAGCCGATAAATACCCACTTGATAACCTTCTGGCCTTGTTCTTCTTCACGATGTGCACGGCGCTCTTGACGCTGCATTTTTCTATTCTTTCCCATGATAATTTTTGATTTATGATTTAAACGTTTATTTATTCTCCTTCTCCGGCAAACTCCATCAGGTAAGCCTTGATGAATACGTCAATCTTACCGTCCATCACACCCCCCACATGGCTTGTCTGCCAGTTGGTACGATGGTCTTTCACACGGCGGTCATCGAAGACATACGAGCGGATTTGTGAACCCCATTCAATCTTCATCTTACCGGCCTCCACCTTCGCCTGCTCGGCCATACGGTGTTCCAACTCCTTGTTGTAAAGGATAGAGCGCAACTGGCGCATGGCATTCTCCTTGTTCTTGGGTTGGTCGCGAGTCTCGGTATTTTCGATAAGGATTTCTTCCTCTTCACCCGTATAGGGGTCTTTATATTGATAGCGGAGGCGAACACCTGACTCCACCTTGTTCACATTCTGACCTCCGGCACCACCCGAACGGAAAGTATCCCACGAGATGCGGGCCGTCTCGACAACCACCTCGATGGAGTCATCGACCAACGGAGTGACAAAGACAGAAGCGAACGACGTCATGCGCTTGCCCTGTGCATTGTAAGGACTTACGCGCACCAGACGGTGCACACCGTTTTCGCCTTTCAGATAACCATAGGCATAAGGGCCTTGGATTTCCATGGTCACGGTCTTGATACCCGCCTCATCACCATCCTGCAAGTTACTGATGGCCAACTTATAGCCATTCTGCTCAGCATAGCGCATATACATACGCATCAGCATACTGGCCCAATCCTGCGCTTCGGTACCTCCGGCACCTGAGTTGATTTTCAGTACACAATCCATCTGGTCGGCCTCTTGGCGAAGCATATTCTTCAGCTCCAATGCCTCCACGGCTTCAACGGCCTTGGCGTATGCCTCATCCACCTCTTCCTCAGTTACCAATTCATCCTTACAGAAGTCAAAAGCCAATTCCAATTCATCGGCCAAAGTCTTCACTTCCTTGTAACCGTCAATCCAAGCCTGCAGGCCCTTCACTTTCTTCATCTGAGCCTCAGCCTTCTTGGCATCGTCCCAAAATCCGGGAGCCTGTGTACGGAGTTGCTCCTCCTCCACTTGTATCACCTTTGCATCAATGTCGAGGTAGCGGTTCAGCGCCTCGGTACGGGTCTTTACGTCTTTCAGTTGTTCAATTGTAATCATTGCTCTTTTTTCTTTCAGTGTGCAAAGGTAGTGCAAACTGAGAGAAGAACAAAATAAATATCAGTTTATTTTTCATTTATCGTTACCGCTCAACAACACATCCAAGATGCAGACACTCTTCACACAATCCCCACCCTTTTTTCCCTTACCTGAGAAAAAATTCTTTCAGACAGGGCAAAAAAACATTCAGGTATCCGAAAAATTCCATCAGGTTTCCGAAGAAAGACCATCAGTCTTCCCCTCCTCATTCAAAAAAATAGGAGGCTATCTGTAAACAAATCCCAAAAAAGAATACCGAATTTGGCCATTTGCTAAAAAATGAGTACCTTTGCAACCTAATATATTTAATTAATACAACTTATGAAGAGAGGAATTATTAGTGCACTGATTCTCAGCCTGATGGCGTGCACTGCGCCTAAACAGGAAAGACAACAGATTACCCTCACAGTCAACGACTCAGACGGTCGTAAGCTGATGCTCTCCCCTATGGGCAACGACGAAGGCATCACAGAAATGACGGCTGACGGCAATACATTCAGAGCCGACATGTCTACCAGTGCTTCGGGTTTTTATAATCTGATATCCATCAAGGGACAATCACAAATCCTGCTCCCGTTTTACGTGCCTGTCACCAAAGCAGAAGCCGTAGCACAAGTGAATTTCGGAGAACGTGGCAACATCTCCATTGAAGGGAGTGACGACAATCAGGCCTTGGCCGCATACGCCACTGCATACGGCGAACTCAGCCGTGCAATGTGGACTCCGGGCACAGACCTCACCACTCCCTCATTGTTGAAGAAGTTCATCACCAAGGCCGACTCCATCATCGGAGTATATGATTGCTCAAACGATGTGGAGAAATACTTGAAACTATGGAGCTACCTCAATGCCTACGACAACTATGCTTCAGTGCCACGCATCCTGCAGGTGAAAAGTACTGAAATGCCTTACCAACGCAAGGACTTCCTGCCCGAGCCACATCAGGTACTGGACACCCCGTTAGCGGCTTTGTTCACCAACACACCACACATTGTGTTCACCTCATTGCCCAACCAAAACAACTTGGATAGTGCACTCATTTATCTGGAAACCCACTACACCGACTCCACACTGAAGGCCCAAGTGAAAAACAACATTGCCGAGCGCTATGTCACCCGTTTCAACTACGCCGACGGATTCGATAAAGGACTTGAACGTCTGCAAAAGGCTACCGAGAAATACGGTCTTGACCCAAGCCATGCCGAACGCTTTGCCAAACTGAAGGCAACCATCCCGGGCCAACCCTTCCCCGAGAACGTCGTGCTGAAGGACAAGGATGGCAACACCGTTGACTTCTCAACTTTCCGAGGTAAGTATGTCTATATCGACATGTGGGCAAGCTGGTGCGTACCCTGTCTGAAGGAAGTACCGGTTCTCCAACAATTGGAAAAAGAGTTGAAGAACGACAAAGTGGTATTCGTCTCCATCTCCATCGACTCAACCGAAGAACCTTGGAAGAAGAAAATGGAAGAGAAACAGATGCACGGCCACCAGCTATGGAATCCCGAAAATACCTTGGGACAGGCATTGAACGTAAAGGGAATCCCCTTCTTTGTCATTTATGACCCCGAAGGCCGCCTCTACATGCACGGAGCACCCCGACCCAGCCAAGGTCTCGGATTGGTGAAGTTGCTCGAAGGACTGAAGTAACCTCAAGGAGTGTAGGAGTGTAAACAATAGTCTCATTCTTCATGCAGGTAAAGCATTTGTTTACACTCCTAAGCGAATTCACTACTACCTACGAACCTCCTAAGATAAGAAACAAACCTAAAATAATTATTAACTAAAAACAAAAAAGCGTATGAAGAAATTTACACTTTTGCAGAGTGCCTTTGCACTCATCGCCGCTTTCATGCTGGCCCTTCCGGCTCGCGCACAAGTGGCTTCGGCAGCAGATTTGTACGGCACATACAAATTCACCGCTACCGTAAACGTAACTGAGGCTGGACAAGCCTTAAAAGACAACTTCAAGGAAGAATGTGAAGTAAAAATCACCAAGTGCTCTATCGGCATATTTGATGGCGAAATCGTAGGATTTGCCGGAGCAGCCAATGCACAAAGCATCTACAGCGTAGATGTAAACAACAACACGATTACCATTCGTAACCCGAATGGCAACTATGACATTTGGGATGGAAAAGTACACATGAGTAATGCCGAAGGTATCTATCCCTATGGAGGAGCATACGGCGACATCGTGTACACTTTTGACCCTGCAACTAAAACAATCACATTGCCCGACTTTACATTGGTAACAGTGGATCATGCAACAAGTTCTGCCACTATCGCAGCCAGCTTCACCAATGCCAAAATGACTTTGGTAGAAGCTGAGAATGTAAATGTGACTGACTTGAGCGGTAACTGGCACTTCAAAGCTGTGACCGGCGGTTCCAACACCATGGAGAATTCTACTCTACCTACAGAGTGGGACATGACTTTGACAGCTTCTGATGATACCAAGAAGGCTTACAACATCAGCTTGACTTTGGGCGACTTTGCCCCCTTGGCTTTGACTGGAACTTTCGACGGAGTAACATTGACTATCCCGTTCAACGAGACCTATTTCGACGTAGAAAACAAGATTGGAATCGTAAATATGTACGGCGTAGCTCGTCCTGGTGAAGTAACCTTCAACCTCCTCACCGAAAACTCACTCTCACTCACCAGTGGTATGACTATTGCTCAAGACTCTATCAGCCCCGAAGTAAAAGGTGGTTACTTGCAATGGTACATGGCTGGTACAGCCAAGCGCGAAAATAGTGAACAGGTTGCTTTCACTTGGGATGGTACTTATCATGTAAAAGCCGGTTCTACCATGAAGGTTCTCACCGAATACGAGTATCCTGAAGAATTCGACATGGTGGTTACTTATTTGGATGCACAGGATATTTACCTTGTTACAAACTTCTTCGGAGAAGATGTTGCAAGCCTCAATTATGGCGGTCTCCTTCTTACTCCTTCTGCAGACGACCCCAACAAAGCTGAAATAGAGACAGGTTCTTTGAAGAGCATTAAGGCCGGAGCAAAATACCTCGCTTTGAGAGACATGAATATGAGCGATGCTTCTATTATTATCACTCGTCAAGAGGATGGTACATTCATCATTGAAGATTTCTGCATCAGCTACATGACTTATGATGAAAATTGGAATAAGAAGCACGCGTTTGCTGCCCTGTATCAAGATGTAACAGCAACTCAAGAAGCAGTTGCAGAGCCCGAGCCATTTGATTGGTATGGTACATACACTGTAACAGGTCAGGTTGAGTCAAAAGACGGAAGTACATACCTTTCTACTTTCGAAATGGAAATCATCTATCACGAACAATGGGGTATTAACCTTGTTACCAAGTTCTACGATGCTGATGTAACCGGTCTCAATTCGGGTGGTATCGATTTCACTATTGCTGCAGACAACCAATCAGCAGAAATGAAGACTGACACTTACATCAAGTCTATTAAAGCGAACAGCACTTACTACAAGGTATATGACAAAGATGGTGGAAAGAGCAATTTGACATTTACTGTAAATGAAGACGGTACTCTTTCTATCTCTGACTTCACCATTGGCTTGGTTGACTTCAACAATAACACGACTACAACTGTTGCTGTTTATACCAACGTGAAAGCTGAAAAGAAAGCCTCTTCTATCGAAGAAAACGTAGTTGCTACTCCTGCCTTGAAGGCATGGTCAGCTAACGGTTCAATCTACGTTGCAGGCGAAGCACAATATGTAGAAGTTTACGATATGAGCGGACGCACAGTATTTGCTGGTGTAGCTTCAGAAGTGAACGGATTGAACAAGGGATTGTACCTTGTAAAAGTTAAAAATGCAGTTGCCAAAGTAGCTGTAAAATAATAAATGAATAGTTTTTGAGTTTGTAAGTTTGTAAGTCCACTGGGACTTGCAGACTTACAAACTTAAACTTTAAAAAAACCTATTTATAGACAGCGGATGAAAACGAATCTTATCGGACAAACACTCACCGGATTGCTCATGGCAAGCTGCTTGTTGACCACTCCTCTTAGTGCGAAAGCAAGCACAAGCAGTTCCCCCATCGTCGCCGGAGAGATTCAGAACGACCAAAACACCCGCATATCGGGTACAGTGACAGATAACCAAACGGGAGAACCCCTCATCGGTGTCAGCATCTCCATCGTGCGAGACGGCAAAGTGGAGGATGGAATTATCACCGATATTGACGGAAACTTCAACATGAATGCTCCTGCGGGTGATTACGAAATACATATTTCCTACATCGGTTATCAGACTCACATATTGAAACCTGGCCGCGATAAATTAGATAATGTACACATCCGCTTACGAGAAGAGAGCAACAGCCTCAATGACGTGGTTGTTACGGGATTCTTCAACAAAAACAAAAACACCTTTACCGGTTCAGTCACACAAATTAACGGTGCCGACTTGAAGCAGGTCAGCGGTGTGAACATAGTTAGTGCCATTGCTGCACTTACTCCCGGTATGGCCATGGTGCAGAATACAGCTCAAGGCTCTAACCCCAACCATGTACCTGAATTGGTATTGCGCGGTATGACCTCGTTCAGTAATGAGGGACAGAGTGTAAACCAACCCACCATCATCCTGGATGGAACAGAAATCACCATGCAGGACCTCTATGACCTCGACATCAACGAGGTAGAAACCATCAACGTACTGAAGGATGCTTCGGCCACAGCCCTCTATGGTTCGAAAGCGGCTAATGGTGTCATCGTTATTACACGCAAGCCATTAACAGAAAGTACCCTACGCCTACAATACAACTTTACAGGAAACTTACAGACACCCATCCTCAGCGATTACGATGTGCTGAATGCGGCTGACAAATTGAAATACGAGCAGATGGCCGGACTGTATGATGCGGGCGGTAACATCGAAGAACAGTATAAATTGGACGAACTATACAACCAACGTTATAAAGCTGTGATGGCCGGACAAAACAGTGACTGGCTTTCACAACCGGCAAGAACTTCATTCAGCCAAGACCACTCTATACGCGTATATGGAGGTGCACAAAACTTGCGTTACGAACTCACCGGACGCTTTGCCAACACCAAGGGTGTAATGAAGGAAGACTACCGCAAACGTTACAACCTCGGATTCAAACTGGACTATTTCATCAATAACTCCATCCAAATATCAAACAGAACAACCTACACTGAAATCTCAGCTCAAAATACACCATACGGTACCTTTGGAGAATACGTGCTGATGAATCCTTACGAACGTATGTACAATGAGGATGGTTCTCCCAACATTAATCTCGCATGGGACTTAGACAACCCGCTTTACGAAGCCAGCCTTGGTAGCTATAGCCGCAATGGAACAAATACCTTTACCAATGTGACAGACTTCCGTTGGGACATCAACAGCCAATTCCGCTTGACCGGACATTTCAACATTTCAAGTGAAACAGGCTGGAACGAAATCTTTGTCTCACCCAAATCACGCACATTCAAGCAGGAGACTGACTTGACAAAAAAAGGAAGTAGCACACAGATTGACAGCAAATCAACCAGCTACAATGCCAATGTTGTAGCTACCTACAATAAATTCTTTGAAGACGAGTCACTGGTAAGCGCCAATGCCGGATGGGAGTTGAACTACTCGGATATGAGTAGCAAAACTCTGCAAGCCATTGGTTTCTTCAACGACAAGAACTCCTACATCGGAAATGCGGCCGGCTATCCCACAGACCAAAAACCTTACGGAGACTTGGCCGAATCAGCTGACGTGGGTGTATTCGTCACCGGAAACTACTCATGGCGCAACCGCTATTTTGCCGATGCAACTTGGCGTGTGACAGGTTCATCTCAGTTCGGAGCCAATAACCGCTACGGTCATTTCTGGTCAGGAGGTTTGGGATGGAACATTCTGAACGAACCGTTCATGGAAAACATCAAAGAGCATTTTGATCTCTTCAAACTGCGTACCAGTGCAGGTTATACAGGTAAGGTCAGCTTCAGTCCCTTCCAAGCCATGACCATGTACCAATATAGCAACGAATATGAATACAAAAACGGTATTGGTGCCATTCCTCTGACTATCGGAAATATCGACCTTGCCTGGGAACGCACCTTGAATTACAATGCCGGTATCGACTTCAGTATGTTCGGAAAACGACTGAATGTAGTCGTTGACGCTTATATCCGTAACACCACTGACCTGCTGTTGGATAAAGCCAAAGCACCTTCTACCGGTGTAACCACCGCCAAATCCAACTTGGGAGAAATGCAAAACAAAGGTATTGAGTTCCAAGTGGACGGTTATATATATAGGAATAGCGAATTCTCATGGAAATTGGGAACAAGCGGTTATATGAACCGCAATAAAATCACCAAGATCAACCAAGCATTGGAAGAAATCAACAAGGAAAACCAAGCCAATGCAAGTACTTCACTGACTCCCCTTCCACAATATGCAGAAGGCGAAAGTACAACAGCTTTGAAATTGGTTCGCTCAGCAGGTATTGATCCGGCAACAGGAAAAGAGGTCTATATCAAACGCGATGGAACCCTCACCTTTGACTACGACCCCACCGACCGTGTACTCATCGGTGATACAGAACCTAAATATACAGGTACAGTTAATACGCATGTTTATTGGAAAGGCTTCAGCCTATATGCCCTTTTCAACTTCCGCATGGGAGCCTGGATTTACAACACCACCCGTGTAAGCAAAGTCGAGGGAAGCAACCCGATGGAAAATGCAGACCAGCGCGTGTTTGACGACCGTTGGAAACAACCGGGCGACATTGCATTCTATAAGGATATAGCAGACAGTAGCCGTCCCAATCAGACTGACCGTTTTGCAGAGGAAGAAAACACACTCTCATTGGCTGCTCTGAACATCAGCTACGAGTTTCCTGAGAAATTATATAAGCCGCTGCACCTGCGCAACCTGCGTGCCGGTATCAATTTCACAGACATCCTTCGCCTCTCCAGCGTGAAAATCGAACGTGGAACAAGTTACCTCTATAGCCAAGGATTTGAATTCAATTTAAGTGCAACGTTCTAATAAACAATAAAAAAAAGAGCCTAATGAAGACTTTCAAACATATATTGATGGCACTTGCCTGTGGAATAACCTTCACTGCCTGCAATGATTTTCTGGACATCACACCGAATGGGCAGATTAATGGAAATGAGATGCTTTCTACTCCCGAAGGTATCGAAGATGCCCTTTATGGAACTTATGCCCAACTGCGTAGCCAAACACTTTACGGACAAGAGCTGTCATTCTCAACCATCGAAATTCTGGCACAGAACTTTACCTGTAAAGGAAATACTGCCATCGAAGCTATGGGAAGCTACGAGTATGCGAACACCAGTGTGAAAGGTATGTTCGAAGGCATCTGGACCCTCATGTACAAGAACATCTCCAACGTGAACAGTATTTTATCCTCAGATTTGCTAACCTCAGCGAATGCATTACCTTATACTATATATAAAGGTGAAGCATTGGCTTTGCGTGGTTTCATGCATTTTGAGTTGATGAGATTATTCGCTGAACAGATTACCACAAATCCGAAAGCAGACGGCATCCCTTATTCGACCGAATTCTCATTGAATACGCCCGATTTTGAAAGTTTGTCAAAGAACTACGAACATGTGTTGGCAGACCTTCTTGAAGCTGAAAGACTCTTGGCTGACGAGGCCCAATATGCAGGAAACAGTCTGTTTATGAATGACCGCCAGACACATTGCAACCTCTATGCAGTACAAGCACTTTTAGCCCGTATCTATCTGACAATGGGAGACAAAGAGAAAGCTGCCGAATATGCAGAAAAGGTTATCACCAACAGTCCCTATGAGCTAAACACAAAGACTGACATCAACGGTGACATAGCAGGTGTCTTATCTGAGAAAGAGACACTGTTTGGAATCTATTATGCAGAGTTCTACAATAATGTGTACAATAAATTGCAGGCTACTACCAGTTTTTATGCCCTTAATCCACGTGGTGATGTCACAAGCATCTACGAGCAACAAGTAGATGGTCTGGACTTCCGTTCTGCGGCCTATTTCACAACCATAGACTTAGAAGGTACACTTACTGTACGATTAAGCAAATTGACAGACCCTTATGAATTACAAGGCATATCCGCTTCGCGTCCTGCAGAGTTGATACGGGGAATCAACCTGATTCGTCTGCCTGAAATGTATTACATCATGGCCGAGGCTTTGTTAGAAAGTAATCCGGACAGTGCCACCTGGTATTTCGACCGCGTATTGGAATCACGTGGAATCACTCCATTGTCTGAACGAACCGTTCCTGAAACACTCACCCAAGAGCTCATTAATCTGGAACGTTTCAAAGAATACTTTGGCGAAGGACAAACCTTCTACAACCTCAAGCGTCAAAATCTCCCCATCGTTGGTTGGGATGATGCCACAGGCAAAGAAAAGACATTCCCTGCCAACAAGAACATCTATGTAGTTCCTATCCCCGATAGCGAGTACGAGAACAGACTTTAATGAATTTAAGATTAAAAATTAAACGATGAAAAAGTTCAGTTACATTATAGGAGCATTTACCTTTGCATTCGGTTTTACAGCCTGCGAAGACGATAATTACATGAAGTTCGATACCCACTACACGGGCATCTACTTCACCAGCGACTCCACCGAATATTCATTCAGTGTAACCCCCATTGAGGTTAGGGAGTACACATTGAAGATTCCTGTACAAATAATGGGAGCACCTGCCAAAAAGGATCGTATCATCAAATATGAATTGGTTGAAGAACTATGCCATGCAGAAGAGAATAAACAATACATTCTTGATCCAGCCATCCTGCCGGCTGATTCTATCAACGGATACATTCCCATCCGCATTTTGCGCGACGGATTAGTTGGTAATTATGCCGATGGCTATGAGCGTTACAAACTGACTCTGCGTCTTGTGGCTAACGAGCACTTTACCCCCACACTTGATTCACTCCGTCAAGTACATCAAACCAAATTTGACAATGCCATAGAACAACCCAACTGGATCAATAAACATGAAGAGAAAGTCTGGATTAAACGCGAATTGGGCGAATGGCATCCCTACAAATTCATCAAAATGGTGGAATACTTCCATGCCATTGAAGACATCCAGCCTGAGACATACAAGAAGATGGTGGTTCTTTATGGTGAAAATCTGGAACATATTCCACTTGGCGATCCGTGGCAATACCGTACCATCTTCAGGAAATACATCTACAAACCTATGTACGACCATTTCAACGACCCTGCCAATCGAGATATGATTTTGGATGAGTACCCGGATTTCCCTCTTTCGGACCCTACAGATCCGAACTCTCCATTTGATTTCCCTAATCCATATGCGGAATAATTGATACATAAAATATTTATCTGATAATGATTCAACTATGAAATTTATACATATTTTGACTCTCGCTTTATTGACGGCTTCCCTCTCAGCTTGCTTTGAAGATGAAACGACTTTGGGTACCGGAGCCATCTCAGAAATTGTGATTGACACAACCTCTATCCAGAAGGTTTATAATATCAACAAAAACGAAACGCTCATCATCACTCCCGTCATCACACAAACGAACAGGGAGAAAGAGGTCAGCTACACATGGGAAATCAACCTCAAGACCTATAGCAAAGAAAAGGAATTTATCTATGAAGGCAAGGATTTTGGCAGCTATCAGTGTCGTTTGATTTTAGAGAACAGCGACGGCAAAACGTTTTTCCCTTTTGAACTGCACGTAAACTCTCCCTACGAAGAGGGTATTACCATCATCAGTAAGGACACACAAGGAAACAGTATGCTCGCTTTCATGCTGTCCCCTGCCGACGGTAGCGAACCTACAGGGTTCATGTCCGGCGACCAATTTACGGTCAATAATGCGGAAATTGCCTTTGCCACCAATCCAGTCGATATAACACAAAGCAGCGGAAGCCTCATCATTGCCTGCCAAGGCAGTAAAGATAACACCACACCGGCAACCCTTTATTACCTCAACGAGAAGACTTTCGTGGTAGAGAACATGTTGACTGCATCCGAGTTTCCCGACTTCAAGCCGACATACCTGGCGATACCCTCTTTAGCCTATCAGGGAATCTCCTACCCTATCCTTTGTGAAAACGGACAGACATATGAATTCTCCGTCACGGAAGGAGCCATTACCAAAGCGGTCAAGCTACCCTATACTTATGCCCAGACAGCCATTAGCTATACCCACAGTGTGAGTGAATACGATATGCTTTTCTGGGATAAGGAAATCAACGCATTGTGCCTCTTGTACAACGGATACGGCCCTTACTACTGCAGCAAAACCTATCACGCAAACAGGGATACCCTCATCAAGAATCCGAGCATGAACTATTTCAACGGACTCAAAATCTGTAAAATGACACTCGTAAAGATGACCGAGAAACAAAGAAAAGCTGGTAATAATCCAGAAATCCTAGTTATCACCAACAACCAATATGAAATGATTCAAAGAACCCGACTCTCTGTAGATTTCTGGGGATACAACAGCGAAACTTCAGAAAACGTCTTGGTTGACAATGGAGGTTATAAGGTTTGCGGATTCGGAGAACTTCCATTAACCGAAACCACCCCTTGTATAGCCAACTTGACCTATTACTCCATGCTCTTTGCCGATGGCAACAAGGTTCGCCGTTGGAACTATACATCCAACCAACAAATCACTGCTGCTGATGTTCTCCAAACCATCGGAAGCGAAACGGCAGTCATTTGCGGTTTTGAACTCAGCGCCGACCACAAACAGACCTACGTCGCATTCTACGAACCTAATGAACCGGGTCTTAACGGTAGCGTATGGGTTATCGACACTGACAAAGGTAACATCATCAAGCAATACAACAACATCTGTTACCAGCCGGTAAAGATTATGTATAAGAAAAAGTGAGGAAAGCAGACCCTCCCCCTTACCCCTCCCTCTATGGAGGGGAGTAGATAGTCTGTTCATCACAATAAATCAAGAAGAATTATGAAAAGAATATTGCAAAACTATTTACTCCCCTCCATAGAAGGCGATTGCGAACTGGTACAGCAATCGGGGAGTTCCAACAACGGAGGGCAGATAAGATGGCGAGTCTTTTTTTTCCTATTTATCCTCCCTCTACTCACATTCGCCCAATCCCTTCCTATGGACCCAGCCGTACGCTACGGCCAACTGGATAATGGATTGACTTATTACATCTGTCCCAATAAGGTTCCTACCGGACAGGCCGAGTATTACATTGTACAGCGTGTAGGTTCCATTTTGGAAGAAGAAAACCAACGTGGATTGGCTCACTTTTTGGAACACATGGCCTTCAATGGCACCAAGAACTTCCCCAAGAAACGATTGATCGAGTATCTGGAAGAAAACGGAGTACGCTTCGGCACCGACATCAATGCCTACACCTCCTTTGACCACACGGTCTATAACCTCTCACACGTACCAACCCACCGAGAGGGTTTGATAGATTCTTGCCTGTTGATTCTGCATGACTGGAGCGGTTTCATCACGTTAGATGGAAAAGAGATTGATGCCGAACGAAAGGTGATTCACGAAGAGTGGCGCATGAAGACAGGAGCTCGCGAACGTATTTATGAACAGACCCTTCCCAAACTCTTCCCCGACGGCAACCGTTATGCACACCGCATGCCCATCGGACTGATGGAGGTGGTGGACAACTTTCCACACAAGGCCCTGCGCGACTATTATCACCGTTGGTATCGCCCCAACCTGCAAGCCATCATCATTGCGGGCGATGTAAATGCCGACTATGTGGAACAACGCATCCATGCTCTTTGGAAAGATATTCCACTAAAGAAAGATGCTCCAGAACGTCCCTACTTCACTGTGGCTGACAACGAAACTCCCATCGTAGCCATCGGTACAGACAAAGAACTCACCTCAGGAACATTGCGCATCAGCTACAAATACGACCCACAACCCCAGGAGGCAAACCTCACCATGGAAGGTCAGAAAGAGAATCTGTGCCGACAGATGGTTCTCTCCATGCTCATGAATCGTCTTTACGACGAGGCTGAAAACAGCACAAGTAACCTTTACTTTTCTGACGGGGATTATTCGCTTTCTATGACCAAAAAGGCGCTCTCCGCTCACGCAACCTTCAGGAACGACCAATGGAAGGATGGCATGAAGGGTATCGTTTATCAACTGAAGCGCGTCATGGAACATGGTTTCACCACCGAAGAGTTTGCACGATCTTTGAATGACCTACGGAAATCCCTCGAGTCTCTACAAGGAAACACCCACACACAAAGCAACAGTTCTGTCGTACAAAAGTGTATGGCGCATTACCTCTATTCCTCTCCCCTACTCTCACTGACAGAGGAGGTTAAGCTCTACCACCAACTGATGCAGCAGCTAACTTTGAAGGATGTAAACAACCGTTTCAACCAATTCATTTATAGCCAGGGCGGTATAGCTATCCTCCTACAAGGGCAGGAACGCGAAGGAAACAATTGGCCCACCGAAGCCGAAGTGCTGCAAGCATACGGCGAAGCATGGAGTCAACAGACTACCGCATACCGGATTCCCGAAACTGAACCTGCCCCGGAATTGATGCCCATAAAACCCACAGCAGGTTCTATTGTAAAGGAGACCAAGAACAAAGAGTATGACACCCATGAACTGACTCTCAGCAACGGTGCAAAGGTCATCCTGAAACCGACAGTAAACAAGGATCAATATCTGGAACTGACAGCCATCAGTCACGGTGGGACTTCACTCATCAGCGACTCGGAGTATATCCACATCAATGCCATCAACGCCCTGCCACCCATGGGTGGATTGGCTCATCTTTCAGGACGCGACCTTGGCCGGGCAATGGAGGGCAGCAGTGCTTCATACCAGACCAACGTAAGTACACTCTACGAATCGTTCAGCGGCGGAAGCCTATGGTCCGACACCGAAGATTTGTTGCAGCTCATGCATCTTCGCTTCACCACCGTCAGAAAAGACACGACCGCCTTTCTCCGTTGGCAAAGCAGCAACAGAAACAATCTTGTCCAACGCATGGAAAACCCCATGACCCATTTCAGTGACACATTGCGCAGTGTCATGTATGAACCCCATCCACGCAACCGCAAAGCCACGCTTGCATTGGCTGACAGTGTGGACTACGACCGCACCTGTACCCTCTTCCAAGAACGTTTTGCCAATGCTGCCGACTTCACCTTTATCTTTGTCGGACACATGGATGTTGATTCTATCCGTCCCCTTATCTGCCAATACATTGCCTCATTACCCGGAAATGAGAAGGCACGTGAAATAGCGAACCTGAAAGCCCTTCCCACACTCCGTCGTGGCCGACACACGGCCAACGTCCATGTCCCCATGGAAGAACCCGTCACCACCGTCATCTACAACATCCTCGCCAAGGAACGCTACACCGCCAAGAACAACATCGCTTGCGCCATCCTCAGCGAAGTGATGAACAGCCTCTGCACAGAGACCTTGCGCGAACAGGAGGGCGGTACCTACAATGTCAGCGTCACCTCACGCATCTCGCGCCAACCGGCCGATGAACTGACTCTGATGTTCAACTTCAATACCAATCCACAGCAAGCACAATCCTTGCTACAAAAAGCCATCGGCCTGCTCCACCAAGTAGCAGAGGAAGGTCCTTCAACCCCTCTGTTCAACAAAGCGAAAGAGTACCTCCTGAAGCAACATGCTTCGTACCGCGACAGTGACTCTTTCTGGATGGCGGCCCTCACCGAACACGTGCGTTACCATTCGGACGACATGCTCACCAACGGCGAAACATTGCAAAAAGTCACTCCCAAAGATGTGCAGCGGTTGGCCCGCAAGCTCGTCCGCTCGAAGCACACGGTTGAAGTGGTCATGAATCCGTAGGGAGAAAAAGTGACAATATAAAAAAGCCAATTGCAAGAAAGAATGCGATTGGCTTTTTTGTTTCTGTATGCCGACGGTCTTTGGGATTCACACCGCATGGCCACTAATCACTTGTAGCTCGTAGCTCATCACTGTTCACTCGTCTCACCCCTTGCAAATTTCATCCGCCGGACGGGCCGTCGCAGTCTTCCACACGCGCCAACCGATGCAGAGGGCAACGAGCAGGGCAACGAGTAGGAAGATACCGACGTAAATCCCCCACGAGATTTCGGTCTGTACCACGTACTGCTCCAGCCATGGCTTCATGCAGACATAGCCCAGGGGAAAGGCCACCAAAGCCGCCACGGCTTGCAGGCTCATGTATTCGAGGAAGAACATATCCAGGATATCCTTCACCGTAGCACCATGCACCTTACGGATGGCAATCTCCTTGCGACGCTGCTCACAGGTGAGCATAATCATTGACCACACACCGAAGAGAGCGATGAGGATACAGACACCGGTGGTGATATGGAGGAGTTTCTGGAGATTGTTTTCGGATTGCAACATCTCTTCGTAATCTCCCTCCAAGGTTTTTGCATCGTAATTATACTCCCATCCCTGTTGCTTGTAGAATCCTTCAATCTTTTGCTTGATGGTGGGGAACGTGCCGGGCTTGAACTTGAACACCACACGACGATTGAAATACTTTTGTTCTTCGGTTAGGCGCAAGTCTTGTGCCACCAACATCCAAGGCTCCGCCCGTTGGGTAGGCTGTTTGTTCAACACATCCTTGAACACACCCACCACCTTGTATATCTCTATCTCCTGCCCGATAGGGTTATCCCATCCCATGCGGCGGGCAAATGTCTCGTTGACCACCACACTCCATGGACCATGCTTGTAGGGATCAGGCCAATCACCTTGCATCAGCGTCATCTCGTAGAATTGGGCGGTCTCTACCGTTGTCTCCATCTGTATGTATTCTAAAGGTTCCGTCAATTGGGGGAAATCTTCGGGTTCTAATTCTTGTGGACTATATCCACTGATAGGATAGATAGGATAATCGGGTACAAAGGCTGTGTCCACTTCGGGTTGTTGCCGCAAGAAGGCACTGAGGGCTTGGGACTTCTCCACCATTTCGCCAATCGTCCCTGTTACGTACTGATACCCACGGTTCTCGCGCTTGAAGCCGATGTCCTCGTGGCGCAGCGTGTCGAGTTGCTTCAGCATCACCACCACACAGAAGATGCTGAAGATGCTGATACCAATCTGCACACCCGTACTGATACGGCGGAAGAGGTTGTAGTTCGACAATCCGCCCACACCCGTGATGCTGTTCTGCAACGACTGGCGACGGAAGTACCAGATGGGCGGCACGGAGATGAGCAACGACACGGCAATGACCACTGACATGTAGAGGAAGCTCTCGCTATAGATGTACCCCAGGTCATAAGGAAGTTCGGTCAGTTCGAGGAATCCCTGCAACAGGAGTTTCAACGCGTAGTTGCCGAAGAACATGGCAATAAGGAGCAGCAGACCATACTCCGTGAGGAACTGCACCATCAGGTTACTGCCCGTGGCACCATATACCGTGCGCAGGGCAATCTCGCGCTTGCGGATGAAAAGGCGGTTGATGAACATCGTCAGGTAGTTCAGCAAACCACAGGCTATCAGCAACAGGCTGGCACAGGCAAACCAATAGATGTGTTCCACCTTGAACGTGGCGCTGGACTCGTATTGAATCGTAGCATGGCGCAACTGGGTAATGGGGACCACTTTGCCATTGGTGCGTCTGTTTTCCGAAACATATTCCTTCCCGTTATAGACGAATGCCTTGGGAATACAGGTATAATTTGCCAACCTTGCATTCAGTGTATCCACGTTTACATGAGGGTGCAGACGCATGACACAACATTCAGCAAAAAAATGGTTAGGTGGTAATACGGATGGCATAAGTCCCAACAGTTCATACGGATAGTTGGTGTGCTTGCCCCAACTTTTGAACACACCCGTCACCGTGCGCCGTTGTTTCGACTGGATATCGGTCTTAACGCGCAATTCCTGCCCGATGGGCGATTCCTCTCCATACAGTCTTTGGGCTAATTGGTCGCTGATGGCCACTTGTCCTTCGTCGTGCAGGAAGCCGTCGCCACCCTCCAAAAACTCAAGGCCAAAGATGGAGAGGTAGCTACTGTCGTGCACCAGACCTTCCCACACCTCCACCTGCTGGCCGTTGGCAATTCCGCACCTAGTAGAAGAGATAAAGGCAAACTCCTTCACCTCGGGCCATTGTTCGACTTCCTGCCGATTGAGATAGCCCAAGTTTTCCTGTTTGTCCTCCAACAACACATAGATGCCGTCCGCATCCTTATGAAATGCATCATACGTGGTTTCATACTTTATCCACATGCTTGCCAGTGCGAAGCAGGCGAAGCCGATGGCCAGACTGACGATGCTGACCACGGATTGCAGGCGGTACTTTACCAGTTGCCGCCAGGCGAGAGTTAGATTGTGCTCTATCATAATTCAACCCCCCTCTAGCTCCCCAAGGGGGAGGATTCAGGGATTGTTTTTAAGTTATTTATTCTTTTTTTCTCAATTCATTTTCACTATTTTGCAGTTTCCTTGAAATCCCCTCTTAGGAAACCATAGTTTCTCTTAAGGGTAAATCCAATTACGCTTAAGAGTAAATCCAGTTACGCTTAAGAGTAAATTCAGTTACGCTTAACAGAAACGGGAATATCTCTTAAGGGCATTTCACTTGCGCTTCGCAATGGCTGGATTCCTCTTTTCTTTGCCAACGGAGCGCTTCATTTTCTGTGCGAAACACGAGTTGACGAGTTGACAAGGAGGGATTATAGTTCCGCATGGCCCTCGTCAACTTGTCAACTCAAAACTCAACTCTTTGCCAACTCGTCCGCCGGATGAGTGCGGGCCACCATCAGGATGCGCCACAGGATGGTGAGCACCACCAAGAGGGCTACGCCGAAGAAGATGCCCAACCAGAAGAGCGGACCGATGTTGATGAACACCTTTGAACTGCTTCTCATCATATCCAGCACCAAGAAGTCTATCGGGAAAGCAATCAGGGCCGGAATGACCAACAGCCAGAAGTAACGCCGGCCAAACATCCACAGGATATTGCCGAAGCGGGCACCGAACACTTTGCGGATGGCCACTTCGCGACGACGGCGCTCGGTGTCGATGGTGATGGCCGAATAGACACCCAACAGTGTGATGGCCAGACTGACAATGGAGAAGAACTGGAGCGTCTTCTGTATTTCTATCTTACTTTTGTGAAAACTTTCAATATCATCTTTCAATGTAGAAATTTCCGGTTCCACACTCTCGGGGAAAATCTCGCGAAGCTCAGCCAACACATGTTCGCGCACCGTCTCCACCTGACCGGGATGGCACTTCAGATAGACCCGGCTGACCATTATCTGATGTTCGTCCACAGTATAAACCGTTTCGGGATTGAAATGTCTGCCTCCATTATAAGAAATGTTATTACCCACAATGGCGGTCACCCTGTAAGCCATAGAGGGATCTTTGCGATAGAAAGTCTTGCCTATGATATCCTCATCAAAAAGGGAGGCAAAATTCACATCAACGGCCACTTCACCCTCCTTCTTGGGGAAACTGCCACGCACCAATTCGATGTTCATGAATTCAAAGTAGTTCAGCGGAACATTCTCTATCGACGGACAGGCGGCACACCTTTCGTCCTCCGGCTGCTTATACAGAAACTCATGATCACTATCCCAATTGAATACGTGGTGAGAATGTGGCATCATCTCCTTCACTCCCGAATGGTTGGCCAACCGCTGGCATACGAAGGGCTTCTCTTGGAAAGGAATGGACACCAGATCTGAACTGAGCGACACGGAAAGAATCTGCTCCTTCTCCTCATGCGTCAGCGATTCGAACACCTTGTTACGCGTCAGGTTTGCCTGCATGTATAGGGCCACAGTAAGCGTGATGAAGAGCCAGCAGGTGAAGAACTGAAAACCCAAGAGCAGGTTGCGGCTCACCCGTCTGTGATGGCGAGGTGCGGCTGTGTTGCCGACGATGCCCCGCTGGATGGTGATGCGGTGGATGCGCCAACTCAACACCACACAAATGACCGTGCAAAGAAGGAATATCCAACCGGTGTATTCGGCTGCTTCCCACATGAGTTTGCTCCTGTCTATGTCCGGTGAAAAGACACTCTGTGGCACAATGGCTCTCACATCCAGCCACCTCAGCACATAGTTGCACAACCAGCCGGCGACTATCACCAGTATGCTCATTTGGGTCATCAGCATCAGGAAGAGGTCTCTCCAACGGCATCCTAACAGGCGGCGCATGCTGTATTCGTGGGTGCGGTTCAAGATAGTCCCCACCAGAAAATGCAGGAAGTTGAACAGTCCGACGAACAAGACAATCAGCGCGATGCTTACAAAAACCAACGATGCCACAATACCTATGGTGGTTTCGTCCTCCCCTTGATGGTTTCCCACCAACACCATGTCGCCACGCTCATGCCCTCCAACAAAGGGGAAGTGGGTCAACACGGTGAGCAATTCCCGATTGAGGTCATCCACGCTGCATCCGTCAGCCAACAGGGCACGTGTGTAGTAATGCATTGTACCACCACCGACCAACTCGTTCACTCGCAACAGGTCAAAGCCATCCTCTCTGCCACAGACAGCCCAAGACTTCTGTGAGTCCCAGTCCTCCATGACCGCACGCACCGTATAGGTCTGGTCTTTATAAACCGCTTCATTCCTGTTCAGCGTCTGTCCCACGGCCTCCACCTCTGAACCAAAAATGCGGCGGGCTGCTGAAGCCGTCAGCACGATGGAGTTGGGATGTGTGGCCACTTGCTCCCAGCTTCCGGCCACAATGTGTGGATGATAGAGTGCGGCGAAGGAACTGTCCGTCTCGATTGCGGTCAATTCATAAGGCAGTTCCTTGCCGGTGCGTCCTTCCAGATAACCGCTTCTATATCCCCACGAGATGGAGCATACATCGGAGAGAGAGTTCAACTGGAGCGATTTCAGCTTCTTTCCATCCTCCCGATTCAAATACAGGCTGTAAGATGATTTGCCCATAATGGAAACAATGCGTTCATGATTTTCCACGGTATCATACGCTTCACCATAGAAACGGATAAAGTGCATACAGATACTGAAACAAATCAAGCTGGCCGACAGGCCGACCACACTGATGATGTTTTGCGAAAGATACTTGCGTATGTTCCGCCAGGCAATGGTAATGTTATGCTCTAACATGCTATTCTTGGTTTTAACAATTTATATAATCAACGAATTTTCACTTATCTACAATCCCCTTAAAATTCCTTACTCAGGGAATTTGCATTCCCCTATTTGGCACGCACAGCAGGGAGTTTCCTCTGTCACACTTTACAAAGTTATTGAATTGTGCAAGAATAAAAGTTATAAAAATCGTTAATTCGTATTTTAGACCCCAAAAACGTCTAATTTTTAGACACTCGTTTGGGATTCTGTGCGCTTTTTCTGCAAAAAAAGGCCTATAAGACTACAATATGCCCACATCCCCGATAAAGACAAGGAATGTGGGCATATCAAATCTTTGAAAGGTAAAATTTACGTTTGAGCTTGTCAGAGTGGGCTAAGGGAGGAGGTGCGAAGAGCAGAAGTTTTATTTCCAACATCCTACAGTAATTATTAAGAAACGTGAGTTCGAGATAAGGAACTTTAGTTACTCCATTCCTTATCTCGAACTCACGTCATTTTATAACTCACAGCCTAATCAATAGGGGAACAGCAACGGGAGTACCAATATCATCACCACAGCCATGATGAGCTGCAGGGGAAGACCTACTTTGACATAATCCATAAAGGAGTATTGTCCGGCAGGCATCACCAAGGCATTGGGAGGTGTGCTGAAAGGTGATGCAAAACACATGCTGGCGGCAACAGTAACGGCAAACAGGAAGGGATAAGGACTGACACCCACCTGTACGGCCGAAGCCATGGCGATGGGAGCCATGAGGACGGCGGTGGCTGTATTACTGATAAACATGGTCATCAACGAAGTGGTCAGGTAAATACCAGCAAGAAGCGCTGTAGGGCCAAAATCACCAAGACTGCTTACCAAACTGTTGGATATGTATTCACTGACACCCGTCTTCTCCAATGCCAACGACATGGGCATCATGGCGGCAATCAACACGATACTCTCCCAATTGATGGTCTTGTAAGCAGCTTCGACATTGCGGAAACAACCGGTAAGCACCATCAACAGACCTGCTATCATTACCGCTGTTACAGGAGCTACAGGAATGAAGTCAAACATCATCATGGCAATCATTCCCACCATGATAATGGCTGCTAAAGGCGCTTTGTAGTCAAGGGTCACCTTGGCAGCCTCAGCCAACGGTTGGCCCAAAACCACCCAATCTTCATCTTCTTGAGTCAAATTACCAATGTTGGTCCAAGTTCCTTGTACCAGCAGCACATCGCCCGAATGCATACGAATATCCTTCAAACCGTGTATCATATACTCTCCTTTACGACGAATACCCACTACATTGATGTTGTACTTCTGACGGAAGTTAGAATCAATCAGCGTGCTGTTTATCAACTTACTGGAGGGCATAAGTACGATTTCCGCCATACCGATGTCGTAAAAGTCGAGCACACTGCGTCCGCCCTGCTCGTTCAACTGCGAATCGTCCAGCAAAGACACTTGATATTCTGCCGCAAAGTGTTCAGCTTTTTCGCGTGCGCCCATCAGATAAAGGATGTCTCCCGCCTCCAACGGAGTAGAAGGGTCCGCCATGCTCTGGCTCACACTCTTTACGATTTTACGATGCTTGCTTTGACTTTCGCGACGAATTTCGAAAATAGTCACTCCGAAACGACGATGCACGTCCAGTTCAGCAGCCGTCTTTCCCACCAGTGCAGAACCATTCTTCACTTGCAAACGGCTGAGGTTGGTTGCCAACTGATATTCGTCCACCAATTCATTGAGAGACTTACTCTTGCGGCTTTTATCTTTCTCATTCTTTTTATCGGAAAGGAACCACTTGGTTAAGGGTAACAAGACCAACAACCCCACTGCAATACAAACCAATCCGACAGGAGTGAAGGAAAAGAATTTCAACGGTTCGTATCCTGCCGAAGAGAGGGATTCCTGTATCACCAAGTTGGGCGGTGTACCGATAAGGGTCATCATACCACCCATACTGCTGGCAAAAGCCAGGGGCATCAACAGACGGCGTACATTGGCTCCTGCACCGGCTGCCATACTCACTACAATGGGAAGCATCAGGGCTACCGTACCGGTATTGCTTACAAATCCACCGATGGCCGATGTTCCCAATACCACCAAAATGAATAGACGGAGTTCGCTTTTTCCGGCCAACTTCAACAGGCTACCTCCAATAATCTTGGCCAATCCTGTCTGAAAGATAGCACCTCCTACCACAAACAGTCCCACCATCATAATGATGGTAGAGTTGGAAAAGCCAGAAAGTGCTTCAGCAGGAGTAAGAATATTGAAAACTAAAAGTAGCACCAACGCAATCAGTGCTACCAAGTCAGAACGGAGTTTTCCACTCACAAAACCTATCACAGATAGGGCAAGGATAATTAAAGTCGTTAACACAGTTATATTTCTTTTTTAGGGAGATAGAAGAAGATAAAAGGAGATATCCGCTTCGCTCTTGGGGGAGATAAAAGCCAATACTATTGTCAGCATGAAACCATTGGCCTTTATCTCCCTTTATCTCCATCTTATTTCCTTTTATCTCCAGTCTTACTCTTCGTACATCTTATTAATCTCTTCGGCATAATTTCTGTTCAATGCCGAACGCTTAATTTTCAAAGTATTGGTAAGTTCACCACGCGCCATGCTGAATGGTTCGGGCAACAAGGTGAATCGTTTAACCTGCTCGTAATGGGCAAACTGCTGCTGCAACGTGTCGATACGCTCCTTCATCATGCTGATGATCTGAGGATCTTGAAGCAACTCTTCCTGTGAAGCATACTTGATACCTTTCTCATCAGCATATTGCTTCAACAATTCATACTGAGGTATGATGAGTGCCGAAACGAACTTACGCTGGTCAGCAATAATGGCAATCTGGTCGATGTATCTATCTACTGAGATTTTTGTTTCCAAAGCTTGCGGCGAGATATACTTCCCGTTTGAAGTCTTGAAAAGGTCTTTGATACGTTCAGTCAGGAACAATTGGTTATTCTTGATGAATCCTGCATCGCCCGTATGGAACCATCCCTCCTTGTCGATAGCCTCAGCCGTAGCCTCTGCCTTCTTGTAATAACCTTTGGTGATGGTCTTTCCACGGAGAAGGATTTCGTTGTTCTCGCCAATCTTCACTTCTACATCCGGCATGATGGTTCCCACTGAACCGATTTCGAATCCTGGGGCAACAAAGCAGGACACAGTAGCACATGACTCGGTAAGTCCATAGCCCACAATCATGTTGATACCCACAGCATGTACAAACTCACAAATTTCATCCGGCACAGCTGCACCTGCTACGGGGAAGAAGTTTCCATTCTCGATACCAATCGTCTTTTTCAGCAGGGCATAAATGGTCTTCTCGTAGAACTTATACTTCAAGTGAAGCATCAGTGGCGGACGTTTGCCCAAGCGCACGTAATCGAGGTTGTGAATCTTTCCTACGCGGATGGCATCCTGCATCAGTTTCTGCTTGATTCCCTTCTCTGAGGCAATCTTCTCGTTCACACCTGCATACACTTTCTCCCAAAAACGGGGAACACTACACATCAATGTAGGACGCACCTCCTTGATGGTAGAAGCAATCTCCGCAGGTCTCAGGTTGAGACAAACCACCACTCCCTTGTGCAGACAGTAGTAAGTCCATGCACGCTCAAACACATGGGTCAGCGGCAAGAAACTCATCGACACATCCTTGTCAGTCATCTGTGTCAAACGGATGTCGTGGATACGGATAATCTCCTCATAGGTAGAGTGATGCAACAATACCCCCTTCGGTTCGCCCGTTGTACCACTGGTATAAAGGATGTTTGCCAAATCCTCCATTGAGGCACGTCCACTGCGTTCAGCCACCACGGCAGCATGAGGCAATCCCTCGCCCATCTGCAGGAACTCGTCGAAATAGATGCTGGTCGTGTCGCGCTCGTGCTTCTGTATCTTGCGGTCGAAGAGAATCAGTTTCTCCAACGATGAACATAACCCCAACACACTGAAGGCTGTGTCGTACTGATACTGTTCGCCGACAAAGAGAAAGCGAATTTGTGCATCGTCAATGATGTATTGTGCCTGAGCAGCCGAACTGGTTGCATAAAGAGGGATAGATACGGCACGGTTGGCATGTCCGGCAAAGTCGGCATAGAGACACTCGGGTTTATTTTGTGAGAAAATACCAATATTTTCTTCTTCTTTCACACCCAATGCCACCAAGGCATTGGAAGCTTTGTGCACGGTGTCACTCACCTCGCGCCATGTCACTGAAAGCCATTGATTGGTTTCATAATCCCTGTATCTCAAGGCTTCACGGTTCTCGTACTTATCCGCCTGCTTGTGTACCAAGACGGCAAAATGATGATTTCCCATACTATATAGTTTTGCTTATTATCTAAAATCGTTTGCAAAGATACAGTTTTATTTGCAATTATTCGCCCCTTTCCTCTACTTTTCCGTATTCGGCAAGAGGTTCGCTGGCCCATATCGAGTCAGACTCAAAGTCTTGGTAGCGACGTAGAGTGGCTTGAGGCAGAGATTCCTCATCCCGTCTGACATCCCACAACAGATGGATATATACGTACTCCTGATGAACCGTATAGATAATCTTTGTCACCTTATCCACTACCAACGAGCGGTATTCCAAGGAGGTGCATCCTACCAACAGAGGCTCGACTCGCCCCAACTGGGGATGGGACTGCAACAGTTCCACATCGTGCCATATACGGTTCCGCACCTGACGTGCAGCAGACTTCCCGAACTTCTGACTGCAATACCATACTATCCGGTTCAGGTCTGTAGAGGCTTTCGGATGCCACCGAAGCATTCGTTCTTCCATCATATCCATTCTTCGCTAAGTTTCATTACTTCCTCTGTGGTCAACCCTCGTCCAGCTATAGCATCGGCTTCCGTAGCACGCAGGCGGGCCTTCACTTCGTCCAGAGTATAGCGGCACGGTGGTTCTGCTGTGCACTCCATGGCCTCTTCATAGCTACGGCGCACACGCTCTATCACCTCGGGATCCTTACTGTTCAGGATGTTCCGTGCCAACTCTGCCTTGAGGGCTTCAAACTCAAATGTATTCATAGCGTTATACCTTATTAATATATAGATGGTGCGAAGATACAAAAATGCCACCAACAAACAGCACTTTTGGGACAGAAATCTATTCGAATTTGCAAAAAGGATTTTGAAGTACAAATACAGGAAAGGATACATCCATCCAAAAACACTTGTATTTCCCTTCATGTCTCAGTGTAGAACAATCACACAAAAAAACTGGCGAAAAACTTTTTTCTTCGCCGAGATGGCAGTATCTTCGCGCCGCAAAAACGAAAAGGATAAAAAAGAATGATGGAAGAACAACTCATATCAGAGGCAATCGGCCTGTTGAAACAACTCATTATCATACCATCTGTGAGCCGCGAAGAGGAGGCGGTAGCCGATGCATTGCAAAACTTCATCGAGGGAGTGGGCATCATGACTTACCGCTCGGGAAACAACGTGTGGTGTCTAAGTCCCGGATTCGATCCCAAACGCCCTACCCTGTTATTGAACTCTCATATTGACACCGTGAAACCGGTGGCAGGATGGAAACACCATCCGCACACACCCGTTGTGGAAAACGGACGAATTTATGGATTGGGAAGCAACGACGCCGGTGCCAGCGTGGTGAGCCTTTTGCAGGTATTCCGCCAACTATGCCTGCGTCCACAGACATACAACATCATCTACTTGGCCTCGTGTGAAGAGGAGGTTTCCGGAAAAGGGGGAATCGAGAGTGTATTGCCCATGCTTCCCCCTATCACGGTGGCTATAGTCGGCGAACCGACAGATATGCAACCGGCAGTGGCCGAAAAAGGATTGATGGTGTTGGACGTAACGGCCTACGGACGTGCCGGGCATGCCGCTCGCGAGGAGGGAGACAATGCAATCTATAAGGTATTGGATGACATTGCCTGGTTCCGCGATTATCGATTTGAAAAAGAGTCTCCCCTATTGGGTCCCGTAAAGATGAGTGTCACCCAAGTGAATGCCGGCACACAACACAACGTGGTGCCCGACCGCTGTTCTTTCGTCGTGGATATCCGCAGCAATGAACTCTATAGCAACGAGGAACTTTACAAGGAGATTTGCACCCACATCCGGTGTGAAGCCAAAGCACGTTCCTTTCGCTTGAACTCATCAAACATCAGTATTGAACACCCTTTGGTGAGACGTGCCGTAAAAATGGGATTGAAACCTTTCGGTTCGCCCACCCTTTCGGACCAGGCACTGATGTCTTTCCCCTCCCTGAAGATGGGTCCCGGAAAGAGCAGCCGTTCGCACACGGCCGACGAGTACATCCTCATCGACGAAATAGAGGATGCAATAAAAAAGTATCTGGAACTACTGGATGGAGCAGAGTTGAATTAATGTAGAAATCACTCTTATCGAAATAATGAGATAGGGCTAATCAGGCTTATAGAAACAATAAGACCGATTAGCCCTATACATTTGTACTCAATCGACACTTACCTTCCCAACCACTGTTCTGGATTGAGTTTAGTCGTCTCCTTACGGAGTTGAAAGTGCAAAATGGTATTTCCCGAAGAGTCAGTGGCAATGGTTCCTATGGAATCATGCGTTTTCAATTTCTGCCCTTGCTTCACAGAAGCTGATGACAGGTTGCAATAAACAGAAATATAGCCACCATGACGCACCAGGACATTGGTGTAACCGCCAAATTGGAAGACTGCCGACACTTCACCATCGAAGATTGCACGGGCTTTAGCTCCCTTCTGTCCTTTGATGTCAATCCCCTTATTGTCCAGCTTCACATTCTTCAATCCCGCTACGGCATACTGCCCAAATCGACTGACAATGGCATATGAACCGGTGATAGGCATAGGCAATTTTCCCTTGTTCTTTTCAAAGACCTTGGAGAGTTGCCGGTCGCCAGTGTATTCAGCCACCATGGACACCTCCTTCGTTTTTCCCTTGGATTCGGATTTTGTTTCCTCCGTCTTTTTGCCGGAAGCGGCTTTTTGTGCGGCAGCTTTCCGCTTACGTTCCTCCTCAGCAGCACGACGCTTGGCCGCTACAATCTCTTCCTCTATCAATTTATCAATCTGCGCGTTCAACCGCTGTGATTGTTGGCGTTGTTTTTTCAATTCAGCTTGCAAATTCCGCTGACGTTTCTGCAGGCTATTGACCAATGTACGCTGTTGCTTCTCCTGTTTTTCAATCTCTTTCCGTTCTGCTTCCCGTTGAGCCAACAATTTGGCTTTCTCTTCCTTGACCTGAAGTTGCTCTTGACGTTTGCTCTCCACCTGAGTCTGTTTTTCCTTGATTTGGTTTCCTTGCAGGCGTTGGAATTCGGCATATTCTGCGACATAGCGCAAACGACGGTACATCTGATTAAAATTCTCAGCCGAGAAGATGAACATCAACTTATCCTCTATCGAACGATTCTTGCGAAGATAGCGGACAGACTGTGCATATTTCTTCTGTTTCTCCTTCAGTTCGGCTTGCAACTGCTTGATTTGTTTTCCCAAGTGGGCAACCTCCGCATCCAGCTGCGCCATATCCTGCTCAATGGTCTTGATATACTTTCTCCGCTCTGCCAAACGGGCATTGATGAGATTCAAGTCACTCAGTTGGCTCTTCACATCCTTCTGAGTAGAAAGCAGAAGCGACTCAGACTGCTTGATTTGCTCTTGCAACTCACCGTGCTTGCTCTTCAGTTCTTCAATTTTCTTGTTCGACTGTGCAAAACCGGGTGTACAGAAGCAAATTACCAATAGACAAAGGGTAAGGATTGTACGGAGAAATGCCATGTTTCTTTATACTATTATGAGTAAATTCAAGAGTTCAAACCACAAACAGGCTATAGCGCCAACAAATGTTTCAATATATCCATTGCTTCAACCTCTTTATACCGTTTAGGCACAGATAGAGGTGTATATTCCACTTTAGTATCCCAACGGGAAAAAGTAAATGAAGCCTTCAACGGTTTCTCTGCCCCTTCCCAAGAGAGGTTCATTGTCGAAGGGAAAGGTTTTCCATCCAAAGTAAGGAAATCACGATAGTTCCAATTCATCTGATAATCATTCTCCTGTTTGGCACTTACGTGAATACGAGACTCTTCCAACAAACCGTTAGCCAAGGCTGTCAAAAAAGAGAAACTCAAACGTTTTCCCTTCTCGGCTGTAAGGATGGCATGTGATTCACCACGAGTAAAGCCAAAATCATGAATATCCTTCTTCGCCACACGTTTCACTCCCGGCAAGAACAACTCATTCCAAAAGAGAGCCTGAAGAGTATAAAAATCGATTTTACTCTGTTTGAAAAAAGGAAGTTCGTCATACTTTACCTCCACATAACGGCGGCCAATGCGGTCAAGTATCAATAACCGTTTGGGAGTAAGTTCAATACGGGCTGCCTCTACAATGCCCACAGCCACCAATGAAAGTTGGATAGCCTCATCCTTCTTCATCTTGACAGAACCTCCAACAGAGATATTCTCGTCCCCCAAAGAAAGAGCCAGACGCATTTTTGCCGAAAACTCATCAAACTCCGGAGCGTTATCCAACACGCCACGCAAATAGGCCGTCTCCGAGAATCCACTCATGTCCACATCCTTGGTTACAGCTTTCTTGGAACCGCACGATACCATCATCAAGCCCAGCACTACAGTGAGGACCAAACAGACATTTCTTGTTGTTCTTTTTTTCATTTTCTTACGAATTGGTCTTATCAGAATTATAAATCCAATAGGATTAGAAAATCATTCACTTATATATTTCTTCATTCTTATCTTCTTCTCCAAAGTAGTGGATTCGTGTTCCATTGTTGCGGCTTGTTTCCAATAAGCAAGTGCCTTGTCCACATCGCCAAGCATGTAGTAAATATCGCCACAATGTTCTACAATGGTAGCACTCTCCTCACCACCGTTCTTCATGGCTTCATCAATATAGATACGTGCCTCAGTATAGCGTCCCTTCTCGAACAGAATCCAGGCATAGGTGTCAAGGTATGTATCATTTTTCGGTTCGGCCTTGACTGTACGAAAACTCATCTCCTCGGCCTTGTCAAGATTTTCCCTATCAAGCGAAAGGAAATAGGCATAGTTATTAAGTACCCCAATGTTATCCGGATTATAAACCAAAGCTGAATCGTACGCAACGTAGCACTCCGCCTGCTGTCCCATCGAATGATGCAAATCGCCGATGAAAGTATAGAAATCCGACACCAATTTCTTGTCGCTTTCGGGTGTCACTTGTCCTACTCCCTTCTTGAGAACAGCCAATGCATCGGGATTACGTTCTGTGCGGAAATAGCTGATGCCAAGATAATAATAGAAAGCCAGTTCCTCAGGATTGTACTGTATGGCCGGTTCACAGATACGCACAGCCTTTGCGTAATCGTCTTCGCGTACGGCAACCATCAGCAAGTTGTATCGAGCAACAATGTTGTCCGGTTCCATTTCCAGAATCCTCTCCAGTACAGGTACGGTCTGTGTATCATCCATCTTACGATGTTGCATGTATCCATAACAAAGTGAGGCCATACCTGCATCTTCTTGAGGTTGTGCCAAAAGACGGTCGAAAAGTTGGAGAATCCCTGCACTGTCTTTACCTGCTTGTTCATTCTGCAAAATGATGTGTCGCATCATTTCCACTTTCACACCTGAAGCCAGTTTACGGTTCATCAGCACAGCCTCCTGTTGGATACGGGCAAGTGAATCCTGCCCCATGCGTTCATAATATGATACCATGGAAAGTTGTGCCTGCGCATTCTCCGGGTCTTCGGCCAATGCGGTTTCGAAGATTGCAAAAGCTTCGTCAGCACGTCCGTTGTCCAAATAGCAGTCGCCCAACATGACACGGTAACGCATATCATTCGGATATTCTTTAGAGAGGTTTTCCATTTCACGAAAAGCATTCTCCTTATCCTCCATTTGCATGTAAATACGATACTTCTCCATACTCAGTTGTTCACTCTTACCCTCTTTCACCTCCAAGCGGTCAAGCGTCTTGATAAGGTTTGGATAATCCTTCTGCTGGGCATAAAGGTCCATCAGCATCATCAACAATTCACCACGAGCAGGAAACTGATTACTCATCTCCTCGTAAAGAGCAATGGCCTTGTCAATTTCATTGATGCTGCGATAATAGGCTCCGAGAGTCTGCCGATACCAGAAATTGTCGGGTTGCAACTCCACCGCCTTCTCCAACAACGCCCGTGAACGTTCCGGTTGTTGTAAAAAAGCATAATATTGAGCCAACTCATACATCACAGCAGCCGACTGAGGATTAATGCTCAAACAATGTTCATAAAGAGCCAGTGCATCAGCATGATTCTCCATCTCGCGCTGACGGGTGGCTTCCAGAAAATAGTAATCGTGCCTACGTGCCTCTGCTTCTGTCAATGCGGGGACAGTTGCCCCTTGCACTGTTTTACGAACAGCACATGACGTGGTCAACAAGCCAATCAGCAACAAGCAATATAAAGTAGCATTCTTCATTTGGAAACTCTTTATAGGTGGTTCTCCAAGACTCTATTTCATTTATTTAACCCCACTATGTCCGAAGCCTCCGGCACCGCGTTCCGTTTCATCCAAAATTTCTACGGATTGCCATTCTACTTGTTCATGCCGGGCTATTACCATCTGCGCAATACGCTCGCCATCCTCTATGACAAACTCCTCCGAAGAGAGATTCACAAGAATGACACACACCTCACCGCGATAATCAGCATCAATGGTTCCCGGTGTGTTCAATACGGTAATACCTTTCTTGATGGCCAATCCGCTTCGTGGACGCACCTGTGCTTCGTAACCGATGGGCAGGGCCATATACAATCCTGTGGGCACGATGCAACGCTGAAGAGGTTTCAACACAATGGGTTCACTCAAATTTGCACGCAGATCCATACCTGCCGAAGCCACTGTAGCATATGCAGGCAGGGCATGTTTTGACTTATTGATAATTTGTACTTTCATTTTCTCGACTTATTTGTGTGCAAAAATAAAGAAAATAGAGGAAACAACCTTGCTATGTTATGGAAATTTACAACTTAATTGGGAAAACATCACCTAAAACAGAAATGTCACACAGAAAAAAACGACTCATATACTTCGGTAACTGACAAGAAAGCTGTACCTTTGAAGCCGTAAGAAAAAAAAATAAACTATGGATTGGCTCAAACTCATATCAAATAAACGGTTGGGCATGGAGTCTGTGCACTCCTCTCACATGGATGACCGTACGGAATTCCAACGCGATTATGATCGTCTCATTTTCTCAGCACCATTCCGTCGCCTGCAGAACAAGACACAGGTTTTCCCGCTTCCAGGCAGCATATTTGTCCACAATCGGTTGACGCACAGTTTGGAGGTGTCGTGTGTAGGTCGTTCCTTAGGGAACAATGTGGCCAAAGCCTTGACAGAGAAATATCCGGAACTGAAAGGAACGCATGTAGAAGAAATCGGAGCTATCGTATCTGCCGCATGCTTGGCCCACGACTTGGGCAATCCTCCCTTCGGTCACTCGGGGGAACAGGCCATCGGCACCTATTTTTCAGAAGGGAAAGGACTGGAATTAAAGTCCTCACTGACAGAAAGCGAATGGAACGATTTGACCCACTTCGAAGGCAATGCAAATGCGTTCCGCTTGCTGACCCACCAGTTCCGTGGCCGACGGGAGGGTGGTTTCGTAATGACTTACTCCACATTAGCAAGTATCGTGAAATATCCTTTTGAATCGAACCTTGCAGGTAAAAAGTCCAAATTCGGATTCTTTCAAAGCGAAAAAGAAGACTATCTGCGCATCGCACGCGAATTGGGAATCAAGCAACTGAGTCCCGAAGGAGCTCCATTGCATTTTGCCCGTCACCCGTTGGTCTATCTCGTCGAAGCTGCCGATGACATCTGTTACCAAGTCATGGACATTGAGGATGCCCATAAGCTCAAGATACTGACGACAGAGGAGACCAAAGCACTCCTCATGGGATTCATGAACGAGCGAAAAAAAGAACGTGCCGAAGATGTCTTCCGCGCTGTAAGCGACACCAACGAACAGATTGCCTATCTGCGCTCCACCGTTGTAGGCATGCTTATTGACGCTTGCACCAAAGTATTCATGGAGAACGAAACTGAGATTTTAGAAGGAGCCTTTGAGGGTTCACTTATCAAGCGAATGGACCCCACTCTATATCACGCCTACAGCCATTGTGCAGAAGTGGCCTTTACACGTATCTATCGCGCCAAAGACGTATTGGATGTAGAACTGGCCGGCTACCGAGTCATCAGCACCCTCATCGAACTGATGATAGAGGCCGTCACTCATCCCGAACGCGCCTACTCGCGACTGCTCATCAACCGTATGGCCAACCAGTACGAGACCGATGCCCCCACCCTCTACGGCAAATTACAAGCGGTGCTCGACTACATATCAGGCATGACCGACGTCTATGCCCTCGACCTCTATCGCAAGATAAACGGTGGGGGACTGCCCGAAGTATAGTAATATCCCAATCGAACTAAATATTTCAGAAACTATCAAAACATAACAACAATGAACCTTTCAATAAACAAAACAGTGACTTTCACACTACTGATGACCGTATGCTTGAATGTATTCGGAATCAGCGCTTCATTCCTAAAAAGAGAAAATAACCGCATCTTGTTTGACCAAGACTGGACCTTCGCTATCGGAGACTACCCCGATGCTAAAGAACCGACTTACAACGACAAGAATTGGCGGCACTTGGATCTCCCTCATGACTGGAGTATCGAAGGAGTGACTGCCGCCAACGAACCCTCAGGTAACGACGGCGGATATTTCCCCACCGGTATCGGTTGGTACCGTAAAACCTTCACTTTGGATAAGTTTGACCGCAACAGACTGATTGGACTCTACTTCGAAGGAGTATATATGAACTCTGAAGTATATATCAACGGACACCTTGTAGGGAAGTATCCCTATGGTTACTCGTCGTTCCACTACGACATAACACCTTATTTAAAGAAAGAAGGGAAAAACTCTGTAGCTGTACGCGTAGATAACTCCCTACAGAAGAATTGCCGATGGTACACGGGTTCAGGCATCTACCGCCACGTGTGGCTGACATCAACCAATCCCGTACACATGGCTCACCAAGGTGTCTTTATTACGACTTCAGAAGTCAGCGAAGAAAAGGCTACAGTACGAATTGACGCGACTGTAAAAAACGAGACAGATAATCCTTGTAAAGCAACACTTCGCGTTGAATACTCCAACAAAGGCATAACGCTTCCCTTCCTACTTTGCGACCCAAAGGATAATGACAAGCATTCCACATCTCTGGAAAAAGAGATTGAAATCCCTGCACAAGGTTCACAAGAAGTAACTGTAGAATTTGTTGCCCGAAAAGGCGGTGGAACCTACGAATTATGGTCTCCCGAAAATCCCCACCTTTATGATGCCCTGCTTACTCTTTCCATAAACGGAATGGAAGTGGACAAACGTACTGAGACCTTTGGTATCCGTAAAATCGAATGTAGCGTTGACAAAGGTTTCCTGCTCAACGGCAAACCCATTGAAATGAACGGCGGATGTGTCCACCACGACAACGGCCCATTGGGAGCCGCCTCATACGACCGCGCCGAAGAACGCAAGGTGGAGCTGATGAAGGCTGCCGGATTCAATGCCGTACGCACGGCCCACAATCCACCCTCGCCAGCTTTCCTGGATGCCTGCGACAGATTGGGACTCTTGGTTATTGACGAGAGTTTCGACGGATGGCGCGACAGCAAGACTCCGCACGACTACTCCACCCTGTTCGACGAGTGGTGGGCCAAGGACATCGATGCCATGGTGCTGCGCGACCGCAACCACCCGAGCATCATCTGCTGGAGTATAGGAAACGAAGTGATTGAACGGAAGAAACTGGAGGTGGTGACTACGGCCAAGAAACTGCGCGACCGCATCAGACTGAACGACCCTTCACGCCCTGTCACTTCTGCCTTAGCAGCCTGGGACAGCGACTGGGAAATCTATGACCCGCTGGCCGAGGTACACGACATCGTGGGATACAACTACATGATACACAAAGCAGAGAGCGACCATGCCCGTGTGCATAACCGCATTATGTGGCAGACAGAGTCATATCCACGCGATGCATTCAACAATTGGACAAAGGTGGTTGACCACCCTTATGTTATCGGTGATTTCGTATGGACTGCCATTGACTATTTGGGAGAATCGGGTATCGGACGTAACTACTACCATGGAGAAAGTGCCGGAGAACATTATCAACGCGACCACTTCCCCTGGCACGGAGCCTACTGTGGCGACATTTCACTGACCGGTTGGCGCAAACCAATCTCATACTATCGCGAATTATTGCATACCAATAATCTGAAACTCTACATGGCAGTACGAGAACCTAATGGCTATTGGGGGGAAATCAAAGAGACACAATGGTCGGTATATCCGGCATGGGAAAGTTGGAACTGGCCGGGACACGAAGGCAAGAACATTGAGTTAGAAATTTACTCCCGTTACCCACGTGTACGCGTCTATTTGAATGACCAAATAGTGGCTGAACGTCCAACAACCCGGAACGAAGAATTCAAGGCCTTTATCCCCGTACCTTACCAACCCGGTACAGTGCGTGCCACAGGCATCAATGAAGACGGAAGTGAAGGTGAAAGTGTTGTGCTCCGAACGGCAGATGAGCCGACGAATATCGTTCTCACAGCTGACCGCACCCTCCTGCAAGCCAACGGACAGGATCTCTGCTATGTCACTGTAGAGTTAACTGACAAAGATGGAACGCTCAATCCGATTGCAGAAAACGAACTAACTTTCAGTATCAAAGGGGACGGAGAAATTGTTGCCGTTGACAACGCTTTATTAAAAGATACTACCCCCTACACCTCACTGACACGAAAAGCATGGAAGGGACGCGCAATGGTCATTATCAAGACGACGAAGAAGAGTGGAAACATTACCCTGAAAACTACCTCGCCAGGATTGAAAACAAAAACCATTACGGTAAAAAGTCTAAAGCAACTTCCTTCCAAACCTGAAAAAGGAATAGCATAACGTAATCTGACGTGAGTTCGATATAAGATTGATTCTTATCAGATATCCCATTATTATCTGTTAGCTGACAGCATTTCTTTTATTAGCAGATAGAACATCCTCGGACATCTGATAGATTCTGAAGAAACTTAAACATACTTTTCAATGACGTTTCCTATATCGAATTCACGTTAATCCAAAAAGCAAAGGGACTGCGCCATCCGGCACAGTCCCTTTGCTTTTATTCAAGGTCAATGATTACATCATACCCATGCCACCGCCCATTCCGGGAGCACCCATAGGCATATCCATCTTCTCTTCCTTCTTGTCAACAATCACGCACTCAGTAGTGAGGAACATACCAGCGATAGAAGCTGCATTCTCCAAAGCTACGCGAGTTACCTTAGCGGGGTCAACCACACCGGCAGCGTGCATGTTCTCATACACATCCGTACGAGCATTGTAACCAAAGTCAGCCTTTCCTTCACGAACCTTTTGTACCACTACAGCACCTTCCTTACCAGCATTGTTCACAATCTGACGCAGAGGCTCTTCGATAGCACGACGGATGATGGCGATACCAGTCTCCTCGTCTGCATTGTCACCCTTCAGGTTCTCCAACGCGTCGATGGCACGGATGTAGGTCACACCACCACCGGGCACGATACCCTCTTCGATGGCTGCGCGGGTAGCACAAAGAGCATCATCTACGCGGTCCTTCTTCTCTTTCATCTCTACTTCGCTGGCTGCACCTACGTAAAGAACGGCTACACCGCCCGACAACTTGGCCAGACGCTCTTGCAATTTCTCCTTATCGTAATCAGAAGTGGTGTTTTTGATTTCTGCCTTGATTTGGTTGATACGGTCTTGAATGTTTTCTTTAGCACCGGCGCCATTCACGATGGTAGTGTTGTCCTTGGACACAGTCACCTTGTCGCAAGTACCCAACATCTCGATAGTTGCCTGCTCGAGTTTGAGACCCTTCTCTTCGCTGATTACCAAACCACCAGTCAAGATAGCGATATCTTCAAGCATAGCCTTACGACGGTCGCCAAAACCGGGAGCCTTCACGGCACAAATCTTCAACTGACCACGCAGACGGTTCACTACGAGGGTAGTCAATGCTTCGCTATCTACATCCTCAGCAATCACCAACAAAGGACGACCGCTCTGTACGGCAGGTTCAAGAATAGGGAGGAATTCCTTGAGGTTGCTGATCTTCTTGTCATAGATAAGGATGTAAGGATGCTCCATGACGCACTCCATCTTCTCAGTGTCAGTCACGAAGTAAGCTGACAAATAGCCACGGTCGAACTGCATACCCTCTACTACTCCGATAGTAGTATCTGTACCCTTAGCCTCCTCGATAGTGATGACACCATCTTTAGAAACCTTGCGCATAGCATCAGCAATGAGTTTACCGATAACGGGGTCGTTGTTGGCACTGATGGTTGCCACCTGTTCAATCTTGTCATAGTTGTCACCCACCATCTCGGCCTGCTCGCGGATAGACTCCACCACCTTGGCTACAGCCTTGTCGATACCACGCTTAAGGTCCATAGGATTGGCTCCGGCAGTCACGTTCTTCAAACCTACATTCACGATAGACTGTGCCAAAACAGTAGCGGTAGTTGTACCGTCACCGGCATCGTCACCTGTCTTTGAGGCTACGCTCTTTACCAACTGTGCTCCAGTATTCTGGAAGGGGTCAGCCAACTCTATTTCTTTAGCAACAGTCACACCGTCCTTAGTAATGTGGGGAGCGCCGAACTTCTTTTCGATAATTACGTTACGACCTTTGGGACCGAGAGTTACTTTCACGGCATTTGCCAACTCGTCCACACCCTTTTTCAACTGGTCGCGGGCATCTATATTAAATAAAATTTCTTTTGCCATAATTACATTTACTGTTTAATTCTTAAATTTCGGGAGTTCAGAAGTCAGGAGTTCAGAAGTTCAGACGATAGTATTGCTTACCCGGCAGAATCCTTTGAACTTTGAATCTTAAACTTTGAACCGTCATTATCCTATCACCGCAAGTACGTCGCTCTGACGCATGATGAGGTATTTCTTTCCTTCCAATTCCAATTCGGTGCCTGAGTACTTGCCATAGAGGACAGTGTCACCCACCTTGAGAATCATCTCTTCGTCCTTGGTGCCATTACCTACGGCCACAACTTCACCCTGAAGGGGTTTCTCTTTCGCTGTATCGGGGATGATGATACCACCGATAGTCTTTTCTTCTGCAGGAGCGGGCAAGATAAGCACCCGGTCTGCCAACGGTTTAATGTTCATAAATCTTTCGTTTTATGTTTTAGTTTATATAATTTATTCCTATCATGTCACATCTGCGACATCAATAGGAATAACGAAAAGCGTGCCAAAATGTTGTACCAACCATTTTCTGACACAATTTCATCACTTCAAAACAGATTGGCCATTTCACTTCTGCCAAAATGACACAAGCGTCACTGCTCGACATACACCAGACGTGACAGGTCATAGCCTCGTCTGCGCAAGGAACCCAAAATCTGCTTCAATTGCCACTGCGGCATATCGGGATTACGGGAAAGTATCCACAAGTACTTGTCCGTGCTGCTGCCTATGACCGCATACTGATACTCCTCCCCCAACTCCAATACATAATAGTCGGAGTAGAACCAAAGGAAGAAGGAAACCTCCAGGCGTCCCGGATATTTCACAGGGTCAGGTTGTCTCGCCTTACCGACGATATCCTTCGGCTTTCCATCCTTCAATCCACGGTTCACCACCCTGATTTTCCCATCGGGTTGCAGCGTATATTCCGCAGTCACATGAGTCATCCCCCGCTCAAAGCGATGTTCGTAACGCGCAATTTCATACCACTTCCCCATGAAGCGCTCCACATCCAACTGTTTCACCGTAGAGGTATTTATCTTCTCTGAATTATCCCCTCTACACGTTGTCCCCGTCAGTAACCCGGCCAACGAAAGAACCCATACATAAAAACGATTCATTTTCAACATAACCAATACCTTATTGTATATGAGGAAAACAGATTTGGGGAATAAAATGTTTATAGAATCAATCACTTCTGGAGAGGCTGCAGAATACCCTTCGTTCAAAGGGAAGAAACAGTTCAACTATTCTTCCTTCACCACCGTAGCACGAATGATACGTATATCTTCTATGGGACGGTCATTCTCGTCAGTAGGAACAGCTTGAATGGATTTGACAATATCCAACCCTTCCACCACACGGCCAAAGACCGTATATTGTCCATCCAAATGCGGAACACCCCCATTATTTTCGTATGCCAATCGTACGCGGTCAGTATAGCGGGCTTCACCCTGAGTCATAGCTTTCACTTGAGCCTCTATGGGTTTCAACTCCTGAGGCATATAGGTCCGTCCCGTAACAATGAAGAATTGCGAACCACTGGAGGCACGATCGGGATTCACCTCATCAGGTTCACGAGCCATAGACAGCATTCCACGCTGATGGAAGAATTTAGGAAATCTGATTTCAGCCGGTACGGTATGCTCCGTTTTACCAGTTCCCAACAATTCACCAGGCTTAGCATGGCGTGAATCGGGATCACCCATCTGAATGACAAATTCATAAACTGCGCGATGAACCAATAAACTGTCATAAAATCCCTCGTTCACCAACTTCATAAAATTGTCGCGATGTAGTGGAGTTTCGTTAAACAATTCAACGCGGAAATTCCCGGCAGTAGTTTCAAACAGCACTTCCACCTTTTTCTCCTTCTTGCCCTGCACGCTCATGCACAACAAGACCATACACACCATTAACAATAATCTTTTCATAAACCTTCAAACGTATTGTTTCGGTGCAAAGGTAATGAATGACAAACGAAAAAACAAGAAATTGTACAATCTTATATACAAATAAATAGGAATACAATACCTATTCCCACATGCAAGAATCTCTTGCCATCCATTGGAATGTTAAGGATGACAAGAGATCTCATTAAAACATTGGCTCATGAACTAATCACTGCATCGTGATAATCACACGGCGATTATAAGAATCGGGTTGTAAGGTATCTACTCCACCCTTGCCTTCTACCACCATTCGGTTACGGTTGATGCCCATCTTCTCAAGAGCAGCTGCCACAGTCTCTGCACGCTTGAGTGAAAGGGTCTGATTGTAAGTTGCATCCCCTGTTGCACTATCGGCATAACCCACAATATGTATCTTGGATTCGCTTTCCTTGGCGGCATCAGCAATAGCCTGTAAATTTACAGTTTCTTTGGAAGAAGCCATTTCTGAGGAGCCGATATTGAAGAATACGGACTGAGGGATACTAGGAATCGTATTCTGATAAACCGTCTGGGTTTTCACCACTTCGCGAGGTTTCTGCGCCAATTGGTTCTTGAGCTGGTTATTTTCAGCCTGTTGCTCAGCCAAAACAGCATTCAAAGCATCGAGCTGAGCCATATTCAAAGCCATTATATCATCCACATCAGGAGTTGGTTGGAATCCTGTTTTACCTAAGTTGAATGTGATACCCGCTGAAAAGTTCATATAACGGTTGTAACTTTCATTAAACTTAAGCATCTTTCCATGACGGTCAGCCATAAAAAGGGCTGCTTCCAGATAAAGGCTCATGCGCTGATTCAACCGCCAATTGCTCTGCAAACCAATGTCCATACCCGAGTTTCCACCAATAAAGGCCATACCTGCAAAGGGTATCACATTCCACACTCGAGAATCACTGTATCCACAAAGCATATTGCTGAGATTGAACATGGCCTCGGCACGATAGACACGCTGGTCCATACTCTTACCTTCATAAGCACCATCCAAACCATTGAATTTCAAACGAAGGGCCAATCCTGGAGTAAACCACTTACCTACTGCCACATCAAATCCCCAACGGCCATAGTTCTCATCGAAAAAGAGGTCTGACCAATTCTTGTCTCCATGACGGATTCCTGACGTAAAACCACCACCGACACTGACAAACCAGTTGTTCCAGAACTTGTTGGTACTGACACGATAAGGTTCCACAGGCACTTCCATAATTTCCAGGGTCTCCATCGTCTGCTGAGCCATAGCACCACCTACAGACATGCTGGCAATAGCCAACGCACACATCATTTTTTTCATAATCTTTTTACCTTTTAATAAATCATTATATTGCATTCATATGTCATTTGAATGGTATAACATCCATTAAAGGAAAAAGTTCAGAAACGCTTTTCTATTTCATCCAAAGTAATGACAGAAAGCACCGTCTGTCCGTCAGGAGTATATCCGGGAGTAGAACAGGCAAAAAGAGAAGCCACCAATTCATCCATCTCAGCAGCTGACAATATCTGACCATACACAATGGCTGCCGAACGGGCCAATGAAAGAGCCACAGCCGTACGTACCTCCGCCCCTACTTCACCACAGCCTTCACGCTCAATGGCAGAAGTAACCATGCGATGAACCAATGCTACAGCATCTACACCCTCTGTACCAGCAGGTATGGCACTCACCGAATAACTGCCTCCGCCCAAGGGGGAAAGGTCAAAACCTACAGCCTGCAAATCGGATAGAATGGTCTGCAACATCGCATCTTCAGCTGCTGTCAGCTGCAACAATTCAGGAAAAAGCATTCCTTGAGACACTCCACCGGATGACTCCATCTGACGGACATAGCGTTCGAAAAGAATCCGTACATGTGCCCGATGCTGGTCAATCAACATCAAACCACTCTTGACTGACGTAGCAATATACCGTCCCTTAAACTGATAATGTCCTGCGAAAGAAGGTGTCTCTGTAGAATCGGATGAAACTGCAGAAGGAAACAACTGGGGAGATTCTATCTTTTCGTCCATCGATGATATGGCCGAAGTATATACCTCTTCTAACGCATGAGATGTTTCATCTGTCCCCAATGCCGAAGGACGCTGCAAACCGCTATAGGCCGCTTCCCAATCAATCGGAGTACGACGATATGAAGTCCCTCCACCTGAAACAGATGAAGGAGAAGAAGCACTTTCAAAAGGATTGAACGAAGGATTGAATTTTACTTGCGGAAGTTCGGTAGGCAATACGGATTCAGGAACAGGTATATCCGGTCTTCCCTCAGTATCGAAGTCTATCGAAGGAACTCCGCCGAAACGCCCCAATGTCTCACGGACTGCGGCCGAAAGTATCTGCCAAATGGCCTGTTCATTTTCAAACTTTATCTCAGTTTTCGTCGGATGAATATTTACATCGATATCAGCAGGTTCTACCTCCATATAAATAAAGTAAGACACTTGCTCTCCTGCAGGAACCAACGGTTCGTAGGCTTCCATGATTGCCCGATGGAAATAGGGATGGCGCATGTACCGACCATTGACAAAGAAATATTGGTGTGCCCCCTTCTTACGCGAAGACTCGGGTTTGCCTACATAACCGGACACTTTCACCAAAGTCGTTTCTACTTCTACCGTCAGGAGCTGTTCATTCAGTTTTTTACCGAATACGTTCATCAGTCTCATGCGGACAGAAGCAACCGGCAAACGATACAGTTCATTGTCATTATGATGTACCGTAAACGATACATCCGGATGAACCAATACAATACGGTCAATCTCCGTCAAAATATTATTCAGTTCTGTCTGATTGGATTTCAAGAACTTACGGCGGGCAGGAACATTAAAAAACAGATTTTTCACCGAAAAATCCGCACCTTTGGGACATGATACCGGTTCCATTCCTTCCACTTTGGATCCTGAAATCTGCACCGATATACCTAACTCATCTTCTGCACGACGAGTACGGAGTTCCACTTGGGCCACTGCAGCAATCGAAGGCAATGCCTCACCACGAAACCCCATTGTTGTCAATGCAAACAAATCGGATGCTTGACGTATCTTGGAAGTAGCATGACGTTCAAATGCCTGACGGGCATCAGTAGCCGACATTCCACATCCATCATCTATCACCCGGATACAGGTTTTTCCGGCATCTGTCAGCAGAATATCCACATGATGTGCTCCGGCATCTATCGAATTTTCCACCAATTCTTTGATAACCGATGCCGGACGCTGCACCACTTCACCTGCAGCAATCTGATTAGCCACAGAATCAGGCAATAACTTTATGACATCACTCATACATTCTACAAAATCTATTCAATCCCTCAAAAGCCAAATTCACCTGTCACCAAAAAATGAAGAATAAAGAACATTACAGCCAAAAGTATGAGCAATGTACCATATCCCAAGACCTTACGGCCTTTACGACGTTTCAAATGTTTGGTAGATTCGACGAAACTTCCACGAATACGCTCTGCATACCCAACCTCTTTGGGAGGCAGCATTCCCAAATCACGCTTGGCATTCTCCTCTATTTTCTGGAGTTTTTCCTTACGTTCGTTTACATATATCCATTGATGCTGGAAGCCACGTGGCTTCTTTTGTGAAAAGAATCCCATCTCTTTATCTTTTATTCATTTATAACCTAACTAATCCAAAGTTGGCAACGGAACCTCTTGACGGACAATTTTCTTCAACTGTTCTTCGGCCTTCTTGCCACGCGGATGGAATATATCCAACTTGTTCTTCGGACGCATATGGGACAACCATACAAAATTCTCAAGTTTCATCTTCTGAGGATCCAACAGGAACATGGGTGTAAAGGAGCCTGTCGGTTTGGTAATGAAAACGATACGTTCCATCTTGCCATCCTTCCGATAAAGATTCAGTTTACTGGCTTCAATGAAGTTCATGCCCATCATTACGCTATCCTCATCCTCCGGATAAAAAATAGACTGAACATTTCCTGTCACCTCAGCCTTGTAGATATCTGTGCCATTGAAATAGAACTTCATCTCACGTCCGGCCACTTGATTGTAATGAATCGAATCCTTTTGCTCCACCGTCAGTGCCTGATTGATGATATGTGCCCAATCTACGGTACTGTCGTTCATATAAACCTTGATTTCCTCGCCCAACAGTTGCTGACCGGCATTCCACAATACCGGGTCATAATACATGGTAAGGCATGAATCTACCGAATTGAATACCAAAGAATCACATGCACCCTGTATATCCGTACGATAAAAACGAACCTGCCGATGGGCCTGCATCTGACGATACATCGAATCCGTATCCATGAAGAATGTCACCAATTTCAATGTATCAGCATGCATAAAAAGGCTGTCCCCTTGAGAGTATTCAATGGCCAGAGCACTGTCTGTAGCAAACGCATATCCGGTAATCTCGTTGGAGTAGCAATATTCGCCCAATAGTATGACTTTGTCCAACGTATCGTGCATTTCCACATTCCCGAAAGCCTCACCATATTTCATCGTCTCGTTATAGAAGATACTATCCCCAACCAACCGGTTGCTCTTGTTTGTCAAAACCGAACGGTCGAGCAGATAGGCTTTCCGCTCGGCAGTATTATAGAATCCTGACTCGGAATAGATATAACTCTCGCCACTCTCGATATCCGAAGGACCAACAATATTAGCCACTCTGGTCACGGTACTATAACACAAAGTATCGGATACAAGTGTAAACTGAGGGTTTACCAACTCAACATCATAATTGAATACTGCCATCTTGGTTTGCGGACTGTACTCACCCCATTCAGAAGACAAAACGTTCGTAGAATCCTCCAAAGTTCCACCATTGAAATAGTAACCCAGATTACGGGGGCGGTCATAGTTCAGACTGTCTGTAAGCAACACGACACTACGGTTCTCCATACGGACATTGTGACGGACCCGTACCAGGCGGGAATCGCCGTCGTAATCCAGATAATCACCATACAGGAAAAGGGTATCTCCCTGATTCATGCGTACATTTCCAAATGCTTCAAAATAGTTCCGGTCATTATAATTATACGCCGTGTCGCAACTCATATAGATACTATCATACAGGAACTCTACATTACCTATCAACATCTGCAGGTTCTTGTTTGAGGAACGCTGAACTGTACGGTCGGCATGAAGCAATGTCACCTTCATCGGTTTCTTTTCTCCTTCTACCATCTGTGTTTGTCCAGCTGGCATTTGAGTTCCTGCCAACAGACCTACACCCAACAAACAGCAGAACAGGGCCAACAGTCCCCTGTGCCCTGATACCTTTTGCTTATTTCCGGCTCTATTTGTCATATTCTTATTTTAACCTCCAGAAGAAAATGGAAAAAAGATTATATCAATGTATCCACCCGGGATATTTGAAATCACAGTTCCTCCACTTCTCGTTGATACGGACATAAGTACTCTTCTGCTTCTCTACAATCCACTGGTCCAATTTCTCTGCCTGTTTCTTTTCCAGCACGACCGCTTTCAATGCTTGAAAGTCTTCTGCCAATGTAGCCTTATGCCCTTTCACACGCGACTTCAGTTTTACAATCGCACATACCTCTTTACCTTTATTGTTAATCATGATGAAAGGCTTCGAGATTTCGTTCACATTCATCAGATTCACTGCACGGGCAATCTCTTGAGGCAATTCCTGCATTTCAAACTTGGATGTTCCTGTATTTGTATTAGGCAACAATCCGTAATTCATACGGGTATCCTTGTCACTGGAGATGCGGACAACCCCTTCTTCAAATGTAAATTTCCCTGTACGGATATCATCTGCAATGGTATCCAAACGTGAGAGTGAAGCCATCAGGTCATCTTCTGCCACTTCTGGTTGCAACAGGATATGGCGTACGTTCACACGGTCACCACGTTTCTCTATTAATTGGATAATATGGTAACCGAACTCCGTTTCTACAATCTTGGAAATTTTACCCGGTGTACTCAAATTGAAGGCCACATTCGCGAACTCTGGAACCCAAAAACCCTTGCCACGGAATCCTGTCTCACCACCACGGGGAGCACTACTGGGATCCTTTGAATAGAGGCGTGCAAGGGTTGAGAAAGACATCTCTCCAGAATTGGCGCGATCAGTGAACTCACGCAAACGAGCTTTCACACGGTCGATTTCCTCTTCTGGGATTTCTGGTTCAATCGTAATTAGCTGCACCTCTACTTGGGTAGGGATATAGGGGATGCTGTCTTCCGAAAGATTTTTGAAATATCGGCGTACGTCAGCCGGAGTCACCTTGACATCTTTCATCAACTCGCGCTGCATCATCTGCATCGTCAACATACGGCGTACGGATTCACGTGCCTCTTCACGAATCAACGTCATGGGTTTCCCGTAATACTCTTCCAATTTTTCACGGCTTCCGGCACGTTCTATATTGTCATTTACCATCTGTTCCGTATATGCTATCACATCCGACTCACTGGCTTCAATACTGTCTATCTCTGCTTGGTTAAGAAACAATTTCTGCAGCGCCAATTCTTCAGGAATCACACAATAGGGGTCACCGTCAAACCTGCGTCCTTCGTACTGCGCATTCCTACGTTCCTGTTCCACTTCAGATTTGAGTATGGCCTCGTCACCTACGACCCATACAACTTCGTCTATCACATTGTCCTGACCTACGATCGGCATTGCAGCCAACAGGCAAGCCACCAGTCCTATAAATTGTCTCATATTTTTTTATCGTAAGATGATTCTTTATATATGTTTTTAATAATACAGGATACGTCCCTTCTCTTGTGCTTCATTATAGAGTTCGTTCCGCACCTGCCGCATGAAATCCACACGTTTGATATTCATCAGCATTTCGCGAATCTCACCTTCGGCATAATCCAAAGGCATCGGATCACCGACAGAAAGCACACTATCAACATGCAAGAAATGATAAAAAGCCGTATCCTTCAATTCCAAATGCGGATTAGCAGTGACATATCCAACCGGATTGGATACGTTCAACGGCAATTTTGTAATCACCTCTTCCAAAGGCATCCACTTGTCATAGAAATACAGATAGTCAGCAGCATGTTCGAAACTGTACTTTTCAAGCTGTTCCAACACCTCATCCTCCCGTTGGGTGTACCACTTACGCACATTCTTCACTCCGGCATCTGCCAAAGGAATCTTGACATACACCCCTTTGACCAAGGGACGTTCCAACAGGAACTGACTGATATGCGTCTGGTAAAAACTGTCTATTTGAGTCGGTGTAATCTCATTCCCCAACTGTTGTTCCATCAAGCGCTGTTGATACAGATGAAGCACCAAAGCACGACGATAGGCTGCGACCAAAGCTTCCACTTCGGAATCACCCTCAACATTCCGTTGCGCTTTATTCTGCAACAAGACGTCCTCTATCCAGTTTCTAATGTAATTTTCCGCAAAGAGTACACTGTCGTCACGAGAAACTCCCAAAGGTATTACCCGTTCCAAATCTTCGGCATACAAGGTCTGGCCGACAACCTCCACCAAAGGGGTACGACCACCATGATTGATGCGCTGATGACAGCCTGCCAATACAAGCGCCACCCCCATCACCAACAGACGATATACCGAGAATCTGAATCGAGACATGCTATTTAATGATTATTCACCGTCTTCAGCACCTCTTCGTATATCTCAACAGGATACTTGGCTCTGAGTTTCTCAATCCAACGGATTTCCAATTCCTTCTGATAGTCTGCGGTCAACGGACCACGCACATCGCGATGACTTCCCGGATATTTCTTCTGAACCTTACCAATATATGCGGCATACGGATACTCCTTCTTAGGAGCACCGGCACCTTGCTTGAAGACCAGACTATCCACATTGGCATTCTGTCCGATTTTGAAAAGTCCCTTCTCCATAAATGCCAACTTCAAGGAATCCTGATTCAACTCCTTGCGTACATACGTTCCCCACTGACTGTCATCCATTTTCTTCAGGGCCTTTATCGCTGAAGCCAACATCTCCGGAGTGGTACAATGCAATATTGCCCCTTTGAAACGGGGGGTATCCCAAGCATACTTTTTCTTGTTCTTCTTGAAGAACTTCTCCAGTCCCTTATCATCCTGTGCGGCCTTCTCCCACACTTCGCGGTTACTCACTTCGAAAAGCAGCAGACCATCGTAATACTCCTGCATCAAGTGACGGAATTCGGGATATTTCTTCTCCAGTTCCTTTTCTTCGTAAGTCAAGACGTCTTCGCGCTTCACCTTGCCTCCATACTGTTTGTACAGCGCGTCAATCTTCACCTCTATAGCTTTCTGGCGTACACCACGCTGCTCCAGGAAGCGATGAATATCAGCTCTGTGGAACGAATAGGGTTCAAACTGTTTCTTGTCCAACAACTTCACCACATGCACACCGGCCGGTGAAAGAAATGGTTTGGACAATTCGCCCACCTTCAGCGAATAAGCGACATTGGCATACTCGGGATATACCTGCTTGGCATAGAGCCAAGGCAACTGGCCACCCTGACGGGCACTTCCCGGATCCTGTGAAAACTTGGTAGCCAACTCCGTAAAATCTGCTCCACCCAACAAAGCCTTGTAGATAGAGTCCATACGGGCCATTGTTGTTTTCTGTACCGTTTCATCCGCATTCTGAGGAATCATTAACAAGATGTGTGAAGTCAGCACCAATCCATCCGGGCCGATATTGGCCACCGTATTATCATACACCTGACGTGCCTGAGTCTCTATCCATGCTGTATCCACCAGATACTCCTGTGCCTGTTGGGCACGATACCCCTTCAGCTCATTCTTGAACGAAGTCAATGTATCCAGTTTCTGGTCCTCAGCCTCAGCCACCTTCAATTTAAAATCAACAAACAGTTGCACATACTCGTCCAACGTCTTCTTGTCCAACGTCTGTTCACTGTTATTCTTATTGTATGAATATTCAAATTCCGAGCGAGTCACCTCCTTGCCATTGATTTTCATCACTACAGGGTCAGCAACCTGCTGTGCCATCGCTCCCATTCCCAACACCATTACGGCCCATGCCGCCAATGTTCTCTTCTTCATTCTTTATATAATTATATTCTATTTGTAAGTAGATTAATATTCAAATTGCCTGCGAAGATACGCATAATTTACAGGAGAATAAGCAATCCATCATATTTTTTAAGTAATTTATCGTTTTTAGAAGCCGTTTTGAGTTTCTTACTCCCTTATTCAGAGGAAATTTATCCCATGTCCAAGAAAATTCTATCCCGTGTCCGAGAAAAATCCATCAACTGACAGGCTCCTACGGGACACGGGATAGAATCTTCCGGGACACGGGACAGAATCAGATTATCTGACTATCATCTTCTCTCCATCTACGATATAGATTCCTTGAGGAAGTACATGCTCAAGTTCAGTTCTACGAATCTGACTCTTCAATAGTATGCCTTGGAGGGAATAGACATCGACTAATCTATCTACATCAACAGGTTCAATATGAGCAGTTGGGTCATAAGCCGAAATACCACTGAAGCGGACATTATCAGCATTGACTATCTCACCAGTTTCCTGATTGATGAGTAGAACAACCAATTGTATATTCTCCTTATTATCAATATTGTCAGGCAACGACAATGTATAGGAATATTCATAGTCTGTCATCCCCTTTGGTTGTACGGGCACACTACCCGGTTCACCATTCAATGTAGAAATACTGCGTGCCACATGGTCGTGCAGGATAGATACAGCACCTGGTTCTTTCTCAAATCCGCCCATCTCTTCACCGCCCGAGTAGTAGTTGGCCTGTGGATAGGGTCCCACACCGCTTTCCGTCACGGCATACGCTATGCGGTATTCCTCCGTCATATCGAAGGCAAAACGACTAACGGTCTTTATCTGCACCTTAGTTTGTGCTTCGTCTGCCCATTGTGCCTCCATGTCGATACGGGCCACAGCCTGATTCACCTCCTGCTGATAGAATTTCTCCAAATCAGCGGCATTAGGATCGAAGTCGTACTTACGGTTCATCGTACATGCAGGGAATCCGCCGAAACGCCAATTTAGTTCGCCATACGAAGAAGAATACATATTGTCATCGTGTACGGCAATGGGGATAAAGTTGTCAGGATGGTTCTGTAGCATGGTGCGCATACCTACGATACCGCGCGGACAATAGCCGCACCAGGTACCGGTACCTTCTTCTACGACCACTTTGCGCTCATAGCGTTCGCTTTGACCTATCAAAGTGAATTGGGCATGACTGTCACTTTCGATACCATCGGGCCGGTCGCCTACCTTGCTCACCCATACATCTACTTGATTCTTGCCTACACCCATTTCGGCTGTCACGGGAATCTCAAATTCATAGTGCCGCTTGGCCACCATCTGCAGGTCAAGGTGAGTAGTCACCGGTTCGCCACCATTGATGCTGTAGGCTATGTCGCAACCGTCAACCAGCCCGATAGTGCAGCTTTCCAGTTTACCCTTTATGCAGTGGCTGCCCTGCTCGTCGGCAGTCAACGTTGTTTCCGTCATGCGGATATTGGCAGGCAGGTTGTCGCCTTCAATGGTGTAGGCGATAGCGAGAGCACCTTCAGCATCGCTCCAAGGTTGCCAGTCAGAACCTTCCAATCCTCCCCAGTCAAACCAAAGTTTGCCTTCAGGAACCTGCATATTTGTATAATTGACACCTGTACTTGTGGATGAGTTCATACCGATGAAGAGTTCTTCTTCGCCTGTAATGATATAAGGTGTATCAAACACCAATTTTCTCCAACCATCAAACGATGAAGTATGCATTGCCGTATATGCCACACGCTCACCATCGACACCCTTAGTGATAAAGGCAGACAATTCACTGTCTCCCCATGGATGAACACAAAAATGGACTGAAGTAATTTGGCATCCTGCATAAGCTTTGGCCTCTTCTTTGGTCAACAATAGTCCAACTCCCAACTTAGGAGCATTCAGTCCCAAATTTTTCACATCATATCCAAAAGAATAATCCACGTCGATGGCTATTGTGGGTTCTATATCATCAACGACAGCAAATTGACGACCAATTTCAGCAAACCTGTCCATATAAGCTTGCTTCAAACCTTGGCAAACATGAATGACGCAATCATCTTTTACCCCTCCCCAAAAATCAACATTTGACAAACATTCGGGGGGATAGTATGAATGAAAATAAATTTTTTCTACCGTGCTGCAAAGTGCGGTTCCATAACTGCCGCCAGAATGAGACAAAAGAGTCAATGATTTGCATGGAACATTTAAATCATTGTAATCAACAACTGTACGAGGAATAACAACCTCGTCAACTTGAACATTTCTAAAACACCACGAAGCCAACCTAGTAAGCGTAGAAGGGAAATCAGACTCTTTCAACGATGTGACAGTACTAGGTATTATGCAAAGTGTGGTTTTTGCTTTATCATATAGCATTCCATTATACGAAGAAAAGTATTTGTTGTTTTCATCGACAGTGATGATTCCTAAAGAAGAACAACCATGACACGGATTATGTCCATTCGAATACAAACCGCCTGGTATTGCTCCTGAAATTATCTTTTCAACCCCACTTCCGATATGGAGTTTCTTCAAATTAGTACATTCTGTAAAGGCCCATTCTTGAATATATGTAATGCTTTCAGAAACGATGAACTCCTCCAACTGTTGGGCATAACTAAATGCTCCATCCCCTATCACCGTCACCGCCTTGCCATGCAACGTCTCGGGTATAACGACTTTAGTAACAAGATTCTCCGTATAACCCCTCACCATATAGGTTTCACCGTCTTCGTTTAGAGCATAGATTACACCCTGCTCGTCGGTGTATTCATCGGGCACATAATAAGTGACCTGATTGAATTGGCTCCATCCTGTTGCATTTTGATATACCGATTCACAACCATAAGGTACGATAAGCTGTGCATGCTGATAGACTGCCGAAGAGAAGGCATCAGCGGGCAGAGCATACGGCTTTTCCAATAACATAGTGACAGAGGTCAGATCTGTGACATCGGAGAAAGCACCAGAGGCAATGCCCGTGACGGAATAACCCATGATGGTATCAGAGATGGTAATGTCGGTATTATAAACTTTGCCATGCCCTATCACCGTAACAGACGAACTACCATCTGCAGCCAATTGATACTTCACACCTTGCTCATCGATATATACCTCCGGCAATTTTTCGTTGTAGAGTGTATAATCCAAGAAAGTTTCGCCCAACCATTGTTCTGTATAAATGGCCAGAATGTTTTCACCTTGAACAAAGGCCTCTGTCGGAATTTGATAATTTGTGAGATTAGGATTCCAATTTATTTCAGACATAACAAGGTGGCCGTTCAGATAAATCCAAACGGCATCATCATGTCCTATACTGAGAGTAAACACACCTTGCGGTTTGTCTTCCAAATGGAACTTGCGACGTAACTCAAAACAGTTGTCTGTACCTGTCCACTCGTAATTGATAACAGGATAACTATATCCACCAACCATAGGACCTGTCAGGGTAGGCCATGAAGAATCATCATAATCCAACTCTTTCCAATTACGTCCGTTTGCATCCAATGCAGGTTCGGTATGATTGTTCAGAGATTCCGTAAAGCGATATTTTGACTCCCAAGCTTGTTCTGTACCAAGAGGCAATATGGTTGTGAGGACGATTTTATACTTCTCGGATTCCTCCACCGCATTCTTTATCTCTACCTGTACCGTCTCCGAGACATCCTCCACTGGTTCCAATCGGAACTGATTGCCATCATCCACTGTATTCCAGCTATTAATGACCAACCCTGGTTCGTAGCCTTCATAGACATTGAGCCAAAGGTCGCCAAACCTGATGATGAACGGATAGTCGGCATTACCCATGCTATTCAGCGCCACTTTGAAGGGAGTTGCACCCAACAGTGCATAACGGTCTCCTTCAGAAGTGTTGTCGTCAAGGGCAACGAACATTCTGTTTTCCAAATTGTAGAGGTAGAACTTGTCATTGTATTTATAGAACACAAACTTCTGTGCCTCCAGAGTGATGTCCTCGCGACTGGTGGCAACCAGACGGTTGTTCTGTATGCCCAATGTACCGCGTGCACATCGCACAGTGTAAGCCTTGCCATTACTGATTTGGTTGATGGTGGTCGGTACACCTTCGAAGTTATCATCTTCTCCCTCATCGCTGGCAGTTCCGAGTGTATATTTCCCGTCAGCCACCGTCAGTTCGTAATAGTCATATCGGTTGGGTACATCAGTAACAAGAGTCCTCACCCGTCCCCATTGCTCATATCCGCTTTGGCGCACACCGATGTAGAGACGGTAATCTCCGTCTTCAATGTCAGCAGGAAGCGAAGCGGTCAGAGGAATGCTTTCTATGTAACTGTTCTGTGGCAACCCACTCGGAATATTGATAAACAGAGGCGATCCAAACATAGCTATAGTCCTTTCACCATCCGCATCAGTCAGCATCAGTTGGACATAGCCTTTGAAACTGAGATACCGCATATTAATAAAATTCTTCAGATTCAGATTTATGGACGTATTCAAATCGAACGTACCGAGACCATTTGCAGAAGTCGTACTTTCTACTACAATATTAGTCGGGTCAGCCTCCTTCACTCCATCTTCGGGATAGATACCTATAATGGCTTGGCAATTGTAATTGTATTCACCAAAACCTCCACCTATGCCTGTATCCTCGGGCATCAGGTTGTAGAGGTTGTAGTATCCGTCGCACAATCCGCTCCATCCCCAATTAACATGAAAATTACCCTCCGTGTCAAGTCCGTCAAAAACAAAGGCATGTCCACCATAACCGGTGTTGTCGAATCCACTGACCAAGACGGGACGACCATCAAGAAGTTCATCAACCAAAAGGCCGTGCCAAGTATCGCTGGAACAATCGCTACTACGCACAATACGAATACCATCGTCATAACCAAAGTTTGTAATAAAGGCTTTTTCGGGTGAATTAGTTTCGGCTCCACTGGAGATTTCGCAATAGTCGGTAGTGATGGCCGCTCCTGCATGAAACATCAATTGTGCCACAGCATGGGCTTGTTTGTCACTGTAAGTCCCATTATATGACTCTATCATATTGTCCCAGTCGTAAGCCGAAGCATTATCCATGTCTGCATGGACAGCATAACAATAAGTAGAAGTGGTATAATTGATATTTCCAACACCTTTTTGAGGATGTTTGTAATGAGCCATAATTTGTGCCATGGCCGTAGCCGTACATCCCGTAACAGCACGAACTCCCGCTGATACTTCTGGACACAGATTATTGAAAGGTATTCCCTGATCCCATACACGGCCACCCAACAAAGGAGCTACGGAAGTACTTTTTGTCTGCGCCAAAGCACTAACAGTCATTGCAGGGTGTCCATTGAGCAGAGCCGCATCCGCATGACACTTTTCGAGGAACCAACGAAGGCCATCGGGAAGGTTGTTTGCATCAAAGTTGCTTTCTTCTGAATATCCAAGTACGGCAGGCATCCGTTTGTCACCGGAAACAATTACAAATTGTTCACACTCACCATCCGCCGGAGCATAGATATAAAAAGCCTCACCACTTACTGACGAAGCCTCATCCAACACCTGTGACGAAGTCATCTTCATCACCATGGGAACGGAAGCACGCGCTCCACTGCTCTTTATCACAGAATTGGCAATAGCATCCAATTCAGACATGCTTCTGGACTGTGCCATCATCCATGTGACACCGAACATCCATAACAATACCAAAAGTTTAAAAATCTTTTTCATATATCGTTTTCTGTTACTAAATTACATACAAATCTCGAAAAAGCATCCCAAAGGATGACTGAACGGCGCAAAGGTAACAAAATTTGTCAATAGCAAAGAACGTTGGAACGTTTTTTCCAAGAAAGTGTATGATCTTTTTTAAATCATTCTCAATCTTATAAAAAAAGAATGCTAATCCTACCCTTGTAAGATTAGCATTCTTTCGTACATAAGAATGCATTGTTTGTGCATCTTTTCTGCTTGCCTATTTTGTCTGAAGGCAATATTCGGTTGTTTACTTCACCAGAACCTTGCGACCATTGACGAGATATACACCCGGTTGGAGGGGAAGTCCCGATTCAACTTGTTGCAATGTGGCAACCTTGCGGCCTTGCAGGTCATAGACAGGAGCATCCATATCGATGGGGCGTACATCGCTTTCGACGTGTCCAATTCCTTCGGGAGTGACCACATGCACCACGGCACGGGTATAGTATTTTTCCTTGAGGTTTGAAGGATTAGTCACACGGAATACGAATGTATAATCTCCCAAAGCTTCGGGCTTACCGGTCAGCGTAATCCGCTTATCCGAATAGCTGGTTGCACGCTTGAAACCCTCAGGAAGGCCACTCTGCTTGTTCTCTCCCACATAGGTAGAGTCAAGACCTGCTGATGTAGCAAAACGATAACGAGCTACAACGGGACGAATACTGTCACCCAAAGCGATGGTCTGCTCCACTTCTTCTATCACTTTGATGGAAGGCAGACAACTGTCGGGCAAGTAATATCCAATATGAGGAGGTTGGTTGTAAGCCACATTCTGCCAAGCAACACCAAGACGATAGGTATGGTCGTGCATCAGCGTAGGCACGGCATACGTGGTGGCTGTGTTTGTTGTGAAGAGATTGAGCGTAGCTCCTGTACTGCTGTTCCATAAGATAACTTCCTCACGCCAGTCACCGAAAATATCAGCTTGCAAATTCGGAGTGGACTTACTGCCGTTGCAAGTGCTGGAAGAGTTATAAGCATAGAGATCCTTTCCACCAATCTTGAGACGCGAAGTACCGTTTCCGTTCCATTTGTCAATCTTTCCGCCATCGAAAAGTTCTTCTTGCAAATCGCCATCCCAGAATATACGAAAGTTCATAGAGGTACTACCCGAACCGGCCGTCAAACCAGTCAAAGCGCTACGCGGAGTACGGTCGGAAGAGCAACAGAAGAGCGAACCACGATAATCAGCAGACATCTGTGCGGCAATACCACGTCCGGTATCCCCTGTAGCAGAAGCGCTGAAAAGGATTTCACCCGTAGCAGCATCATGAAGATCCCATCCGTAAGGCGAAGCTTCGTGCACTTCGAATACTTCCAAACCCGGACGATCGGGATTATGGTCAGCCACATGGATAGCGTCGCCATGACCAAAACCTGTAGCATAAAGCAACTTTCCATCGTGGTCAAGAGCGGCCGAACCGAAAATGATTTCATCGCATCCGTCTCCATCGACATCGGCTACAGAGATATTGTGATTTCCGTTACCGTACATGGTGCGGCTACCACTTCCACGTGTAGGCACCTTGGCAGGATAGGGTTTGGTCACACCGGCTGAGTCAGTCAAACTGTATTGAGTAGTTTTGTTGGATGCATGATACCAACGGTCTTTGATTTCCTTTCCGTCGAAAGAGACTGCCCACAAATATGAATAGGTATAATATCCACGGACAAAGACAGCACAAGGATTGGCATCGGGACCATCCAACTGAGCGACACAGGCCAAATAGCGTTCACCACGGTTTCCATAGCTGGCCTTATCCGTACCGCTATCATGCCAGTTGAAAGAGCCTGTAGCTTCACTTCCTACGGTTGTAGCATTGCGGTTTGGTTTGTAGAAGGTAGTATGAATGGCCTTACCTGTCAAGCCATCAAAGGCCGTGAGGAATTCATACCCCCCATCAATCTTTCCGCTACTGTTACGCCAAGTCTTTGTATTATTGGTATTCTTGATGGCTTCCTCTGTTCCGGCTGCACTGACATACTCTCCCAATCCGTCTTTACTGCCCGGACCGGTCTTGCACAACATCTCAGCGCAACCATCTCCATCAAAGTCGTAAACCATATACTGAGTATAATGGGCACCGGCACGGATGTTCAAACCCAAGTCAACGCGCCACAACTTCTGAGGGGTAGTTTCAGAACCACCAGCCGTCCAATCAACTTTGTAGCAATCAATAAAAACTTTACCGGTTTTTCCGTCCTGCGAGTTATCCTTTGAGTTGGAGGGATCCCACTTGACAAATATTTCATATTCACCGTCGCCATCCACATCACCGACAGAGCAGTCATTGGGCGAATAGGTATAATCCACACCATCGAAGGTTCCACCTTTCGGACGATCGAGATGCAACTGATAGAAGTAATTGGTCCATGGAGTCACCTTTGCTGTGGTATCCACGGGTACACCATCTACTTTTGTCACAATCTGATAATGACTGGAGTTGCTTCCACCCGCATCGTTGTAACAAGTGACATCACGCAAATCGGCCTTTACGACTTTATCATCGCGCAAAACATCGAAGGAGATACGGTTCAAATCATCCGTTCCCAAAAGACGCCAACTAACGAACTTACCGGACGAACTGGAGGGCAATACCACCAATCCACGGCCGAGTTTTTCCATCTGTGACTCAGCTGTCACTTGTGCCTGAAGCGTTAGGGATGATACTCCTAGCAATGCAATCAGACTCAGTTTTTTCAAATTTCTCATAAGCATATATCTGTATTAGTTAATAATTCTATTCTTAAAAGGTCTGATAAAACCTATAAATATGATGGGGCTGACGGGCAATATCAATCCCACCAAACCCATTCTAATTATAACACAGCTACCAGTTCATCAACGGTCAAGAGATTCTGCTCTCCAGTCGTCATGTTTTTCAGCATCACCTTGCCTTCGGCCATCTCATTCTCGCCCACAATAGCCACATAGGGAACCCCCTTGGCATTGGCGTACGCCATCTGTTTCTTCATCTTCGCACTGTCGGGGAATATCTCTGCTGAGATTCCAGCTGCACGCAGACGGGCAAGTACGGGAAGGCAATAGATCATTTCGGCTGCACCGAAATTGACAAAAAGTACACGGGTACCGGTAACAGCCTCTTTCGGATAAAGTTCCAGTTGGTTGAGAACATCAAAGATTCGGTCAGCACCGAATGAAATTCCCACACCAGAGATTCCTGGCATACCAAAGATTCCCGTCAAGTTATCATAACGGCCACCACCAGTGATACTACCAATTTCAACATCCAACGCTTTCACCTCAAAGATGGCCCCTGTATAATAATTCAGTCCGCGAGCAAGAGTCAAATCGAGTTCCACCTCATTTTTCAATCCGAGCGATTCCAATGTATTCAGGATAAACTCACTCTCCTCCACTCCTTTCAGACCAATTTCACTGGCCGCAAGCACTTCCTTCAAGGTTGTCAACTTTTCGGCATTGGTACCATTCAACAAAATGATGGGCTGTAACTTGTCAATAGCTTCCTGGCTGATACCCTTTGAGGCCAATTCTGCATTAACATTATCCAAACCTATCTTGTCCAACTTGTCAATGGCTACGGTAATATCTACAATCTTGTCAGCTTCGCCAATGATTTCGGCTATACCACTGAGAATCTTACGGTTGTTGATCTTAATGCAAACACGAATTCCAAAACGGGTGAAAACAGTATCAACAATCTGCATCAGTTCCACTTCATTAAGCAACGAATCGCTACCGACCACATCAGCATCACACTGATAGAACTCACGATAACGTCCCTTCTGTGGACGGTCAGCACGCCATACCGGCTGAATCTGATAACGTTTGAAAGGCAAAGCCAACTCCTCGCGATGCATCACGACATAACGGGCAAAAGGAACAGTGAGGTCATAGCGAAGTCCCTTTTCACAAAACTTGGAAGCCAACTTGGCCGCATTGCGACTGAGCAATTCTTCATCTGTGAGTCCTTTGAAATAGTCACCCGAATTTTGGATTTTAAAAAGCAGTTTGTCTCCCTCTTCACCATACTTACCCATCAGCGTTGAGAGATTCTCCATTGACGGAGTCTCAATCTGCTGAAAGCCATAGAGGGCATATACATCACGAATCGTGTTAAATATATAATTGCGTTTCGCCATCTCTACAGGCGAAAAGTCGCGCGTACCTTTCGGAATTCCAGGTTTTGCAGCCATTGTTCTTTATTCTTGTTATTAAATTGATACAGTATTAAAACAAAAAAGCACTACATTCAACATGCAGTGCTCCTCTTCGGTGGGCGTTGACGGATTCGAACCGCCGACCCTCTGCTTGTAAGGCAGATGCTCTGAACCAGCTGAGCTAAACGCCCGAAAGGTTTTTGCTTGTTGAATCGAAAGAGCTGATTTCGTTGGTGGGCGTTGACGGATTCGAACCGCCGACCCTCTGCTTGTAAGGCAGATGCTCTGAACCAGCTGAGCTAAACGCCCGAAGGGCTGCCCTTTCTTTTCAAAAGCGATGCAAAGGTAGAGGTTTTCTGTGAAGTGAGCAAACTTTTCTGCAACTTTTTTATCTTTTATTTCTCATCATGCACACAACCACCTAATAGACAGCACTATATTATTAAAAATATTTTTTAAGCACACATATATCCCGACTTCCAATCTTATTCCCTATACCTTATTATATATAGAGACATTACTATCCTAAAGGAGAAAGAACAAAAAAAGGAGGGAAAAAGGAAGACACAGAAAGGAGAGAGAGAAACCTTCCTTAATCCCTAAACCTTTTTATTCGCCGTAATGAATCATAAACCAATAGGTTTCCTGCTTGGTAGGAATCATGCTTGCCGGTTCTTGGACAATCTGCACCAAACGCCCATCAGCATCAAACAGATAATCGTAGGCGTAATCCTTATCCTCCAAGAATTTCGGATAACGTGCTCCCAAAGCGCCAGCCAACTGAGCATAAGCATTCAGTTCCATCAATACATTTGTACGGGAATCCACCAACAAAGGAAGCACATTGAGGTCGAAGCTATAATCATTGGTCACTTTTGAATACAGATATTCAGCATCATATTTGGAGGGGCGGCTTGTGATGACCATTGAAGTATTTCCCCATTCATAACTGAAAGATTGAGAACTACCGAAAGTTGCATCACTCAGATATCCACTTCCTGAATAATGATAGCTATAATTATAGATAGCATCTGTTTCACTTCCAGCCTCATAATCAACAGAGCCAACATGTACGCGCCCACTACGCATAGTAGCTTCAAAACGAGTAACAAAAGTCCCTCCTATAGCAGGATCACTTCCTGTCCATGTGTACTCCATTTTGTTTGTTCCGTAATTATACGTCACTTTCTGAGACTTATATTCAGTACGTACATCTTTCACACGATTCCTCTCATCGTACCCAAACTGATACTGAGCCGTTTTTTGAAACAGATCGTTCTCTGAATCGGATTTATAGATATCCACTTTCACAATTTCGCGTGAGGGCAACTTCGGTTCATCATCATCCGAACATGAAACGACCAAAGGGGCAGATGCCAACAAAACCCAAACAGCATATTTACTATAATTCTTCATTTTTATCTTTATTATTTTTATTGATATTCATTGTATTGGGGGACAAAGATAGTCATTTATCCTTATCTGACAACAACTTTTCCGCCAAATCCAGCCATTCGGACGATATAAAGCCCCGGAGTAGACAACGGGACAACAGTTTCACCTCCCGATGCCACCACCTGACGTACCAATACACCTGCCGCATTATAGACCGAAACAGTTTCTCCTGCCCCTATTCCAGAGACGACAAATCCTCCTACAAACGGGCGTATGTCCACAACAGCAGCCAGAACATTCTCCACCGAATATGCTCCGGATACGATCTGTGTAAAATAATCCCAACCCGGTGTTTCTTTGTAATCCTGACAAACATTTTCATCCGCAATATAAAGTGTACATGCACTCTTGGATACCCCTTCAAAAGCATTGACAGCACATTCTGCGGGCATCACTCCAGCACAGAAAACAGATTCCAGTCCTGTACATCCGGCAAAGGCATATTCCTCTACCCACTTCAAACGGTTGCCGAGACTAACCTTTTGCAGACGAACCGCCTGGTAGAAAGCCCCATAATCGATGGTAGAAAGTCGGAGATTGCTTTCGAACGTCTCAAGATATTGAGCATAGCTGAAAGCATAGGAACGAAGTCGGGTGGTATTCTCCTCAGGCGAATAAACAACGCCCTCACGGGATGCTGGATAAGCCACCAATTCAGTTCCGGCATTATTATAGAGGACGCCATCCACCGTTTTGAATGCTTTATTTTCTGCTGCTACAACAAAAGCCTCCAAGCCCGTACAGCCATAGAAGGATGCATAACCGATAGTCGCAACGGAAGCGGGGATTTCAATGTCCTTCAGTCCTGTACAACCGGCAAAAGCATTGTCCCCGATGGCAACTACCGTCTGAGGCAACACCACCTCTTCCAAGAATGTCCGCGATTCAAACATTTCAGTTCCTATCACATTGTCCTCAGTCACATACTCTTTGTAATAAGCATTTCCTCCCGCAACGATACGGCATTGGCTGATATCTAACACATGTAAGGGGAAAGTATTGGGAAGTACAATGCCTTCTACCGGCATATCCTCTTCTCCTGACAAACGGCGAATCAACTCGATGTCCGTACCGTTGAGTTCTCCACCCAATATCAGTTTGTCGGGACACGAATCGAAGTCCACCAAATAGCGCAAACAACCAGCCTCCACCTGTTGCACTTGCGTATAGTCTGCCTGATTGACAGTCAGGGTCATCTCGGCAAACACTTCCATATCGACAGCAGAAGCCGCACGGATGACGGCTGTTCCGGCCTTCAACGCATTCAGCACCCCCCTTTCTCCGATGGATGCCACTTCAGGATTGCTGCTTGTCCATACGATTTCCTGCGAAGCGATGGCCGGCAAAACGGTTGCTGTCAATTCTACGGAGACACCGGTATTCATGGTAGCCGATGTACGTTCGAGATTGACACCCGTAGGCATCACTTCTCCGCTCGCGGGAGCTATTTCACTCTGGTGGAGGGATACGGCATTACAGATTTCACCCGTCTCACCGTCAATCAACAGAGCCACAAGCATCAGTTCATCGGTGTATAACGGTTTGAGATTGATTGTATAGGTGTACTCCTCACCCACCTTCACCTCAGAGGGAATGCTTCCTACAGCTCCTCCCCATGCATCAGAGGGATGGAAGCCTGTTGCCATATCGGTATAAGACCACTCCTCGCCACCGCCATCGATGGGCGAACGGTTCAGAGATACGACAGCCCAACGCATGTCAACCTCTTCGGCCGAATAGGCAAAACGGGCAGTCAAGTTGACCTCAACGGAATCTTTGACAAATGTTGTATATTTAGCTTTGGCCTCCACTGAAGCAATGGCAGGAACAGCCAGCCACTCTTGAAGATACGACTCGGCATTTGAAAGATTTTCCATAGGGTTGTCGGATACACGATTCATCAACGCTTTTTTCCCCGTAGGCAGATTCAGCGAATCAACATATGCAAGCTGGGAATAGAACTTATCCCATACAGTGATACCGATGACATTATTGGGGTAAGTTTCAAGCAGCTGCTGCATCGTACGATGGTCGCCACCCTGCCAAAGTTGCTCTACAACGATTTGACGGTTATACTTCTCGGCCGGCTCCTCCACTCGGATAGGTTGGGAAGTGAACATCAACACCTCGTCCTGACTGACAGGATCCTCATAGTAACAACGTAGCAGGTATTCACCCGGCTCGTTCATACGGATAGAGAAATCATACTGTTTCTCATGAGAGCCACCGTAAAGGAACATCTGAGTATCCCCTTCGGATACGACAACCGTATCCTGCTCCCCACCAAAGGAGGGCTCGGATGACTGCTCAGGACACTTCAACAAACGATATCCAACAACACCATTGAAATGCAATTCGCCCTGATTGACAAGGGTTGCTCTCAACGGATATTTCTTCCCCGGCAAAAAGGTCGAAGGCATACCGGCAACCATTTGTCCGTTCATCGAACAACGGATATCCAAGCCTTCCGCTTTTTCCGGATGAATGACAACCTTTCCCTCTTGCACCGTCACCCAAATACTACGCACATAGGCCGTACGCTCATAAACCACTTCACTCCACTCGTCATCATACCCTACGACTACACGCAACTCATAAAGACCATCTTTCAACGTCTTGGGTAAAGTCACTGAATGATTGTTGATGACTGTACCCCGAAATTCTTGAAGAGACAGATTCATGGCACTTGAAACCACCTGCTGGAATTTTCCATCCTGATACAGACCTATCGCCAATTGGGCTGAGGCATTTCCCGGACCATAATTAGCGATACCACGAATATTAACGGGGAAAGAACGTCCCAATGACGTTTGCGACGTATTGGTGCGCAAATATTCAGTCAGCAGCAATACGGGTCTTACAGTAAGCATACTCTCATCCTCTTTAGCCGGTTCGATGCCCACAATGGCCCAATGGTCCAGGTTGAACAGTCCTTGTCCTCCTCCGATACCCGGAATGGGAGGATTCAACATGAACACACTGTAGAACCCATTGCAATGGCCGCTCCATCCCCAGTTAAAGTGGAAGAAGGTGTTATTTTCACTGATACCGTCGCACACGAAAGCGTGTCCCATCGTCTGGTCCTCTGAAACACCGCTGTAATAGACAGGGCGTCCAGCTTCCAGTTCAGCACGGATAAGCGCTGTCCAATCCGTTGCAGGCATACTGTTGAGCGATACAAAACGTGCCTTCTTACTATACTTGAAATAGGTATAAAGCGAACGATAAATGTGTACATTCTGGGCACCGCTTTCATAACTGTACGCCATTTGTGCCGACATACCCACATCATACATCAGTTTGGCTACAGCATATCCTTCAGTCTCCGTATATTCACCTGCTGTATAGGTGTCCAACATATTGTCCCAATCATAATGGCTTTTGGAAAAATCCATCACTATGCCATTGTGTGTCATTGTCTTCTCTCCACTCTCGGGCCATTGGTGATACTTCATCACCTGAGCAATGGCAGTAGCGGCACATCCGGTTGCACAACGCTCGGTAGGTGACCAAAGCGGACATAAGCCATTATAAGGCTCAGCTTGATCCCAGGCCGTCTTCAACAGGGGTTCCACAGCAACGTCAAATTCCCCCAAGTCCGGTGCTTCCACTATCGCACGCGCCCCGGAACGTACTCCGTCAATATAAGAACTGTACGTGTCCAGCCAATAGCCTACCTGTGCAGGCAATCCTTCGTCTGCCACAAAAGCCCCTTCGTCAGCATAAGCCAACACCGAAGGCGCACAATCATCTCCGGCAACTATGATAAACCCCTGGCCATCTTCATAGTTATAGACATAGAATGTCGGGGCATCCACACTTCGTGCTCCTGAACTCTTTGCCATACCGGTATATACCAACGTAGGATTAGTCACACTACGTGCACCTTTCTGACGGAATCCCTGTGCAATTTTCCGTGCCTGAGCTTCAGACACCACCTCTGCCCATGCGCCCACCGATACCAGCAAACAGCTGAGCAAGACTATCAATATTCGTTTCATCGCTTTATTCAATCTTTATAAGATATTTTCAAACAGACCACAAAGGAACAAATAAATTCTTTAACAAACGAACATTTCACACATTTTAGTCTTCAGGAAAGAAGAATATTCTAAAAAAACAGGCACAGATTACACCGATTATCAGGGAATTTTACAAAAAAAATCCACTAATCCGTGTAATCTGTGCCTAATATCCAACCTTATAGAGGGAATCAATCCTCTATGCGGGCCAACTTCACAGTAAAGTGACGCATCAATTCAGTTTCCCACACGATTTTCACACCGTGTTTAATGCTATCGCGACGGTCATAGACATTCTTCAATGCAGCGGCAATCACGTCCATGTGGTTGTTGGTATAGACACGACGGGCGATGCAGAGGCGCAACAGGTCGAGACCACCGAAACGGTTCTCACGGGTCACAGGATCACGGTCAGCCAAGATGTAACCGATTTCGCATCCACGTACTCCGGCCTCCAGATAGAGCTCGATAGCCAATGTCTGAGCGGGGAACTCCTCCTTGGGAACGTTAGAGAGCACCATGTCAGCATCCACGAACAAAGCGTGTCCGCCTACAGGACGCTGATAAGGGATACCATACTCGTCCAACTTGGCAGCCAAATACTGCACCTGACGGATACGTGTCTCAATGTTGTCCAACTCGGTATTCTCGTCCAAACCTACTGCCAAAGCTGCCATATCGCGGCCGTTCATACCACCGTAAGTCAAGTAACCTTCAAAAGGAATACAGAAACGTTTGGCACCTTCATACCAGTCCTCGTGACGAGTAGCGATGAAACCACCCATGTTTACGATACCGTCCTTCTTGGCACTCATGGTCATACCGTCGGCCAAGTCGTACATTTCCTTCACGATTTCCTTGATGGTCTTGTCGGCATAACCCTCTTCACGGGTCTTGATGAAGTAAGCATTCTCCACAAAACGGGCAGAGTCGAATACCACACGCTTGCCATACTTGTCAGCCAAAGCACGCACTTCGCGCAAGTTTTGCATAGATACGGGCTGACCACCGGCCGTATTGTTGGTAATGGTCACGATGATGAAAGGAATCTTGTCAGCATGTTCAGCCAAAGCAGCCTCCAACTTCTTCGGATCCACATTACCCTTGAAGGGAACCTCCAACTGAGTATCCTTGGCCTCATCCACGGTGCAGTCGAGGGCAGTAGCCTTGCGGCTTTCGATGTGTCCCTTGGTCGTATCGAAGTGAGAGTTACCGGGAACTATATCGCCGTTCTTCACCAAATGGCTGAACAACACGTTCTCAGCCGCACGTCCCTGATGAGTAGGAATCACATATTCAAAACCGGTCAAGCGAGTGATGGTATCTTTCAGCTGGAAGAATGATGCTGAACCCGCATACGCTTCGTCACCCATCATCATGGCCGCCCACTGACGGTCGCTCATCGCACCGGTTCCTGAGTCTGTCAGACAGTCAATATAAACCTGATCAGATTTCAACTGAAAGAGATTATAGTTCGCCTCCTTAATCCACTGTTCACGCTCTTCACGTGTACTTTTCTTGATGGGTTCTACCATCTTGATTTTCCAAGATTCTGCAAAAGGTATTTCCATAAATGATTTAATGTTATTGATGTTAGATTTATAATTATGGCGCAAAGTTACAACTTAATCTTGGAATAGAGCGTTTTTCAGCCATTCTTTTTTTCAACACGGTCCTTTGACACCCATATAAAAAGTCTCGGGTGCACCCGATGAAGGATGCACCCGTGACTTTTCTTATTTCATTCATTCCGCAGGAACGACCTCTACGCCTATCAAGCGAATATTTTGACCGTATTTTTTTCTGTAGGATGAAAGCATCGAATTCAATCGGTTACGCACCTTGAATGCATGGTTGAACACCAAACGTTCAGGAATGTACTCGAAGGTGTAACTTGTCACCTTATCAACATAGCCAACAAAGACAAAAGTACCATCAGCAGGATTCTTTACGTAAAAATCGGATGTAGCCTTCGGAGTGCCGACATGTGTCGGATATGTATCGTTTACATTGTCTGTACCCAAACCATCGGCCATCAGGACATAACACTCCAAATCAAGTGTATCCACCGACATGGCATCTGTCTGCGGAGCCAGACTGAAAGTGACGTTATACTTCTTACCTGGTTGCATGATGTGATTCAAATTTACAGCGATTGCAGGACAATAATTGGAGGTTGCAGGGATATTGGTATGAAGATACTGATTGTCCTTCACTCCCCATGACTCCTCACAATCCACCATGGTCAAACCGACACCAACAGGCAAGCAAGTTGTAAATTCCCTTTTGTCATTAGACGAGGAATTAATAGCCACTTCAGCCGTTGCTTTTACATAGAAAGGAGTGTTACCCTCTTGTTCTATGTACGCAATGATTTCTTGAGCATAAGATTCAGGCAATTCCAAGGTATAAATAGTCCCGTCAGAGCAAGCCTCCGTGCTTGTGGCATATTGCTTCGCTGTTTCTTTCGTCAGTGTATTGAAATACTCTTTTTCCTTCATGCTCACCAAAGAATCGATGCACAAGGATGAAGCCACGCCATAATGGGCTAAAAGTTTTTCCCGGACATGCTCAGTATCCAGAACAATCGCAGTCCCGGTATCAAGGAACAAAGCCTCCAAGCCCTGACGTTTCAACACATCAGCCAACAGCTTGTCCGCCACCTGTGTCACAGGCTTGCTATAGTAAGTCTTACCATCGAGCACATAATAGGCCAAACAATAATAGACCGTCCCCAAATCCTGTGCAAATGTTGTGAAGTAATTCACTACTGCATCGTATTCTCTGCTTGGATAGCGATTCTCACCCACCCCATTAATGATAACATGGAAGTCCGACAAAGTTGTCACATCAATCGCTGTTCTATCAATGGGTTTGTCCGAGAATATCAGTCCTACTTTGGAACACTCACCCAAAGCTTCTTTGCCGTATTCAGTCAAAGAGTACATCGGCACCATATTTCCCGGAATCAATTCTGATACCGTAGCATTGTAGCCGAATGAACAGGTAATGTAGTCTCCATCCTCGGGATTCTCCACTCCATAACGGTATCCGGAAATCGGATAAGTCACCAATTCCGAGGTGCCATCCTTAAAGTTTATCTGCAAAGCAGGAAACTCGCGTAGTTGTGCCATTGCTCCACAAACTGTAACCACGAGCAAAACGTATGTCAATATATATTTTTTCATATTTACTCTATATTATGCAAACGATTAATACCAGTCTTCTGAGAAATTCGAATTATTCACTACTGAGGTGGGAACCAATTCTATGAAGTCAAAAGAAAAACCAAATTGGTCATAGCTGATCCCCGACCCTGTAGGGTTTACAATTTTCAATCTGAGCCAATAGTCGTTCTGTTGACTAATCTCTACAGTACCGAGAATACGGCGTAGCATGGTTGTTCCGTATCCTTCTTCGTAACGACAGCAATTGCTAATCGTTGCTGTCAATTCATAAGGTGAAGCTATACGGTTCTTAATCTGGTTGTACGTACCGCGTGAGAAGCTGGCAGGTGCACGTAAATATCCATTGCTGTGCAAAATCTGGTCAGATTCCACACCATAATCTTGGAATTCAGATACTAACAAATAACCACTGGAACGACGATCTTCTTGCGAACCCGAATTGGGATATGCTGCATCAAACGGGACAAGCAATTGCATGGAAGTGGTGTCGCTCGATGTACCGATATAAGGATAAACCATTCCACAATTCGACATAGGCGGGTAGATGAAACGCACCTCATATGTTCCAGAAGGAACGGAAGGCAAGCGGAATGCAAAATCAATAACACCTTTATTGTCGCTTCCCCAAATTGAAACTTGATCAGCACCCCATGCACGCCAAGGTCCTGTAGTGTACCATGCAAAATGTGTCTTTTCACCGCTATAGCACACGAAGTTCTCAAAATAATCCAATGGCAGGCGGGTCAAGGTTCCATCTGTTCCCTCCTGATTCATAGTTCCAATTTCTTCCGTTGTAGCAAAACGTATACCGTTGTTGCTCAGCTCGTGAAGAATAGCTCCGGCATCCACACGCATACGTTCATTCAATACACCGTTTACCACATCGGTATTGTAGATTAACGGAGCATTGACGGTGTGGATATAACCGTTCAAAGCTGTAATATCCGACTGGTCGCGCACAATCAGGCTGCCTGTTTTTATGATTGAGTGAGTGGCATCGCTACCAAAAGTACCCACCTCATCAGTGAGTGTATTGTTCGCGCGCCAACGGTTAATCCAAATGTTGGTAGATTCTCCTGTGTTCTGATAGAGCGGTTGCCAAATCTTCATCAGTGTGTGTGGAAGCAGGGTCTCGTAGTACTCATAGGGTTCACCACCGAAAGCGAAATTCCAATTCCAGTTTTCAGGATCATACTCATACAGCAGTCTCGACACTGGCGCACCTGCCTTAATGATGTGATAGCGGACAAACATGTTGAGCACGTTATAGACACTGGTATAGTCGTTTCCCGTACTGATGGCATGAGCCCCCTTGCCTGGATAGTCGTACCAATCAGCCGCACGGCCATACCATTCGACACACATCACCTTCAAGTCCGAAAGATTCGTGATGCCCAACGATGCAAACGTTTCATCAGTAACAGCAAAGACGGAATATTTGATTTTACAATCAGTAGGGACATAATATGGTCCCCTGAAAGACGAACCAGGACGACCCGTATTGTTTGAGCATGAATAGGTACCAAAAGTATCCCAATAAGAGATGGAATCAGCAATGCCAGTCACCTCCAATGCTTCGGAGAAGATGGAGTATCCGCCCTGTGCCGCCAGGACATCGGGCAACTGAGGACGCGTGGTAGTAACGGTAATATTCTCAATGTCTGCTATTCTGTATTTCTTCCCGTTCAACAGCAGCATCTCCTGTGCGCAAACCTGTGTGGCAAGCAGCAGGAGCAATGTAGTCATATAGTTTTTCATCGGATAGAGACTTTTATAGAATTGATGTTAGTTTTCACAATATAAATACCCGGAGCACAGGAAGTCAAATCGACTGTCACGTTCTCTTCGCTCCGCTCAACAGCAGCAGGAACAATCTTGCCGTCAATCGTATAAACCCCAATGCCCGACAGATTACTTCCCGAAATGACAACGCGACGGTCATACAGATGGAACGATAGTGTCTCCTTAGTTGTTTCGGGCTGTTCTATACTTTGCGCTTTGGGCACAAAACGCAGTTCTTTGAACTCCAAAAAATCATAAGTATCATCGTTGATTTTCAACACAAATGTTTTTTTTTGCGGGTTATACTCCTGCTCCATTTTTATGAGAGACCAGTCACTGTATATCATTCCAAGGTCTCCTGAAACGAACTTCACCTCTAGGTATGAGCGCTCACCTGCCACAGAAGACAGCGCAAACATTATCCCCAAGATTAAAAATGTTACTTTTTTCATATTATCTAATTTTGTAGTTTATAATTCTATTTTGGTCAATCAACAGTCAATATAACATCCCTATCATTTTCAATAAGATAAGTGAATCTCGCCACAAAAGTACTGTTTTTTATTGTAAAAAGGGACATGAATAAGCATATTTCTTCAAGACTCAATACCTTTCTTTCAGCCAACGTGCAAAGAAGGGGTCATAGACGGTGTATTCGTCTTTTGTTTGGGTAATGAAATCCTTCTCCAGCAGACTGCGTGTGGCTGCGGTAACGACACTGGCCGTTTGCAGATGGTATTTCTTGATAAAATTCTTGCCTGTTATGCTCTTGGCACGTCCTTCTTTGGCAATAGCAATGAACACTTCACGTTGTTTTTCCGGTATCTTCTCCAATAAAGTTTCGTAGGTCTCGGAGAATAGTTCGAGAATGTACCTGATGCCATTCGCCACCATTTCTTGTGTGCAGACGTTTCCAGGCAGGGTCTGGAGGAACAGGATGTTGAGTGTCCGCTGAATGCATGAGGTCACAGCATCGAACTGGGTATAGACTTCAGCAACAGCCTCTGCTTCGATTTCTTTACCGTATTTGCGGAATTGCATTTGGGCAAATTCAATGTATTTATCCATGGAGATAGGTTGCAGGTTCATGATTAGTACGGACTGGTAGAAAGGCCGCGAGGGAGAAGTGAAAATCTCGCCCATCAGATGCCGTTGTGATCCAGCAAAGATAAAAGTAGCATTGACACACTTTTGAATGTATGTCCGAAGCATGGCTTCGATATTTGTTCCATTGGGATATTTGACGATTTGCTGAAACTCATCAATGGCAATCAGACAAGGTTTGTCGGCTTGGTTCAGATAGCTGAAGATTTCATCCAATGTCGTTGTGGGATTGCTGATGTCTCCAAGTCCCAGACTCCAAGTCGGATTATTGTTGATATCGAACGAGATTTCCGAACGTATGGAGCGGAGCATATTCAAGAATCCTTCCCATGCCGAGCGTCCTTTGGGCTTCAATTCTTCGAGGATGGTTCTTCCGAAGACATTCACAAAGTCTGTGATGCTGGTTGTTGCATAGATATCAATGTGGAACGTGTGGAATTTCTCCTTGATTTCTGTTTGTTGAAAACAGTGGTGTATCAAATCTGTTTTTCCTACACGACGCGGAGAAATCAGGGCTATATTGTTACCATTGGTGGTCAAATCCACCATTTTTTTAGTCTCCTCTATGCGGTCACAAAAGTACTCCGGACCTGCATATCCCTTGGTTACGAACGGATTATCCATACTTTGTCTGTTTGATTGCGGGGCAAAGATACGGAAAATATTGAATTTATCCTATTTAGAATAATCCTATTTAGGATAAAATCACTTTTTTGAATACTCCAAGTACGGAAGTCCGTAGTGTGTGTTTCAGCTTGATTCGAAATGACACCCATATAAAAAACTCGGGTGCACCCGATGAAGGATGCACCCGTTCTTTACATTTATACGATAAACTGTATGTTCTACTAATTGATTTATTCACTACCAAACATCATATATATGGTACTCATATTGTACAGAACTATTTCGCGAAATAATTCTTCCAGCCTTATTTCTCATGATACCAGCCCCTCTTCCGAAACTTGTTCTTTCCTCTTTTACGGATGAGTAAAACGTTCTCATAGTCTCATAGAATCTTTCCCATACATTTCCATTTTTAAACGTAATCTTAGACCTATAGATCAGACATTTTACTGATTCTAATCCTTCTCCAAAAGCTCATAAATGAATTTGGCTATCTCTTTCTTTTCGATGTCCCCGACAAGATACATCATCGTGGGAGAATCGGTCAAGTTGAAAGCCAACAGTTCCACGATGGTACCGTCTGCACGACGTTTGGCTTTCAACTGATAGTGTTTCGACTCAGATGCAGCATCCTTCAATGGGAGGAAACCCGAAAGTGAGAGACCTTTTACCTGTTCCCTAAAAGACTGTTTGGCAGACTCATTACAATGTTCAAACTCAAGCGACAGAGATGACTGTAGCCGTTCGAAGCATCCAACGGTATCCTCTACCGCAAGCATGTCGCACGCAAACTTAGGAAGACGAGTATATTCCACATCCGGTTCGGACGTAAACTTTTGATAAAGTGAGTAGATTTCCTTGTCTTCTGTTTCTTTCATTGGAAATTTCCCCTTCATTATCATTTGTCCACAGTCCTTCGGTTCAAAGTTGGTGATGATGAATTGCTCAGCCACACCATCTTTTACTTTAACGTGAACCATCTCTTTCTTCGTCCGACTTATCAGACTGAACCCATTCGGAGCATACCCTGCGGCCTTTTCACACCAACGACTTTTAACATCGTGTGTACAGCTGTCAAGGCTTATTCTTTTCACGCTGCTCACGTTGTAATTATGAAAGAATATGGATAGCGAAATGGCCCTTTTTCTTAAACTAACATGTTTCAGGCTGTCCGCATTTTGGTCATTTTCTGTTCTATCTTCTTTCGTTCCATTTGAGTAGGCTTGAGCCATTTTCTTTCCGAGCACCTTGATTATCTTCAGTTCTGCCCATGATGATCCTACAGAACTTACATTTTTTTCCTTCTTGAACTCATTCATCAGCGCGTCTGCACCCTGTGCTAAACCCGTCTGTATGCTCATCATCATTGTGATGAATAGCACCGATATCAGTTTCCTGTTCATAATCACATTAATTTTATTTATTTCTTCAATCCCGATATTGATGCATCCACTGCAGTCAGTATAAGATTCTCCATATCGTGATGCATCAACCAGCAATTCGGGTTGCAAATGTAGGTAATTTTATCGAAAAATAAGGAAACATCGCTAAAAAAGATACAATCCGGAAATCCCCCATGGAAATCACATCCGCAACAACCACTATAAGCATTTGGGAATGAGAACACTTCAGAGGATTTTCAATTTTCAGACTCTTTATTTCCCGGAAATCCGTTGAAGGCGAAAAGGGTTTCGCCCCTACCTTTGCCAACGGGATTGCACAGGTGTCGGATGCGCTCTTCGGGAACCTGACACAGTCTCGTCTTGAAAAGAAAGTAATTTGTAAAATCTAAAACAACCCTGTAATCATGACAAAGAATGATATCTGGAAACTGATGATACAGGAGGAAAAACGGTTCCCCATCTATTTGGTCATTCCATTTTTTATTTGTAGTTTTGCCAGACGTTTAGATTTTCATTAAATTTTAATAACCAAGATTATAATCTCTATAATTATGAACACTTTAAACAAATTGGTGGACAGAATTCAATGTAAGAGTTTACATTGTTTTATGACGGGTATGCTCTGCCTCTCTTTTCTGGGAACATCACTCGCCTCTTGCGACAAGCTGGACGAACTGAAAGATGCCTTTGAGGAGTTGGAAAAAGACGATGAGACGGAACCACCTTACACAAGTCCCTATGAAGACTACGACAGTACGGCTACGGCCATGATACTGAAGCCACAGACAAAACCCACCGAAGGGCTCTACGGCACGGGCGAAGCAGACAACCCCTACCTGATACGCAATGCGCCGGAGCTGAAGTACTTCATCAATGCCGTCAGCGACGGATCGCTAGAGACTTCGGGAAAGAACTTCAAACTGATGAACGACATCACCGTCTATAGGACCTACCAATGGTATCCCATCGGTGCCCCACAGACATTCAAAGTGAACACCGAAGACATATATACCTTCTACGGAGCTTTCGACGGAAACGGACACTCTATAAAGGGAACACTGAACTTGCAACCCGTACACCATTCGAATGGAAGCAGGACGAGTTTCGGCCTATTTGCCAGCATCGGTATTACCTACAACGAATACTCCGTAAAAGACCTGACGATAGATGCCGACGTGAACATCACCGGAGGAGCCGTAAGCAACAGCGAGACGCTGGCCGGAGCACATTCACGGGTGACCATAGGAGTGCTGGCAAGTTCATGCGCTTCACACACTATCTTCCGTAACTGCCACATCACGAGCGACATCAAATTCAACTACGATTGGCGTATCTATGAAATGCGCATAGGCGGATTCTGCGCGAGTGCCGGATGGAGCGAGTTCTATGACTGTTCGTTCAGCGGAAGCATCGACATGGACGGACGCGTGGCTGCCGGAAACATCGAGGTGGGCGGCATTGTGGGCGTCGTGACCGAACGTATCAGATTTGAGAACTGTGTGAACAATGCCGACATCAAAGCTGACGGAATCACTTGTGTGCAACTCGACATGGGCGGCATCTGCGGTGACTACGGAATGGACCGCCGTGGAGGTGACCACTTCTGGTTCATCAACTGCCGCAATACAGGCAATCTCAGTTCCGACGGAATCACCCTGCAGATGGCCAACAACAGCATACTTGCAGGCGGCATCGTAGGACAGATGTGGGAATCGCTGAATAACGATCAAAGAGTCTTCACCGACTGCGAAAACTCAGGCAACATCACCATAGGACACATCCAACGCGGCGATGCCACAAGCGATGAGGAGGCACAGCCCTGGTTCTGCATTGGCGGCATTGTGGGACAAAATCTGAACGGTGTCTCTTTAGAACGCTGCATCAACACAGGCAATGTGACAGCCGGAAGCACCGACTTCGGTCCCTATGCCGAATCCTATACGGGCGGAATAGGCGGTTACCTTACCGGCACCCAAGGCCTCACCGAATGCCGCAGTACGGGAGATGTGACAGGCATGGTGTTCCCCGAAAGTGTGATGAACGACGAATATACCCTTGACAATTATCCGCCCTTAGGCATTACCCGTTCCCATGTGGGCGGACTTGCCGGAGATTATGGATACTCTCCCGTCCACCAATGCTACACCGAAGGAAACATCATCGGCACAATGTATTGCGACGAAGGCTATACGGGCACACTCTTCGGCTCAGCCCTATTCTATGCCGGCGTAGAACCCTTCATTTTCAGCTGCACCTCCACCCAAGCTGCCATCGACGGCAAGGTATATCCTGATGAGTACATCCTCGACAGCTATGTGGGCAACAGCAAATTTGTGGAGCAAGAAGAATATCTGATTGACTGCGAAGGGCATAAATGACTTACACATTAATTTTAGCAGGTATGTCCGAATACAACTATTCGTTTTTGTAACATACCTCCATCAAATCATTTAACACCAACAAAAACTTACGAAGAATGAAAAGAACAGTATTGAAGACGTTGGCAGCCGTAGCATTGATGACTATGGCCGTGCCTACAGTGGCTCAAACAGGCAACGAGCCGCCTTTTCAGAAATGGGCGCTGACCCCACCGATGGGATGGAACTCATGGGACTGCTTCGGTCCTACAGTCGTGGAGGACGAGGTAAAACAGAATGCCGACTACATGGCACAGAAACTGGCCGTTTACGGATGGGAGTACATCGTGGTGGATATCCGCTGGTTCGTGGAGAACGACAAGGCTGGCGGGTACAACCAGACAAACCCCATCTATGTGTATGACGAATATGGGCGCTACACCCCTGCTTTGAACCGTTTTCCCTCAGCCGCCAACGGTGTAGGCTTCAAGGCTTTGGCCGACTATGTACACAGCAAAGGCCTGAAGTTTGGTATTCACCTGATGCGCGGACTGCCCAAAGTGGCGGCAGAAAAGAAACTTCCCGTCAAGGGGACCGACGGTATCACCTGCGACATGATCTGCAACAATGACTCAGCCTGCACCTGGCTGCGCGACAATTACAAGGTGGACTGCACCAAGCCGGGCGCACAGGAGTACTACAACTCATGCTTCGACCTCTATGCACAGTGGGGAGTGGATTTCGTGAAGATTGACGACCTGGCCCGCCCCTACCACACGGGAGAGATAGAGATGATACGCAAGGCCATCGACCAGTGCGGACGCCCTATTGTGCTCAGCATCTCACCGGGCGAAACTCCGCTAGGCGAAGTGGAGCACGTGAAGAATCATGCCAACATGTGGCGTACGGTGGATGACTTCTGGGACAACTGGAGCCAGCTGAATTACCAGTTCCAGGTGTGCGCCAAGTGGGCACCCCATATTGCCCCAGGCACCTGGCCCGATGCCGACATGCTCCCCTTGGGTAAAATCAGTATCCGTGGCGAACGCGGTGCCGAACGATGGACACAGTTCACCCGCGACGAGCAATATACGATGATGAACCTGTGGACTATCTTCAAGAGTCCCCTGATGTTCGGCGGACATCTGCCGGAGAACGATGCTGCTACAGACTCGTTGCTGACCAACCGCGACGTCCTCTACATGCACCACTACTCAATGAACAACCGCGAAGTTACCAATCAGGACAACAAGGTGATGTGGAGCGCTGACGACCCGGCTAACGGTGACAAATTCGTAGCTCTTTTCAACCTGGGCGGCTCGGAATATGTCAATCCTAAGAACGTGCTGTGGCGAAGCGGCACCATCTCGTACCTGACCACAGGCTATGCCACCAATGTGGAAGTGGAGATACCCGAGGGCAGCCGCGAACTGGCCCTGGTGGCAACAGATGGAGGTGACGGATACGATAGCGACCATGCCGACTGGATAAATCCCACCGTCACACTGAAGGACGGAACGACCATTGACCTGACCGACCGTAAGTATCTGCGCGGCACATGCGGGTGGGGAAACATTGCTGTAGATAAGAACATCAACGGCGGAACCCTCTCCATCGACGGCAAACAATATACCAACGGATTTGCCACACACGCCAACTCCATCCTGCTCTTCAGCCTGCCCGAGGGGGCTGTGAAGTTCACCGCCTTTGCAGGTATTGACAATACGGGTAGCGACCAGGGCAGCAAGTCGTCCGTAGAGTTCATGGTGTTCAACGAAGACCCCACCCTGCGGACAGAGACCACCGACCAATGGAGCGGCGGCAACGTGACCATCAAGATTGATCCCACCAAACAAGCCGGGTACAGCGGATTCATCGGACGCGAAGCCGGCATACAGCAAGCAACCGTAGAAGCCGACATCACTGGTGCAGAGAAACTCTACCTGGTAGTGACCAACGGTGGCGACAACCTGAGCTATGACCATGCCGACTGGGCCAACCCTGTGCTCATTGACAAAGCAGGCAACGAACATTCACTGACCAGCATAAACTGGGATGCCAACCCCGTGAACGGATGGAACGCTCCCAAGCTGAACAAGAACAACGACGGAAACACCATGAGCATCGGTGGCACGACGTACGACAAAGGATTCGGCGTGAACGCCCCCTCCATGCTCACCTTCACCTTGCCCGAAGGACACGAGTATGTACAGTTCAAAGCCATCGTCGGATACGATGACGATGTAGTGAATGCCCCCTCGGGAGTGACCATGGAGTTCCGCGTCTTCACCCAAAATCCCGCGCCTGACAATGCGGCCATCGTCCCCCTTGACCTCACCAAACTGGGTTTTGCTCCCGAACAGGAGTGCCGCATCACCGAAATGTGGAAAGGCACCGACATGGGCACTTTCAAAGGCAACGAGTTTGCACCCACGCTGCGCTCACATGCCAGCGGACTCTACCGCGTGACACCGCTGGGGCGAACGGAAGGGGCGACAGTGAGTCTGTATCGTCCCGAACAAGAAGCTGACAAGCCGAACAGTTACTTGCACCTCAGTGTATCCGATGCTTCTACCGAAGGCGGCTACGTGCAACTGCTCTGCAATGGGAAAGTCTTGAGCGTGCAACGGCTGGACGCAGATGGGAAAGCCATCTACAACTATGGCGACCTCTATGCGGACACCTACACCTTTCAAGCCCTCTACAGCGGAACCACCACTACGGCCAATGCTGTTTCTGAGGAACTGACCATCACCGTAACAGGCGAAGCCGAAGACCTTACCCCACTGCATACCAGAGCCAACGAACTGCTGAAAGAAGCACAGGAGTTGGACCTCACCAACGTGGCCGGTGCCCTGCGCGGAGCATTAGGGAGCCCCATCAACAAACCCGTGGACAATATGGATAAAGAAGATTTGGAAACCGTAATCACCCACCTGCAGACTGCCCTGGACGCCGCCCGCATGAGCATCAGCTACATGAAGACGCTGAAAGCGACCATCGGCGAAGCCACAGAGTTTCAGAACATCCTGGCTGAAAGCGAAGGGAAAACAGCACTGGGAACAGCCATCGCCTCAGCCGAGGGGATATATGCTGGCGAAGAATCAACCCTCGACGACGTAAAGACCGCCACCTCTACCCTGCGGGCTGCCATCAGCGAGAGCAAGCGGACAGCCGAACCGCTGGAGGGACAGAGTTTCGACATGACGGAGTTTCTCACAAACCCCAGCTTCGAGAACAAGACCACAGGTTGGAGTGTGACCAAACAGGTGAACGGATGGGAATCGTTTGACACCTGGAGCGACCGCCCGGCTGCCGACGGCACCTTCTTCATCAGCCTCTGCTACCAGAACATCACCTCCATCGACCTCCACCAGACCGTAAGCGGACTGCCTGCCGGAACATACACACTGGAGGCCAGCCTGCGCAACACTGATGGAGCCGACTTCCTGACCGACCAACGCATCTATGCCGAAGCGGACGGAGTACTCAGCGAATCGGACCAACTGACACAGGTGAGCGGCACGGGCAACAATGACTGGTACCGCTTCAGTGTGGCCGATGTGGAACTTCCCGAAGGCAACCCCCTTCGCTTGGGCGTACGTTCCACCGGCACAGGTTCAGGCACCAAAGGATGGTTCCAGGCCGATGACTTCCGCCTCTACTACTGGGGAGCCTATCGGGCACGCGGCATCGACCTCCCCACCACCGTCCCCGGAGCCATTGTGAAGGAGCGCCAATACTTCAGTCTGGACGGCACACGCCTCAGTGCTCCACAACCCGGACTCAACATCGTAAAGGAAATCCTCATGAACGGACAAGTGAAGGTCAGCAAGGCATTTTCCTTTGAACGTTAAGTAACGGGATGGAGGTGTGTCAAAATGCCTTCATCACATTCTTTAGGCGCAGATGACGCGGATAAATTATAACCTTTATTCGCCTTTCGGCTCATCGACCATTCCAAAATATAAAATCTGAAGATGTTTTCGATGAACGAAGTGAATAAAACCTCTTTTAATTATGGTCGGGTATAATAATAAATCCGCGTCATCTGCGTCTAAAAAGTTAATGGATATGGAAAGCGATAAGGTGGAGTCACGCAATCTCAACCAACGTTTCAGAATATACCGTAACGTTGCATTAAATTTGTTCGGTCGCGAAACGTTTGAACATATCGAATTCAAAGAAGTCAGTTCTTACCTGTTGGTAAACAGACGTTCATGCCAAGATATCCTTCAGAAATCAGAAGAAATAAAGAATATGTTTTTAAAGATAGGTTTTGTGTCTTAACCTTTCAAAGAGATATAACAATATAACGAGGGTGTGTCAAAATACCAACGGTCTCTGTCATTCTGAACGAAGTGAAGAATCTGTAAACATCAGCAGAAAATATAAAGCACACGTTATCAAACTATTCACTTCGTTCAGAATGACAAGAGACCGTCTGGAAATAACAATAAAAGAGCGCATTTGTATATTTGACACCCCTCAAAAAAAATAAATTGACATATTCACGAACATGCACATATCTTTACAATTCCCAAATTTGTCAATTCAAACCTTCCGCATTCATTCAAAAAAGTCTGGATACTTACTCGAAAAAGTGTCCAGACTTTTTTGAGTTACACTGGACACTTATTTCAGAACCCCTTGATACTTTTTTCAGTAAGTGTCCAGAGATTTTCAGTAAGTATCCAGAGTTATCTGAGGGCAAATGAAATGAGGGGAAATGAGTAAAAATACATATTCTAAAAAAAATGGAACATTCATTTGGTGGTTCCACAATTATGTGCTACATTTGCCGACGGATCATTATGCATATTTTGTGAGTTCATGAGGTGCTGTGTCCTTGAATGGGCATGGCAGGCTGGAAATGGCGATGGAAGGTTTTTCGTGGACGTGGGTAAGAAGTTATAGTTTTTAACCTCTAAATATAATATGTATATGAATACGCTTTTGGAAAGCCTGTCGGGAGGGCTTGCAATGTCCCGAATTGAAGTGGAAGGTTCGACTTTGCGTCAAGTGGAACCGCCTGTTCTCGTTGATACTTCTTTGTTGCCTCGGCGTGTAAAGCATCGTATATTCTTGAAGAATGTTGCCATTTCGGCTGAATTGCCCAAGTTCCGTACTTTTGGGGTATTGGTGGGGCGCAATGCGGGCAAAGCACTTGTGGAACGCTGTGCGCTGGAGCCTGTGAAACCTTCGCGTGGTCTATTGTTGCCTGGAATCAAGAGAGTAAAGCCCACCAGTGGTCTGTGGGTCAAACAACCAGTGGCAAGAAGCGGCCATGTGGTGGACTTTGGGCATTCTGCACTTCGCTTTTCTGCTTCTGCGGGCAGAATTGGTGACGAGATTGTCTCCATCCCCAAGAAAGATTTTGATCAGATAGAGATATTGGTTGCAAAACAAAAGAAAGACAACAATGAATTGAGTGCGATGCTGAAACGCCAAAAGGCAAAGGGAAAACTCAATCTGTTCAATCCTGTGCTGGATGAGAACGAACTTGCGGACAGCTTTTACTCCTTGTACACGGATTGTGGGAAGAACAAGACCGTACCCGCTCAGAAGGAATGCGACAAATTGAAATTTTCGGCCTTTCTTTTTTACCTTGTCAAGATGGAGGGACTTGGAGGGGAAAGATGGACACAAGGGCGTTTTTATGAATTCATCCAGATGAAAGTGTTTACAGATTTGGGACAGGGTGTAAGAACATTCAATGGCCGACTGACCGAATTGGCTTTTTTGCCCAAAGCTGTGAAGAAACCGAAAGAATATGAGGCAAATTCGGACTTCAAATATTTCCAGAGTTTGATAATCAAATTCCGAAAAACGCCTTTTTACAATCATCTGCGAGTGTTGCGTGGGAATGTTTCTACATTCTTGTAAATGCTTATTTTAAAGGTTTTTACAGAAGGAGAATCCATGGTTTTGGGTTCTCCTTTTTCATTCCGAGAAAATCAATTGCTTTTCCGAAGGTATTGAAAAGGGCTTGCAAATGCCATATCTTTGTAATCGCTAAGCAGAAGGAACCGGGCTTGGCAGAGACGATAACCTGAGTAAATAATTAAAAAAGGAAAAGCAATGAAACTGACACTGATTCGTACCGGCAGATTGGAAGGATACACGACAGGAGTGCTTTATGTGGACAGACTCATGTTCTGCCATACGTTGGAACCACAATGGCGCAACTTGGCCATTGAGAAAAAAGTGAGGGGGAAGACGGCAATCCCAGAGGGAACTTACCGCATCAGACTGCTTCAATCACCAAAGTTCGGGCGCATGATGCCCTGCCTGTTGGACGTACCCCATTTCACAGGGATTCTGATTCATAGTGGGAACTATGTGGGCGACACGAAGGGATGCATTCTGGTTGGTGAACGTGGAGACCGTGGAGCACTTTTATACTCGCGTCCCACTTTTGACCGCCTTTATCAGACATTGGAAATGGCCTGTTCGGCCGGAGAGGAGATAACAATCACTATTCAATAACCCTTTAACACATAAAGTTATGAACAAGAAAAAATCAACGAGCAAACATCCCGATTGGGTCAGTCTGGTGATGAAGGTGCTGGAGTTCCTTATCTGCCTTCTCAAGAAGGGCAAGGAGTCATCAGGTAATAATAATCAGAAACAACAGCAGTAATTAACCGTTTTTATCAACTTTCTAATCTTTTAGTTTTATGAGTGTAATTAACATTAAGACCAACTACCAGCGTGTCGGCTTTGCCGAAGAAATGAAGTACATCACTTCTACAGTGCGTTATTCTACCATCTCACAGGATGACCTGATTGAGTATGCGTGTGAAAACTCGGGTATCCCCAAGGCTCAGATGATCTCGGCATTCTATGCCATCATGCAGCAGGTACAACACTTCCTGATGAACGGGCACTCACTGACGCTCGGGTCACTGGGGTACTTTTTCCTCTCAGCAAATACCAAGGCTGTGGACGAAAAAAGCGAAGCGGGTGTGCATGCAGTAAAGTCTTTGAGCCTGAAGTTCCGTCAGAGCAAAAAGATGAAAGAGCTGCTCAACTCCAATGTGGTATTGAACAATATCTCCGTATCAAAAGTCAACACGGATGCCTCTGAAGATGATGAAACAGATGAAGGAGGTACTGGCGGCTCCGGCAACGATGATGGTAACAACCCCCTGTAATCTGAGCAGCGATGAAAAAGAGTAGTGTGCAGACAATTACCGCCATCGTAGTGTTGGCTACCGGGGTCGCGCTTTCGTACATAGACTATTTCAACCCTCCATCGGGTGAAATTGCAGCGTCGGTGCTCGACTACTTGAGACACACCATGTTTTTTGCCGGCTCCGTACTTGGGGTGAAGAACTATGTGGACTACCGCATGTCTCACAAAAAGGAGGATTGCTGAATGAAATCTGGAAACTGGTGATTCAGACACTGATCACCATCCTGACAGCCATCGGCACCAGCATAGGCATGGCCAGCTGTATGTAAGAAAGTGAAGAATGAAGAGTGAAGAGTGAAGAATCCAATAGTGTGCTCATGCACGATGGTTCTTCACTCTTTGAATGTTTATAAACTGGCAGACAGATTTACCTTTTGGGGGAATACGGGATTCTTCGTTTTTCCCTTATTTCAACAGCAGTTTGTTCACTTTACCATTTCCCTTACGAATGACAAATCCTCTTTCTGGCAAAGATTTTAGGCGCATGCCTGACAAAGTATAATATTCCTGACAGGCTGATGCCTCCTCTATGACAGGAGAAATGCCTGTCCCTTGATTGGAAAGACGAAACAAACGTACGTTATCAACCTGAAACCCTCCCAAACTACTAGTTTCACCCCGTGGACAATCAAAACCAATCGTAACAGAATTGTCTGTTTCTAAGAGGAAATCCAGCCCAAGGGTGCGCCAATTCCGAGGATTCTCGTTGTCGTTATTGTTGATGTTGACGGAACCATCTGAATTATACGGTTCGGAATAAATGGTACGCTCACTGATGACACTGCTGCCCACAGTTGCAAACAAACGTTGCCTTCCTGTAATGGCGGCATTATCTACACACCGCATATCCGCCAACATACGGTAGCTCCCTTGCGGAAGACTGGAAATTGTCTGATACAGACGCACAGATATGTAGTCTCCACCATACCAGATATGCCAATCATATGAACCTTCTGTCGGGTTGACATTGCGTTGGTCGCTGGTGCTTATACTACCATAATTGCCATTGGTGTCAGGAAAGTCAAGCACCCAACTCGTCGGAGCCCAAGGTATTGCATTCGTATTCCGATGCTCAAACCCATGATTGAGTATATACGTTTCTGTAACCTCCTCGCCTTCGATGTCACCTTCCTCATCATCTTCTTCTGTATCATCGTCCTCATTATCTTCTTCGGCTTCAGTCAGCGTACTGCCATCCATCGTGAACAAATAGTCGCCACTTCCAATCGTAAAGCATACGAGAGTGTCAGCATATTGGACATTGCTTACAGATGGCAACTCGCTGATGTCCGTACCTTTTTCGTAAAGTCTCAGTCCTTTCACGACAGGGAGTGTCACTTTAGCTATAGAACCTGCGGGGACATTGATCTGATAGTCTGTGGTGCTTTCCGTACGATTCCAGGCCATACGCACCTCTCCACGTGGAGATTGGACAGCGATATTGGCCTGTGCCATATCAGCCGGAATCCACGGAGAAATGTTCACCGAGTCATAAGCCTCGTCAGCATTGGAGATGCCACCCAACTGTGAGAAGAACCATTCTTCAATGTGGTCCATCATACAATGGTTCTGGCTGAGCGACATGTCCCAATATTCCAACGAAGTGGTAGCCCCCTGCTTCACCCAATAGCCATAGCTGGGATAGGTCGTTTTCTTGACCATGCGATACACTACATCATTATATCCATGGGCGGCCAAAGCCATCAAGGTAGGACGAAGACCGATTTCACCGGTCTTGATGCTGTATTTGCTGTTTTTTACAGCATCGGCCAAAGCGCGGGCAACAGCCTCAATATTCTCTTCATCGACCATGCCATAAAAGAGCGGCATACTGTAATTGGCCTGATTGCCGTACTCGTAAACCCCATCCTTGAAGAAACGCTTGTTGAAAGCCTCTTTGACCGTTTCGGCTTGTCCGAGCCATGTTTCGGCATCAGCATCATGTCCCAGTACAGTAGCTACTTTGGCCATCACCTCAAGCAGATAATAATAGGTGCAAGTCAGGGTGAAAGAACTGCTGGTGTGATTCGTCAGACCGCTTGTCTCTTGCCCCCAGTCGGAAAGCACACTATAATCATTGCGGATGATGCCTCCATTGGCCAACGTGCCATAGTAGGTGATGAGGCGTTTCATCCGGTCGTAATAGCGGAGCATGAGACTCTTGTCTCCATACTGCTTGTAGTTGCGCCATGGAATGGTGATGGCTGCTCCTCCCCAATTGAGATCGTCATCATAAACATTCATGAAATGGGGTACTGTGCTGGGTACATAGCCCGAAGTGCCCTGAGAGTCAAAGGCATCCATCACGACCTTACTGAGCAGTGTCTTGACATCAAAATTGCAGGAAAGAGAATAGAACATCATATTGGGGACATCCAACCACCCTAACTTTTCGCGATGGGGACAGTCGGTCACGGTGTTGTACAACTGGCTTTGGATACCGTTGTAACAGATGCGATGAATGTCGTTCAGAAGTGTGTTGCTCGTCTCAAAATGTCCAACCGTCTTAACATCACATCTGATACGCTTGGCAACGAAATCGCCCGGTTGTGGAGCTTTGGTAAGTCCCGATATTTCCAAATAGCGGAAACCATGGTACATAAACTCGGGTCCCCAAGTCTCCCCGTTGACATCACCTCGGAAAATATAAGTATCAAGAGTCTTATTGCTGGCTCCTGCAGGTTCATACATGTATTCAAACTTGCAGGCATCGTTTTCTTGCAATTCAGAGTCATACAGAGTAATAACCGTTCCTGCCGGTTCTTTCAATGTAAAAGAGTAAGTCCCGGCAAAGTTCTGTCCGAAATCAACAAGGTAGTTTCCTGCTTTGTTTTGTATGACACTGACAGCCTTCCACGTCTCAACCACCCGCAGAGGTTCATATTCGCGAGCACGCATCTGCCCGATGGCCAGGTTGGCAGAAGAGACATGGGGGGAGCAGAAAACAGGTGTGACAATCTCGCATTTCTCCCATCCGCTGACATCAAAACCAGCTTTACCGATACCGCTGATTTCGAGTCGGGCATCATAATCTTCGCCTCCATACCAATTGCTTCCTGTAGTGGGAGACTTGTGAGTACGCCAGTCTGCATCCGTACAGACCTGTTCTACAGAGCCATCAGCATAGGTAATACGGAGTATGGCACGAAGTGATGTCGTGGCTGCGTTATTGGCCAGTTCGGGCTTTACGAAACGGTCACTCATCCGGCTCATGTTGGCAATACCGCCTGCCACCTGAGCAATGAGTGTATTTTTGCCTTGTACCAGTAACGGAGTCACATCATAGGTGCTGTAAAGCACATGCTTGTCGTAAGCCGTTTCACCCGGTTCAAGTACATTCTCCGTCACTTTACTGCCATTCAGTTTCATGGTGAATACTCCTAACGCTGAAGCATAAAGACGGGCTGAAACGACAGACTTGCCTGAGGCAACGTCAAAATTACGTCCGAAGTAAGGCACATTGTTGTTGTTCTGATAGCTGGGCGCTTCGGCATTCTCCACCTGATAGAACAGGGTATACTCCGATGGGGTGACACCGGTCTCTATGGTATAACAGCTGGGAAAGTTGGCCACCTTGCTTGCATCGCCTAAGGCCGGGTCGTCCTGACGAGGGTAAAGGACAATGCGCGAAATCTCCCGGACACTGCCCAAATCGGCCACGATGTCTGTCGAAGTACAATTCTGTGTAGTGGTGAATCCATTGGAGTTTCCACCGGAAATGACACCGTCGTTGATGTAGTTGATGCTCCAACCGTAAGAATCCAGTTCCCACGCATTCGTAGCGGAGAATTTGGCCTTCGGGGCTATGTTCTCTCCTTCCTCATTATAAATCTCTATTTCGGCAATCTGGACAAATCCGTAGTTGGGGTCACTGGCCGCATGAGGACCGCTGGCAGTGACGTTTATCCGGACATATTGCGACTTGACATTTCCGGCTTCAGGCAGAATCTCCACGACGGCTTTGTAGGGAGAGGTCTTCATCGCAATCCAATCTGCACCTTCCCACTCGGCCTGTTCCAAAAGACCTGTTTCAAAAGAACTTGTCGCCGTCTCTGATGCGTCACCGTGCTGATTATACACGACCAATGCCCAATCATACTTGGTCATGCTTTGAAGTGCCCCGCCTTCATAAGGAACATCGGTCTGTATGCGGCTTTCCACCTTGCCACTGTTCCACACGACTTCACCATCAGGCCCAGTGACAGTGATTTCGTATGCACCCTGTATCACACTACGCTCATCAGACGTAAACTTCCAACTGAACGTAGGATTGCTTTCAATCCCCATCGGAGTATCCAAGCCCAAAGTTCGCAATTCCGTAACTTCATGAGCAGCAAACAGCGGATTGACCAACGCTGCCGCCATACATAAGAATAAAACTTGTTTTTTTGATTTCATACTATTAAAATTAATGTGATTACTGTTTTGAACAAAAATTATTATTATGGCACAAAGGAACACCAATTGGCACATTCAGTCCGCCTTTATCCGTTCAATTATGTACAAAATAAGTTCTTTTGCTGATTTTGAGCTGATTTGTCACCTGCCATAGAACTGAAATCAGACAAAAACAGCTATATTTGCGGCATGTATTCAAAAACGACACTACTCATTGCCTTGTTCTTCGTCGGCTTGTCGGAGGTTGCAAATGCCTATTCCGACTGGAGGCACATCGAAGGACTTCCTTGCGAAGAAGCATCGTCCATCATCCAAGACAATGACGGATATATCTGGATAGGAACCAGACTGGGACTAATCAGATACGACGGCTACAACAAAAAAGTGTACCGCAACAATCTGGCTCATCCGCACGCTTTCAGTTCGTCTGACATCCAATGCATCGACACGGGAAAAGACGGACGCATATTCACCGGGACATTCTTCGGACTCAACATTCTGAATCCTGTCACCCAAGATGTCAGTATAAACCATTTTGAGGGTGACGATTATGTAAAATCCATCTTATCGGACAACAGCGAACGGCTCTGGATTGGCACCGGCAATGGCTTGTACATGCAGACAAAAAAAGCAGGGATCGTGCTCTTCAATCAGATTCCGCACGATTTGATACTGGACATCCGGGAAGACTCACGGGGAGACCTTCTTGTTGTATCACAAAACCACGGAATTTACCGCATTGACGGGAAGATGAACTGTACGCATATACCAGGCACCGAAGATATACATCCGCGTGCGGTATCCGCAGACCCTGACGGCATTATATGGATTGGAACCGAGCGCAACAGCTTGTATTCCATAAAAGATGGGCACCTGTGCCATCATGCAGGATACGAAGATTTCACAATCAACGACATACAACGCTCCAGTGACGGACTCCTTCTGGCTACAGACAATGGAATCTGCCCTTTCCCACATGCCCCCAACAACCATATCCTGAAAGGAAAAAATGTACAAAGCCTCTGCAAGGACAGAGAAGGCAACATCTGGGCTGCGACCAATGCACAAGGGGTGTTTTTTCACCAAAACCGCAAGATACAATTCAAGACAGATAAGCACTCTTTCACGCAACAGACAACACCTATCATCTCGCAGTTTGATGTCCGACAACTGAAAGACACACTACTATGGAGCACCATTCCATATATCAACGCCATTCATGAAAACGAAGAAGGATACACTTACATAGGGACATGGAACGACGGGCTGCACATCATTAAAGACGGTAAAATAATCCGCCACCTGACACAAGAGAATACCGGGTGGCTGAAGAACAATTCCATATACACCTTCGGGACCTTAGATAAAAAACATGTGCTAATAGCGACATGGCAAGGCCTGTACCTGATGACAGACAACAGAGAGGGGGCATTCATCCACCACATAGATTCCTGCAACATCAGCACCATGCACATTCTGTCAACCTACATCGTTAATGAAGAAGACATCTGGTTGGGGCTGATTGGTGGTATCGCACATATCGAAGGCAATCTACTAGAACCGGACAAAGCCAAAATAACCATATACACCCATGTCAATAAAAGAGGAATAACAGCTCACGATAATGCAGGAGAACTGACAAGCAGACACGATGACGAAGGAGAATATCAACTTGGAGGCATCTTCAGGGTACTCAACGATGAAGAGGGACGAATATGGGCCTGTACGAGTGAGCCGGGACTGTTGCTTTATGACTCAATCACAGACTGTTTTCGTTGTACCAGTGAACAAATGGGAATCTTAGGAGAAAATGTCCACAGCATGGATTATGACAAGTATGGAAATTTCTGGATGACCACGAACTACGGCATCCTGCAAATGCATGTAAACAAATATGGCACAGTTACGAATCAACATCTCTATACACAACACGACGGATTACCAACTGGGTATTATGGCAGCACCATGAGCACACGTCTGCAAGATGGTTCATTGTGTTTCCTGAACAAAGAGCATACAATCACACTCGCGCCTAAAAATCTTTTTGAAACGCCAAAGAACAACACAGCCTTCATTTCAGACATACTAGTCAATAATAAACCTATCTCGGAATGTCGTTCCAATGATGATTTGTCAGATGGGCACATATACCTCGCACATAACCAGAACAATATACTCATACGTTTCACTACATTCCTATTCGGAAATGAGAAGTCCATCCGATACAGCTACAAACTAGAGGGCGTGGATGACAATCTACAACTAACAGACATGGGCACAAACAGCATCATTTACAATCAATTGCCTCCTGGAAAATACATTCTACACTATTCTACTGCAAAGACACAAAACACGTACGAAAAAGACATTGACAAGACTTTCACAATAGAGATTCTACAACCAATTTGGTGGCAATGGTGGGCTAAAGTCCTATATGTCATATTACTGCTACTCATTATATACGTCATATCACACAACGCCATTGACAAAAGTCGGAAAAAACGTCAATTAGAACTCTTGACAATAGAAAAAGCACAACAAGAGGAATTTTACAGAAGACGAATGAACTTCTATGTTAAAGCATTACACGAATTTATGACACCACTGACCTTGATGAGCGAAATGGTACATAACCTTCATAATAAAGTACGACCTTCGTTACAATCAACACTTTTCATGTTGACAAACCAAACCGACCGACTCATTGAAGTGCTGAATACGATTATCGACACCAAAGAGGAAATGTCTGCGCATGAGATTTTGCAAAAAGCGAAAGAAATGACGCAAGTGGACAGAGATTTCCTGTACCGATGTACAGAGTCAGTAAACAAGCATCTTGCAGATGTGGAGTATTCACACCAAATCATGATGCAAGAAGTGGGAGCCTCACACGCAACTCTTTACAGAAAACTGAAAGCGATGACCGGCATGGATGCAACCACATACATCCGCAGTATCCGCATGAGAGCGGCTTGCCAGATTCTGGCCAACGAACCTAATATACGCATCAATGAACTGGCTGAACGTGTAGGATACAGTAATCCACGATATTTCTCAACATGCTTCAAAAAGGAATTCGGTGTAACACCACGAGAATATAATAACGAACAACCTGCAAAATAATCCATTAGAAACGGCCAAAATCTGCAAAATAGTCCATTAGAAGCAATACAAATCAAGAAATCCCCCCTACACCTCTTCCTCCAGTTCGGCTCCGCAATGCTTGCAGTAGCGGGCATTCTCTTCGTGACCCATGCGCTGGCAGTTGGGACAGCTGCGGTGGTCGAGGCGGCGTGACTCCTTGATCATGCTGGCACTGACAATACCTGTGGGGACAGCCAGGATGGTGTATCCAAGGAGCATGACAAGGGCTGAGAGAAAACGTCCTATGGCTGTGACGGGAGTGATGTCGCCATAGCCCACGGTGGTCATGGTGACTATAGCCCAATAGATACTGGTAGGAATGTCCACAAACTGAGTGTCTGGCTGTCCGCTCTCGACCATAAACATCAGAGTACCAAGGCTGATGACAAGGATGACGACAAAGAGGAAATAGACCAGTATCTTGTTAGCACTCTGCCGCAAGGAGCGCAGAAGAATATTTCCCTCGGCCAAAAAATTGAAAAGTTTGAAGATACGGAACACCCTGATAAGGCGGAACGAACGCAGCACAATGGCAAAACGTGCATTGCTGAAGAAGAAGCCCAAGTACATCGGCAGGATACTCAGCAAATCGATAATACCGAAGAAACTGCGGGCATATGCTTTCGGAGCAGGCGAACAGTAGAGGCGGGTGAGATACTCCAAGGTGAAGAAGACGGTGAAGACATACTCTAACACCACCAACACCGTCCGCAGCCAGGAAATAGTGACCAAACTGTCGAAGATGGTAATGAGAATACTGAGGGCTATGCAGACGATGAGCACAATGTCAAAGGTCTTTCCCCAGAAGGTATCACTCTCAAAAATAATGTCGTAGAGTTTCTTTTTCAGTGCTTCGTTATGCATGAAGCGTTGCCAGCGGGTAATCATAGATGCGATGTTTAAGGTTCAAGGGACAAAGTTCAAGGTTTAAAGTTTAAAATTCAAAACTCAAAGTTCAAAGTTTAAGGATAGCACGCGGATGACCGCAGACTAACCCGGCAAGACTACTTCCGTCCAAAGTCCGCCGGCACTTCGCCCCACTGCTTGGTCTCCCATTTGAGGATGGGGGTGGTGTATCGATTGTTCTTCAACCAAGCTTCAGCCCGCTCAATCATTTGGAAAAGTTCTTCGGTACGGGGAGTGCGTTCCAGTTTGGTCTTGCACTTTTTCTGCTTGACCCACAAGATGGCATTGCGACTGTCGGAATAGATAGGCATATCTACCCCCTTCTGTTTCATCAGTGCCAAAGCATGTACGATGGCCAAAAACTCACCGATATTGTTGGTGCCATGCACAGGTCCGTAGTGAAAGACGACTTGCCCCGTACGGAGATAGACTCCGCGATATTCCATCGGGCCGGGATTGCCGCTACAGGCAGCATCTACGGCCAAAGCTTCGGCCTGCACTTCCAGGGGGAGGGGCAGTACGGTATCCGTACGGTCGGTCGGAGGATTGGAAACGTGAGCGTTATCACGCGTAGCTTGTTGTCCGCCATTTGTCGTTTTCTTCGCACGCGACACATATACATAAGGCGAAGAAACGTATGCCTCCTCTGCCTCTTCGCGTGTGGGGAAACCTTTATAGATAGCTCCTTCGCACCCATTGACTTGGGCCTTACACTCGTCCCACGAATCATAGATGCCAGGATTCACCCCGTGCCAAACGACGTAATATTTGGATTTAGCCATAAATTAAAGAGCAGGCCCTACCCCAACCCTCCCCAAAGAAGGGAGGGAGAAGGGATAGGGCCTGTTTATCTATTTACATTCTTTCGGGAACTTCGATACCCAAAAGTCCCATGCCGAGGCGGACAATCTTGGCCACATTGGCAGAGAGGGCGAGACGGAAGACCTTCAAAGATTCGTTCTCTTCGCGCAAGATGCTGAAATCGTGATAGAACTGGTTGTATTCCTTCACCAGCTCATAACAATAGTTTGCAATGCCAGAAGGACTATAGGTCTTACCGGCTTCTTTCACTACGGCTGCAAAGTCAGCAAGTTTCTGAATGAGTTCCTCTTCCTTCTCGCTCAACACGATACCTGCAGGCAATGTGGCGGGGATTTCAATGCCGGCTTCCTTAGCCTTGCGGAGTACCGATTGGATACGGGCGTATGTATATTGGATGAAAGGACCTGTATTTCCGTTGAAGTCAATAGATTCCTTGGGATTGAAGGTCATATTCTTGCGTGCATCTACCTTGAGGATGAAGTACTTGAGCGCACCCAATCCGACGATGCGGGCGATGTTGTCGGCCTCTTCCTGAGTAAGTCCGTCCAACTTTCCCAGTTCCTGACTGGTCTCTTTGGCTGTAGCAATCATCTCTGCCATCAGGTCATCGGCATCCACTACGGTACCTTCGCGGCTCTTCATCTTTCCTTCGGGGAGTTCCACCATACCGTATGAGAAGTGTACGAGACCCTTGCCCCACTCGAAACCGAGTTTGTCAAGCAGGATAGAGAGCACCTGAAAGTGGTAGTTCTGTTCGTTACCAACCACATAAATCATCTTATCAATGGGAAAATCGGCAAAACGGAGTTTGGCGGTACCGATATCCTGGGTCATATATACAGAAGTTCCATCGGCACGAAGCAGAAGCTTGTGATCAAGTCCTTCGCCGGTAAGGTCGGCCCATACGGAGCCATCCTCCTTGCGGTAGAAGAATCCTTTTTCCAAACCTTCCATAACCTTTTCCTTACCTTCGAGATAGGTATCCGATTCGTAATAAATCTTATCGAAGCCAACACCCATCATCTTGTAAGTTTCATCGAAACCGGCATACACCCAGTCGTTCATGCGTTTCCAGAGTCCGCGCACTTCGGGGTCATTCGCCTCCCACTTCACCAACATTTCGCGGGCTTCCTTCATCAAGGGGCTTTCTGCCTCGGCCTTTGCCTTGGCCTCTTCCTCGTTCATACCCTCAGCCACGAACCGAGCCATCAGTTCCTTCACTTCAGCTTTGTAATGCTTGTCGAAAGCTACGTAATAATCACCAATCAAGTGGTCGCCCTTCTTGCCGGATGATTCGGGAGTTTCGCCTTCGCCATACTTAAGCCAAGCCAACATGCTCTTACAGATGTGGATACCGCGGTCATTCACAATGTTGGTCTTCACCACACGGTTACCGTTGGCTGCTACGACATTGGCCAATGCATTACCCAACAGATTGTTGCGCACGTGTCCAAGGTGGAGCGGTTTGTTGGTATTGGGAGATGAGTACTCAATCATCACCAAGGGAGATGTTTCGGTAGCAGCAGTGATACCGTATGCCTCATCCGCATGAATGCCATTCAAAAGGTCAATCCAAAACTCTGACGAGATTGTCAAGTTGAGGAATCCTTTAATCACATTGTAAGCCGCTATGGCCGAACAATTTTCCTTCAAATAGGCACCCAACTCTTCTGCTGTCTGTTCCGGACCTTTGCGTGACATCTTCAAGAAAGGGAATACCACGAGCGTGAGGTGTCCCTCAAACTCTTTCTTGGTTTTCTGCAACTGTATTTGTGCAGGTGCAACATCTTGTCCGTAGAGGACCTTGACTCCGTCAATGACGGACGAAATAATCTTTTCTTCGATAGTCATTTCAGTATATATTATTTATTCTTTTTCCTTAACATTCGCATTTGAGCCACAAAAGTACAACAAAAAAAGAGATGCACAAACTTTGCGCACCTCTTTTTATTCTTTTAGGCGATTGTATTACAATACAGCTTCAGCCAATTCAGCACCGGGCTTAAACTTGGCAATCTTCTTAGCTGCAATGGTGATAGTCTCCTTAGTAGAGGGGTTAATACCAGTTCTTTCACCTCTTTCAGACACCATGAAAGTACCGAAACCAACGAGGGCTACCTTGTCACCCTGCTTCAAAGCCTCAGTGATAGATGCTACAACGGCATCAATGGCTTTCTTTGAATCAACCTTGCTCAAGCCTGACTTCTCGGCTACAGCATTGATAAGTTCTGCTTTGTTCATAACAATAGAAATGATTAATTAATTATATGTAACTCAAAAACTTTCATTTAAAACAGTGCACAAATATAGAGCAAGAAAATTACATTCCAAACTTTTTTTAAGAAAAAATGAAGAATCCGTAAAAAAAAAGGCAAAAAAACACTATTTAAGAACGTTTCAAGCAGTTTTCCCCAATAAACACACTGGGAACAGAAGAGACAAATTTCATCAGCAAAAGGAATCAGACTACACTCTTTTGGCTGACAATGTACCGGAATACCCGTCTGAAAGAATGAAAAAAACATAAGAGAATATAGCTTTTCGCGTGTTATATGGAATAAAATTGTAATTTTGCGCCCAATCTAAAAAGAACAAAGAACGAAAGCTTATGAACAATATACCTACAGTTACAAAAAACCTGCTCATCATCAATATCTTGGTTTTTGCAACCGATTACATTCTCAAGACAAGGTATGGAATAGACTTGGACAACTTGTTCGGGTTACATTTCTTTTTGTCTTCAGATTTTCATTTGTGGCAGCCTTTCACTTATATGTTCATGCACGGCGGATTCGAACACGTCTTCTTCAACATGTTTGCCGTGTGGATGTTCGGTCGTATCCTCGAACAAATCTGGGGACCCAAGCGTTACCTGTTCTACTATCTGGTATGCGGATTGGGTGCAGGGCTTTGCCAGGAATTACTGATGCTGTTCAACTATCTGAATCTAACCTCGTCCATGTCTCCAGAAGCTGTAGCTATGGTACTGCGTGAAGGAGGTGGTGTACTGCAGATGCACATGAACTACACCGATGTCCAAATGGCCGGATTAAACATCGCAGTAAACCTCCCGACAGTAGGTGCATCGGGGGCGGTGTATGGCATTCTGTTGGCTTTCGGTATGCTTTTCCCGAACGAGCAGATGTTCATCTTTCCTCTCCCCTTCCCCATCAAAGCCAAGTATTTCGTAATAGGATATGCCGTCATAGAACTGTTATTGGGTATTGCCAACCGCCCGGGGGACTCCATCGCTCACTTCGCACATTTGGGCGGCATGTTGTTTGGATTCCTATTAATAATGTATTGGTACAAAAAAAGAAAAAATGAGCAATATTATTACTGATTTGAAACAACGCTTCCAGAACGGAAGCATCAGTTTACAGCTTATATATATTAATATAGGTATATACCTGTTGCTGACATTGACCACGGTATTCCTCCGCCTTTTCAATATTCAAGGCGGAATGCCTATACATTGGTTAGAAATGCCATCCGACATCATGCAGCTGTTGATGCAACCATGGTCACTGGTGACATACGCATTTCTCCATACTGACATATTCCATCTGTTGTTCAACATGCTTTGGCTCTATTGGTTCGGCCAATTGTTTCTATTCAACTACTCCTCCAAGCATCTGCGCGGACTGTACATATTGGGAGCCATAGCTGGTGGCTTTCTATATCTGTTGGCCTACAATGTATTTCCCTATTTCCAAAATATGGTGAACCACTCATGGTTATTAGGGGCATCAGCCTCTGTATTGGCCATTGTATTAGCGACAGCAGTAAGTATGCCTGATTACAAGTTGAACCTGCTGCTATTCGGACAGGTAAGGCTGAAATATATGGCCTTGTTTGTTGTACTAAGCGACCTGCTCTTCATCACTTCGGGTAATGCCGGAGGACACATCGCACATTTGGGAGGAGCCTTGGCCGGATGGTGGTTTGCCCGTGGCATATGTGATGGAAAATACGACGCGACATCGTGGATAAACAAAGTATTGGACACTATTAGCGGATGGTTTGTACGTCCTACACGCACGCAAAAGCCCCGCATGAAGGTACATCCGGGCAAGCACAGCAAGGATTATGACTACAACGCACGGAAGAAAGCCCAATCAGACGAGATTGACAAAATACTGGACAAAGTACGCCAGTCAGGCTATGATGGGCTAACGGCCGAAGAGAAAAGAAAACTGTTTGATGCAAGCCAACGATAAGGTCTTATGCTGAAATCGATAGGAAATTTTCTTAGTTGGATATTATTGGGAGCCAATACACTGGTGGCCATACTGATGTTGCTGTGCGCCTTCAGCCCCTACATCAGTCCTTATACTTTTCCCATTTTAGCCTGTACAGGATTGGCTTTTCCCATCTTTTTGGCATTGAATCTAATGTTCCTACTTTTTTGGTTGATATTCCGCCGAAGATATGCGCTATTTCCACTCATAGTCATGTTTGTCTGTATCTCACAGATAAGAGCCTACATTCCCCTCAACGGCCCCCAAAGCTATATTCCGGACGACGCCATAAAGGTTCTGTCGTACAACGTAATGGCATATAATCACGACAAACCACATAAAAAGGATTCCCCCAATGAAATCGTCGAATATATGCTGAACAGCCATGCTGACATCATCTGCACGCAAGAGGCCATCTTTTACCAGAACGACAACAAGAACTTTTTGACAGAAAAGAGTTTACGTTCAACCATGGCTGCATATCCCTATTACTCTCACTACAAAAAAGGGACAAACGGATGGAACTGCTTCTCGCGCTACCCCATCCTTTCAGCACACCTTATCGACTACGAAAGTGCCGGAAACGGAAGTATGGCATACGAACTGAAAGTGGGAGCAGACACTCTGCTTGTGATAAACAATCATCTGGAGTCAAACAAGCTGACGCTGAATGACAAAACGGCATATCGTGATATGATTGTGAATCCTCAAGAGGACAAAGTAAAATCAACATCCAAACTTTTATTACGGAAAGTGGCCGATGCAGTCTCTATCCGTGCCGCCCAAGCTGACAGCATTGCAAAGTATATCCGGGAGTCAAGACATAAATACATCGTTGTTTGCGGTGATTTCAATGATTCACCCGTTTCATATACCCACCGCGTCATTGGTGAAGGACTGAATGACGCATTTACTGACACAGGCAACGGATTGGGTATTTCATTCAATCGAAACGGATTCTATTTCCGCATTGACCACATTTTGGCCAGCGACAGTTTAGAAATCTACAATTGCAAAATAGACAGGAGTATCAAAGCGTCTGACCATTACCCCATTTCTTGCTATATAAGAAAGCGCTGAGAGGGTAAAAAAGAGAAAAAAACAAAGATTATACATCTTTTTTGCTCTAAAAATTCAAATATTAGCCAACAAAGCATCTCTTAATGTAAAAAAAAGACTATATTTGCACCCTTGTTGCAGAATTGTAACCATTGAACAATAAATAAATAACTAAAATAATAATCTAAAATCAAAATGCAGAACAAAGGATTTGTTAAAATTTTCGCAGCGTTGCTCACACTTGTATGTGTGTTCTACCTGTCGTTCTCTTTTGTGACACGCCACCACATGAACAAGGCGGCAGAGTGTCCACAAGGAGAAACGCACTACCTCGATTCTATGAAGAATGAGAAAGTATGGTTGGGTGCCTATACGCTGCAGCAGTGTCGTGAGATGGAGATCGGTTTGGGTCTTGACCTGAAGGGTGGTATGAACGTAATCTTGGAAGTTTCCGTTCCTGATGTGGTTAAGGCATTGGCAGACCACAAGAGTGACGAAGCTTTCAACAAGGCAGTTGCTGAAGCTGCCCGCAAGCAAGTTACAAGCCAAGATGATTTCATCACCCTCTTCGTTGAGGAGTATCGTAAATTAGCTCCGGAAGCCACATTGGCTGAGTTGTTTGCCACTCAACAATTGAAGGACAAAGTAAACACCAAGAGTACTGATGCAGAAGTAATCAAGGTTATCCGTGCAGAAGTACAGGCTGCTATTGACAACTCATTCAACGTATTGCGTACCCGTATCGACCGTTTTGGTGTGGCTCAGCCCAACATCCAGAACTTGGAAGGTTCAATGGGACGTATCATGGTAGAGTTGCCTGGTGTGAAGGAACCTGAACGCGTACGTAACCTGCTTCAAGGTTCAGCCAACCTTGAGTTCTGGGAAACTTACAAAGCTTCTGAGATTGCTTCTTCTTTGAATGCAGCCGACAACAAATTGCGTACACTTTTGGCTGATAAAGAAACTTTGGAAGGTGAAGCTACAGAGACAACAGAAACTAAAGCTGAAAGTTCTGAGGAATTGGACGTTACAGCTGCATTGACAGGTGAAACTGCTACTGCTCAGAATGCCCAGAATGCTGAAGAGTTGAAGAAAGAGCATCCGTTGGCAGCAATTCTTCAAATCAACACTTACGATTCACCTGTAGCAGGTTTTGCTCACTACAAGGATACAGCTGAAGTCAATCGTCTGTTGGCTATGCCCGAAGTTAAAAATCTGTTGCCTCGTGACCTCCGTTTGAAGTGGGGTGTAAAAGCTGCAGACTTCGACCAAACAGGTCAAGTATTCGAGCTATACGCCATCAAATCAACCGAACGTAACGGACGTGCTCCGTTGGAAGGTGACGTAATCGTTGATGCTGCTGACACATTCGACCAATGGGGTAAGCCTTGTGTAAGCATGTCAATGAATACTGACGGTTCTCGTCGTTGGGCTGTATTGACCAAAAACAATGTAGGTCGTTCAGTAGCCATCGTTTTGGACGGATATGTATATAGTGCTCCGAACGTAATGAATGAGATTACCGGTGGTAGCTCTCAGATTACAGGAAACTTCACTCCCGAGTTGACTAAGGACTTGGCCAACGTATTGAAGTCTGGTAAGATGCCTGCTCCTGCCCGCATCGTACAGGAAGACATCGTAGGTCCTTCTCTTGGTCAGGAATCTATCAACCAAGGCTTCATGTCATTCATCGTAGCATTCATCATTTTGATGATTTACATGTGCGCCATGTACGGTCTCATCCCGGGTATGGTAGCTAACGGAGCTTTGATTGTGAACTTCTTCTTCACACTCGGTATCTTGACTTCATTCCAAGCCGCTTTGACCATGTCTGGTATCGCCGGTATGGTACTCTCACTCGGTATGGCAGTGGACGCAAACGTACTTATATATGAACGCGCGAAGGAAGAGTTGCGTGCAGGAAAGAATGTACGCGCAGCTTTGGCTGACGGTTACAAGAATGCATTCTCTGCCATCTTCGACTCTAACTTGACTTCTATCATCACTGGTATCATCCTGTTCAACTTCGGTACCGGTCCTATCCGTGGTTTCGCCACAACATTGATTATCGGTATTCTCTGCTCATTCTTTACTGCAGTATTCTTGACTCGTATCGTTTACGAATGGCGCATGGGCAAGGACAAGTGGTTAGGTTTGACCTTTGTCACCAACCTTTCTAAGAATTTGATGCAGGGAACAAAGTTCAACTTCATGGGTGCAGCCAAGAAATCTTCAATTATCTTCGGTACTGCAATTGTTATTTGCGTGGTTTCATTAGCATTCCATGGTTTGAGCCAAAGCATTGACTTCACTGGAGGACGTAACTTTGTTGTTCAGTTCGAGCAACAGGTTCAGCCCGAGACTGTACGTACGCTCCTTTCTGAAAAGATTACGGATGCTAACGTAAGCGCTATCGCTTTGGGTACTGACGGACGCACTATCCGTGTAACTACCAACTACCGCATCAACGAAGATACTCCAACTATCGATTCTGAAATCGAAGCATTCCTTTACGAAGCTTTGAAGGACGGCAATTTGTTGGGTGAAGGTACTACCTTGGATATCTTCATTGACCGTGACAACCGTGCCGGTGGTTCAATCATCAGTTCACAGAAGGTAGGTCCTTCAATCGCTGATGATATCAAGACTTCTGCCATTTGGTCGGTAATCTTAGCTTTGGCAGCTATCTTCCTCTACATTTTGATCCGCTTCCGTAACGTTGCTTACTCAGTAGGTTCTGTATCAGCATTGGCTGTGGATACATTGCTTATCTTCGGTATGTACTCTTTGTGCTACGGTTGGATGCCTATGTCTTTGGAAATCGACCAGACATTCATCGGCGCCATCTTGACAGCTATCGGTTACTCAATCAACGATAAGGTGGTTATCTTCGACCGTGTACGTGAGTTCCATACTCTTTATCCCAAGCGTAATGGATTCCAACTGTTCAACGAATCATTGAATACAACTTTGGCACGTACTATCAACACCTCACTCAGTACGTTGATTGTGTTGCTCTGTATCTTCATCCTCGGTGGTGACAGCATCCGCAGCTTCGCATTCGCTATGATTCTCGGTGTTGTGTTCGGTACATTGTCTTCACTCTTCATCGCTGCTCCTATCGCTTACCGCGTAATGAGCCGCAAAGAAAGAGGAGAAGAAGCAAATGCATAATTACAAATGATATGTTTAAAGGCTCGCGCTTGATGAAGCGTGAGCCTTTTTTAATTGAAACAAAAAAAAAGAATAGCAATCTTTGTGCATGAAGAATACTATTCTTTCATACATAAGATTAGCAATCTTCGGATCTGAAGAATACTATTCTTTCTTTTGAATATTGTGACATACAAACAAAATTTATAGATATGAAAAAAATGATTTCACTGGCCTTGTTGGCCATGATGTGTGGCGTTGGTCAGGTGGCCAAGGCACAACTCCCTAAGTTGAAAGACACTCCTATTACAGCTAAATTTGGTGGTTACATCGTAGGAGACTATTCCTATTACACCGATGAGAACGTAAACAAGACAGCAGGCTTCAACCTGCGCTATGCCCGTGTCTATGTCAACGGCACCGTAGCCAAAGACTTCAAATACCGCCTTCAAGCAGAGATGGCCGGAGCACCAGGCGTAGATAAAGGTCCCCGTGTGATTGATGCTTATGCCGAGTGGGTAAAATATTCGTGGCTCAATGTACGCTTCGGACAGATGAAGCGTGCCTTCACGTTTGAGAACCCCTATAATCCATGGACTGTAGGATTCGGATCCAATGCACAAGTAATCAGCAAACTGGCAGGCATGAACGACCGCTGCGGAGAACATGCAAGCGGTGGCCGCGACTTGGGACTCATGCTTCAAGGTGACCTCCTTTCTGTGGGTAGTGACGAGCATAAGCTCTTGCACTACCAGGTGGGTGTATATAACGGACAAGGCATCAACCACAAGGATGCCAACGAGAATAAGGACATCATTGGTGGACTCTGGCTTTCTCCTTTCAAGAATCTTCAGATTGGTGCTTTCGGATGGAGTGGTAAATACACAAGCAATGGAATGACGGTTGACCGCGACCGTATGGCTTTCGGTGTGAAGTATGAAGCAGACTGGACTGCCCGTGCCGAGTACATCACTTCAAAAGGGAAAAGTGTCAGCAATGCCAATCTGGGTAATGAGGCCGATGGATGGTATGCTGCTGTGGGAGTACCCGTGGGCGATCAGTTCAAGATTTATGGCAAATGGGATGTATATCGTGATGACAAAACTTCCGATACCCAGAAAAGTCTCTACGGCATTGCCCTCAACTACTGGCTCGACAAGAATCTCCTCTTCCAGGGAGGCTACAATTTCTGCGACGACAACGCGCTCGACAAGACTTACCACATGCTGCAAATGCAAGTGTATGTAAGATTCTGATAATCTCCCCATAATACATTGGGGAAGAATAAAAAAGGAACAGTCCGAAAATTGGGTTGTATATAATTGGTTCACATGATGTTTCTACCATTTTTACAGCTCAGCTTTCGGACTGAACCATAAAAACAAAGGGGCTGCATCATCACGATGCAGCCCCTTCTTCAATGATAATAATGTTGTATTGAAATATAAAAACGCTAATTATGCGTCAATGTTAGCATAAGTGGCATTCTTCTCAATGAAGTCACGACGGGGAGCTACGTCATCGCCCATCAACATAGAGAAGATGTAGTCAGCTTCGGCAGCATTCTCAATGCTTACCTGCTTCAGGATACGGTTCTCGGGGTTCATAGTTGTCTCCCAAAGTTGCTCGGGATTCATTTCACCAAGACCTTTGTATCGCTGAGTGTGGATACCTCCTTCGTTACCGCCACCATACTTTTCGATGAAGCGTAAGCGATCCTCCTCAGTGTAGCAATACTCCTTCACCTTACCCTTGCTGCACAGATAGAGCGGCGGGTTGGCGATATAGAGGTGTCCACCTTGGATAAGTTGCGGCATATAGCGATAGAAAAGTGTCATTACAAGGGTGTCGATGTGTCGTCCATCGACGTCGGCATCGGTCATGATGATAACCTTGTTGTAACGAATCTTATCGATATTGGCCACCTTGCTGTCCTCTCCGTCGATACCGAAGCGGATTCCCATCGCTTGGATGATGTTGTTCACCTCATCACTCTCAAAAGCCTTGTGCCACATGGCCTTCTCTACGTTCAAAATCTTACCACGCAAAGGCAGAATGGCTTGGAACTCGCGGCAACGTCCCTGCTTGGCCGATCCACCGGCCGAATCTCCCTCGACAAGGAAGAGTTCACAACGTTGTGGGTCACGCGAAGAACAGTCAGCCAACTTACCAGGTAAACCTCCACCGCTCATCGGACTCTTGCGCTGTACGCTTTCACGAGCCTTACGGGCGGCAATACGAGCTGTTGCTGCCAATACCACCTTGTCAACGATAACCTTTGCTTCTTTCGGATGTTCTTCCAAATAGTATCCCAAAGCCTCGGCTACAGCCTGCTGAACAGCTCCCATCACCTCGTTGTTACCCAACTTGGTCTTGGTCTGTCCCTCAAACTGAGGCTCGGCGACCTTCACAGAGATAACGGCAATCAGTCCCTCGCGGAAGTCCTCACCGGCAATCTCCACCTTAGCCTTCTCCAACGCCTTGCTGTCCTCAGCATACTTCTTCAGTGTACGGGTCAATGCCATGCGGAAACCAGCCTCGTGTGTACCACCTTCGATGGTATTGATGTTGTTTACGTAAGAGTGCAGATTCTCGCGGTATGAAGTGTTGTACATGATAGCGCACTCAATGGGTACGCCCTGCTTTTCGGTATTAATATAGATGACATCCTCAATGAGTTTGTCATACGAAGAGTTAAGGAAACGAACAAACTCTTTCAAACCTTCTTCCGAATAGAAAGTTTCATGCTTGTAGTTACCCTCCTCGTCCTTTTCACGAAGGTCTGTCAAAGTGATGGTGATTCCAGCATTCAAGTAAGCCAACTCACGCAAACGGGCTTGCAGAATATTATACTTGTATTCGGTAGTCATGCTAAATATATCAGCATCGGGCCAAAATTGCTGACGAGTACCAGTTATAGTCGTTTCACCCACTACTTCTACTGGAGTCACAGGTTTACCACATGAATATTCCTGCTGATGTATCTTGCCATCACGGTGTACTTGAGTAACCATCTTGGTAGAAAGGGCATTCACACACGATACACCCACACCATGCAAACCACCAGACACCTTGTATGAACCCTTATCGAACTTACCTCCAGCATGCAACACGGTCATAACTACTTCCAAGGCAGATTTATGTTCCTTCGGGTGCATATCTACAGGGATACCACGTCCGTTATCTTGTACGGTAATGGAGTTGTCCTCGTTGATTGTCACTTCGATATGGGTACAATATCCGGCAAGGGCTTCGTCGATAGAGTTATCCACCACCTCATACACCAAGTGGTGCAATCCCTTCTCTCCTGTATCACCGATATACATAGCAGGGCGTTTGCGCACAGCCTCCAAGCCTTCCAGCACTTGGATATTACTGGCGGAATATTCCGCCCCGTTGTTCATGATTTCTTGTTCTTCAGCCATTTTATTTTGCTTGTTAATATTCTATATTCTCTTGCTTCTTCCAAAGCATTTCACTTTGTTATAAAAAGCAAGCAAAGATAAGCATTTTGAAGTAAATAAACAAAGAAAAAACAGGTTTTCTTACCCCTGCTGAAAAGAAGATTTTATTACCTGATACTTCAACTCCATTCTGACCAAGAAAGGATTTGTACATCCAACAGTTATTTTATCAGGCATAAAATTTTCGAAACACCTTTTAAAGGATTTTTCCCGCTGCCAGGAGTTGTTACGCTGATTCCCTGGTGATCCTTGACATACAACAAGAGAATTCCCAGAAAACTTAAGTCATTGAAAACCACCAAAATCAAAAGAAGAACCGTTAATTTATGCAAAAAGAATTGTTTATTTCTTGACTCATCCCTAAGGGCATACACTATCTTTGCGGCAGATTTCGAAATCAGAAAAAAAACGCGTGAAAATGAGAGAAAAAACAAAGTTAAAAATCGGAGAGTTCTCACAGATGATGCAAGTGACCGTGAAAACCCTGCGCTACTATGAGAAGAAAGAGTTACTACTTCCCAGTGAAGTGGACGAGTGGACAGGATACCGCTATTACACTATCGAGCAGATGCAACGGCTCAATACCATCCGCCAATTGCAACGGCTCGGATTCTCGCTTGACGAAATCAAGGAACTGTACGAAGAAGGAGCATACTCCCCAAGCATCGAACAGTTGAACGAGAAGATAGAGGAAACAGAACGACAGTTACAACAACTATTGACACGACGAAGTCAATTGCTCGACTGGATGAACGCTCACAAAAAGATTAAGACAATAAAAAAAACAATGGAAAAATTCAGTATTCAATCCCTCCCAGAGATTATCGTGGCAAGCCACCGCGAAACAATTCCCAGCTATGACAATCTCGGAAAACTTTGTGTAGAGAAGATTGGCCCCGAGATGCAACGTCTTGGCTGCAAGTGTCCTGCTCCGGGTTACTGCTTCACCATTGAGCACAACAAAGAGTATCGTCCGACTGACATCGATATTGAGTATTGCGAACAGGTAGAAGAGATGGGAACAGACAGCGCCATCATACAATTTAAACGTCTTGACGCTGTACCTAAGGCGCTCTGCATGAAGCACGTAGGCCCCTACGAGCGCTTTCATGAATCATTCGCCGAAGCTTTCACCTACATGGAGGAAAAGAACTACAAGATTGCAGGTCCTTTACGCACTTCTTACATTGATGGGATATGGAACCAAGAGGATCCAGAATTATGGTTATCTTTGATTCAGATTCCAATTGAATAAAGGATGAAGGGTATACGCTTGTGTAAGCGCATACCCTCTTTTTTTTATACTAAGCAGAAAGTATACTGAAATCACATCATTTTCATAGTCTTTCGGCAACTACAATATTATTTCACCACCTTCTTACCATTGACGATATAGATTCCGTGAGGCAATTCAGAGAAGTTGGTATTCTCGGGCAAGCGCACACCGGTGATGGTATAGATACCACTGAATGTATTATTCTTATCGGCAGTTACTTCGTCGCAGGTGACATCTTCAATACCAGCGACATTGACTCCGCCAAGTCCTTCGGCAATACCTGCGTAGGCATGCTTACGATAGTAGTCGAGTGTCCAGATACCTACAGGAGTATCAGCTCTCCAACCACTGTTTGTAGGTGAATCCGTAGGACACCAGAAGCAGATACCGGCCTGTTGGGCAGGAGGAATAATTTCGAGGTACTTCTTTACTATCCATTCGTAGAAATCGGCCATCTTATGGTGCATGGCTTCAGTCATCTTAGAGGTAGATACGCTGCTTCCGTTAGCATCGTTGTATCCCATATCCAACTCACTGACACGCACAAGTTTGCCGGTGTTTGCCATGAGTTTGAACATATTCACAATCGCATTTTCTTTACTCTTTTGAGTAGAGGAGTTCGCATAGTATGAGATATGCATCTGAGTGCCTATACCATCCACATAGGTTACTCCATCAGCCTCCCACTTCTTTATCCAATTGATAAGGGATTTCAGTTTCTTGTTTCCATCCCAATCGCTTTCAAGGTTATAGTCGTTGATAAAGAGTTTGATATCTTCGGGGCCATACTTACGGGCTGAGCGGATGGCGCTACGTACATATTCAAGGTCGCCCATATGGTCTTGCCAGAAGAAGTCGTTTCCACTACCGTTGTCGTGCTGCAGGGTATAGTTGCCGCTTCCATCATCACCACCGCCAGATATGGCTTCGTTCACCACATCCCATGACTTTACCTTACCGCCGCAAGCTTCCATCATACCCTTGATCCACTTGTCCATGGCCCATACGAGTGTGTCACGCTTCTGTTGGGCACTAAGAGGTGTACTCTGAGGCAACTGCAGATAAAAAGCCTCTTCCGCTATTGCAGGAGCAACCGTACCGCCACCTAACTTTCTCATCTTGAATGTACTGAGGTCAGTACCATCAAAGGTTCCGTTTACCATCTTCTCCACTCCACCGACTTTGAAACTTACATTATCGAAGTAATAGACGTTAGCATCTGCCAATTCACTCAGATTAAAGGCGATTGATTTACCGGCGGCCGCCAATGTTCCACTTACTTGTACGGTTTTCCATTCGGTAGTGAACTGAATATCACCTATTGCCTGATAATCCACATAAGTACCCGGCGAAGTATGAATCTGGGTAGAAGCCTTGGCATTCTTGTCAGCACGCACATCAGCCTTGAATTCATACTTGGCACCTTTAGCAAAGTTTGTAGGAGAGACAATCCAGAACTGGTTATCCCATACATCCGAACTCTTAGCCGTAGTTTCCACCTTGATATAACGGCGAGGCTCGTTGATTTTCATGGCACCAACCGTTTCTTCCACCTTGATGCTCCTGATGTAGAGATCACCCACAAAATCACCACATTGCAGAAGCAAGAAACTGCCTGCAGTTGCATTTTTGTAAATCAGCTCAAGATTTTTCCATTCGGTAGAGAAGGTTGTGTTTACATTCACACCACCGCCCCAATCACCCAATTTGGTGTACAGATTGCCTTGTTTGCTACCCTTTGCGGTAATAATGACCTTGTATGTTTTCCCTTTTTCCATAGGAATACCATCCAAAGCCACAAACTGAACCTCCCATGAATTGTTCTTCTTGGTCGTCTTGAGATGCAAACCATCCGTCGATGAATAATCAATCGAGAATCCGTACTGAGTCTTGTCGGCCGTCCATCCCACACTTTGTTGCGTTCGGAAATCCTTAGACTTAAGTTCCACATACACCAGCGTATCAGGTTTCTCAAACGGTTCAGCCGGGATATCTTTTATCAGGCTGTTGAGCCACGCATTGGGTTGTTGCGCATGCCAAGCCAACGTATGGCCATACACCGCGAGCCCGGCTTTAGTGGCAGCATTCACATAATTCTTCACTTGCGTAAAGTTCATACTACCATTACTACTCACACAACTCGCCATCTTCATCGCATTGCCTGCTACGGTTTCTGTAAAGTTATCATTGGTGAATCCTTTAACCGTCGTATTGTTCAAATAATCATTCACAGTCGTCCCAATGCCCAGCTTAAAGTTCGGATACTTCTCGTGGTCAATATAATTCTTCAAGGGAGCATAATCCTTCAGATAGCCATAATTGGCTTCATCATTCGGATTGCCTATTTCATACTTCTTCTGGGAAAACCCCGAAAGCGACGCCAACAACAGCATTGCCGAAAAAAATGTTTTTCTATACATATCTTTTAAATTTGAATGATAGTGGATATTACAGTCTGTCTTTCCTATACGAGACAAACGACTGTGCAAATATAAGCAAAGTACAGGAATTAAAAACTCATATTCACATAAAAACCGCCAACAATCGACATTTAAGAACAAAAAAGAGACAACTTAAAAAACGAAGAAGCACCACTTCAACAATTTCAGCAACAGCCACGCCGCATTATTGCACAAAAAAAAAGCCACACTTTTGAAAGTATGGCTTCAATATCTTCGTGTTTAGAAAAATCTCTTTAACTACGATTACGCAAGCTTGTTAATGTGAGCAGACAACTTAGACTTCAAGTTTGCAGCCTTATTCTTGTGAATAAGATTTGTCTTTGCCAACTTGTCCAACATCTTCTGCACTTTAGGGAACAATGCTACAGCTTCTTCCTTGCTGTGAGTTGCACGCAACTTACGAACTGCGTTACGCATTGTCTTTCCGTAGTATCTGTTATGGAGTCTTCTCTTCTCCTCTTGTCTAATTCTCTTGATTGATGATTTATGATTTGCCATCTCGACTAATCTCTTAATTTTTATTCTTTAATCTTGTTACTTAGTGGCCCGTAGGAGTGTCGAACTCCTCTTTAGAGAATGAAAATCTCTCGTCCTAACCGATAGACGAACGGGCCATCCTGAGAACCACTTTCGCGGTGTAACTGAGGTTTGTTTCTCAATTGCGATGCAAAGGTACTGCGTTTTTTTGAAACAGCAAAACTTTTCAGAAACTTTTTTCGATTATTTTTTTGCCCTATTTTCGCCATTAGCACCCAAATCAGTAATATACAGCTATTTACACCAAACATTTTTTTCTCAAAAAAAAAGCATTTTTGACCTCCCTTCATCGTTTTCTTGCCATTTTGCGTATTTTACCTCCCACATTATTATATAACCCAACTTTCGCAAGTAAAGACTTGCGAAGGATTTATAGGAGTTAAAGTTGAGCTTGCAACTATGAAACTGATGAAGACTTTGTCCGATCCAAACTTGAATCATATAATATAATGTACGCGCGCGTGAAGACTACACACTTATAAAAAGAAACAGGGGAACAACAATCAAAAATGCATGTTTCGACAGCAGCGGACACCCAACAGCAACTCCATCCTAATGTGCAAATACGGGAAATATCACCTCGGTCCAACCAAAAGTTAACACACTAAGAAACAACAAATTACATTTACCAAAGAGTTATAACAAACGGTCAAACTGTTTACCATGCACAGTCAACACGCTGACCACGTACGGTCAGTGCGCTGACTCTACATAGTCAACGCACTGACTGTGCATAGTAAAAACAGTGACCGTACAAAGAGACAACAATCATCCCGCCACGCAGCAAACTGTGAACGCCTTCGGCATCCCACTTGTATCAATCGGTTGGTTCATTTCTCCTATAGTTTTAAAGGATTGGAACTAAAGGTGAGTTCTACAAATTTCCACCTAAACTCTTTTCAAAGATACTAACTGTCATGTGGAAAACAAAAGTTTTTTGCGCAAATCCTTTGTTGTTAGGAAAACAATGCTTACCTTTGTCTCCGATCAGTTAGCCCACGTAGGGCGTGCGGGTCAAAACATTGTGGTAAAAGGACGTTTACGAAACGTTATCTTTGAGTCTTCTAATCTCGCAAATTTGAACTCTCTCAAAAGATACGGCAGCCGGAGCGTCCGCGTTGGGTGTATTATACCCTGATGGTTGCACAAATATCGTGTGGCCTATGCAGGTTTATAATATGTCACGGCGTGGGCTAACTGCGTTGCTTATCCTGAGAGAGAGGCAATGCGAGAGCCTGAAGACTGGGATAAGCGGAGAGTACAGATTCCCACGTCTTTTTTTGTATATTCGTCTAATACAGAATCAGCTGAATCTTGGGGAGGTCTATAGGCTACAAACTTATTAGCGTATGCGCAAGATTAAATTTCTCCTGTTCACCTTCCTGTTATGTATGACGGGTGTGATCAGAGCGGTAGAGACAACCGACAAGGTGGTCATCAGCGAACTGACAGTGACACCGGGCAGCAATGGCGATGCAGTATTTACTGTAAGTCTTGAAGGTTCAAACATCCAATACACTGCTTATCAACTTTCTCTTACACTACCTGAAGGGTTGGAGGTGTGTTACACTGATGGTTACTATGATGTGTACATGTTAGGCTCTTCCGGATTCTATCCTCGCCGAGGAAATGAACACTCTTTGGGTGTAAACGTTGTGGATAGAGTACTCAATGTTGCTTGTTTTTCCAGCAATAATGCAATTTTTTCTAAGACAAGCGGTGACCTTTTTGAGGTGTATGTCAAAGCTTCGCCCTATCTCAAGCCCGGCGATGTGAACATTGGGGTGAAGAATGTAAAACTCGTAACGGCTGATGAAATCAAGTATCTGCCGGCCGACTATGTGAGCACCTCTGTCAAGGCCGAAGCCACCAGCACACTCACCCTAAAGGTATCGGCCGAAAACCAATATGGCACCTGCATACTCCCCTTTGACTATGAATTGCCCACTGACGGCTCGCTCGAAGCATACACATGCGACACCTACAACAACGAAATGCTCCTCCTCAACAAAGTGACGCGGATGGAGGCATACACTCCGTACATTCTTCGTAGCACAACGGGGTTCAGCAGCACCATCAGCGGTGCGGTCGATGCAACCGAGTACCCGGAAGAAGGCTTCGTGCAAAACGGACTTCTTGTAGGTACGGTCGTGACAAAGGAGCTGTCCGAAGGCTGTTATGTAATGCAGAATCAGGGCAGTGGCACCAAGTTCTATCGGGTAGGCTCCACGCCCTTTATCCTTGCTGGCGGAAAATGCTACGTTGAGTTTCTCGAATACGTGCCCACAGCAGTATTCAGCCTTGGCGGTGCCACGGACATTGAGGCCGTACAAGAGGAACCGCTCCGCGCTCCACAAACCATCTACAACCTACACGGCCAACCCGTCGAACAGATGATCTCCGGCCACATCTACATTGTAAACGGAGAAAAAATAATCGCAAAATAATCCTTTAAATATATACAAACATGAAAAAGCTATTTTTACTATTGAGCCTTTGCTGCATCAGTTTTGCCGCATGGGCAGATGAATACACCGATGAGAAAGGTGTGACATGGGAGTATAATCTCGATGGTTATTGGGATGAAGCAAACCAAGCACAAATAAATGGTGCAGTTATCACCAAATGTTCTAACTATGGAACAGAAATTGTTGTACCCGAATCCATTCAAGTGGATGAGAACAGTTACAATGTGGTAAGTTTAGATGGATCTGTATTCAATGATGGCAGAGACCAACAAGGTACCGTCACCTCTGTTACTCTTCCATCTACATTAAAGCGAATTGGATGGAATGTTTTTAATTCTTTTTCTTCACTTAAAAGTTTGAATATTCCCGAAGGGGTAACTTCCATAGGAGGTGATGTATTTGGGAGTTCTCATGACCTTGTGTTGACCTTGCCCACCTCTTTACAGACTGTGGAAAGTGGCGCATTTAATTATTGCAAAATTGTGAGTTTGCCATCCGCAGACCCTACGTTATTGGGCAACGACATTTCTACAAGACAAGTGTTTGAGAATGTAAGCCGTATCGCTGTGCCCGATGAAGCGATTGAAGCATACAAGAGTTCTCAAGTATGGACACGTTATGCAGAGAAAATCTGTGGCCATTCGGAAATAGTAGAATATACTTATACCGACGACAACAGTGTCACTTGGACTTTTTGTTATGTACTGTCCACCTCATCCGCACGCATCGTAAAAGCCGAGGGTTACACCACAGACGTTGATGTACCGGCTACACTGCCATACAACGAGGGAGAGATTCCGGTAACAGCGATTGAGCATAATTTTGGCGATGATGCCAACATCACGACTGTGGACCTGTCAAAAACATCCATTACTACAACACCTTCATTCCAAAATTGTTCCTTATTGGAGACCGTTTCGCTTCCCTCCACATTGGAAACAATCAATGAATATACTTTTGCGAATTGTGACAATCTGCAATCGATAGATTTGTCCGGGACAAGCGTAAAAGGAATAGATTCTTGGGCATTTGACGGTTGCGACAATTTGACAACGATAGTCTTCCCTTCTACGTTGGAGACCATTGGTAATGATGCTTTTAATTCTTGTAGGAAAATTCAGGAAATAGACCTCTCTCATACAAAGCTCAATAGTATTGGCAATTCTGCTTTTTACAACAATTATGAACTTCAATCAGTCTCTTTTCCCTCCTCTGTAAAAAAAATCGGGAATTATGCTTTTGAAAATAACAGGAATTTATCAGAGATTGATCTGTCTATGGTTGAAGAAATTGGAGAGCAAGCTTTCAGTTATTGCAATGCTCTCAAATCAATAGATATTTCATCAGCTACAAGCATTGGAGCAGAGGCATTTAATAGAGATGCCACATTCACCATCAATGCCACAACTCCGGCAAGCATCAAGGCTAATTCATTCTCCGAAAATTCCAAGTTTATAGTTACCCCCAATGCATACGACACCTTCTGCTCTACTACGATATGGAAGAATTGGGCGAACAATATCAGCATGTTACATGTGGATGAAAACGGAGTGAAATGGCTATTCCGTTACCTGCAGGACAGCAACGGTATGTGCATCACTGCTGCTTCAGGATATGGTGAAGAGGTGACCATACCCAATACACTTCCCTACAACGGACAAGATGTAGATGTTACGCACATTGGTGATGTATTTAGTGGAACAAATGTCACTTCCGTCACTTTACCAACTACACTTATAAGTATAGGAGATGGTGCTTTTCGCAACTGTTGTGCTTTGACATCAATAGAGATACCTGCATCGGTTACAACTCTTGGAGATGAAGCTTTCAGCTGGTGCAATCGTTTAACTTCCGTTACTTTCGAGGAAAGCTCTGCTATCCAATCTATCGGAAAGTATGCCTTCTATTACAGCAACGCGTTAAAAGAAATCAACTTGTCAAAAGTTGAAGAAATTGGAGAGGGAGCATTCAAGGACATAAACTTCTCATCTGTAGATTTGTCATCTGCCACTTCTGTGGGCTATCAAGCTTTTACTGCCAATGAAAACGAAGAGCCGCTCATCACAATCAACAATGAAACTCCAGCCACCATTGCATCGGGTGCATTCCCTGAAAGTGCGATGTTCCTGGTTCCCGACAATGCTACCACTACTTACAAGTCTGCTGACGTATGGAGCGACTATGCTTCCCGCATCTTTGGACGCAATGTAGCCGTACAGACCATCAATGTGACGGCGCAAGAAAAGGGTTCTGGCGTATTGGAGGCTATCGGCGGAAACGAGAACCAAACAAACATCATCGACCTGACCGTGAAGGGAACCATCAACGGATATGACTTCGTGATGTTCAAGGACAAGATGCCGAACTTGCGATTCCTCGACTTGACCGATGCGAAGATTGTGTACAATCCCTATTGCTACTACGAGCAGCATCATTCACAGAACGATACATTGGGAGCCTACGCATTCCACCAAGAAAACAAGCTCCTATCTATCAAATTGCCTAAAGACATCAAGTATATAGGAGAATCTGCATTTATGGAATGTGGGAGACTTACAGAGATTAATCTGCCGAATACCATTACTGCTATTGGCGGAAGTGCGTTCTGGGGAACTGGACTTACAAAGATTATCCTCCCCAACAAACTGGAACGCATAGGTGGCAGTGCTTTCGAATATACCTACTTAAAAGAAATCGCATTCCCGACCACATTGACTACCATTGAATGGGGAGCATTTGGTAATTGCAACCAATTGGAGACTGTACGTATCCCCAGTTCGTTACAACATATCAGTGATTATGCATTCGGTGGTTGTGGTAATTTGAAGAATGTATATACCTACACCATTGAACCTACGGACATCAACGAAAACACCTTCAGCAACTTTGAAACAGTCCAGCTCTATGTGCCTACTGCCAGCGGACAGAACTACTATTGGAACGAAGGTTGGAAACGATTCGTCAATGTGGCAGAGTTTGACGAAGAGTATGAATACTTCTACCTCAACGGAGACCACACACTCGACAAAAGCACTGGTGCCGTGGATGGCAAACCGGACGCAGACCTCAATGCAGGTTCGGGACTTACCGTGGAAGAGGGAGTGGAGCAGAACATGGGCGACCTCAATATCCAGCACAATGGAACAAATGGTGGTTCTATCATTGCCGGTAGCGAAGAAGGTAATGTGAACGTCGATAATTTGCATGTAAACATTGATGTACAAAGCGGACGCTGGTACTTCTTCTGCTTCCCCTTCGACTTGAAAAAAGAGAACATCTCTATGGGTAAGGAAAATACTCAATACATCTTCCGTTGGTACGACGGAAAAGAGCGTGCCGAAGGCAAGAGCGGATGGAAGAATGTGACAGAATCGGAAGGTTCATACCTGAAGGCCGCTACAGGATACATTTTCCAATGCAGCCAATCGGACGTACTCACCATTTCATTGGCCGATGTGAAGTTCAAGAAAGAGAAGAAGTATAACGAACTGGTGGCCAGCGCAGCAGAGAATCTGCAGGATGCCAGCTGGAACTTCGTGGGCAACCCCTACCTGAGCTACTACGACATGAACAGTGTAGGTTACGATGCTCCCATCACTGTATGGAATGGCGAAACATACGAGGCCATCAAACCGGGTGACGATGACTATCATTTTGCACCGTTCGAAGCATTCTTCGTACAGAAACCCGAAGGAACTGATGCCATGGAGTTTGACGGTGACGCTCAAACAACCTACAATGGTGCACAAGCCCAACAACAAGAAACTGGCGCACGCTCAATCCGTAGAACAGATGGTTACCGCAAATTGGTGAACATCATCCTCAGCAACGGAGAAAAGAGCGACCGCACACGTATCGTCTTCAATGACAAGGTGAGCATGGAGTATGAATTGGCTTGTGACGCTGCCAAGTTCGAGGCAGCGGGTGTTCCACAGCTCTACACCATCGATAGCCGTGCCGTAAAGTATGCCATCAACGAACGTCCCGTTGCAGAGGGCATTGTAACGTTAGGATACACAGTACCCACAGAGGGAATCTATACCTTGGACGCCCCTCGTATGGATACCCAAGTATCTGTAAGAGATAACCTCACACGCACTATCCATCGCTTTGACGAAGGCAGCTACGAATTCTATTCTGAAGCAGGAACCTTCGAAGGCCGCTTTACAATCCTTACAAACAGTGGTGCAACAGGCATTGAGAATGTTGAACTCGACGAACAACACGAAGAGATTTACAACCTCAACGGCCAGCGAGTGAACAAGGTTACAGGCAAGGGAATCTACATCAAGAACAACCGCAAGGAAGTCAATATGTAATAGCCTATGAAACGAATCTATAAATTGCTGATGACAGGACTGCTTCTCGCAACGGGAAGCATCCTGCCGTTGCAGGCTCAAGAAGAATTTAATCCCGCCAATCCGGCCGACCCGCAGATGAACTACAAAGTGAGAACCTCTGTAGAACCCCAATCTGCCGGTGCATGGATAAGCGTATGGGACGAAAATTGGGACGGGCACTATCGCTATGGAGAGCAGATTACGTTGGAATGCCCGACGACAAATGGTTCCTACAGCTTCACGCATTGGACACTGGATGGAGCGCAGTACTCCACAGATGCGCAAATCACCTATACAATGGGAAGTGCCTCGGTGAAGTTTGTGGCGCACTACGAGTTCAAACCTGAGAATCCGAACGACCCTTCATACATTGCCAACAACCGTCTCTATCTGGTGGCAGAGCCTCTAACGGCTTGTACATTCAACCAGAGCAGCGGACAGAAATGGCGCTACGATGAATGGATATACCTGAATGCATCGCCAAACAGTGGTTATCAGTTCGAAGGATGGTACTGCAATGGAAAATTATATAGCAACAGCTTGGATTTTCAATTCCAAATGCCCGACGAAGAGGTAACACTCATCGCCCGTTTCGAATATAATCCAGTGAATCCTGATGACCCCTTCGGTGATGGTTCGCAGAGTAATGTGCAGAACAAACCGAGCGGTGACGTCGATGGAGATGGTGAAATAGATGTGGCCGATGCAGTACGAATTGTCAATCTCTGTCTCGCCAATGAGAAGGATTCTCAGGCTGATGTAAACGGTGACGGTGACGTCGATGTTGCCGATGCCGTAGCTATTATCAATATTTGTCTAAAAAAGAAATAATGAACATCATGAATACAACAGAATATGAATCACCTGTAGTTGAAATCATTGAAGTTGCTATAGAGAAAGGCTTTGCTACTTCTGGATTATCTTATACAGAAGAATTAGCCAATGATGAATACGATGCGCTTTAATGCGTAAACAGTCGGTATTATTCAAACCTACCTGCCAGACCCTTTGTCCAAAGAGTCTGGCAGGTTTTATAAAAGAAATGATGCTAAATTCATACGCGGTTCTCTTGTTGGTTTGCATTTTTTCTTGTAGTTTTGCGGACGTTATCATCCAATCCCATATGCAAGAAAAAGCCTCCGCCATCGTACTTCACTGTCTGAAGTACAACGACACGTCGCACATCGTCAATGTCTATACCGAACATGCCGGACGATGCTCTTATATTATTAAGGTTTCGCGCGCGAGGAAATCCGGTGTGCGCCCTTCGCTTTTTCATCCGTTGGCCTTGGTAGAATTGGAAGTTGAGGGACGCAACACGGCCCAACTCCGCCGCATCACCGAAGCACGGCCACTCTATCCGCTCCACTCACTCCCCATTGACCCATACAAATCGGCCATAGCCCTCTTTTTAGGTGAATTTCTTCACCATGCTTTACGCGAGGAAGGAGCAAACCACCCGCTCTTTGCCTATCTGCAGCACTCCATCCGCTGGCTCGACGGATGCGAAGGACACGAAGTCGCCAACTTCCACCTCGTTTTCCTCATGCGCCTTCTCCGTTTCCTGGGTCTCTTCCCTAACCTCGACGGCTATCTTGCGGGCGACTACTTTGACCTCCTCAATGCCTGCTTCTGCCACCGCATACCGCCACACGGCCATTACCTACATCCCGAAGAAGCGGCCATCATCCCTTCGCTCATGCGCATGAACTACTATAATATGCGCCTTTTCCCATTCAACCGCCAGCAACGCATCCGTTGCCTGGAGGTTTTGAATGACTTCTACCGTCTGCACATCCCTGGTTTCCCGCCACTCCGCTCTTTGGAAGTATTGCAGGAGTTGTTCAACTGATTTTTCCCTTGCCTGCCAGAAAAAGCTTTCAGGTGCTCGAAAAATAACTTTCAGGTGTCCTATGGATTCCTGCCAGCTGACAACAGAAGCGCCATCAGTTGACAGAAGTCCCTTTATCTGCTGAAAAACTCAAAGAGGATATACAACAAATCCCCATCTACCCAAACCTCAAATCTGTATAGAGGTGTTAAAATTGTCTTAAAAAGGATGTTTAATATCCCAATTTTCGGATATTTGTGTTCAAAAATGAAAAAGAAACATTATTTTTGCCAGATATTAACGAAAAAAATATGGCTGAAGATTCATTTTTTCTGGTAGATATAGACAAGATTCTGGCTTCGAAAGCTGGGAAGAAAGCAAAGTATGTGCCAGGATTTCTGGTCTCATACCTGAAGAAGATTGTACATCAAGAAGAAATCAACGAATACCTGCTTAGTGTAAAGGAAAAACGTGGAGTACCCTTTCTGGAAGCCACATTGGAATACCTCGACACCAAGTTGGAAGTGGAAGGTTTGGAAAACTTACCCGATGACGGGCGCCTATGCACCTTTGTAAGCAACCATCCATTAGGCGGACAGGACGGGATTTCATTGGGATACATACTGGGCAAACGCTACGACGGTAAAATCAAATATTTAGTAAACGACCTGCTGATGAACCTCTACGGATTGGCCCCCCTCTTTGTCCCCATCAACAAGACAGGATCGCAATCGCGCGACTTCCCCAAGATGGTGGAGGCTGCTTTCCAATCCGACAACCACATCATCATGTTTCCTGCCGGACTCTGTTCGCGCCGCCAGGCAGACGGCACCATCCGCGATTTGGAATGGAAAAAGACTTTCATCGTAAAAAGTGTACAGACACAACGAGACATTGTCCCCATCCATTTCGAAGGACAAAACTCGGAATTCTTCTATTCGCTGGCACAATGGTGCAAACGGTTAGGCATCAAATTCAACATCGCCATGCTCTATTTGGCTGACGAGATGTACAAGAACCGACACAAGACCTTCCGCATTGTTATCGGGAAACCCATTCCTTGGCAGACGTTTGACAAATCGAAGTCCCACGCCGAATGGGCCGAACATGTGAAAGGAATCGTTTACAATTTAAAAGATCAATCAAGTTTGCGAGATTAAACTATAAAAAAATGATGGAAGAAATAATCGCTCCGATAAGCAAAGAGATTCTGAAATCAGAACTGACTGAAGACAAGCGTCTGCGCCGCACGAACAAGAGCAATAATGACATCTACATCGTTACTGCACACAATGCCCCCAATGTAATGAAGGAAATCGGGCGACTGCGCGAAATAGCCTTCCGTGCAGGTGGTGGTGGAACCGGTCTTTCAATGGATATAGACGAATATGACACAATGGAGAATCCCTACCGCCAACTGATTGTATGGAATCCCGAGTCAGAGGAAATCATCGGCGGATACCGCTACATTTTGGGAACCGACGTACGTCTGGATGAACATGGACATCCCATCCTGGCAACAGCACACATGTTCAATTTCTCTCAAGAGTTCCTCACCGAATATCTCCCCCAAACCATCGAATTGGGACGTTCATTCGTCACATTGGAATATCAGTCAACCCGCTCAGACGCTAAAGGAATATTTGCTTTAGACAATTTATGGGACGGTTTGGGCGCACTCACCGTGCTGATGCCCAACGTAAAATACTTTTTCGGGAAGATGACCATGTACCCCTCTTACAACCGCCGGGGACGCGATATGATCCTCTATTTCCTGAAAAAACATTTCGGCGACAAAGACAAGCTGGTACTTCCTGCCGATCCTTTGCAATTAGACACAGACGAAAAGGAACTGGAAACTCTGTTCTGCGAAGAGGATTTCAAGGCCGACTACCGCATTCTCAACCGTGAAGTCCGCAATTTGGGACACAACATTCCCCCTCTCGTGAATGCCTACATGGGATTGTCGCCCACCATGCGTGTGTTCGGAACGGCCATCAATTACGAGTTCGGCGATGTCGAAGAAACCGGAATCCTGATTGCCGTCAATGAAATTCTGGAAGAAAAACGTATCCGACACATGGATTCTTTTGCCAAAGAGCACCCCGAGGTTCTGGAACTGAAATACGGTTCCGGTGTACTGAAGATTTGACGCAAATTTCAACATTCAAGAGGGTGTGCATCCTAGGAAGTACACTCTCTTGAACGTTTTAATCCATTCCATCTATATACAATTCTTAGGATTACCCACAAACAGGGAGTTACTCCTCAAAAGGCAAAACCAACTGTTCCCACGTTGTGTGGAACGCCCCTTCTTTCTCATCTTCACGCGGATTGGAAACCGAAAGTCCCAGCAGACGAATGGGACGCTCTTCGTAAGCGACATCTGCCAACAACTTTTTTGCCAAAGGCAGTATCACGTCCATCGTCAACAAATCCTTTTCTTGTGTAACACTACGGGTTATTTGGGAGAAATCATGGAATTTTACTTTCAGTGTCAACGTATTTCCTCTGAAATTCTTTACTGTAAGACGGTTGACAAGTTCTACCGCTGTATGGTACAATTCTATGACGATTGCCGAACGACTATTGATGTCACGCTCCAAGGTTCGTTCACATCCGATGGACTTACGCACCCTCACCGCTTCCACAGGCCGCAAATCAATGCCACGCGAAAAATCATAATATAATCTGCCCGCCTTGCCGAACTCACGCGTCAACCCCTCCAGTGACCAGGCGCGCAGATGTCTGCCATCATGAATCCCTAACGCATGCATCCGTTTGGCCGTGACTGGTCCGACACCCCAAAAACTCTCGATCGGCAGACGGGCAATGAAATCCAATGCCTGATCGGGATGAATGGTACACAGACCATCAGGCTTACGATAATCGGATGCAATCTTTGCCAAAAACTTATTATACGAAACACCGGCCGAGGCCACCAATCCCAATTCCTCACGGATTCGATGTTTGATTTCCCGGGCAATCTCTACGGCTAAAGGAATATCAGGTTTGTTCACCGTCACATCCAAGAAAGCCTCATCCAAAGCCAACGGTTCAATGACATCCGTATATGCATGAAAGATTTCATGGATTTGATGGGAAACCTCCTTATAGACCTCCATACGACCGGGTATAAAAACCAAATCCGGACAAAGACGTTTGGCTTTGAGCGACGACATGGCTGAACGCACGCCAAACTTCCGTGCTTCGTAACTGGCAGCCGCCACCACCCCTCGTTCTCCCGCATGTCCCACAGCCAATGGACGCCCCCGCAAATCGGGATTATCCCGTTGCTCAACCGATGCATAGAAAGCATCCATATCGATGTGTATAATCTTACGTTCGCCCATTGCGATGCAAAGTTAGCGATAATCGTTGGTACTTTGAAGAATATATGTTATTTTTGCCCAAAAGTTTTACTCCTATGGCTACAACTGCATCCCATACACCTTCTCCCGAGAGCAACCGCGAACTGGAATTAGCCCGGCAATTCATCGAACGGACTGACACGAATGTATTCCTAACAGGTAAGGCCGGTACCGGAAAGACCACATTCCTGAAACAGTTGCGCGCCAATACCCCCAAGCGAATGGTAGTGGTGGCACCTACAGGTGTGGCAGCAATCAATGCAGGAGGTGTAACCATACACTCGTTCTTCCAACTGCCTTTGTCTCCCTACATCCCAGGAATGTCGTTCAGCGAGAGTGGACGCAAGCAATACAGTTTCAGCAAAGAAAAGAAAAATATTCTCCGCAGTCTCGACCTGCTGGTCATCGATGAAATCAGTATGGTACGGGCCGACCTGTTGGATGCGATAGACTCAGTACTACGCCGTTACAAGGACCATACACGTCCCTTCGGTGGTGTACAGCTATTGATGATTGGTGACCTGCAACAACTTTCCCCCGTCGTGAAGGAGAACGAGATACATCTGCTCTCCGCCCACTACCCCACTTTCTATTTCTTCGGCAGTCATGCCCTACAGCAAAGCAACTATGTCACTATCGAGTTGAAAACTATCTACCGACAAACTGACCAACAGTTCGTCAGCATCTTGAATGCCATCCGCGAAAGGAAGATTGACGCTTCCCTGTTGGCCAAACTGAACGAACGGTATATCCCCGGATTCAATGCCGAAAGTGCAGACGGATACATCCGCCTGACAACTCATAACCACACAGCCCAACAATACAACGAAAGCCGTCTGGCTGCATTACCGACAAAAGCCTACTCCTTCCAGGCTGAAGTAAAGGGAAACTTTAACGAAGCACTCTATCCCGCTGATGCCACGTTGCAACTGAAACAGGGAGCACAAGTAATGTTCATCCGCAACGACGAATCGGGACAAGGCCGTTACTATAACGGTAAAATAGGACATATACAGAGTGTATCAGCCGACAACATCATCGTACGTTGCAATGACGATGATACCTCTTTCCACGTAGAACCAAGCGAATGGGCCAACAGCCGCTACATCTTGGATGAATCGACCAAGGAGATTCGTGAAGAGATAGAAGGAACATTCCGCCAATATCCATTGCGATTGGCTTGGGCCATCACCATCCACAAAAGCCAAGGATTAACATTCGAAAAAGCGGTCATAGACGCTGCATCATCCTTTGCCCACGGACAGGTATATGTAGCACTGAGCCGCTGCAAGACTTTGGAAGGACTGGTTTTGGCCTCACCAGTCAATGCTGCAGCCATCATCAGCGATGATACCGTAGCAGACTTCATGCACAGTGGTGCCACTCTCACCGAAGAGGCCACACGCAAACTCAACCAACTGCAATACAACTACTTCTATAAATTGCTTGACGAATTGTTCTCATTCCGTATCCTACTTCGGGACTTCGATTACGTAAAGCGAATTATGGACGAGTATTTCTACAAATTATATCCGGCACTGACCGAACAATACAAGACTATTTCCACCACATTGAAAGAAAAGTTAGTGACCGTAGAAGAGAAATTCCGCCAACAATACACCTCCTTGATGCAACAGTCATCCGACTATACTAACGACCGACATTTACAAGAGCGCATCCGAAAGGCTACAAGCTATTTCTACCAGACACTGAACGACCTCTTATTGGACTTGTTGGTTGCTTCCAAGATAGAAACCGACAATCAGACAATACGCAAACGTTTTGAAGAGGCCCTGTTCAATCTACGAGAATCATTCTATCTGAAAAGAGAACTGATGAAGTATTTCATCGAAAACCCCTTCAGTTCTGCATCTTATCTGCAAGCTAAAGCTGTAATCACCCTTGAAGGAAGCGATACACTGTTCAATCCTTCAGCCTCCACTGGCAAGAAGGGCAAGAAGAAAGGACGTAGTGCCGGTTCTGTAGCCGACAGTGTACCGACCGACATCCGTTACCCTCGGCTCTACCGTGAATTGCAGGAATGGCGCAGACAAAAAAGCGGAGAACTCACTTTGCCAGCTTACACAATCCTGCAACAAAAGGCTCTTATCTGCATGGCCAACTCTATGCCAGACACCATGAGTGCACTCATCGACACTCCTTATTTCGGTAAAATCAGCGGAGAGAAATATGGTGAAGAAATATTAGCCATCATTCACCGCTTTGCAAAAGAACATGCCGACGAATTGAACGACCGCCCTACCCCTATCAGCCGTACCGAGTTGGAAAAACAGTTCAAAGCCGAGCGCCGTGCCGAGCGTGAAAAGAACAAACCGCCGAAAGTGGACACCAAGAAACAGAGTTTCTTATTATATAAAGAAGGAAAAAGCATTGATGAGATAGCCTCTTTACGCGGTTTCGTACGCAGCACCATTGAAAGCCATTTAGCTCACTATATTGCCAATGGAGAATTGCCTCTCCATGAACTTGTCCCCGAAGAAAAAGCGTATCGCATACGCGAAGTTCTCCGCCAGAATCCAGAGTTGGGAATAGCCAAAGGGATTCTTGGTGACGATGTCACTTACGGTGAAATCCGTATGGTAATGGCAACCATTCATAAATCATAAATCACAAATCATAATCCTCCACTCCCCGTGCATCCATTAGACAAATTCCACTACTGCCCTGTATGCGGCTCAGACAACTTCAAGGAGAACAACGAGAAATCCAAACGCTGTGTCCAATGCGGATTTACCTACTATTTCAATCCCAGTGCAGCCACGGTTGCCTTTATCATAAATAGCCGGAACGAGTTGCTTGTATGTCGTCGTGCCAAAGAACCGGCTCAAGGGACCTTTGATCTCCCCGGCGGTTTTCTTGATATGTACGAAACAGGAGAAGAGGGCATTGCTCGCGAAGTTCGCGAAGAGACAGGCCTCACCATAACCCATGCCCAATACCTGTTCTCAATCCCCAACACCTATCTCTATTCTGACTTTCTCGTACATACACTTGACCAGTTCTTTCACTGTTCCATAGATGACGAGAACACCTCCTTAATGGCGATGGATGACGTATCCGAAAGCCAATGGATTCCCTTGAAAGAGATTGACCCTACCCTATTCGGACTCAACTCTGTACGCCAAGGAGTCATCCGTTTTCTGGAGTTACAGAAGGAATCCGATAAAAAAACGACTCATATATAACTTCTATATTGATATATTCCGAATAAATCATCTGAAATAATCAGATAATACGTATCTTTGTCCGCAAAACAAAAAACATTATACACATATGTTACCCTATCATGAACTCGGAAAGACCGGAATGAAAATTTCGGCACTCAGTTTTGGAGCTTCATCATTAGGTGGAGTATTCCACGACCTGAAAGAAAAGGAAGGTATCGAAGCTGTATTTACAGCCATCGAAGCCGGTATGAATTTCATTGATGTATCTCCCTATTACGGACACTACAAGGCCGAAACTGTATTGGGGAAAGCTCTGAAAGATATCCCTCGCGACCGTTATTACCTGTCAACCAAGGTTGGACGCTATGGCAAGGACGGTGTGAATACATGGGACTACAGTGGCAAACGCGCTACAGAAAGTGTCTATGAAAGCATGGAACGTTTGAATGTGGATTATATCGACCTCATCAACGTACACGACATTGAATTTGCTGATCTCAACCAAGTGGTCAACGAAACATTGCCAGCACTCGTAGAGTTACGCGAAAAGGGAGTGGTTGGTCATGTGGGCATCACCGACCTGCAATTGGAGAACCTGCAATGGGTCATAGAACATAGCCCGGAAGGAACCATAGAATCTGTATTGAACTTCTGCCATTACTGCTTGTGCGACGACAAACTGGCCGACTATCTGGAATATTTCGAATCACGTGGTATCGGTATCATCAACGCTTCGCCCCTCTCTATGGGCTTATTAAGCGAGCGCGGAATCCCCAACTGGCACCCGGCCCCACGTCCATTGGTAGAAGCTTGCCAACGTGCAGTAGAGCATTGCAAACAGAAGGGATATCCCATCGAGCGCTTGGCTATACAGTATGCCGTTAGCAATCCACGCATCGCTTCGACCTTATTCAGTACGACCAATCCACAGAATGTATTGAAAAACGTAGCCTATGCCCAAGAAGCCGTAAACGAAGAATTGGTACGCGAAGTGAGAGAGATTATCGGAGATCAAATGCGTGTTAGCTGGAAAAATTCATAAAATGATTATTGATGCTCATGCCCACCTGTGGCTGAAACAGGATACAGTAGTGGACGGACTTCCCATCCGCACATTGGAAAACGGCCAGTCGCTCTTCATGGGCGAAGTCCGACAAATGATTCCCCCTTTCATGATTGACGGAGTGAACAGTGCCGAAGTGTTCCTTTCTAACATGAACTACGCACAGGTTTCTGCCGCCGTCATCACACAAGAGTATATCGATGGCATTCAGAATGACTACTTGACTGAGGTCATGCGCAAATACCCCAACCGTTTTTTGGCATGCGGCATGTGCGAGTTTCGCAAACCGAACTTCCTGCTCCATGCCAAGGAGTTGTTGGACGGAGGGTTTCGTGCCATCAAGATTCCGGCACAGCGATTACTGTTGAAGGAAGGCCGCGTCATGCTCAATTCGGACGAAATGATGCAAATGTTCCACCTCATGGAAGAACGGAATGCCATCCTCTCCATCGATTTGGCAGACGGAGACCTGCAAGTGGCCGAAATGGAGGAAATCATTCAAGAATGCCCCCAATTGAAGATTGCTATCGGCCATTTCGGCATGGTAACCCGACAGGGATGGTTGGAACAAATCAAACTTGCCCGCCATGAGAATGTCATGATAGAGTCAGGCGGAATCACTTGGCTCTTCAACGATGAGTTTTACCCCTTCCACGGAGCCGTTCGTGCCATCCGAGAAGCTGCAGACTTGGTCGGTATGGAAAAACTGATGTGGGGTTCCGACTATCCACGTACCATCACAGCCATTACCTATCGCATGTCGTATGACTTCGTCACTAAGAGCAACGAACTGACCGAAAAGGAGAAAACTCTCTTTTTGGGAGAAAACGCCAAAAAATTTTACGGATTTAAAGATTTAGTGGATTTGCCCTATATCAAGAACATGTCAGAATAAAACAAGAAAATCCTAAACAACCAATAATGAAAGCAGTACAAATAACAGAACCTTCCCAAGTGAAGGTCGTAGAGATAGAAAAGCCCAGCGTAGGGGCAGGCCAAGTAATGGTCAAGATTGAGTATGTAGGTTTTTGCGGTTCGGATCTTAATACATTCCTCGGACGTAACCCGATGGTAAAATTGCCCGTCATCCCCGGCCACGAGGTAGGTGCTGTCATCGAAGCCGTAGGCGAAGATGTTCCCGAATCACTGAAACCCGGTATGACTGTAACACTCAATCCCTACACCAACTGCGGTACATGTGCATCGTGCCGTAACGGGCGTGTGAATGCTTGCGAACACAATGAGACACTCGGTGTACAGCGTAACGGTGTAATGGCCGAATATGCCGTACTCCCCTGGCAGAAGATCATTCCTGCGGAAGGCATTTCAGCCCGTGACTGTGCCTTGATTGAGCCGATGAGTGTAGGATTCCATGCAGTCAGCCGTGGTGCCGTACAGGATGGAGAATACGTAATGATAATCGGTTGCGGAATGGTCGGCATGGGAGCCGTGGTACGTGCAGCCCTGCGTGGAGCTATCGTTATCGCCGTCGATGTGGATGACGAGAAACTGGCATTGGCCAAGGAGTCGGGAGCCACATATACCATCAACTCGATGTCCGAAGACGTTCATGCCCGCATGCAGGCTATCACTTCTGGCTATGGAGCAGACGTGGTGATTGAAGCTGTAGGCAACCCCATCACCTATGTTATGGCTGTGAATGAGGTTGGTTTTACTGGTCGTGTAGTCTGCATCGGATATGCCAAAAGCGAAGTAAGTTTCCAAACCAAATTGTTCGTACAGAAAGAATTGGATATCCGCGGTTCACGAAACGCCATGCCCAGTGATTTCCGCGGTGTCATCAGTTACCTGCAGGCAGGTCGTTGCCCTATCGAAAAATTCATCAGCCGCATAATCACTCCCGAAGAGACCGAGACTGCACTGAACGACTGGGCTGCTGCTCCCGGAAAAACATTCCGCATATTGGTACAATTCTGATTGAAATTTATGGTATCCAATAATTATCTTTACAACATTATCGGGGCACGTTACAGTCTATACATGTAACAACAAAAGTACAAATAAAAATCAAGATTCTCTTGATTTGGAAGAAATGATTCAACAAAAAGATTTTTATCAGTCTGCAAATAAGAAATGGCGTGCAACTCATTGAACTGCACGCCATTTTTTATTATTGTCTATGAGGTAATTACTTCACTTCCTCAAAGTCGGCATCCTGCACATCGTCTTTGCCATTGTTGTTGGCTTGTGCATCGGGACCTGCCTGCTGAGCTCCGGCTTGTCCGCTCTGAGCATACATCTCGGCGCTGGCAGCTTGGAAAGCGGTGTTCAGCTCGTTCATGGCTGCATCGATAGCTGCGAGGTCCTGAGCCTTGTGGGCATCTTTCAACTTACCGAGAGCTGCTTCGATGGGAGCCTTCTTGTCGGCAGGAAGCTTGTCGCCAAGTTCCTTCAACTGATTCTCTGTCTGGAAAATCATTGAGTCAGCCTGGTTGAGTTTGTCCACCTTCTCGCGTTCCTTCTTGTCTGCATCAGCATTGGCTTCGGCTTCGGCCTTCATACGCTCAATCTCTTCCTTGCTGAGACCTGAAGAGGCTTCGATACGGATGGCCTGTTCTTTACCTGTGGCCTTGTCCTTGGCAGATACCTTGAGGATACCGTTGGCATCAATGTCGAAGGTTACCTCAATCTGAGGAACACCACGACGGGCGGGAGCGATACCTGTCAAGTTGAACTGACCGATAGATTTGTTCTGAGCCGCCATGGGACGCTCGCCTTGGAGGACGTGGATAGTCACCTCAGTCTGATTGTCAGCAGCAGTAGAGAAGGTCTCCACCTTGCGGGCAGGGATAGTGGTGTTGGCATCAATCATCTTGGTCATCACACCGCCCATGGTCTCGATACCCATTGACAAGGGAGTAACGTCGAGCAATACGATGTCGCCCACACCCTCTTCTTTATTAAGGATAGCACCCTGGATAGAGGCACCTACGGCCACTACTTCGTCGGGGTTTACGCCCTTTGAAGGAGCTTTTCCGAAGAAATCTTCCACCAACTTCTGTATGGCAGGGATACGGGTTGAACCACCCACGAGGATAACTTCATCGATGTCAGCATTGTTCAAACCTGCATCGCTCATGGCTTTACGGCAGGGTTCCAAACAAGCCTGAATCAAGTTGTGGGCCAAAGCCTCGAACTTGGCACGGGTCAAAGTCTTCTCCAAATGTTTGGGAGCACCATCTACCACCATGATGAAAGGCAAGTTGATTTCGGTTGAAGTGGCAGAAGAGAGCTCGATCTTAGCCTTTTCTGCAGCCTCTTTCAAGCGCTGCAATGCCATAGGATCCTTTGAAAGGTCTGCTCCATGTTCGTTCTTGAACTCTTGTACGAGCCAGTCAATGATTACCTGGTCGAAATCGTCACCACCGAGGTGAGTGTCACCATTGGTAGAGAGCACTTCGAACACACCACCGCCGAACTCGAGGATAGAGATATCGAATGTACCACCACCGAGGTCGAATACGGCAATCTTCATATCCTTGTTAGCCTTGTCCACACCGTAAGCCAAAGCTGCGGCAGTAGGCTCGTTCACGATACGTTTCACTTCCAATCCGGCAATCTGACCAGCCTCCTTAGTGGCTTGACGCTGTGAGTCTGAGAAGTAAGCAGGCACGGTGATAACGGCTTCAGTAACTTCCTGTCCGAGATAATCCTCTGCAGTCTTCTTCATCTTCTGCAGAATCATTGCGCTGATTTCTTGCGGAGTATAGATACGTCCGTCAATATCAACACGGGGAGTGTTGTTGTCACCCTTTACTACCTTATAAGGTACGCGTGAGACTTCCTTAGCTACCTGGTCATACGTCTCACCCATGAAACGCTTGATTGAGAAAATCGTACGTTGGGGATTGGTGATAGCCTGACGCTTGGCAGGATCGCCTACCTTACGCTCGCCGCCATCCACGAATGCTACGACAGAGGGAGTTGTACGCTTACCCTCGCTGTTGGTGATTACTACAGGTTCATTACCTTCGAACACTGCTACACATGAGTTGGTTGTACCCAAGTCAATTCCAATAATCTTTCCCATAATCTTTTTTCTTTTATTTTAATTTGTTATTAATTTCGTTTTTATTCCAAAGTCAATTCGTCAACGTTTCAACCGCCACACTTGCAGCCCTTAACTCATCAACTTTCTTTCCGTGCATTTTGTTCGCACTCACTTCAGATAAAACAAACCTCGTGCCAAAATTCCGTCCTCCTCCAATGCATGACATGCTCTGCCACATATTCCATTGTTCTGTGCCATTTTCTGCCATATTCTGCCGATTTGACAGAGTATTATTCCCCATGGTATATTAACGTGAGTTCGATATAAGAGTGATTTTTATCAAATATCCCACCCAAATCTATTAACTGATAGTTTTTCTTTGTTCTACTGATAGAAAATCCTCGGATACCTGATAGTTTTTGTAGGAACTGAGAAATCATTCCCAATGATATTTCTTATATCGAACTCATGTTATATTTTCAATAGGACCAATGTAAACCAACACAAATAGCCCTTATTTTTTTGAAAAAAAATTTCTTATTCCATAAATTCTTACTATTTTTGCACATTGTTTCTCCCTAATTCAACATAGAATTGGAGAAAAATTCGCCAACCTTGATAAGGTTCGGTGAAACAATGCAAATGGGAAAGCAGGGCATTGGAGGCTGAAAGCCGAACATGTTATTTTTGGGAATTTTTCCAAGGAGACCGCCCCACTGCAAGAAGATAACATATTAAGGAACAAAAAGATACCCGAGTCATACCAGACATTCGGGGAGTATGAAGAACAGCCTGAAAGCAAGTGACAACGAACGTGCACGACACCGAAAATCCCCCTGTGGAATCCAGCCTCGAAGCATTGGGAAGCGAGTCGCAGACCACGTGGTTCATCATGACCACGCCCGACCCGCAAGCCATCGAATCGCTGCTGCTTCAGGAGAATATCCGGCGCGAAGCGTGCCATAGTTCCCCTATCCAGTATTTTGTCCCCTACAGCTTCCTCAAGCGACGGATTGCCGATACCAATCCCGAGGACAATGCCGAAGAGGGGCACTATTTCAACCCCAAGAACCGGGCCGATGTAGCAGCCAACAACGAGCTGCGTGCCGCCCTCAAGCGCTACATCTTCATCAAGGCAGTGCCCCACGAACTGGAATCCCTGCTCAATACCCCTGAGTTCAAGGACGACTATCGTTCCCTCTGGTACTACCGCAACCGCGACAAGCAGCGCGTCACCGTCTCCGCCGATGTCATGGAGCGTTTCATCGATGCCTGCTGCGACAAGCGTATTCAGTTCGAAGTCTGGCCGACCATTGAGAACATCGAGGAGAACGACGAGGTGGTACTCAACATCACCCAGTTCAAAGGCTACAAGGCCCGTGTCCTCGAAGTGCAAACCTCCCGTCAGGGCGAAGTCAGCCTCACCGTCGGCTTCCACCTCTTCCAGGGAGCCATGCTCCTCAAGTTGCCCCACCTGCGCATGCAGGATCTCCTTTTCGAGAGCAAGAGCGCCACTGCCGCCACCCGCGAGGCCAACCGCTACAAGTTCGTTGAGGACACCCAGCGCCGTCTCTTCACCATTCTGGAGCACCGCCACCGCCCCAAGCAGTCGCCCGCTTCCCGACAGAAGGATGCCGCCACTCTGGAGCTCATCAACACCTACCGCTACCGATTCTTCGTCAGTCCCGTCATGCGGCGCAAGTTCCATGCACTCATGCTCCTCTGCGCCCACCTCCGTGGCGACACGGCCGACTGCCACACACTGGCCACACAGGTACGTACCGACATCGAAGAGATCAACACTCAGCCCGATGGCAAAAGCGCCATCGACCTCCGTGCCTTCCTACAGGCCATCCTCTTCATCACCACGGGCGACCAGCAGAGCCGCACCGCCGCCCTCGCCTACCTCACCGCCCATCCCAAACCGACGGAGACACATCGGAAACTCATGGAGGAGCTGGGAGAGGGATAATTTTTAAGGAGGGCAGGAGTTTTTTAAGGAGGGCAGGAGTTTTTAGGAGTGTAGGAGATTATTCTTTAAAAGAGTGCAGGAGGGCAGATTTTTTTAGGAGTGTAGGAGTGCAGGAGTGACGCTTCGCTTAGGAGTGTAGACGATAGTTTCGACTATGATGCACACCGTAGGGGCGGGGTCTGCCCGCCCGAAAACACAGAGCATATACATTCATTAGGGCAGGCAGCCCCTGCCCCTACAGCGAACCAATACCCCGCAGGGCCAACACCCCGCATGGGCCAACACGCCGCATGGCCCCCGGCATTTAGCGGAGAAGCGTTCAAAAATCGTATGTTTTTTCGTTAAGAACGAGGTCTCGTTCAAACGGAGCCTTAGCGAATTAATATCCCGCATGGGCAAACGCGCCGGATGGTCCCCGACCTTAGGCGAAATGGCGTTAAGCGAGGAGATGCAAAATCCGTTAAGAACGAGGTTCCGTTCAAACGAAGCCAAAGCGGAGTGCGTTTAAGCTCGTTTAGGATTTTGTATCGACGAGTAGCCATTTCGGTGTAGTCGGTGGTTCTTCTTTTTTGTTATCTTTTTGCTTCTTTCCACAAAGAAGAAAAAAGTAATCAGTAATCAGTAATCATAATTAGTTCGATCGCAGCTCTCATCAGCTTCGCATTCATAATTCATAATTCATAATTCATAATTCATAAATAACTATGCGAGTTGTAATTTTAGATGACTACGCCCTCGTATCACGTTGGGCAGCCAATTACGTAGTAGAGAAAATCAACCAGAAGAACCCCACCGCCGCCAACCCCTTCGTGTTGGGTTGTCCCACCGGCTCTTCTCCACTCGGCATGTACAAGGAACTCATCCGCTTGAACAAAGAGGGTAAGGTATCCTTCAAGCACGTCATCACCTTCAACATGGACGAGTATGTCGGCCTCCCCGAGGAGCACCCCGAGAGCTACCACTCCTTCATGTGGAACAACTTCTTCAACCATATCGATATCGACCCCGAGAATGTCCATATCCTCAACGGCAATGCTCCCGACCTCCTGGCCGAGTGTGCCCGCTACGAGCGTATGATTGAAGCCGCCGGCGGCATCGACCTCTTTATGGGTGGCATCGGTCCCGACGGCCACATCGCCTTCAACGAACCCGGCTCTTCCCTTTCCAGCAAGACCCGTATCAAGACCCTCACCACCGACACCATCATTGCCAACAGCCGTTTCTTCGACAACGACATCACTCAGGTGCCCAAGCAGGCCCTCACCGTCGGTGTCGGCACCGTCATGGCAGCCAAGGAGGTGATGATTATCTGCAACGGCCACGGCAAGGCCCGTGCCCTGAAGCACGCCATCGAGGAGAGCATCAACCACATGTGGACCGTCAGCATGCTCCAGACCCATCCCCACGGCATCATCGTCTGCGACGAGCCCGCCTGTGCCGAAATCAAAGTCGGCACATACCGCTACTTCAAGGACAAGGAGCGCATCGAAGGACTTGCAGAGCAGTATTTGTAATAAGTTTTTTAAGGAGTGTAGCTTTTAAAAGGAGTTCAGGAGTTCAGAAGTTCAAGAGTACAGATGAATGTGATGCTTGCATGGGGCTCCGTTCCCGCCCACTGTAGGGGCATCATAGTCGAAACTATTGTCTACACTCCTAAGCGAAGCGTCACTCCTGCACTCCTACACTCCTAAAAAAAATCTCCTGCACTCCTAAAAATACCAAGGACCTTTGGGCGGTCTCCCAATTTTATGCAACTTTTTTGGGAGCCCCCATTGGTCCCTTTCCCTCCGCATTTGCGCAGCAACTCATTCGTACAATCCGTGCAATCCGTGTTCAATAAAAGAAAACCTCCGCGTCTCTGCGCCTCTGCGTTCTAAACACCACGAATCTCACGAATCTCACTAATGCCAGCAAACATTCGTGTAATCCGTGCAATCCGTGTTTCAATAAAAGAAAACCTCTGCGTCTCCGCGTCTCTGCGTTCTAAATAAATGCAAGCAGCACATTCGTCTACACTACTAAGCGTAGCGTCACTCCTACACTCCTAAAAAGACTCATAGCTTGTAGCTAGTAATTCCTCCCCTCCTAAAAGAATCATAAAAACTTTGAAAAGTTTGGAGAAGTAAAGAAAAATACGTTTCTTTGCAATAGAAATTAAACAGTAGATGTTATGGCAGCATTAGATTTACAAATAGAAGTTCCGAATATGGGAGTGTCTGAGATTGAGGAACTGAAGCATAAATTGATGGCTTATGCCAAGCAACTCATTTCTTTGTCTCAATCCCAATCCCAATCTACAGTGGCCAAGAAACGGTATAGGCACGAAGCTTTGGCAGGGATTTTTGCTTCTCAGGAAGACGAAAACACCCTGCGAGACGCATACATCAATGAAAAATATGGATTATGAGACTGTTTATAGACACCAATATTTTCGTTGAATACTTTGAAAGGCGTGCAGAGTTTGATAGCGTACAAATTCTTTTCAACGCATTGGAAGAAGGTGTCCATTACGGATATATTTCAGTTGGCTCTTTTTATACATTGGCCTATATAGTCGATCAGGGATTCAAACGGAAAGGCTATGATAAAAATTCCCGTTTGAAGTTTGTTCGTCATGTACTGTTGGAAGTGCTGAATCTTGTAACAGTCATAGAGGTAAATAATGAAGAACTTCGAAAGGGTATTTGTGATGAATCTTTTACAGACTTAGAAGACAGTTTTCAGCATCAAACAGCCCTATTCGGTCAGTGTGAAGCAATTGTCACCCTCAACATAAAAGATTTCAAAGGTGTGGATACTAATCAGATAAACGTATATACTCCAAAGCAATTTATTGATTTTATACAAAATTAAATCTCGCAGGCACGAATCTCACGAATGCCAGCAATAATTCGTGCTATCCGTGCTATCCGTGTTCAATAAAAGAAAACCTCTGCGTCTCCTCGTCTCTGCGTTCTAAATAAATGCAAGCAGCACATTCGTCTACACTTCTAAGCGTAGCGTCACTCCTACACTCCTCCCCTCCTAAAAGAATAATAAAAACTTTGAAAAGTTTGGAGACGTGAAGAAATATGCATTACTTTGCAGCGAAAAAGATTTATTAATCATTCAATTATAAGAAAAATGGCAAAACCGATAGCACCAACTCCCCCTTTGAAGGGACAGGCAGCTGTTGATTTCGTGGAAGAAATCAATAAAAATAAGAAAGCGTCTGCCGCCGAGAAA
>JAZRMW010000064.1:0-26193 GCA_045647865.1 Phocaeicola sp.
TGCGATAGTCATGAACGATATTCAGGTGGCTATAGCGTCGGGGTTCCACCTCTTCCCATTCCGAACAGAGAAGTTAAGCCCGACCGCGCCGATGGTACTGCCAAGGTGGGAGAGAAGGTCGCTGCCGTTTTATTGAGGTCCGTTCCGGAGAAATCCGGAGCGGACTTTTTTTTGTGCGTGCGTGTGTGGGCGCGTGTGCGTGCGGATGGCGGCTTTCCCGGAACAGGCCGGAAAGCGGGTTGTAAACGGGGACCTAAGTAAACTGAACCTTTGATAATGTATGCTGTAGGGGCGGGGTTTGCCCGCCCAAGAATAGCGTACACACCCTTATTAGGGCGGGCAGACCCCGCCCCTACTGTGGACGTATCTTTGATTGATGCTTTTCCTTTGATGTTGTGTCAGAATGCAGCCCTTCCATATTTTAGGCGCGGATTGCGCGGATTACACGGATCTATATTTCTACTTTATCCCCTAAAGGGTATGTTTAATCCGTGTAATCCGCGCAATCCGCGCCTAAATTTATTCTCGACACACCGTCCTACGGCTATCGTTCTCCTTATATCGAACTCACGTTATATTACTCGTTTATACTGTTCACTGGGTTCGGGAACCGAACAAACACTGTTCCAGAACCCAGTGAATGGTTTAGAAGAATTGTGCTTCTTCATACTCTTTTTGAATATTAGAAATGAATGTAAATATCATGGTTGCACCATTCATTTTCTAAATGCATCGATTCGCTGTTTGATGTTCTTATGCAGACATTCGCTATACTCCCATGGTTCAATGCTGTGATAGTCGCCGACATTGATGATGTCGAGAATATTGGTCAGATGACTACCGTCATAACCGTCAAGAACAAGGACATTATGCTCCGGTGATAGGGTAACCGTGATGGTATCATGCAGGATGGCAGGAGTTGCATCTGTACGCCAGTTCACCGGATTGATACACATCGCACAAGGTGCACTGATGACAGGTTTGATATACTTTACATCACTTACCGAGTTATAGCAGATGACCACCCCGGTGTCGGTTGAGTCCTTTGCTGCCTTCAACCAAGGTGCCTGCTTCACATCGTTCGGTGTTACCTTGTATCCCAGCACATAGGCCGCCACCATGCGTTCACGCATCTCCTCAGGCATAACCTTGATGAGTTCCACCACCGCCTTACCTCCCTGACTGAATCCTGCAAGGATGAAAGGGCGTCCGTTATTGAAGTGGGTCGTGAAGTGATTGAAGGCATTCTTGACATCGGCAAATGCTACATCGTGGAAACGTCGGTTGATGAGCCCTTCGTCCAATGTAGCCCAGGTATCAAGAGTGATATGACGGTAATAAGGAGAATAGAAATTATTGCCATCTGCCATATAGATCGCAATCTTCTTTATCTCGGTACCCATATCTTCGCGATGCTCCTGATTGAAGACATCTGCATAGTGCGAGACTGCCCCGTCTTCAGTATGCCAGTCAAACTCCCATGTGGACACCACATAGAATACATCGACACCCTCACCTTTGTCGTTCATGACATTGTACCACATTCTTTCGTCGCTGTAATCAGGCGCTACAGGGACGTATGCAGCCAAATTTTCATCGCTGTTGCACGATAATGTTCCCCAAAGGAAAAATAGTGCTATGAAATATTTCAGATGTTTCATCTCATTAAAAAATACTTTTTTATTATTTCGTGACGGTTTATATTTATTGTAACAAAGACACTTTGCCGGTATTTACATCATAATAGGCCGCTTTTACAAGCAATTCTCCCTTTTCCTCCTTATCTGCAACATGCGGATATTCCATAATTCTTTCCACCTGTACAAGAGTATGATGTCGGATTGCTTCATCAAGGCTGTCAGCCTTTCCGACATAGTTACTCACATCGTTTCGGATAGTGCCAAGCAAATGTGCAATATTTCCATGCTCATGTCCTCCTTCAGATATAGCACCAGTAACACCTCCGCAGGAACTATGTCCAAGAATAAGTAGGACCTTGACACCCAAATGTTCGATTGCATAGTCAACGCTACCCATCACCATCTCGCTATTGACGTTATTGCCGGCAGTTCGGATGACGAAAATGTCACCGATTCCCTGATCGAACAGCAATTCTACAGGTACACGTGAATCTGAGCAACCGACAACAGCTGCAAACGGAGTCTGATGCGGTGCTGTCTCCTCTACTCTCTCCATATCACTGTGTGGATTAATGCATTTTTCATTGACATAACGTTCGTTTCCTGCAATCAGTTCAGCTAAAGCCTCCTTTGGAGTTGAGGGCACCGATGTAGATTGGTTCTGGCACATTGTGAAAGTCATCACCAAAAGTGTGAGACCAATAGCATTTAGAAATAGTTTTTTATTCATATTCATTAATTATGGTTTGTCGTTAAAAAATAATGCTTAAGAATTTACGTACAAAAAAAATGATGTTATGCACTAGGCACGCAATGTGTCAAGTGGTAACACCAATATAGGAGTTCGGGCTGCGCTATTATAGCTAATTGTTTGGTCGTGAGAATATTTGTAGGGAGTGGTAAACGTTGCGAGCAATAATTCCGTTGCATTTGTATTGGAGATAACGCTATTGCTGTGTGTAAACCAACCTGTCTTCATCCTTTTTATAACATTCCAAGTTTGAGGCCGCAAAGGTACTGATTTTTTTTAAATAGCTAAAATGTAACTACAAAAATAGGACTTTGTACTATCTAGATCAAACTCTCGTCAATATGATGGGAACGACTCGTTTGTTCACTGTACCTTCGGGGACCGTCCGAATGCAACAACGTATGATGTGAATCGGGACAGGCTGCTCAAAGGAACTTCACAGGAAAATTATAGTCTGTCGGGTAATTCTTATCTTTTTCGTGAATGTTGTTTGTCCTGGAACATCGTAGCATACTAAAAAGGGGAATCTTCCGTTATTCCTAATGTTATGCAGTGGATTGATAGAATCAAACAGGTAAAAATCTTATTGGTGGTGATGGCGGTTGTCATCGCCCTGTTGTCTTTGGGGGTGTCTCACTATCTGGTAAAGGATCTTTCGCGTGAGGAAGAGCAGAAAATGGAAGTATGGGCGGAGGCTATGCGTACATTGAATAATGCGACAGCAGATACGGATTTGAATCTTGTTTTGACAGTAATCAATGGAAACAACTCCATTCCAATTGTCGTGTTGGATAAAGGGGGAGACGTGCAGACTTTTCGTAATATAGAGCTCCCTGCCAAAGTTGATTCGTTGGACTTCCTGAAAAGAATCGCTCTGGATATGAAGGCATCCAAAGAACCGATACGTATTTTGTTGGATGAAGAACTTGATGCAGATTATATTGAAATCTGTTACGACGAATCGTTGATATTGAAACGGTTAGCTTCGTATCCTTATGTACAGCTTGGGGTTGTGCTGATATTCGTGATTGTTGCCATTTTTGCCCTGTTAAGTTCCAAAAAGGCAGAACAGAATAAAGTGTGGGTAGGATTGTCCAAGGAAACAGCCCACCAATTGGGAACACCCATTTCGTCGCTGATGGCCTGGACGGAGATTCTGAAAGATAAATATGCTGACGATGAACTGATTCCCGAGATGAGTAAGGATGTGAACCGTCTGCAGGTAATAGCAGACCGTTTTTCTAAAATCGGTTCAATGCCTGAGCCGAAGGTGGAGAATCTGAACGAAGTTCTGGAGCGCGTATTGGTTTATATCGAGCGCCGTGCATCAAACAAAGTGAAGATTGTCCGTCAATTCCCGTCGGAGGCGGTTCAGGTCAGACTGAATGCTTCGTTGTTTGAGTGGGTCATTGAAAATCTCTGTAAGAATGCGATAGATGCCATGAACGGTCAGGGCATGATTACTCTGCGTGTTACGGATACTGAGCGCAAGGTAGAAGTGGAAGTGGAGGATACAGGAAAGGGAATAGCGAAGTCGCATCGTAATTCTGTGTTCACTCCTGGTTTTACAACCAAGAAACGTGGTTGGGGATTGGGACTCTCCTTGGCTAAACGTATTGTGGAGGAATATCACAAAGGACGCATTTATGTGAAGTCTTCAGAGGTGAATAAAGGGACAATATTCTGTGTAGAATTGAAAAAATGACCCTTTTTCTTGAATTACCTCTTGAATTATGCTTGTAAAACAAATATTTATTCGTACCTTTGTCGCCCGATTCTATGAGCCTGCCCGAAGGAAGGGAAATTGTGTGCATTAGGACGACTTTTTACACCTTATATATAGAATAGGTAAAATGGGAAAGTTTGACAAATACAGAATTGATTTGAAAGGAATGGAAGTTCCTGTGTGCAACTTTACATATGAGTTGGACAATCAGTTCTTTGCAGACATTGACGCACCGGAAGTAACCAAGGGACGCGTGCAAGCAGAATTGGAGGTCCGTAAGCTATCGGGCGATAATGCCTTTGAATTGGATTTCAGTATGCATGGTACGGTTGTGATTCCTTGTGACCGTTGTTTGGATGAGATGGATCAAGAGATTACTTCAACCGACAAATTGATGGTGAAGTTGGGTTCTGACTATGCTGAAGACGGTGATTGGGTGATTGTTCCTGAAGAAGAAGGGGACATAAACGTGGCTTGGTTCATGTATGAATTCATTGCTTTGGCTATTCCTATGAAGCATGTGCATGCTCCGGGAAAATGTAATAAGGCTATGACCGGAAAGTTGAGTAAGCATCTGCGTGTTTCGGCAGACGATGAAGATATTGCGGATATGGAGATGGGCGAAGACGAAGACCTGGAAAGTACTTCACAACCCTCCGACCCCCGCTGGAATGAATTAAAGAAAATATTAAATAATAATTAAAGTAAAAGAAAATGGCACATCCTAAAAGAAGACAATCAAAGACAAGAACTGCCAAGAGAAGAACTCACGATAAGGCAGTAGCTCCTACATTGGCAATTTGCCCTAACTGCGGAGAGTTTTACGTTTATCACACTGTATGCTCTGCTTGCGGTTATTACAGAGGTAAGTTGGCAATCGAGAAAGAAGCTGCAGTTTAATTACTGTAGTGTAGGATATAGCCAGAGAGTTTTATGCTCTCCGGCTAATTTTATATAAATAGGTATAGATATTTGATGGAAAAGATAAATGCTGTAATCACAGGAGTTGGTGGTTATGTACCTGATTATGTGTTGACAAATGAAGAGTTGTCACGCATGGTAGATACCAACGATGAATGGATTATGACGAGGATCGGGGTGAAGGAGAGACGCATCCTTAATGAAGAAGGATTGGGTACCTCTTATATGGCACGTAAGGCTGCCAAGCAATTGGTGCAGCGTACAGGAGTCAATCCGGATGAGATTGATTTGGTTATAGTTGCTACCACTACACCCGATTATCCTTTCCCTTCCACTGCATCCATCCTTTGTGACAAGTTGGGATTGAAGAATGCTTTTGCCTTTGATTTGAAAGGCGCTTGTTGTGGATTCATGTATGCGTTGGAAACTGCTTCTGCCATGATTGTTTCAGGACGTCACAAGAAGGCTATTGTTGTGGGTGCAGACAAAATGTCATCAATGGTTGACTATTCTGATCGTGCGACGTGTCCTATTTTTGGTGATGGTGCTGGTGCAGTCTTGTTGGAAGCTACAACGGACGAGTATGGTGTGATGGATTCAATCCTACGCACTGATGGTAAAGGGCTTCCTTTCTTGCATATGAAAGCTGGTGGTTCTGTTTGTCAAGCGTCTTATTTTACGGTTGACAACAAGATGCACTACCTGTATCAGGAAGGACGTACGGTGTTTAAATATGCCGTATCCAATATGTCAGCCATTACAGCCGAATTGGCAAAACGAAATGGATTGACGAAAGAGAATATCAATTGGATTATCCCTCATCAAGCCAATATGCGCATCATTGATGCTGTGGCTCAGCGTTTGGAGGTTCCTATGGAAAAAGTGATGGTGAACATCCAACGTTATGGAAATACCAGTGGAGCCACTCTGCCGCTTTGCTTGTGGGATTATGAGAAACAATTGAAGAAGGGAGACAATATCATATTTACAGCTTTCGGAGCCGGATTCACCTACGGCGCAGTATATGCCAAGTGGGGGTATGACGGGGCTGAGCGTAAATAATATAAGCTACGAGTGACGAGCTACAAGTTACGAGTGACGAGTTTGCGCCGCATGGCCGCTTGTAGCTTGTATCTTGCAGCTCGTCACTTTTCTAAATAACAAAATTTATGCACAAAGCCGGATTTGTAAACATTGTAGGAAACCCTAATGTGGGTAAATCAACATTGATGAATCTGTTGGTGGGCGAGCGTATTTCTATTGCCACATTCAAGGCACAGACGACACGCCATCGTATCATGGGTATCCTGAATACAGAAGATACACAAATTGTATTCTCTGATACACCGGGAGTATTGAAACCCAATTATAAGTTGCAGGAGTCAATGCTCAACTTCTCAGAGTCTGCATTGACTGATGCGGATGTATTGTTGTATGTCACCGATGTGGTGGAAAAACCCGATAAGAACAGTGAGTTTTTGGAGAAAGTGCGCAAAATGCAGGTTCCCGTGCTCTTGCTTATCAACAAGATTGATTTGTCCAACCAAGGTGACTTGACGGCTTTGGTCGAGGAGTGGCATGAATCGTTGCCGCAGGCGGAAATCATTCCCATATCGGCTGCAAACAAGTTCAATGTGGATGCCGTGTTGCGTCGCGTACGTGAGTTGTTGCCCGATTCACCTCCCTATTTTGGAAAAGATCAGTGGACAGACAAACCGGCCCGTTTCTTTGTTACAGAAATCATTCGTGAGAAAATCCTGCTTTATTATGATAAAGAAATACCTTATAGTTGTGAGGTTGTCGTAGAATCATTCAAAGAGGATGCCAAGAGTATACGTATCAATGCTGTGATTTATGTAGAACGTGATTCTCAGAAGGGTATTATCATTGGCAAGGAAGGCCGTGCATTGAAGAAAGTTGCTACCGAGGCACGTCGTTCATTGGAAAAGTTCTTCGGTAAAAGCATCTATTTGGAAACGTTTGTGAAAGTAGATAAGGATTGGCGGAATTCAGAACGTGAATTGCGCAACTTTGGTTATAATTTGGAATAGTTGGAATTATTAAGATTCAGGCTGGGAAGTCTGTCTTAAAACAAAAAAGAACTGTATTTATGGGAAATTTAGTAGCAATTGTAGGACGTCCCAATGTGGGGAAATCGACACTGTTCAATCGCCTGACCAAAACTCGTCAGGCTATTGTGAATGAAGAGGCTGGTACTACCCGCGACCGTCAGTATGGCAAAGTCGAATGGGTGGGACAGGAATTCTCTATCGTTGATACCGGTGGTTGGGTTGTCAACTCGGATGATATTTTCGAAGAAGAAATCCGTAAACAAGTGATGCTTGCCATCGAGGAGGCTGATGTGGTGTTGTTCGTTGTGGATGTGCAAAATGGTGTAACTGATTTGGATGAGCAAGTTGCAGGCATTTTACGTCGTTCAAAGGTGCCGGTCATCATGGTAGCCAACAAAACGGATAACAACGATTTGATATACACTTCTGCCGAATTCTATTCATTAGGTTTGGGAGATCCTTTCTGTATTTCTGCGATTAGCGGTAGTGGAACAGGTGATTTGTTGGACCTTATTCTTAGCAAGTTCCAGAAGAAGGTTGAAGAAATTGTTGATGAAGAGATTCCTCGTTTTGCCGTCGTAGGACGTCCGAATGCCGGAAAGTCATCCATCATCAATGCATTTATTGGTGAGGATCGTAACATTGTCACCGAGATTGCCGGTACTACACGCGATAGCATTTATACCCGCTACGATAAGTTCGGCTTCGACTTTTACCTTGTCGATACCGCCGGTATCCGCAAGAAGAACAAAGTGACAGAAGACCTTGAGTTCTACTCTGTCATGCGTTCCATCCGTGCGATTGAGAACAGTGATGTTTGTATCCTTATGTTGGATGCTACGCGAGGCATCGAAGGTCAGGATTTGAATATCTTCTCTCTTATCCAGAGGAACCAGAAGGGACTCGTGGTAGTAGTCAATAAGTGGGATCTCGTTGAGAACAAGAGCGACAAGGTGATGAAAGAGTTCGAGAATGCCATTCGCGAGCGTTTTGCTCCTTTTGTTGATTTCCCTATCATTTTTGCTTCTGCTCTCACCAAGCAACGTATCTTCAAGGTGCTTGAATGTGCTAAGGAGGTCTTCTATAACCGTACTACCCGCATATCGACTGCTCGTCTGAATGAAGAGATGCTTCCGCTCATCGAGGCTTATCCACCTCCCTCAATCAAGGGTAAATACATCAAGATTAAGTACTGTACCCAGTTGCCGAATACGCGCGTACCTTCGTTCGTCTATTTCGCCAACCTGCCACAGTATGTGAAGGAACCCTACAAGCGTTTCCTCGAAAATAAGATGCGTGAGAAATGGAATCTTACCGGAACTCCCATCAATATCTATATACGGCAGAAATAATGCCTGATGGAAAAAGGCTGCACATCAATGTTTGTGCAGCCTTTTTTTTTCTAAAATCCCATATATTCAAAATCGAGTGCATGAAAGTCATACCAATTTTAAGGCACGAAATACGATTTGACGAAGTTTTGACAACCCGTTTTTGCTTGTTTCAATAACTTTGCAAGTGCAAAAAGCAAAGGGATGATTTTGCATAATCTGTACATAGGGTAAAAAAAGTGCGTGTAAAATCTTTCACATGTAGAATAAATTCCGTTACTTTGCCAAAAGTTTTCATTTGGTTGGAAACAATCCATGAAACTTGTCCGAAAAGTTGGTAGAATATTAATCTAAATCAATTTATACTTATGTCCGAAAAGAAACCTTTGGTATCGCGCAAGTATTTGATACCTTTTATCCTCATCACTTCGTTGTTTGCCCTTTGGGGGTTTGCTAACGATATTACGAATCCAATGGTTGCAGCTTTCCAGACACTTATGGAACTTTCTGCTGCCAAAGCTTCGTTGGTTCAATTTGCCTTTTATGGCGGTTATGCTACAATGGCTATCCCTGCTGCACTTTTTATTCGTAAGTACAGCTATAAGAGCGGTATTCTGTTGGGCTTGGGCTTGTATGCTTTCGGTGCATTCTTGTTCATGCCTGCTGCTGCCTATCAGAATTTTGCGTTCTTCTGTCTCTCTTTGTACATTCTCACGTTTGGTCTTGCCTTCTTGGAGACAACGGCCAATCCGTTCATCCTTTCATTAGGCGACAAGGAAACCTCTACACGTCGTTTGAACATGGCGCAGGCGTTCAACCCTGTGGGTTCGCTCAGTGGAATGGCCATAGCTTCGTTCATCGTGCTTCCCAACTTGATTTCCGACAAGCGTGATGCAGCAGGAGAGGTCATCTTCGGTACACTTACTGAAGCTGAAAAGGCTGGAATCCGTCTGCATGACTTAGCTGTCATCCGCGACCCGTATGTGGCATTGGGGTTGGTCGTACTTTGTGTTTTTGTCATCATTGCTTTGACCAAGATGCCGACCGTGCGTGAAGATGAAAAGGTGGAAGGTGCCGCACACACTGTGAAGCAGACTCTTTCCAATTTGTGGAACAATGCTGTTTATCGCGAAGGTGTATTCTCTCAGATGTGTTATGTGGGTGCTCAGATTATGGTTTGGACATTCATTATCCAATATGCAGACAATATGGGTATCAACAAAGCCGTTGCACAGACGTATAATATCGTGGCCATGTCTTTGAACTTGGTCGGTCGTTTCCTCGGAACTTACATCATGAAGTACATCAGTTCGCGCCGTCTGCTTACTTACTTCGGAGTCGGAGCCTCTCTTTGTACATTGGGTGCCATCTTCTTGCCAGGTATGTTGGGACTTTATAGCTTGGTGCTCATCAGTTTGTTCATGTCCATCATGTTCCCTTCTATTTATGGTATTGCCTTGGAGAAGGTGGATGTACAGGACACCAAGCTTGGTGCCGCTTTCCTCGTGATGGCTATTGTTGGTGGAGCCTTGATGCCTCCTTTGCAGGGAATGCTCATTGATCAAGAGATTCTCTTTGGAATGCCCGCCGTCAATGTATCGTTTGTCCTTCCCTTGATTTGTTTTGGAGTGGTAACCGTTTATGGTTATCGAACCTTGAGGGCATAAGAGCACCGCAATTAGAATATTTTAGGCGCGGATTACACAATCGTGTAGTCCGCGCCTAAAACGTATATAACAAGTCCGGTTATTACCAACCGGCAACTTCTGCAATCTTTTTGGGTATGTCAGTATTGTCTGCGCGATGACAGAACTTCTCGGCACCGGTGCCAATGGAGAATACGGGTACATAACCGTTCGAGTGGCTTCCGCTCATCCATCCCACCATGGCTATTTCGTTGATGATTTCCTTAGCTACGGTAGCCAGACGTTCGTCCTTTTGATACATGCTTTCATCGTAGGCTGTATCCTGATTCTGGAAATTATCGTCGTATGCCTTGCGCAGACGAGCTTCTTGACGTTTGTTCAACTTCAAGGGATTGCCCAATCCGAAGTGCTCTCCCAAAAGCTGTTGTGCCATTTCCCAAGTCACTTTGTTGTTTGTCTTTTTACGCAATTCATTCAGTTTGGAACTCAGTTTGTTTACACTCATCCGTTGGTATTTCAGTGCTTGCAGATTTTGGTCGTATTGTCCGGTTCCCAGTACGATACCGCCTGTTTCGTGGTCAGCAGTCACAACAATCAGTGTTTCATCGGGATGTTGCTCGTAGAACTCATAGGCCACACGGATGGCATTGTCAAAGTCTTCTACCTCGGCAAAAGTGGTGGCTGCATCGTTGGCATGACAGGCGTAGTCAATCTTTCCGCCTTCGACCATCAAAAAGAACCCCTTTGACAAATCCTTGGAGAGAAAGTTGAGTCCTGCACGGGTAATCTCTGTCAAACTGAGGTCTCCCTTTTCGCGGTCAATGGCATAGGGAATGGAACCGCGGTCGCGCTTGCTGGCCTCTTCGCTTTGGAAAAGGATGATTTTGTCAGCTTTGCGCGCTTTCTTTTGGTATTCCTTGTATCCGCGCACTACAGTATATCCAGCTTTTTTGCTCTGCTCGTATAACGTTCCTTCTTCGGGAGCCTTCTGATTGGTGGGGCGTGCGAAATCTGAGCCGGCATAGAAGTCGAAACCTGTACTGATAAGCTGTTTGCCGATTTCATAGCTACTGTTTCTATTGGGTACATGAGCATAGAATGCGGCAGGAGTGGCATGGTCAATGCTCACGCTCGTGGCAATACCTACACGTGCACCGGCTTTCTGTGCCAGAACAGCGATGCTACTGACTTCTGTTTTTAGATCAGGCAAAAGACCCAGGGTGCTGTTCTTTGTCTTTTGACCGGTTGCCAATGCGGTACCTGCAGCTGCCGAATCGGTAATCTTACTGTTAGCCGAGTAGGTAGTAATCATAGTTGCGTATGGGAATTGGGTGAAGAGCAAGGGTGTGATACCGATGCGTCCTTCCAATTCAGCCCGATAAGCTTCTGTTCCATTCACTTGATTGACTCCCATGCCGTCGCCGATGAAGTAAAATACATATTTGGCCTGTTGACTCCAAGCCGGCATTATTGCGATAAATAATAATGCCCAAACTAAAAAGATTTGCTTTTTCATTTGATTGTGTTTTAAGATTTGGTGGCAAAGGTAGTGTAAACCGTTTGGAGAACAAAATAAATTGTGAATTATTTTTAATAATGAAGGTGCCTCTTTTTCCGAACTCTCTATTAAAAGCTTTGCTTTGTCGTTTCTTTATACAATAAAAAGGTGTTTTTGTCGTTTTTCTTTTTGTTTAAGGGGATTGTGTGAAATTTGCATCCTGACTTAAAAGTCTAAGAAGAGAGAAAATTTATGATAGAATATATCAAAGGAGAAATAACAGAGATAACCCCGGCCACAGTGACATTGGAGACGAGTGGTGGAGTGGGTTATTTGCTCAATATTTCGCTGAATACTTATACGGCCATACAGGGTAAAGGACAGGTACGCCTGTATGTGTATGAAGCCATCCGCGAAGATGCGTGGGTACTTTTTGGCTTTGCCACCAAGGAAGAACGCGAACTTTTTTTGCAACTGATAACGGTCAGTGGCATTGGAGGAAATACGGCTCGTATGATTCTTTCTGCACTCAGTCCTCGCGAATTGTGCGACGTGATAGCCACGGGCAATGACAAACTTCTGAAAACAGTGAAGGGTATCGGTTTGAAGACCGCACAACGCATCATCGTCGATTTGAAGGATAAAATCAAATTGCTTCCATCTGCCAATGGTATGGTCGGTATGGGAGGCGAATTGCCGATGGGGGGTATGAGTGCTGCCAATGCAGTGATAGAAGAGGCCGTGTCGGCATTGACTATGCTCGGTTTCCCTGTCGCACCTTCTCAAAAGGTGGTGATGGGAATCCTGAAGGAGGAACCTTCGGCATCGGTGGAAACGGTTATCAAGTTGGCATTGAAGAGATTGTAGTCTATTAAATAGCTGTTGTGAGTAATGAAGAGAGCTAAATATATCGTTTACATGTTGTTGCTGGCTGTAGTCAGTTTACAAGCGGTAGCCGCCATCAGTAGTGGCGAAAGCCCTCTTTCTTCTTTTGTTCCAGCAGAGCAACAACCTCAGCAACCGGTGGACACGACCAAGCACCGGAAACCCCGATATAGTGTGAAAAAAACAGCACCCGAACACAATGAACATGATTTGAAGCCGGGAACTGCGGATTTGAAAGATCCTGAAAATATCGTTCAACATACTGAGTATGACGAGAAAACCGGTCAATATGTTATTGGTTCGAAATTGGGCGACAGCTACTTGAATGCACCTGTATTGATGACTCCTGAGGAATATACCACATGGAGCATGAAGCAGTCAATGAATGCTTATTACCGTAATAAGAACGCCGAGGAATTTCAAAATGCAGGTAAAGAAAAGTTTGACTTCACGGACATGAAGTTCGACTTGGGACCGGCAGAGAAAATCTTTGGTCCTGGCGGTGTACAGATAAAGACACAAGGTTCGGCAGAATTGAAGTTCGGGGGAAAATATAAAAATACCGAAAATCCAAGTCTGCCCGAGCGTTCGCGCAAGACTTTTGGTTTTGATTTTGATGAGAAGGTGAATTTGAACATCACTGGAAAAGTGGGTGACAAAATGAACCTGAACATGAATTACAATACCGATGCCACTTTCGACTTCGATACCAAGAAATTAAAACTTTCTTACGAGGGTAAGGAGGATGAAATCATCAAGTTGTTGGAAGCCGGTAATGTGAGTATGCCTACCAATTCTTCACTTATCCGTGGTGCCACTTCACTGTTCGGTGTGAGAGCCGACCTCCAGTTCGGTAAATTGAAGTTGCAGACCGTTGTGTCGCAAAAAGAGTCATCGTCCAAAACCGTATCTTCTAAGGGTGGTGCACAATTGACGGACTTTGAACTGAGTGCGGCCAATTATGATGAGAATCGTCACTTCTTCCTCAGTCACTATTTCCGTGACAATTATGACAAGAACATGGCTTCTCTACCCAACGTGTTGAGCGGAGTGACCATTACTCGTGTGGAAGTTTGGGTGACGAATAAGACCAGCAGTTACGACAATCCGCGCAACATCATTGCCTTTACCGATTTGGGAGAGTCCAACCATGTGGGCAATCCCATGTGGACGGCTACGGGACAGGCCAATACCTATAATAATGCCAATACCCTTTATCAGACCATGGTAGGCCAGTATGCCAATGCGCGTGATATCACGCAGACGACAACCGTGTTGGATGGTATTCCCGGTTTTGTAGGTAGTGTGGATTATGAGAAGATTGAGAATGCCCGTCTGCTGAATGCTTCGGAATATACGTTGAACCGTTCTGTGGGTTATATTTCGTTGAAACAGACTTTGCAACCCGATGATGTATTGGCCATTGCCTACGAATATACCTTGGGAGGACAACGTTATCAGGTCGGTGAATTTGCATCTGATGTGAGCGATACAAAGCAGGCTCTGTATGTAAAACTCTTGAAAAACACATCCAATTCGCCTGCCGTAGGTACGTGGGACTTGATGATGAAGAACGTATATGCCTTGGGTGCCACCAGTGTACAACGCGAAAAATTCCGTTTGGACATCAAGTATCAGAGCGATACGGCTGGTGTCTATCTGAATTATATTCCTGAGCCTCAATTGAAGGAGACGACCTTGTTGCGTGCCATGAATCTGGACCGCTTGGACAACAATCAGCAGAGTCGTCCCAATGGTTTCTTTGATTTTGTGGAAGGTTATACTGTGACGGCACAGAACGGACGTATCTATTTCCCAGTTGCAGAGCCTTTCGGTGAACATCTGCGTAAGTTCATTGATAACAACGAATTGGCTGAAAAATATGTATTTGATGAACTTTATGATTCAACCAAGACGGTGGCCAAGCAGATAGCCGAAAAGGATAAGTTTATTTTTACCGGACAGTACAAGGCCACTAATGGCAGTGAAATTGATTTGGGGGCATGGAATATACCCCAGGGTTCGGTGACCGTGACGGCAGGAGGTGTCACATTGGTGGAAAATAGCGATTATACCGTGGATTATAGTTCGGGCCGTGTGACAATCATCAATCAAAGTATCATTGATGCTGGTACTGCTGTGAGTGTTAGTTTGGAGAGCAATACCAACTTCAGCTTGCAACGCAAGACGATGATGGGTATGAACTTTATCTATGACTTCAGCAAGGATTTCCAGTTCGGAGGTACTGTCATGCATTTGAAGGAGAAACCCACAACCAGTAAGGTGGCTATGGGTAGCGAACCGTTACAGAATACCCTTTGGGGAGCGAATATCGCTTGGAAGAAAGAGAGCCAGTGGCTGACCAATATGGTAGATAAACTGCCTTTTATAGAGGCAACACAACCATCAACAATCAACCTGACGGCCGAATTTGCACAATTGATTGCCGGTGAGGTCAAGGGCGTTCAAGGAAATGCATCGTATCTGGATGATTTTGAAAATACGGAGAACGGCATTGACATTCGCCAACCGGAAAGTTGGATGATTGCCAGCACCCCTTCAGCACTTCCCAATGCTGCATTGTCGAACGATGTCCGTTACGGAATGGATCGTGCCTTGCTCAGTTGGTACTACATTGATCCGCTTTTTACCCGTCGCAGTTCCTCACTTACTCCTGGTCATATCAAAAGCGATTTGGAGCAGCTCAGTAACCATTATGTGCGCGAAGTCTATGAACGGGAACTTTATCCGAACAAAGAGGCTGAATATCAGTCTTCATCAACCTTGAATATCTTGAACTTGGCTTATTATCCCGATGAACGTGGCCCTTATAACTTGGATACGGATTTGACAAACGAAGGAAAGTTGACCAATCCCACCAGACGTTGGGGAGGCATGATGCGTAAGTTGGAGACCAGTGACTTTGAGACAGCTAATATCGAATATGTCGAGTTCTGGATGTTGGATCCCTTCATGTATGAAACGGAGGATACACGTCCACGGGGTGGAGATTTCTACATCAATTTGGGTGAAGTGTCGGAAGATGTTTTGAAGGATAGAAAGAAATTCTTCGAGAATGGAATGCCTGCCGATGGTAGCCCTCGCTACACGGAAACGGTATGGGGACGTGTGCCGACAGACCGCAGTATTGTCTATGCTTTTGACAACACGAGCGGAGCACGTAATCGTCAGGATGTGGGTCTCAATGGACTTTCCAGTGTAGAAGAAGTTCAGTTCCCCACTTATCGTAACTATTTGAGTGCTGTACAGGATAAAGTCAGTGCTGAGGCTTTTGCCAGATTGCAGAATGACCCTGCAGGTGATGATTACCATTATAGCCGCGGTTCAGACTATGATGATCAAAGGCTCGGAATCCTTGAACGTTATAAGTATATTAACAATCCTGAAGGAAACTCTGTGGCATCGGAAGATTCTCCCGAGAGTTATGACATCTCCTACAAACGTACACCGGACTTGGAGGACATCAATCAGGATTATACATTAGGAGAATACGAGAAGTATTACCAATACCATATCAGTATGCGTCCCGAGGATTTGCACGTAGGTCGCAATTACATTGTTGACAAGCGTGTGAGCAATGTGAAGTTGCGTAACGGAAAGACTGAACAGGCTACGTGGTATCAGTTCCGTATTCCAGTTGATGAATACGAAAAGGCAGTAGGAGGCATCAATGGTGTGAACTCCGTCCGTTTCATTCGTATGTATCTGACAGGTTTTGAACAACCGGTAGTTCTTCGTTTTGCTACGCTCGACCTTATTCGTTCGGAATGGCGTACCTATGAGCAACCGCTCTATAATACACAGACGGCGCCAACCATCAGTGGTTCAGTGAATGTCTCATCAGTGAATATCGAGGAGAATGGAGATCGCCAACCGGTGAACTATGTACTTCCTCCGGGTATCAGCCGTGTGGTAGATCCTAACCAACCACAGCTTCGTCAGGACAATGAGCAGGCTCTCTGCATCAAAGTGACCGACTTGAATACAGGAGATGCGCGTGCCATCTATAAGAATATCAATATAGACTTGCGCCAGTATAACCGTTTGCAGATGTTTTCTCATGCCAATGCCTATATCAATGACGTTACGGGTTTGCAGGATGGAGAAGTGTCGGTCTTTATCCGATTGGGTTCGGACTATAAGAACAATTTCTATGAATATGAGATTCCTTTGAAACTGACTCCAGAAGGGAAGTATGACAAGTATTCAAGTGCTTCGGCAACAGCGGTATGGCCCGAGGAGAATATGTTGAATATTGATTTCAGTGTTTTCACCAGTTTGAAGAAAGCCCGTAATATAGCCCGTGGAGTACCCGGTTCGGGAGTCAGCTATACGACCTTGTACAGTGAATATGACCCCAATTCTCCCAAAAACAAGGTGAGTGTGATGGGTAATCCGTCGTTGGGCGAGGTGAAGACCATCATGATAGGTGTGCGCAACAATGCCCGTTCGAAGAAATCCGTTGAAGTGTGGGTGAATGAATTGCGTTTGCAGGATCCTGCCATTGATGGTGGATGGGCCGCACAAGGAAACTTGAACATGCAACTTTCGGATTTGGCCAGTGTGAACATGACCGGCCATGTAGAAACGGCCGGTTTCGGTGGGTTGGAGGATAATGTAGCCAACCGACGGATGGATAACCATTATCAGTATGCCGTCACGACCAATTTTGAAGCAGGACGATTCTTCCCTGAGAAGGCCAAGGTCAGCATTCCGCTCTATTTCTCTTATACCAAGGAAAAATTGGCTCCCAAGTACAATCCGTTGGATACAGACATGCTGTTGGATGATGCGTTGGAAGCCGCTTTGGATGAACAGGAACGGGATTCAATCCGTAGCATAGCTGAAACGGTGACAACGTACAAGAACTTCAGTGTCAGCAATGCCAAGGTGGATGTAACCAGTAAGAAACCGATGCCTTACGACCCAGGAAACTTCTCGTTTGATTACTCCTATAGCAAGAAGGAGAACAGCGGTGAAACCACAACCTATGAAAATGAGTTGGATTGGAAATTCGGCATGAATTACAGTTATGCTCCTGCCATCAAGGCTTTGGAACCTTTCAAGAAAATCAAGAGTAAGTCCAAGTGGTTGCAGGTTGTCAAGGATTTTGGCTTCAATTGGTTGCCGCAGAGCTTGTCGTTCAATACGGATATCAATCGTCATTATTATGAACTGCAGGAACGTGATGTGGAGAATCTGGATGTCTCAACAACGCTACCGGTATCATACTCCCAGCAATTCTTGTGGAACCGTGACTTGGCAATTCGTTGGGACTTGACCAAGAATCTCAAGTTGAATTATACTTCAGCTACACATGCCGAAGTGGAAGAACCGTATGGTCCGGTTAACAAGAATCTGTATCCTGACCAATATACGGCATGGAAGGATTCTGTGAAGCAGAGCCTTATCCGTTTGGGACGTCCGATGGATTATCAACAGACCTTCTCGGCATCTTATCAAGTTCCATTCAGTAAGATTCCGGCTCTTGATTGGGTGACAGCTGATGCCAGTTTCAACTCCTCCTATACATGGAATAGGGGAACGATGCTTGATGGAGGTATTTCCTTGGGAAACAGCATTGCCAACCAGCGTGCTATCAATCTCAATGGACGCTTCAATATGGAGACTTTATATAATAAGGTATCATTCTTGAAGGAAACCAACAAACGCTTCTCTGCCAGTACACGTAAGCCTGCCGCTTCCAAGACTGCACGCCAGAATCAGAAGAAACAGGAAGAGAAGAAAAAAGAGGCGGACACCAAGAAGAAAACCTATACGAAAGAACTGCAACTGATGCCGGATACTACGGTTACAGTCGTTCATGCCCGCAAGACCAAACGTGTGAAGGTGGTAGCCAAGACGGTGGATGGTAAGAATTACCCCATCAAGTACAAGGTTCTTGATGAAAACAAAATTCTTGTGCGCAACATGGATTCGGTGAAGATAAAGATTAGTGTTATGCCTGGCCCCAAACCCGAAGAACAGAGTTGGTACAAGACAGCACAGGTCGTAGCTCGCGGAGCCATGTTGGTGCGCAACTTCAGTATCAGTTATCGCAATACGTATGCCATGTCCGTACCGGGTTTCATTCCTTCGGTTGGCGATGCTTTCGGGCAGGGAAAGAATGGAGGACTCTTTGCTCCCGGATTGGATTTCGCTTTCGGTCTGCAGGGAGATGACTACTTGCAGAAGGCTGCCGGAAACGGTTGGTTGATGCAGAGTGACAGTGTGGCCACTCCGGCAACTACCAATGCCATGGAAGATTTCCAGTTTAAGATGACGTTGGAGCCTTTCCGTGATTTCAAGATTGACCTCAATGCCAACCGTACGATGAATCGTTCGCGTAGCATCCAATACATGTACGCCGGTATGCCCGAAATCCAGAGTGGTAATTTCAATATGACTGTTATCACCATCGGTTCTGCATTTGGAGGTGTTGGTAATGCCCGAAATGGATATTCTTCACGTCCGTTCCGTCAGTTTATCCAGAATCTGGAAATCATGCAGCAGCGTATCGAACGCCAGTATGCTGGTAGTACCTATCCTGTAGGTACCACTTTGGCCGGACAGCCTTATGATGCAGCCAACGGTGGAGTCGATAAGTATTCTCCCGATGTGATGATTCCGGCTTTCCTCTCAGCCTATACGGGAGGTAATGCAAGCAGTTCCGTGCTTGACATTTTCCCATCGTTGCTGAAGATGATGCCTAACTGGACCATCAAGTATGCCGGTCTGGGCAAACTGCCTTGGTTCAGCGAACACTTCAAGAGTGTGACCCTCAGCCATGCCTATAAGAGCATTTATTCTGTAGGTTCCTTCAATACGTACCAGAGCTTCTGTTCGTTGATGGGCGATCGTGGATTCATTGAAAATACCCAGACGGGTAATCCAGTTCCCAGCAGCATGTATGATGTGAGCACTGTCAGCATCAATGAATCCTTTTCTCCATTAGTAGGATTGGATGTGACATTCCAGAACAATCTTACGGCTAAGGTAGAACTGAAGAAGACCCGTTCACTCAGTCTTAGTATGGCCGCCAATCAGATTGTGGAGAGCACTTCGGACGACATCGTTGTAGGATTGGGATACAAGATTACGGACTTCAAACTCTTCGGTAATGGGGGCGCAAAAAATAAGAAGGGTACTAACCGGAACAATAATAATAATAACAATAACAACAACCGTCGTCGGGGTGGGGTGAGCAACGACTTGAACCTGCGGGCTGATGTCTCATGGCGCGAGCAGAATGCCCTTTGTCGCGACATACAGACTGTGACCACTCAGGCAACCAGTGGCAATAAGGCATTGAAAATCTCCTTGTCTGCTGATTACACGGTCAGCCGTCTGTTGACTCTGAATGCCTATTACGATTTGCAACGTAACCAACCGTTGGTTTCTGCCTCTGCCTATCCCGTTACCAGCATCGACTTCGGTGTGAGTATGAAATTCTCATTGACAAGATAAAAATAATGAAAAAAGGAGATAAAGTACGCTTCCTCAGCGAAAAGGGAGGAGGCATTGTGGCCGGATTCCAAGGCAAGGACATTGTGCTTGTTGAGGATGAAGACGGCTTTCAGATTCCCATGCCTGTCCGGGAATGTGTAGTGATTGATACGGATGATTATAACATCGCTAAGGTGAATACAATGGGGAAAAAGCCCAATATCCCTTCACCCCCTCAACCTTTCACCCCTTCAAACTCTCAATCCTTCAACTCTTCAGCCAGACCATCAACCGAAATCAAAGGAAACGACACTCTCAACGTCAAGTTGGCTTATGTGCCGCAGGACATCAAAGCGGTGACAACCACCCTGTTTGATGCTTATTTGGTGAACGACAGCAACTATTTCCTCTATTATACCTATCTGTCTGCCGAAGGAAACAGTTGGACCGTGCGTGCTCACGGATTGATGGAACCCAATACGAAACTGTTTCTCGAAGAGTTTGGGAAGGATTTTTTGAATAGTATGGAGCGTGTAGCCGTCCAGCTTGTCCCCTTCAAGGAGGGTAAGGGCTTTCTGATGAAACCTGCTGTCAATGTGGAATTGCGTATTGACACTGTGAAGTTCTATAAACTCCACACCTTCCGCGAAAGTGACTTCTTCGAAGAGCCCGCTTTGCTTTATGATGTCGTGAAGGACGATGCCCCTGCGCGTCAAGTCTTTGTAGATGCTGTTCAGTTGCAGGATGCTTTGTTGGGGAAAAACTACCAAAATCCTCCCTCGCAGGGTGGACTGACAGGTCAACGGGGAAAAGGAAATTCTCTCCCTCACAGAGAGGGAAGGGGAGGAACTTCTATCATCGAAATCGACCTTCATATCCACGAATTGCTTGACAATACCAGTGGCATGACCAATGGTGAAATGTTGGAATATCAGTTGGGTGTGTTTCGCAAGACGATGGAAGAAAACCGTACCCGTCGTGGACAAAAGATTGTCTTCATTCATGGAAAGGGTGAAGGCGTACTCCGTCGTGCCATCGAAACGGAACTGAAGAGCAAGTACAAGACCTCTTGTACTTTCCAGGATGCCTCTTTCCGCGAATATGGTTTCGGTGCCACGATGGTGACGATACGATGAAATGGCGATAAATTTTGCATACTATCATAGTCTGTGAACTCTGTTTCCTCAAAAAGAAGAAAGGAACTTGGTGTCTCTGCGCCTCTGCGTTCAAAAAACGTTTCGCAGGATAGCTTGCTTCATAAACTTTGTGAAAAGATTGTCGCTTTCATATTTTAATGCTATTTTTGCGGTGTGAACCTAAAAAGCAGAAAGTTATGGCAAATTATATCCGATTTGATTGGGCGATGAAGCGCCTGCTCCGCCAAAAAACCAATTTTGCGGTGATAGAGGGATTGTTGACGACGCTTCTGAATGAGAAGATTACCATCTGTCGCATGTTGGAAAGCGAGAGCAACCAAGAGGAGGAGTACGACAAGTACAACCGTGTAGATATCCTTGCCGAAGACAGCAAGGGACAGCTGATTCTGTTCGAGATACAGAACAACAACGAGTTTGCCTACTTCCAACGTATGCTTTTCGGTGTGTCCAAACTGGTGACAGAGTATATCCAGCGCGGACAGGGATACGAAAACATCCGCAAAATATACAGCATCAATATTGTCTATTTCGCCTTGGGCATGGGTAAGGATACCGTCTATCACGGTACAACGGAGTTCCGCGGTATCCACGAGAAAGACATTCTTCAACTATCAGTTTTCCAGCGCGAGAAATTTCAGGTGGATACTGTCAGCCAGCTCTATCCCGAATACTACATTCTTCGTGTGAATGATTTCGACAAATGGTCCAAAGTCCCATTGGAACAGTGGATTTATTTCTTGAACACTGGCGAGATACCTGATGATGCCGATGCACCCGGATTGCCCGAAGCACGCGAACGTCTCAATGTGGATTCGCTTTCCAAAGAGGAGCAGAATGCCTACTACCGTCACTTGGACAATGTCGTCATCCTTCGTGACAACATCAATACCGAGCGTGCAGAAGGTCGTGCAGAAGGTCGTGCAGAGGGTCGTGCAGAAGGTCGTGCAGAGGGTCGTGCAGAAGGACGTGCAGAAGGACGTGCAGAAGGAATTTATGCTGTAGCACAGAACATGAAGGCTTTGGGGCTTTCGATGGATACCATTCTCTCCGCGACGGGTCTCTCTGCTGAAGAAATAGAAAAGTTGTGACGGGATTACTCCTTTTGAAGAACAAACTCCGTTCACCTAAAAATCAAAGCCGCCTTCGATGTACATCGAAAGCGGCTTTGTTGTTGGTTGAAAGCGTCTTTGCGGGTTTGGCGAAGTTGCTTTCATTTTGGGAACAGTCCGAAAATCCAGTTGGGTATAATGGGCTATAATCTAACGTGAGTTCGGCGAATTCAGAATAGGGTATTTTAATCTATTATTGCCTCTATTTTATCAATGGGTATCTATCTAAATGCGTAAACATTTATAGAATAGTAAAACAAGAAGTGTAAATTTTTTTAGTATGACTTTCAGGAATCTGTCTATATATAACGTTGATGCATGAACAACTCGATGCACCAATAAACGGCAATGAGACACTTTACAATAATTGATTATCAAATAGTTAAGCACGGTAAAAATCGCTTAAGCGTTAATTTGGTAACGCTTAAGCGTAAGCATGAAAACACTTAAGCGTTACCAACTTTTCTCTTAAGCGTTATCTGCTTACGCTTAAGCGTCTGATGAAGCTTAGGACGCATTTTATTACAGTTAAATTTTTTCGAAAAAAGCAGTAAAGGTTTGAGGTGTAAACTTACGTTATTTGATTCGTTTTACAAGATTGCATTCTTCAGGTTGTAAGAATGCATTCTTTCGCCCTGAAGAATGCAATGTTTTAAGGGAGGTTCTATAAATTAGCTTGTGAGGATTTGCTTCGGATTTTTGAGGATTTTTCTTCTTATCTGCGAAGATGCGTAGCGGGCTACGTATCAAGAAGATAAGAAGAAAAAGTCCAAAAAGACAAGCAAAGCTTCCAAGCAGAGAGCCAACCTGAATAAACGTAGAAACTAATTTATAGAACCTCCCTTAAAGCCAATCAAACGATAGAGCTTTCATTGCCGAACTATAAAGCGTCATTGCCCTTACTATATAGTCTTCTTATTCTTTTATCGGACACCAATAAAAATACGTAATAGAGACTACTGATTTAGGAAAAGAATGGCTCTGTGTCTCTGTGTCTCTGTGTTCTAAAAAATCAGTGCCAAATGGCCTTTGAACCTTGAACCTTAAACCACTCGTAGCTTGTAGCTCATCACTCCTCACTTACTCTCACTTTCCCACTCTCCCGTCGTCCGTCAGGATTGTAGATTGTTGCTTCACGGTTTGGCTTCCGCACTTATCTCAATGCGTTTACAGTTCTGCGAATTGTAGAACCTAATGGTAGCTTCCCCTTCATTGTTGGTCACCACGTTCGGATTCCAGTAGAGAGTGCGGCGGAAGTCCTGTTCATTGGGCAGAGAGGCATCGCTGTAGTCGGGTATGTAGAACTTGCGTTCGGGACTGAATCCTTGGATTTTAGTCTTTCGGTGTCCCCGTTTATCCTTGTAGCTGAAAAAGTTTTCGCGGATAAAGAGGGTGATGTAGGCACAAGTATATGGCTTATCGTTTTCAGGAAATGCACTACCTATATCTCTGATGAAAGCTATGTTGGAATCAAGCTTGTCGGTAATGGCAATAGCTTCTATATCATTAATTGTCAGATTTTCAACGATATTTCCCCATCCATCTTCTGCCGGCTCAGCAGGCTTGAATATCCAATTACTGATTTGGGTGACTCCTCTTTCTTTTCCAACTTGTTGGATACGAAACTTTATAGGATGAGATTTGTAGGCTGGTACGGTTATTGCTCCATGCTCTATAGTAATATAACCAAAGTACGGATTCGTCTTTAGCAGCCATTCCCAGAAGTTTTCCAGATATTCTTCCCCCGTTTCGTCCATCAGCATTCTTTCCTCCTCCATATCGTAGATGTCCGTATGCCAACGTCTGACTTCGGGAGTGAGCCACTCTTTCTGTGCCCGTACTTTCACGGTGGGGAGCAGGTTCTCGTACCGGCGTTTTACCGTTTCTTCGTCATACTCCATGATGCTGTCTGGCAGGAATGTCACTGTTCTTTCCTCTTTTACCGGTCGTCGGATGAAAAGCGTTGTCTCCCCATCGGATAAAGCCCTTCCTTGCGGACTTTTTATCTTTTTTAGATTCACATTCATCTCTTTGGCTTTCCCGTTTTCGTATGTCAAGGTTTGCATCTGCCAACGTCCCGTGAAGTCTTCTGCTTGGAATGCGAATCTTCCTGATGAATCGGTGAGAGCCGAAGCGCTGAGGTGGTATCCCGCTTCGTTGAAGAGGAATACTTTGATTTCTACCCCCTTTTTCTTGCGGTTTCGGATAGTCGATGTCAAATCTCCTACAACCATGATACCCTCCTCTATGTGATGCTTCACCTCGAACTCCTGTGGTCGTGTCATCTCTTTCCAGTCATACTTGCGCCATCCTTGTGTACAGAGCAGCAGGTCAAGGTCTGTGCGGTGGTCAAGGTCGTCCGATTCCATATAATAGTCGATGTCGTGGATATATCCTTTCAGCTCCGAACCAAGCAGGAGGTTCGTCATCATGCTTCCGCCACAGATTCCGTTTGTCGGTGTATTCGTGTCAGCATCGCGTACCGATAAGGAAAAAGTGGTAGCTAAGGGTTTTCCATCTTTGTTTGTCGCACGGAATCCCATTGTCAATGATTCCTTGGGAATTAGTCCCTCCGTTTTTCCTTCCACGAGGGAGATGTTTTTCTTCTGTTTGGGAGAAATGAAGAACAGGCGTTCGGCATGGATACGCCCTTCGGTGTCGAACAGTGTCACCTGGTTCACCCCTTCGGGTAGTTTCCCCTTTTCAATCTCCTGCATGGTGGTATGTCCTCCTTGCCAATTCACTTCCCTGAACATGAGAACTCTTCCTCGGCACATGACAGTCATTCCCAAAGCCTTTGTACTGTCCGTCCCTTCGCTACGTGCCAGCTGTATATAGGTGCGGTCATCGCGCAGGTTGTTCACACTCATTACGATTCCCTGCTTTTGAGGTGTAGGCAGGTCTAAGAGTCGTATATTCTTCTTTCCATCCACAGTAATTTCGGCACGGTAGGTCTCCCCAGCCTCGGGTGTGAAGACAAACCGTCCTATACCTTCATGTCGGGACGCAAAGCAGCATATTTCCTTTCCTTCCTGGTTGAGGATTCTTCCCGTCACCTTCAGTGCATTGCTCTGCTTGTCTGTAGCTTTGAAGAATACGGTGGCGGGCAGTCCCTCCACCATCTCTCCCCCTTCGGGGAAGAACTCCACGTTCAGACTTTCTGCTTTGGGTAACCGTTCACGCTTGTCGTGCAACCGTTCGGAGTGTGGCAGCTTGCTCATGCGCGGATTGCTATATATACCGGTTTCTTTGGGTGTGTTGAAGATGGGGAACACCCTCGAGAAGATGGGCTCGTCCTCCCAATTGAGCATCAAGGCCGTGTAGGCACGTACCTCATAGAATCCAGCATGCACCAGCTCGGTAAGCGGAATCTGTCCGCTGCACTGTCCGTCCTCAATCTTCAGTTTCTGCTGTTGCACAATGCGTCCTTCTGGTGTGAGCAGTTCCACGTATAGCACCCTGCTCATAGCCGTAGGCTTCAAGCCTTCAGGATTTACCACGTATGCCTTGAACCAGATGGTTTCTCCCATGAAGTACCCCGTATTGTCAAAGTGCAGATACACCTGTTCGCGTGGAAATAGGTAGTTATAGGTATAGATGCTTTTCACGAACCGTTTTAGACTGTCGGTGGGGGAGAGAGGGGAGAGGGGCGATGCCCCAACTCCCACAAAGTTAAACGATAATACTAGTAGTAGAAATGCATTTCTATTACAATTAAGGTTGAATTTCCTTAAAATACTTATGCCCATATTGATTAATATGTATATTCTTCCCGTCTTCTGTAAAGATGGGGGAGTTAAAACATGACAAACAAATGTAATACTTCTTTGTGGGAGAGTCATATTTGTCATTGTCTTTATTTTTACTTTTTAAATTCTTACATAAAGTTTCTTGCGCAAGTTTTGATGTTGCAAAGTTAAGACCGTCTTTTTAATTGGTCAATAGTTTTTTGAGTATCAGTAGATGGTTGGAAGGTCTGAATATCTCCCT
>JAZRMW010000065.1:0-34390 GCA_045647865.1 Phocaeicola sp.
CCACTATGCTTCAGACTGCGGAGCAAAAGTAATAGAATCAGTTGATATAGACAAATTACATACCACAATTTCAGCCTGCAATTTGACCTATTGAACAACACATACTTGTTTTCAGCCTGCAATTTGACCTATACGCCAAAATCAGAGGGGGGTGTTAGGGTACTACGATTTTGTTCACACGTTTTTTACCATTTTCATAGATATCCACGCGAATGAAGATACCTTGGACAGGATTATCTACGCGCATACCTTGCAGATTGAAATATTGGGTTTCCACAAGATTGTTTACAAGGATTTCGGATACATTGTCAGATTCACCATTGATAGCAGCAACGTAGGTTCCATCTGCTTTGGTATAAGCCGGATAATATTCTTGTACAGAATCAGTCGCATCAGCATTGCCCGCTATCATGATGTCCTGCACCAAACTGTTCATATACACCTCAAGGTTGGTGTAGTAAGCTTTTGTGTCGATGGTGTAGAGCTTGCTATCGTTGACTTTTGGATTCAACCCGTTGGCCGTTTCCCAATCGTCAGGCATTCCGTCCTTGTCGGAGTCGGTTGGTTTTGTACCCTTGGCAAGTTCAGGCCATCCGCCCACATCGTTTTGCGTGTCGATGATACCCTTCTGTTTTGTCACACTACCCGTGTAGGTCACAGTTCCGTCTATGGCTTCCTGAGCATAGCGTTCGTCCACCGCATCTCTCTTATAAGAAGCACCTGCATAAGCCACCACCTTTTCGAAAGCTACCGTGGCGCTATGGGTGGTCACCTCACCTGCATCAATGGGTTCTTCGAGTTTGATAGGGATATTGCCTGCCCCTTCGCCATAGTAGTTCTTGGAATCGTTCACACACTTGACACCATTCACCGTGGGGATACCATTATCATACACAACTCCCTTCCAATCGTAGTTCTCGGCATCGTCACCTGCCGCGGTGACATAGTTTCCATGGATGTAATAACGACTGGTGTAGCCTGGGAAAGGATTGTCGCCACCATTGCTACTGTCCGATTTGGAGATTTGGGTCACTCTTGTCTTGTTGGTCGTAGCAGGTCCTGCTTTGTAATAATTGTTGACCATGTTGATGTATCCGCCTCCAGGGCCTCCATAGCATCCGCCAGTACCCCAATTGTACATTACACAATTGCGGAAGTCCACTCGCTCGGCCTGGATGGTGTTAGGATATTTGGACGTGTCATATCCACCCCAATTATAACGCGCACCATTGAATCGGGGTACGCGGTTTTGAAGGTGTAGCAGGAAGTTGTGATGGAAAGATGCCTCCTTTCCTCCCCAAATGCCACCGTAACCGTGTGCACCCTTGTCGTGGCCAGCATTGGTTAGTGCTTCGGCTATGGTGCACCATTGCATGGTAAACGTGCGGTTGTCGTAAAACGATGCAACCTCGTCGATGCTCCAACTGAACGAACAATGGTCGAGCATGATGTTCTTTCTCTGTCGTCCCCAGATGGCATCGGCTCCATCGTTGATGTTTACCGCATTACCACGACGGAAACGGATGAATCGGATGATGACATTGTCTGCCGCAACCGTAATCGTGTAATTGGCCAACGTAATGCCATCGCCAGGGGAGGTCTGTCCCGCAATGGTAACATCGCCTTTCGAAATTTTCAAGTCAGATTTCAAATTGATGACACCACTGACATCGAAGACGATGGTGCGTTTGCCACTCTTACCCAATGCCTCGCGCAATGAACCTGTGCCACTATCGTTGAGATTGGTGACATGGTAAACACTTCCTCCACGTCCGCCCGTGATGTACCTGGCAAACCCTTCTGCACCTGGAAAGGCCGGAGCCTGTGCCCATGCAGTAATTGAGGTGAATGCCATCAAAGCTGTAATTAGTTGTTTCTTCATTTGAATGTATGTATATTGTTCTATCTATTTACCTTATTTCTAATCGTTTTAGTTGAAAATGCGGTGCAAATATACTCATTTGGATGTAAAAAGATGCGTTTGTTGACTTATTTTTTTTGATTTGGCGTCATTTGTCCAAGGACATTCTTCCTGTATTCCCTTGGTGTACAACCATTGGATTTTAAGAATGCACTATTGAAACAACTGATAGAGTTGAACCCACATGCGTATGCAATCTCTATGATGGGCATAGTAGTAGTCAGCAACATGCGTTGCGCTTGTGTGATACGCTCTATGGTCAAGTGAGTATTCAGTGTATGTCCGAATGCTTTCTTGAACAACGCATTGGCATAATCAGGATGAAGTCCGACGGCCTTCCCTATGTCTGCCAAATGAATACTCCGATGATAGTTTCGGGCGATGTATAGAGTCATTTGCTCAATCAGGTTTCTTTCTCCTGCCGGTAAGGTCGGATTGGTGGTTGTTTCAGTTGAAACGTGAGCAGACATACGCAATAGCCTACATTGCATTTCCAACAAAACGGTTTGCTGGTTAGCAGGCGAAGATAAGAGGTCTGAGTACCAATTTTCCATCAGCAAGCGGTCATAGTCGACATAGCGTTCGTATTCTTCATCCATCAAGACTTCCCCATTGAACACTCTTGAGGTGAAACTTTCAGGTAATCCCCAACTAAGGAAAATAGACAAAGGAATGGTGCATACATAATATTCCGATGGAACATCGAAGTGGACGATGCGATGGGGCACCAATCCCCAAAACAAAGCAATACGACGAGGCGGGATTGTGACGTGCCGGTCTTGCAAGAAATAAGTGATTCCCCCTTCGGGAAAATAATTCAGTTCTATCTCATTATGTCGATCGAAGCGAGGCATGATGTCCGTTTGCCATAGTTCACACGTCACACCATACGGTTCAAATTCTTTTCGTGAGACATTAAAAGTTTTCATAATCTCGAGATTCCGTATATTTTTCTGCCTAAATAAGATGTTTTATACTGAAAACGGGTGTAAATTTGCAGAAATTATTTCAATTAACCAACAAAACAAGAGAAAAATCATGAAAAAGAACCATTATTCCCTACTTTTATTATTGCTTATTGGATGTTGCATCCCTATGCAAGGCAAAAAAACGAAGGCGGATAACGACCGTCCGCGTGTATTGGTAACGACTGACGGAGAGATTGATGATGAGTGCTCCATGGTACGATTTCTTCTTTATAGTCATATGTGGGATGTAGAAGGTATAGTCACCAGTAGTTCGGTCTATCATTGGCGTGGAGAAGGACACGGCGGCCCTCACAATTGGCCAGGCGACGATTGGTTGAATCCCTATCTGGATGCCTATGAAAAAGTATATCCGAATTTGGTGAAGCATGAGCCGGATTATCCAACTCCCGAACATTTACGTAGTGTAGCATTTTTAGGAAATGTAGATTATAAAGGAGAGATGGAAAAGATTACAGAAGGTTCGGAGCATATTGTAGAAGTGTTGCTTGACAATACTGATCCGCGTCCCATCTGGATACAAGCTTGGGGTGGCCCTAACACCATAGCACGTGCTTTGAAGAGCATCGAAGAGAAACATCCCGACCGTATGGCTGAGGTAGCAGCCAAGATTCGCTTCTTCTTTATTTGGGAACAAGACGATTCGTACCAAAATTATATTCTTCCTGTTTGGGGGAAATATAACATACTTACCATCATCAGTGATCAGTTCGAAGCCATAGCCTATCGGTGGGAAAGGGCACAACCGGATCACGTGCGTCCCTACTTTGAAGCCCCTTGGATGAAAGAAAACATCTTGAACGGACATGGTCCACTCTGCTCACTATACAAAGCACATGGTAACGGTAAATTCCGCTCTGAAGGTGACTCTCCAGCCTTCATGCATCAGATACAAGTGGGATTGCGGGGATTGGAGCATCCTGATTGGGGTACTTGGGGTGGACGATACATCAAAGTGCGTAACAACACATGGATGGATAGTGTACCCATCGAAGGATACCAGCATCCTGCCAAATGGCACGATAGGACCGGCTGGGGCATCAATGCTTTGCAAAACAAAATCAAGTCAACACCAGAACAACGCCACGTCTATTTCAAACCCATTTGGCAATGGGCTGAGGCTTTCCAAAATGACTTTGCGGCACGGGCAGACTGGTGTGTAAAGTCATACGACCAAGCCAACCATGCTCCTGAAGTGAAAATAAAAGGTAGGCTTGACATTACTGCCCGACCAGGAAAACATATCAAATTAGATGCATCCAAAAGTTCTGACCCTGATGGTGACCAACTAAATTTCCGTTGGTGGCAATATGCTGAAGCAGGTAGCTATAAAGGTAATGTCGCACTTAATGGAAGCGAACAAGCACATGCCTCTTTTATTATCCCTGCAGATGCCAAGTCTGGCGACACCCTACACTTCATTTGTGACGTGACAGACAATGGAACTCCTGCCCTCACTCGTTATCAACGTGTGGTAGTGACGGTGAAATAATAAAGTGTAATAACAGAAAACATAACATTCAATATGAAAAGACAAAACACACTTTTAACTATGGGCCTTATCGCCCTGTTACTGACAGGTGCGTCCTGCACAACAACAACCGCCAATGAACCACAATTGGCCTTTCCAACCGCTGAGGGATATGGCAAATATACCGGTGGCGGACGAGGAGGTGAAGTCTATGAAGTGACAAATTTGAATGACCATGGGCCGGGTAGCTTGCGCGAAGCCATCGAAGCCGAAGGGCCTCGAACCGTAGTTTTCCGGGTATCGGGCATCATTGACCTCGAACGTCCGCTCACTATCCGCCATCCTTTCATTACCATAGCCGGACAAACGGCACCGGGCGACGGCATCTGCTTGAAGCGCCATCCGTTGAATATCGGAGCCGATGAAGTCATCATCCGCTATATCCGAGTACGATTGGGCGATGAGACAGGCAAAGACACTGATGCCATCAGCGGACGTGGACACAAGAATATTATCCTCGACCATGTTTCGGCCAGCTGGAGCATTGATGAGACTCTCTCCATCTATCAGTGCGAGAATGTGACCATCCAATGGTGCATGATTACGGAAAGTCTCTTTGGGTCAAACCATATCAAGGGAACTCACGGATTCGGGGGCATTTGGGGAAGCAACTACTCTACCTATCACCACAACCTCATCGCTCACCACTCGAGCCGAAATCCGCGCTTTGCATCGGGCGGAGGTTTCAATGACTATCGCAACAACGTGCTCTACAATTGGGGATACAATAGTTGTTATGGTGGTGAGAAATTGGTGAAGAACCAACCTCATGGTAGTTTTGACATCAACATGGTGGGCAACTACTATAAACCAGGGCCTGCCACACAAAGCGGAAAGGTGAGCTATCGCATTGCCAATCCGAGCAACCGGGGTGAGGAGGATTATGGAAGTTGGTACATCGAAGGCAACGTGGTGGAAGGCTATCCCGAAGTATCGGCCGACAACTGGGCTGGTGGTGTACAAACCAGTGAAGAGATGTTGGCCAAAGTACGTCGTCATGAACCTTGGCCAGCTATGCCTATTCGCGAAGAAAGTCCGCTGGATGCTTACGAAGCCGTACTCAGCCATGCAGGTGCAAGCCTACCCGTGCGCGATGCGGTCGATAGTCGTATTGTTGAAGAGGTGCGTGGTGGATATGCGACCTACGAAGGAAAAACTTACAAAGAACAGAAGCGTCAACCCGACTTGTCGAAAATGAGCGGTATCATCGATTCGCAAAACGATGTGGGCGGATGGCCTCTGCTGAACACCCTACCCGCCCCTGCGGATAGCGACCATGACGGGATGCCCGATGAGTGGGAAAAGACTCATGATTTGAATCCAAACGACCCCGATGACCGTAACCTGACCGATAAGGATGGATGGACAAACCTTGAACGTTATCTGAATGGATTGGCACATCCTTGAACTTTGGACAAATAAACATTCAAACAGAAATTGAGAGTCGCGTATTTCCATCCAAAATCTTTATCGGGTAGAAATACGCGACTCTTGCTATGAGAATATAAAATCAGACATCGATGTTAAAATTTATATTCTTTTATATTTGTTCTCTTCAAAAGTTTTTTGTTCCTTTGCAAACAACAAATACATAGTAAACCAATAGGCTGAATTTACAATGGATTCACAAGATAACATTTATGTCATATGGATAATGATTTAAAGACTTTATAAATATAGGAGAATTATGACAACAAAAAAGATTATTCTATTTTCAATCGGAATTGTAGTGTTCATATTTGGCTTTTACAATGGGTATCATGATACTTTGGCAAAAAATAGTGACACACAAACATTAACTCCGCAAGAACAGATTGTAAGCCGCATAGCTACAACCTCTTTCCCCGACCGCATAGTAGAGGTTTCTCCAACAGAGGCCAATGCTTTATGTTTGTTGCAACAAGCCATTGACTCATGTTCGTTGGCTGGTGGAGGTAAGGTTATTGTCAATCCTGGACGCTATGCATTGAATGGCCCTTTGAGACTGAAGAGTAACGTGAATTTGCATTTGGAAGAAGGTGCTTATTTGCAATTCAGTGGAAGGGCAGACGACTTCCTCCCCGTGGTGCTCACCCGTTGGGAGGGTACAGAGTTGTATGGTCATTCCCCCATGGTTTATGCCTATCATTGTACGAACATTGCCATTACAGGTAAAGGAGTGATTGATGCCCAAGGTGGCAAGGAGTTTGCACCGTGGTCAACACAAGAGGCTCCCGATCGCGATCGTTTGCGTGAGATGGGCGATAAACTGATACCGGTGAACGAACGTGTATTCGGTAAGGGGACTATCCTGCGTCCCTCTTGTATGCAATTTCTGGGTTGTTCACGCATCCTTTTGGAGGACATCACCATTAAGGATTCACCCTTTTGGACCATTCATCCTGTATATTGCGACAATGTCATCGTACGTGGTGTGACCATTGATAGCCATTTCCCCAATAACGACGGATGCGACCCTGAATCGACCTCCAACGTGTTGATTGAGAATTGTACTTTCCGTACGGGAGATGATGCGATAGCCATCAAAGCCGGACGCGATACGGATGGACGTAGCATCGGACGACCTTCGGAGAATATCGTTATCCGCAATTGTCTCTTCTATTCGGAATGTAATGGTTTGTGCATCGGTAGTGAAATGTCGGGTGGAGTGGCCAATGTCTATATGGACAACATTGAGATTGGTACGGTGAAGAATGCCCTTTATTTCAAGTCGAATCGTGACCGGGGAGGATATATTCGCAACGTACATGTAAACGACATCACGATTGAGCGTGCTTTGGGTGCAATCTTACGCTTCGAGACGAATTACTTCGGCTTCCGTGGAGGAAACTATCAGGCACGGTATGAAGATTTCAAGATTAGCAACGTTCATGCACGCACGACCGATCATTATGCCATCTTCATGGACGGAAACGAGGAGAAACCCATCCGCAACATCGAAGTGACCAACTTCCACGTTGATAAGGCCGAGCGTCCCTATTACCTTATCTATACCGAGAATATATCGTTCAAGGAGTCAACGGTCAATGGTGAACCCGTACCTGAATATCCTGAAGAGAGCGAGGTGCGTCAGAGTTGCGACGTGTGGTAAATGTTACGCTCAATGAGTCGGCAAACCTCTTCCAAATATAGCTTGTCGGTGTCATCAAAAGTGGCCAGGTGTTCGCTATCAATGTCAAGTACGGCGCTCACTTGGCCATTTTTGTCGTAAAGGGGTACCACAATTTCTGAACGCGAGAGGCTACTGCATGCTATGTGCCCGGGAAACAATTCGACATCGGGTACTACTTGTGTGCGTGCTTCCGCCCAAGCCGTACCACATACTCCCCTACCCTTACGGATGCGATAGCAAGCCGTGCTTCCTTGAAAAGGGCCAAGAATGAGTTGATCGTTGCGTACCAGATAAAAGCCAATCCAAAACCATCCGAAGCATTCCTTCAGTGCGGCACTCACGTTGGCAAGTACGCTCACTTCCTCGTGTTCGTCTTCAATGAGCAGCGCCAGTTGGGGGATAAATTCTTGATAGCGTGTAGCTTTGTCTATGCCGGGAGTAAAGTTGAAAGTGACTTCCATGATCGTTTTATTTATAGATTTTTTTTTGCTTAACTTAATTATTTCTTCTTTTATCAGTATTTATCCTACTCCTAAGTCGGTATTACCTATGAGAACTTCCACCTTCGGGTTGTCCTTGATGGTTGGGTAAACCTCCTTGATGAACCATTTGGCAAACTCATCATCGCGCTTGATGGGGGTGGAGTTGTTGCAAAACAGGTTGATGCTGAAGTATTCGAATTTATCGAGTGCCTTCTGTATGTCATCAAGGACATGTTGTCGGTTTTCGCCTTGAGTGCCGCATAGGAGACATACTCCTTGGAAATGATGTGCAATGTCATCAACACTCACATGACGTCCTATTCCCTTTTTCCAAGCTTCGCGCAGTGCTCCGTCAAACGTCTCTACTCCGCATCGGAATTTCACTTTGGCGGGCTTGAATTGTTCGGCAAATCCGTTTAACTGATGCCTGTACATGTAGTGGGCTTCAAACCAAAGGGTATGTATCTGCTTTTCCTCAACGACTTGTTTTATCAGCTGGATGGTTTCGTTGTCCAACTCCATGGCCGAACCTGAATTGATGATGTCGAGTACGCCATATTCTCCGGTTACCGATTGCAAGACAGGGCGGTTTACTTCGTATGGGTTTTCGCTTGTGTCGGTGTGATAATCACAGAAAGTACATCTCCCCCATCGGCATCCTTTTCCTTGAAGCAGGAGGAACTCCCGAGGCATTTTTTCGCGGATAATGGAATATCTGTTCATGAGTATGGTTCAATCCAATAGGGGTGAATATTTCTTCAAGCCTCGTATAACGGCATAAGCCATGGGTGTGCCGAATACACCTTCGATAATCAGTTTGGAAAAATACTGGAAGGCAATCATCATCAACAGGTCGTGAGTGGACACGGTGCCGAGGAAGGCAATGAGAACAAAGGGCAATGTATCGAACATGTAGGCTACCACTGAACTTCCGATGGTGCGCACCCAAAGGTGGCGTCCACGTGTGTGTTTCTTGATGCGCTCCATCAGCCAAGCATTGCTCAATTCGCCCAAAAGGAAGCCTGTGAGCGAACCGACGACGATGCGGGGCACATAGGTGAAGACGTGGTTGTAAGCCATGGCCGTGTCGGCCAGATATTCAGGTGAAGGGAGCCATACACCCACCATGGTGCAGATTACCAGCAACAGGTTGCAGAAGAACGTGAGCCAAATGATGCGTTTAGCCGTGTGGAATCCCCATAGTTCAGTGAGCACATCGCCCAGCATGTAGGCAAAGGGGAAGGTGATGGTGCCGGCATCGAAGTAAAACAAGCCAAACAAACTGATGACTTTGACGGCCATGATGTTGGAGGTGAGATAAAGGGTGACAAAAAGAGCAGTCACCACCAATAATGGAGTTTGAGAGGCGATGTTTCCTCCTGCTCGGTTTTTGAAAGGGTTTTCCGATACCTTGTTCATAAAAATAAATTTACTGTTTGTAAATGAAACAAATCTTTTCAATGTGCAAAGATACAACTATTTTCTGATTCATCGTGTGAAAGTCTTCGAAAATTTCAAACTCCTCCTTAGGGCTCCATCAAGTAAAATTTAGTGAAAAGGGTTAAAAATACCTATTCTTTGCGATTGTGTAATTCGGTTGAATGCCGTACCTTTGCAGCCGTAATGATATTTGTATAGAAAAGAGTGATAGATATATGGACAATGCAATGAAGAAATATGATTTGACTGACCGTATGAGCGATCTCATTCGTGATGACTATCGTCTGTTGCAGGTGATGAGTCGTTTTGGTTTGTCGTTAGGGGTTGGAGACCTCACGGTTAGGGACGTGTGCAACTTGCATGGGGTGGATGCATACACCTTTTTGTCCGTTGCTAATTTCATGCAGGAGGAGGATGAACATGTGCATGCAGATGTAGCTTCTCTTTCGCTTCCTTCGATGCTTGATTATCTGAAGCGTGCCCATAGCTATTATATGGAATTCTGCTTGCCCAATATCCGCAGAAAACTGATTGAGGCCATCAATTGCTCGGCAAACCATCAGGTGGCATTCTTGATTCAGAAGTTTTTTGATGAATATGTAGCCGAGGTGGCTGAACATATGGAGTTTGAAAATCTTCATGAGTTTGCCTATGTCCACAATTTGATGCAAGGCAATGTGGAAGAAGCCGATCGCATCACTCGTCAGGCTTGTCCCTTGAAGGCGCAAAGCAGAAAGGAGGGGCACGACACTCTCAGTGTTTATCATGCAGGGGAGTATAGCAACATCCTGCTCTTTACCCGCCAGCAAGCCTTGCAACACAAGCAGATTGATAGTAAATTGTCGGAGTTGAAGAATATCATCATCAAGTATTACCCTTCTTCCAAGGATAATCATCTGTTGAATGCCGTACTCTTCGACATCTTCATTTGTGAAGAAGATTTAGCATTACATTGCCGCATTGAGGATTGCCTGTTTGTGCCTGCCGTTCGTTTGTTGGAGAAAAAAAATGGATTATGAAACATCAGATTGATACATTGCGCATAGCCGTAGCCGAAACATCCGTCATTGTACGTAGCGGAGTAGTAGCTTTGCTCAAGCGTATGCCGGATGTACAGGTGCGTCCCGTAGAGGTGGCCTCACCCGATGCATTGGAGAATTGTCTGCACATGAATACGCCCGACATCCTTTTGGTGAATCCGACCTTTGGCGGATGGTTCAACATTGATGAATTCCGTTCTGATGCCGTACATGCTTCGGTCAAGTGTATTGCTTTGAATTGCAACATCACTGATGTGTCCGTTCTTCGGAAGTACGACGAGTGTATTACCCTCTACGAAGATGCTGAGAGTTTGCACGAGAAGATCATGCGTGTGGCTTTCCCATACGTCCATGTGACAGAAGAGGATAATCAGGAGAATGATACTGATACAGATGTAGAGCAACTGAGTCAACGCGAACGTGAAATTGTCGTTTGTGTGGTGAAAGGGATGACCAATAAGGAGATTGCCGACCAACTCTTTCTCTCCATCCATACGGTGAATACCCATCGGCGCAACATTGCCCGTAAGTTGGAAATCCACTCGGTGGCTGGACTTACCATTTATGCCATCGTCAACAAGTTGGTGGAACTTAGCGAAGTGAAATTATGAAGGATGGGCATATAGGTTCAAGGAGTTGAACAATTTGAACTTATAAAATAAAAGAAAAACTGTGTTATCTGTGTTATGTACGACTAAAAATATAAGTCGTTTCACTCTATTTTTCAGAAAATAGTATTACCTTTGTGCGCTCTTTTCATGCAGGGAGTGTCCAGATTCCTTGCGATAAAATGTTACGGGGCAAGAGAGATGTAGAAAAAAACTTGCAAACCGCTCCCGAACGCATAGAGTGCGACGGGGCAAAAAAGAGAAATGTATGCGTGCATTCTGGAAAACAAAACCGCAAATAGAGCCGCTGGAAAAGTGGGAATCCAATTGCTGGATACAGGTAACCAACCCTTCGGAGGAAGACGCTGATTACCTGATAAACGAATTGCAGATGCCTGACTATTTCCTGTCGGATATTGCCGACGTGGACGAGCGTTCGCGTGTAGAAACTGAAGACGGATGGACAATGATCATCCTCCGTGTTCCCTATATGAATCCAACTAAAGGCGGTTCGCGTTCGCCTTATACTACCGTACCGTTGGGTATTATCTTGAAGAAGGATATCTGTATCACGGTGTGTTATCATATAACGAAGATGATGAATGATTTCCTGAGTCACTATCAGCGCAAGGGCAAGGGATTTACCGATTCCGTAGATATGACCTTCCGTCTCTTCCTTTCATCTTCGGTGTGGTATCTGAAGTTCTTGAAGAAGATTAATTACGAGATTGAAGAAGCCAAGCGCGATTTGGACAAGAGTATTGACAATGAGGACCTCATCAATCTCAGTGCCCTTCAGAACTCATTGACATTCTTCATGAACTCCATCCGTGGAAACGAAACCCTGTTGGCGCAGGTGAAGTTCAAACTTCCCGTCGATGAACTGGATGCTGAACTGATTGAAGATGTCAACATCGAGATGAAGCAGGCACGTGAGAGTGCATACATCTATAGCAACATCCTTGAGAGTGCTGTCAATACATATGCCAGCGTCATCAACAACAACATGAATACCGTGATGCGACTCATGACATCCGTGAGCATCGTCCTCATGTTTCCTACGCTCATTGCCAGCCTTTATGGTATGAACCTGAAGAATGGTTTGGAAAATCGCGATTGGGGATTTTATGAGGTGTTGGCCTTCTCCATCCTCGTCAGTGGCACCATCATTTGGATTTTCCGTCGTCGTCGGTGGTTGTAAGTACTCAGATGTAGTGATAGTTCAACAAAAAATACCAAATTTGTGTGATTGCGTGATTTTACAGAAAGCCGTACCTTTGCAACATGAAAAAAATGAGGTAGAAAGTTGTAAAAGTTAGTTAGTCATAATATTTAAATTACGTAAACCACAAGTTTTTGTAAAGAAAACATTATCTCGCCTTACGAAGTGATTCGTGAGGCGAGTTTTTTTATCCTATAAATTTCCTTATTTAATGATTAATCACTACTTTTGTGCCAATATTATTGAATTTATAAGAATCTAAAATAAAAGATTATGAATCTCAAGAAGAAAGAAAAAGCGTATAAGTGGGAATTTTCAAACATAGGCGGTGCATCGCGAGTGAAAATTACCAAGGGAGAGGACATTGCACACTTGAATGAACTTGACCCCAAGATGTGGACCGTACTTTCGTGCCCCATCAAAGGCTTGGAAATTGATGAGAAGAGCCTGAGATACATGGATTGTGATGGTGACGAGAAACTACGTGTAGGCGATATTGTCTCTGTTTCGCAATGGATAACAGGTGTCCTTAAGAACCACAATCTCTTGCTTAAAGGGGAAGATTTCATTGACATAGAGGAAATCAATACCGAGAATGAAGTAGGTAAGAAACTCTACAACTCTGCCAAGGAGATTCTGAACAACTTGGGTAAAGAGGGAACGCGTATTTCTTTGGCTGATACGGCCGACATTACGGCAATTTTCTCGAAGACCCGTTTCAACGGAGATGGAATCATTACCGAAGCTTCCTCTGACAACAACGAGGATAAGGCGGCTATCTCAGCAGCTATAGCTCATATCGGTTCGGTGACTGACCGTAGTGGTGCTCCGGGTATCGGTGCCGATCAAATAGAAGCTTTCTACAAGGCTCTGACCGACTATGTGGCTTGGCACGAGGCTGCTGTTGAGGCTCCTTTTGGCGATGCTACAGACAAGGTGATAGAGGCTTATACTTCATTGGATGTGAAGGTGAAGGATTTCTTCATGCGCTCGGAATTGGCAGCATTCTCTCCCGCTAGTATTGCTTCATTGGATATCCAGACATCGCGCATCGAGGCTATCAGTGCTGATAATCTCATGGGTAAGGCCGAGGAGATTGCCTCCTACCCTCTCGCTCACATTACAGGCAAGTCGGAGATTGCAATCGATGCGGCTATCAATCCTGCTTGGGCAAAGGCATTTGAACTCATCAAGAAGTATGCATTGGAGCCCGACACAAAAGTCATTACATTGGCCGATTGGGAAGCTATCGGTGCCAAGTTCTCCGCTTATGTGGCATGGAAGGGTGCCAAGGCCGGTGCATCGGTTGAGCCAATCGGATTGGAGGCTATCAAGGGTTTCATTGCGCAAGACAGAAAGGCTGCTTTGCTCGAGCTCGTTGCTCAAGACAATGCGTTGAAGGAAGAGGCTGAAAACATCGAAGTGGTGGATAAGTTCCTCCACATCTATCGCGATTTCTACAAGTTGCTGAAGAACTTTGTGACGTTGAACGATTTTTATTCAAAGGACAAAGATGTGAAAGCCATCTTCCAGTCGGGTACACTTATCATCGACCAGCGTGCTTGTAAGTTCTGTATGAAGGTGGCCGACATGGCCAAACACAATGCCGCCGTAGGTGCTTGTGGCATGTATCTGCTCTATTGCGATTGTACGACCAAGTCAAAGCCTGGCAAGTTGACTATAGTAGCTGCAGTTACTGTGGGTGACATAGGCGAGTTCTCCGTAGGTAAGAATGGAGTCTATTACGACAATGAGGGTGTTGAATGGGATGCAGTGATTACCAAGATTGTGGATAACCCCATCAGTGTGTCTCAAGCCTTCTGGTCGCCTTATAGACGAATGGCTACTACGGTAGAGAATCTCATCAGCAAGAGTGCCGCCGAGAAGGATGCCAAGATGATGGCCAAGGCTACGGAGAACATCAATGCTGCACCTGTTGCTGCTCAAGCTCCTGCTGCTGATGGAAAGACACCTGCTCCCGCCACTCCTCCGTTTGATATAGCTAAGTTTGCCGGTATCTTTGCAGCTATCGGTATGGCTGTAGGTATGATTGGTACGGCTTTGGCGAGCATTTTCGGTGGATTGATTGCTCTCAAATGGTGGCAGATTATTCTGGTGTTCGTAGGCATCATGCTTGTCATATCAGGCCCTGCTATGGTGATGGCTTGGTTGAAGCTCCGTCGTAGAAACATTGCTCCGCTTCTGAATGCCAACGGATGGGCTGTGAATGCAGCTTCAAAAATCAGTATTCCCTTTGGCGAGACACTTACTGAGATAGCCAAGTTCCCTAAGATGAAACTGAAAGATCCTTATGCCAAGAAGGGTATTCCTACGTGGAAGAAATGGATGTTTTCAATCATTTTCGTAGGCTTGGTTGGTGTGGCCTTGTGGTTGACCAATTGTTTGGCATGGGCAAATATTTCTTCGCCTCTCCCTTGGTTCAATCAAGCAGATGAGGTAGAGGTAGTTGAGGCGCCTTCTGCTGAACCTGCCGGAGAAGCAGTGGTTGACTCCGTTGCAGTAGTTGAATAAAGACGAAAATCATAGTATAATCAGACGCGGATGACGCGGATGACACGGATAAATGATTCCCCTGTTTTTTTTGGGAGGGGTAATGAATAAAGAATGAAGAATCCGCGTTGTCCGCGTCATTTTTGTGTCTGAGAGAGACGGGAAACGAGTGTCTGAAGGAGGGAAGATTCAAGAGGGAAGGTTCTCCTTATCCCCCCTTATTGTAGCTTTCCTTATAAGAGTATGGATGAGCGCACACGGCTCAGTGTCTCGGGAGTCATTTGCAGAAGCGAGGCGATGTGTATCATTGGTGCGCGCTTGATGATTTCGGGGTGACGTTTCATCAACAGACGGTAGCGGTTTGCGGCGGTTTCAAAGCGCAGGTCATCAGCCTTCTGTTGAGAACTCAACAACGAGTATTCAAGAATTTTGTGGTAGAGGAGTTCGATTTCGCGCATCTGTTCGCTCAGCAGGTAAAAGTCTCCTTTGCGGATTCGCCAGATGATGGAGGGTTCCAATGTCTCGGCCATCAGTCGTGTCGGTTCTTCGCGCAGATAGCTCTCGAGACAGATGACGATGTTTCCTTCGTAAGAGATGTGTTCGGTCAAGTCGCGATTGTTCTTGAAATAGAATTGGCGCACGAGGCCCTTTTCTATATAGTGGACATAGTCAGCCACTTCACCTTCTTTGACAAATAGTTTGCCCTTGGCCAATTTCAAAGGCTCCATAATGAGTGACAATGCCCGTGTTCCTTCGGGTGAAAGCCTACGGTATTGCTCTGTGAATTGTTTGGCAATTTCAAAAGGGGTAGTAGTCATGGTGATTGTCAAGTTTTCGTTTATATGGGATTTTTTTAGGATTGTAGAAAGGGAGGGGTGTACGATTCATTTTTTTTGTTTCACTCCCCTCTTCCTACACTTTGGGATGATTAATCCAGCTTCAGCACCGCAAGGAAAGCCTTCTGTGGCACCTCTACGTTTCCAATCTGCTTCATGCGTTTCTTACCCTTCTTCTGCTTTTCCAGAAGTTTGCGCTTACGGCTCACGTCACCTCCGTAACACTTGGCGGTCACGTCCTTGCGCACCTGCTTCACGGTCTCGCGGGCAATGATTTTCGCGCCTATAGCGGCCTGTATGGCGATGTCGAACTGTTGGCGTGGGATGAGTTCCTTCAGCTTCTCACACATGCGTCGGCCGAAGTTTTCGGCATTGTCGAAGTGGGTCAGTGTCGAGAGGGCATCCACCGGTTCGCCATTGAGCAGGATGTCCAGCTTCACCAGTTTCGACGGGCGGAAACCGTTCATGTGATAGTCAAATGAGGCATATCCCTTCGAGATGCTCTTCAGCTTGTCGTAGAAGTCGATGACGATTTCGCCCAAGGGGATGTCGTAGAAGATTTCCACGCGGTTTCCCGAGATATACTCCTGCTTCACCAGCTCGCCACGCTTGCCGAGGCAGAGCGTCATGATGGGGCCGATGTAGTTGGTGGTGGTGATGACCGATGCGCGGATATAGGGCTCCTCGATGTGGTCAATCAGTGTGATGTCGGGCATTCCCGAGGGGTTGTGCACCTCCTTGCATCCGCCCTGTTTGTCAAATATCTTGTACGAAACGTTCGGCACGGTGGTGATGACACTCATGTCGAACTCGCGATCGAGTCGCTCTTGGATAATCTCCATGTGCAACAGGCCGAGGAATCCGCAACGGAAGCCGAATCCCAGTGCTACCGAAGACTCGGGCTGGAAGGTCAGCGAGGCATCGTTCAGTTGGAGTTTTTCGAGCGAGGCACGCAGGTTTTCGTAGTCCTCTGCCTCGATGGGATAGACACCGGCAAACACCATGGGTTTCACCTCCTCAAAGCCTGCGATGGCCTTGTCACAGGGGCGTGCAATGTGGGTAATGGTGTCGCCCACCTTCACCTCCTTCGAGGTCTTGATGCCCGAGATGATGTAGCCCACGTCGCCCGTGCGAAGTTCGTTGCGGGGCACCATGTCCATCTTCAGTACACCGATTTCGTCGGCATCGTACTCTTTGCCTGTGTTGAAGAATTTTACCTTATCACCCTTGCGGAGCACACCGTTCGTAATCTTGAAATAGGCAATAATTCCACGGAAAGAATTGAACACCGAGTCGAAGATGAGCGCCTGCAAGGGAGCTTCCTCGTCGCCCGTCGGGTGTGGCACACGCTCCACGATGGCTTCCAGTATCTCTTCCACGCCCATGCCTGTCTTTCCCGAAGCGCGGATAATCTCCTCGCGCTTGCATCCGAGCAGTTCCACAATTTCGTCCTCCACCTCGTCGGGCATGGCACTGTCCATGTCACACTTGTTCATCACGGGGATGATTTCCAGGTCGTGCTCCAGCGCCATGTAGAGGTTGCTGATGGTCTGGGCCTGCACACCCTGCGAAGCATCTACAATGAGCAATGCACCCTCGCAAGCCGCGATAGAGCGCGACACCTCGTACGAGAAGTCCACGTGTCCCGGAGTGTCAATCAGGTTCAGGATGTATTTCTCCCCCTTGTGGGTATATTCCATCTGTATGGCGTGGCTCTTGATGGTGATGCCTCGCTCTTGCTCCAGATCCATATTGTCGAGCATCTGTCCCTGAGTCACTTGGATGGTTTTCGTATATTCGAGCAGACGGTCGGCCAACGTCGATTTTCCGTGGTCGATGTGTGCGATGATGCAGAAGTTTCTTATATTTTTCATTAATATTTGCGTATTTACCCTAATTTAAAATGCAAAAATAAAACAAAAACTTCAAAACTCCAAATAAAATGGATTCAACTTTCGTAGGGACATAATCCCTCATCTGTTTCACTACCGGATATGGGAGATTTTTTTCTTGAGTGTGTGGAGAGAGCGGAAATATGATGATTTTCAATAAAAAACAATCCAAGTTTGGGATAAATAAAGAAATAAGAAATAGTCAACTTACAGGCAATAAAAAAGAACACTTTTTAGCCGTCACTGCAAAACATAGAATCAAGAAACGTATTTTCCAAAGCTTACTATTATGCAATTCTGTATCGGAAGCAAAATGATGGAGATAAAGACCATTAATATTAAGGTGCGCGCGGAAAAAATACAAACTACTTACTTTTTGTCAAATTCCAACTGTATATATTCCTATTAAAAACAAATAAATATACAACATCATCCTTTCGTACACATTCAGTTTTGCATATTTATGCAGAATTTCAACTTCTAAATAATGACTCTCCAAACCTCTGTACAGCCATACAAGAAGATAAAAGGATCTTTTCTGACACAAGAATCACCATTCTCCCCCCACCATTCCTCTCCCAAGCAAACAATTTACCTCTCCTAAAGTCTCATCGAATTTTTCCTGAACATCCGCTGAATTTCTCCTGCACACCCACCCTATTTGCAGAAGCGGTCCGATGGAACTTTAGGAGAAATTCACCACACCCTTGCCTGCCGACATCACGAAATCCTCCTCATCAACAACTATACCCACTCAACCATGCCGTAGATTTTCTATTTCACCATTCTCCCATTTTCATCTATCCATCTATTTCTTAGACCATTAGAGGATTTTTAACTGAAATCCTTGACGTATATACCTCCACCCACCCATTCGTTCACAAATACGCGATTCTCGCAAGGCAAATATACAGTTTTGATAAAGTGTAAACCATCTTTACGTTTCCATATCCCTTTCACCAAACATGCACGATATTTCCACTTCCCCAAACACCTATAATACGATTTACATATAGTATTTTATGTTCTTTGACACATTCTTGCAAAAAAGTCCCAATTCATAACTTCTATTTTACAATTAAGTTGTACTTTTGTCTCATCTTCATGCCGTATGCCCTCCATCGGGAGGGAGCAGAGTGGGGAAAACATATTGAAAAGGGCGTTTACTTGACGCTTTGGTTTTGACGTTCTAAGAATCTCACAAGTTCTTCAATTCATCAGAAACAAAGCAACGGTAGATGTCCCATGGGTATGTAAATATCCCAAAACCTGTCTTTCCTTATTTTGTTATAAGGAAAGACAGGAGTGGGTATATTATATGTATCGGCGTGGGGCTTCTTCGTTATTCGTTCCGATGAATTGGGCAATGCGAGAGCCTTTAGAACGTGGGACGAGCAACAAGCAATGGTCTCCACGTCTTTTTTGTATATGGATGTATCAAAAGAATCATAAGAATTTAAAAGGCTGAATCGAGGGAGATAGAGGAGGAAAAGATATATTGTTATGAAAAATATAGAAGTGTGTCTGGCACAGCAAAATTATGTCTCGCCAGAATTGGAGGTACTGGAAGTTGTTGTTGAAAAAGGATTTGCAGCATCAGATTACATTGGAGGTAATGAGGTTCTTGACGTTGAAGATGGTTCGTGGGATTAAAAAAACAATCAAATGAAAACAAGTATATGGTATAAATCAATTAATCTAGTATTCGGATTATTGATTATGGCAGGATGTTCCCATGACGAGGACATTTATGTGAATGAAAAAGTTTCGGGCAATCACACGCTGAGAGCTGTCATAGAACATGAAGCTGATGTCCGGACTATCATAGACGATGCATATAATGTCCTTTGGTCAAAAAAAGATTGTATAGGAGTTTTTGGTAATAAACAAAGTGGCAATGCTCCTTTCGTTGTTAGCTGTTTGAATACTGAAACTTTCGAAGCTGATTTTACAGGAACGCTGCAAGATGCAGAAGAACCCTTGTTTGCTTACTACCCATATTCAGAGGGAGCTGATTTTGGCGGGAATATACTTTCTGTGACACTGCCGAATGAATATGAATTGACCAATGAAAGCAATCTGCCTATGTTGGGTATTCCTGATGGTGAAAATGTCTTACGATTCAAGCATCTGATGGGATTGATTCGTATTACGGTCAAAAATGTGCCTGTAGGAAAATCCCAACTTGTAGTGGAGTCCGAGGGAGAAAACGCACCCGCATTGTCTGGTAAAGCTACTGTTTCCGATGTTTTCGCGGAAAATGCGGTATTGACTTTGGACAATGTTGGTTCACGTACAATCACATTCAATGTTGAAGCTGCGGAACCTGAAGATTTGATTTTTTATGTACCTCTTCCTGTCGGGACCTATCCTCGATTGAAAGTTTCCTTGAATCATGAATCCAGTGTCTATTTTGCAAAGACCATGTCAAACCGTACAATCCGCCGTGCGGTAGTCCTAAATATGCCAGCCATCGAAATACAGCCATCAAACATACTCGTTTCAACACATTTTGTACCTATACATGAAAATCAACCTACAGTTGTTTCATCCGATATGGAATCAGGTCTTTTTGAATTGGATTTTGCCAATGGTATGCCTGCCTTGGAAGAAGGAAGTATCATATCCTTGGATTTGGGAACAATGAATGTATTTCGTCGTATCACGTCGTTATCTGTATCAGGAAGCAAGGTTATTGTCGATTCCGAACCGGCTTGCTTGAACGATATCATCCATAAAGGAACATTTACGCTCTCTACAGGAAGTTATACAGGAACAAGAAGCATCGAAGAAACTCCAACATTTTATCCGGAAGAAATCAGATATTATGATGAAAATGGTCAATTGCAACGGATTCCTTATAATAGGACGCGTGCAATAGATGATACTGCAAACATGTTGATAGGCACAAAAATAGGACCTTCAGATAAGTATATCATAAAGAAAGAACATGTGAATCTCTATTGGGAAGAATGCAGTATGGGATTATCGTTAGATTTGCGTTTACATTGCAGCTTTGACGAGGCTGAAGACTTGACCTATGAGAATTACAAAAGAGGAGAACTGGAAATCTATGAAGCATCTGTCACCGGAACTTTTGACTCTGATTTTAAATTAAATTTGGATTGCTGGAATAAGGCACTTTTGGATGAAGATGAAATAGTGCTTGTTAAAGACATCCTCAAACCCAAATTCCTCTGTTTTAAAATAAAGGACAATCCTGTATTGAAAGATGTCCCTATTCTTGTTACTGTTGACACGGACTTGATGACTGACTATGCAATAGAAGCAAGCGGTTCATTCAGTGCTTGTGCTGGATTTAATACGACAGCTTCGGTGACGGTTGGAATCTCATGGAATAAAAACAGCGGTCCAAAATCAATTTCTAACAAGAGCTTTAGTCATGAAATATATGCGCCAACCATAACAGGATATGGCTCTGTCAATAGTAAAATATCCGTTTATCCCCGTATAAGTGTCGGTTTGTTCGATGCTTCGAAATGTGGCCTCTATGTGGATTTAAAACCTTATCTGAAAGAAGAGGCAGAAATTGGATTGTATGAAAAATTGGGAACTTCTGATGCGGACTATTATGGTTCCCTGTTCCAGACATATTGGGGTATGGATTTCAATGCGGGTGCAAATCTTCATTTCTTAGGTATATCAGAAGACATATCTTTGCCGGATCCAATCAATTTGGGAGAAAAGAAGTTGTACGAAGCCCCCAAATTGATAGAATTCTGTGAATCATCTTCCAAGGATATAATACCCGATGTACCGATTACTGCATCTTTCAAAGTTTCCGGCTACAATCATTTGCTTGATCTTTATATGGATGTCACCACCCCGTATGTGGTTAAATTCACGACAAATTGTGGTGAACTTACTCAAAACTTTGTTGCTGTCAACGGAGCCACAAGTACTGCAACGGTAGAATGGACACCCGGTGAGTGCGACGAAGAACCATACTTGAAGGCTACAATGCACGATGGACTGGGAAATGAAATCACATCAGATTATTGGTATCCACAATATAAGGTTGTGGTAACTACGGGTAACGCGACGGACATAACTTCGAATGAGGCGCTTTGCCATGGAAGTATTGGAGCCATTGAAGAAGATTTTCCCGGATATAGCTATGGTATCTGCTATAGTACATTGTCTGATCCTATTTCAGATGAAGCCGCCATACACGTAGCCGGTTCTTCCATCGAAAATGGTGCATATAGTGTATTCTTAAGTGAATTGGAAAGTGAAAAGACCTATTACTATTGTGCCTATATGGAATGGGACGAAAGGTATTATTATGGTGAGGTGAAATCCTTTAAAACAGATGAGCCGAGTGTAACTCGTGGCACAGCCATAGATTTGGGACTTTCCGTAAAATGGGCAAGTCATAATGTGGGAGCCAAACGTCCAGAAGATAGTGGCGAATACTTTTCGTGGGGAGAGACTGAAACGAAGGATAATTTTGATTCTTCCACTTATAAATACTATTTCAAAGGTCAAGTTGTACATCCTGGCGCAGCTTATAGCAGTTATGTATATCTTGGGGAAGAAATCAGTGGAACTGAATATGACGTAGCTCATGTAAAATGGGGTAGAGGTTGGCGTATGCCAACAGAATCTGAATTTATGGAACTTTATGAAAAATGTACCTTTAAATGGATTAACATAAATGGAATGTCTGGTCAGCAAATTACTGGACCTAATGGAAACGCCATATTCCTACCAGCTAGTGGAGGTTTTAATTCAGATCTTTTTGCTTTTAAAGTACAAGTTAATTATTGGACAGGAACTCAACTTCAAGGCGTAAAGGGGCATCCGATGCCATATGCAAAGAGTTGGTTCGGAACCAGTAATGGAGGCTCTGTTACTTATAAATATCGTTATTGGGGTTTTCCTATTCGTCCTGTATGTGAATAAGACATACATATTACGTGAATAACAAACTCCGCTCACGAACAGAACATATACGAGATGTGAAGGAGTTTGTTGTAAATAGTGGAAGGAAGTAATTTTATTATTGGTGTCCACTAAAAATTGAAAGTAGGTGAAAAATGGGTCCGCAGTGCCCATAACTAAGTGTTGTGGATTCATTTTTCAAAAAAGTAAGCCCCCTCCATACTTCATATCCTCCCCTTTTTAGCGGAGAGCCAATGAATTCGCTAAACAATAAGCGATTGAGGCTTACTTCTGAAAAGACAACTAACAATCCTATATGTTCAGCGATTGAAAGACATTTCCTTGGTAATAAAAACTTTTACCGGACACCAATAATACTATATAAAGGAAATACGGATGTTAAGGAATGAAGATAAGGTTCTGAATCGCTGAAAATTTAAAATTTCCGACAGATTCTAACGATTGGCATTCTTCAGTCGAAGAAAAGCAATCTTTTGTACGTAAGAATAGCATTCTTTTGCACATAAGAATAGCATTCTTAGAAGGTAACAAACGGGCAACAAAAAAGGACACGGATTACAAGGATGCAGTTTAAAGAATCTGCGGAATCCGTGTAATCCGTGCCTAAATATAGTAGGAGGATGAGGAAAAATTATCCTCCAAAGTTATCGTACATGATGCTGCTTTCCTCTACGCCGAGGTCGGTAAGCATACCCACAACGGCCTTTGACATGGGGCCGGGGCCACACATGTAGTATTCGATATCTTCGGGAGCTTCGTGATCCTTCAGATAGGTATTGAGCATTACCTGGTGTACAAAACCTGCGGTATATTTCACACCGGCTGCATCTGCAGCTGGGTCGGGACGGTCGAGAGCCAAGTGGAAGTGGAAGTTGGGGAATTCCTTTTCGATGCTGAGGAAGTCCTCGAGGTAGAACACTTCGTTCAAGGCACGAGCTCCGTAGAAGTAGTGCATCTCACGGTCGGTAGTCTTGAGGGTCTTGGTCATGTGCATAATCTGTGCACGGAGAGGAGCCATACCGGCACCACCACCTACCCAAATCATTTCGCGCTTAGAGTCGAAGTGCGGGTGGAAGTCACCATAAGGACCGCTCATGATTACCTTGTCGCCGGGCTTCAGGGTAAAGATGTATGATGAAGCGATACCGGGGTTCACATCCATGAATCCGCTACGGTCGGCCTTCATAGGCGGAGTAGCGATACGCACGGTCAGCATGAAGACGTTACCCTCGGCAGGATAGTTGGCCATAGAGTAGGCACGCACTGTCTCTTCGGGGTTGACACACTTCAAGGGGAAGAGGCCGAACTTCTCCCATGCGGGCAGATATTCGTCGCCAATGAGGCTCTTGTCGATATCCTTGTCATAATCCATAGAGAATGCAGGAATCTTGATCTGAGCATACGAACCGGGGAGGAAGTCCATCTGGGCACCTTCGGGAAGCTGCACCTTGAACTCCTTGATGAAGGTAGCCACGTTCTTGTTGCTGATAACGGTACATTCGTACTCCTTCACACCCATTACGCTTTCGTCAACCTTGATACCGAGGTCGCCCTTCACCTTGCACTGGCAAGCCAAGCGCCAATTGTCCTTAATCTGCTTACGGGTGAAGTGACCCTTCTCAGAGTCGAGGATTTCGCCACCGCCTTCTACTACCTGGCATTTGCACTGGCCACATGAGCCCTTACCTCCACAAGCAGAAGAGAGGTAGATACCCTGTGCAGAGAGGGTGTTGAGCAAACTACCACCCTGCTCTACCGAGATGGTGTCCTTACCATTGATGGTAACGTTTACATTGCCGCTGGGCGACAAATACTTCTTTGCTACGAGCAACATGATCACCAACACGAGGACGATGCCGAGGAATACTCCGATGCTCGCTAATATTAAATTCATCATTGTAATATTCTCCTTTCTTTATTAGATTTTCAAACCAGAGAAACACATAAATGCCATAGCCATAAGACCTACGGTGATGAAGGTGATACCAAGTCCCTTCAAAGGAGCAGGCACATCAGAGTAAGCCAACTTCTCGCGGATAGCGGCAAGACCTACGATAGCCAACAACCAACCGATACCTGAACCGGCAGCATAGCTGAGCACTTCGCCCATGTCGTTGAAGAGGCGTTGTTGCATGAAGAGCGAAGCTCCCATGATGGCACAGTTCACGGCAATCAACGGAAGGAAGATACCGAGTGAAGCGTACAACGAGGGGCTGAAACGCTCTACAATCATCTCTACCAACTGAACGATAGCTGCGATTACGGCAATAAAGAGGATGAATGAAAGGAAGCTGAGGTCAACTCCCTCAATCAAGGCATCGGCCTTGAGCACATAGTTCTCCAATAGATAGTTCACCGGAAGGGTCACCAACAACACGAAGGTAACGGCAATACCCAAACCGAGAGCTGTCTTTACATTCTTAGACACCGCCAGATAGGAACACATTCCCAAGAAGTAGGCGAATATCATGTTGTCCACGAAAATGGACTTTATAAATAGGCTTAAATATTCCATACTTTTTATTTAATGGACCCTCCCCCGTGCCCCTCCCTCTATGGAGGGGAGTGAAATGTTTTATTTTACCATCTACTCCTTCCCATAGAGGGGAAGGCTGGGATGGGGTCCCCTTTTAATTAATTACTACTCTCTTGCAATTCGGGGTTCTTTGCACGCTGATACCAGATGATGCAAGCCACGATGATGAGTGCCATAGGAGGCATCAGCATGAGGCCGTTGTTGAGGTATCCCCACTCGTAGCAAACCTCGGGAATGATACGGAAGCCAAACAATGTACCCGAACCGAGCAACTCGCGGAAGAAAGCTACGATAATCAGTATCTTGGCATAACCAAGGCCGTTTCCGATACCATCGAGGCATGACTCCCACGGGCCATTCTGCATGGCAAACGCCTCGAGGCGTCCCATCAGGATACAGTTGGTAATGATCAGACCGACATATACCGAAAGCTGAACGCTCACGTCGTAGGCAAAAGCCTTCAGAATTTCACTCACGATAGTTACCAGTGCGGCTACAACCACCAACTGAACGATGATACGGATGCGGTTGGGGATGGTGTTGCGCAACAGAGAGATGACCACATTGGCAAAAGCCGTAATCACAGTCACCGAAAGTCCCATCACAATGGCCGGCTCCAACTGAGCGGTTACGGCCAAGGCTGAACAGATACCGAGCACCTGCACGGTCACGGGGTTGTTCAAGCCAAGCGGAGTAAAGAGAACTTCTTTATTCTTCTTTGAAAACAATTGACTCATATTTTTTTAATTCTTATCAGACCCTCCCCCGTGCCCCTCCCTCTATGGAGGGGAGTGAAATGTTTTGCTTTACCATCTACTCCTTCCCATAGAGGGGAAGGCTGGGATGGGGTCTTTATTAATAATTATTTCAAAAACTTCTCATAGGGTTTCAAACAATCCTTCAACATGGCATCCACACCGTTTGAAGTAATGGTACCACCTGAGATACCGTCCACTTCGTAATCGGGATTAGCCACGCGACCGTTCTTCACTACGCTCAAACCTACGTTTGCACCGTTGAACACTTTCTTTCCCACAAATTGAGCTTGGAATTTGGGAGTAGCGATATCGGCACCCAAGCCCGGAGTTTCACCTGCATGAGAGAAATAGGTACCATAAACGGTATTCTTGTCCTCATCCAAACCGATGTATCCCCAGATGGGTCCCCAAAGACCTGCACCATATACGGGGATGACGTACTTCTTCTTTCCGTCCACTTCGCACTCAAACACGTGCAAACGACCTTCGGCAATCTCACCCTTGTAAGTAGTGTTGAACGCACCGTCGTTGGCTACGAGTGAGCCATCAGCCTGCATCAACATATCACCCTTCACATAAGTGTTGTAAGCAGCTTCGGCATCCTCCACACCGTTGATGTTGAGGGCAGAGAGAATCTGCTTCTTGGTATCCAACTCCACATTCTTGTTTTGTGTCTCCTTCAACGAAGAACTTACAAAAGCCAACAGGAATGCTACGATAATAACCATTACCGAAGCATAGATGATTGTATAGCTATTACTATTTGTATTCATATCTTTTATCGGTAATTTATTTGTTAGTATTCAAACGTTTCACACGACGATTGATGTTGCTCTGTACCACATAGTAGTCAATCAGCGGAGCAAACACGTTCATCAACAGGATGGCAAGCATCATACCTTCGGGGTAACCGGGGTTGAGCACACGGATGATTACCGCCATAGCTCCCACGAGGAAACCGAAGATGAACTTACCCGTCTCAGTACGTGCAGAAGTCACAGGGTCAGTAGCCATGAACACGGCACCGAAGCAGAAACCTCCGAGTACCAAGTGCTGATACCAAGGCATCTGAGCCATGAAGTTTCCTTCAGGACCAAAGGCATTGAACAACAGAGCTACTACAGCACCACCCACGAATACACTGAGCATTGTCTTCCAGCTGGCCACACCGCTCCAAAGGAGAAGGATAGCACCAAGCAGGATGGCAATTACACTGGTCTCACCGATAGAACCAGGGATAAGACCCCATACCATGTTCATGTCGAAGGCAGGCACACCCACGGTAGCTGCTTCACCAAGGGCCGTAGCTGCGGTGAATCCATCGGGAAGGTTAGCACCAAGGCCGAAGATGCTCTCTGTTGCCACCCATACAGTGTCACCCGACATTTGGGTAGGATAAGCAAAAAATAGGAACGCACGCGCGATAAGGGCCACGTTGAACACGTTCATACCAGTACCACCGAACACTTCCTTAGCGAAGATTACCGCAAAGGCGGTAGCCACGGCAAGTATCCACAACGGACAATTCACGGGCACAATCATCGGAATCAACATACCCGATACGAGGAAACCTTCCTGAATTTCTTCGTTCTTCAATTGGGCAATGATGAACTCGATACCGAGACCTACGATATATGACACCAAAATCTTAGGCAATACGGCCAAGAAGCCATATGCAAAGACTTCGATGAAACTTGCACTTGCCATCAGCCCAGCAGCTGTGTAGTGCTGATAACCTACGTTGTACATACCGAACAAAAGAGCCGGCACCAACGCGATTACCACGAATGACATGATGCGCTTCGAATCGATGGCATCATGGATGTTCACACCGCGGCGTGTAGTGGTGTTGGGCACGAACAGGAATGTTTCGAAACCATCGAACACTGAACGCAACGCATGAAGCTTGCCTCCCTCCTCAAAGTTAGGCTTTATCTTGTCGAGATAATTTCTTAATGCTTTCATCTTTATTAATTATGAATTATCAGACCCTCCCCTTCGCCCCTCCCTCTATGGAGGGGAATGAAATGTTTGGCTTCATCAATTACTCCTTCCCTTAGAGGGGAAGGTTGGGATGGGGTCTTCTTAATAATGTTATTCCATCTCCTTTCTGAGTGCATCCAATCCTTCGCGGACAATACGCTGCAACTCCAATTTCGATGAATCTACAAACTCACACAGGGCGAAGTCCTCAGGAGCCACTTCGTAAATACCCAATGCCTCCATGCGGTCAATATCACCTGCAATGATGGCCTTAATCAAGTATTCGGGCATGATGTCCATGGGGAACACGCGGTCATACTCGCCACTCATAATCATGTGGCGCTCGCCACCCTTCACACGGGCATCGATGGTGTACTCCTTCTTGCCAAGCAACCAGCTGAAGTAGCTACGGCTGGTGCTATACTGGTCGAAGCGAGGCATAATCCAACCGAGCATCTCGTGTACGTCATCACCTTCGGGAATAACGGTCAATTCTGTTGCATGGGCACCTACGAAACCTTCCAACGAAGTCTTGTAACCCGTCAATACGTTTCCGTTGATGATGCGCAGGCTCTTACCCTCAGACAAACGATCCTTCAAGACATCACCAATCAGAGCACCCACCTTCACACGAGCGTAAGCCGGAGTATTCACCTCTGAACCAGCAACGGCAATGGTGCGTGTAAAATCCACTTGTCCATTGTTGAACAGACGTCCGATGAAAATCACCTCCTCAGCACCCAATGTCCATACCACTTCACCCTTGTTCACGGGAGCGATATGATTAATCTGAACACCTACATTACCTGCAGGATGGGGACCATCGAACACGGTCACGGTCACACCCTTTGCCTGAGTCAATGCTGCAGAAGTCTGCTTGGCACTCACGCCCAAGTAAGTGGGAGCCAACTTGGCCAACGCATCCAATCCCGTTTGGAAATCAGCCTCCTGACCATTCAACACATACTCGAAATCGGGAGCCAAAGGTTGAGAATCAAATGCTGACACAAAAATGGCGCGAGGAGCCACTTCGGGATTAGGAACCACATCATAAGGACGTTGCTTAAAGAATGCAAAAAGACCTGCTTCGAGCAAGGCCTCCTTCACTTGGGCACCATCAAGCGATGCCACATTCTTCTTACCAAAATCTACCACTTCGTTTCCTGTAGCCTCCACACGGATGCTCATCACCTTGCGACGCGCACCGCGCTCCACCAAGGCCACTTTACCGCTGACAGGCGAAACGAACTTTACTTCGGGATGATTCTTGTCAACAAACAAGGCCTCCCCAGCTTTGACCATCTGCTCCTCCTTGACTACCACCTTGGGAGTAACACCTGTGAAATCATCCGGGCAAAGTGCATACATTGCCGAAGGCTTCACTATAAGCATTTCCCGCGCTGGTTTGCCTTTCAGATTGATGTCCAAACCTTTACGTAACTTTACTAAGTTTGCCATATAAATTAAAAAAAATATTGTGAATTTATTAAAAGTTCAAATATGCTGCAAAACTACAAAAAAAAGGCGGAACACCCTACTTCCTAAGGCTAATAAAAAGAGAGGGGAAAGGGGATTTTTCACGTTATTTCCCCTCTCCTCTCCTATTTAGGGTTATCCCTACAATGAATTGACATATCGGGATAGCAATTTTATGACTTCCCAAATGCCATCCTCCACCCCTGCTCGATGCTCTCACGATCCACCTCGTCCATGCGGATGCCGCACTCCACACAGGTCATGGCCATGAGGATGCGGGTGAACACCCTGTGTCCCTCCTTCGAGGAGGGCGAGGGCAAGGGTTGACGCCCTGCCACCTTGTAGTCCAGCAAGCGAATCACCGTACGGATGTAGGCCGTGGTGTCGTTCCCATCCTCGGGCGGTGCCCACCGGTGGATGATGTTCTCTAAGGTATAACTCTTTCCCTCCTGACGCAGGCGCAATTGGTAGGTCTCCATCAGTTTCCATGCTGCGCGATAGCCATAGGCCATGCTTACGAATGTAACAAACTCTGCATCCGTCTGCACTTTCGTGCGCCCCTCCCATCGGCTTTTACCGTGGCGGATGTTGAGGGGATTGTTGTTGCGTTGTCCTCGGGTCATGATTTGAATTATGAATTATGAATTATGAATTTGATTTGTGATTCATAATCTGACATTTCTTAATCTTACAATCTTACACTTTCTCATACAATCCGTTTCCGACGTTGCGTATCAACCCTTGTTTGCACCATTGATATACCATCGTGCGGATTACCGCATCGGCCGTAGCGTGTCCCTTGGCCGAGGCTGCTTGGCGGAGGTCGAACTTCTTGGGCAGGCGTTCAAACACCGAGTCGTTCTTTCCCCGTCGCGTGCGTCCGTCCACCTTGTAGTTGTCGCTCTCGTAGGCCTGTTCGATGCGCGAGCGGAAGTAATAGAGTTGCGTGTCGGTGAGATACTCCGACAGGGTGTCGTACAGGTCCATCATCTCCTCGTCCTGCATACGGGCAAGGTGTTCGGCCACGGCGCTCGGGTGGCTCTGCAAGTACTCCTCTGCCGACTTTGCCCCATCTGCCCATGCGGGTTTCTTCTTCGCCATGTCGATTTTTTCCACTAACATAGAGGCAAGTTTGCAACAGGTGAAGGCACACACCATGCGCATGGTTGTCACAGGGATACGGAGGCGCGTACGGGCTGCTACGCGGTCGAAGTTCTTCAGACATTCGAGTCGGAAACTCTCAATGCGCTCCACCACATGTTTCTCCAGTTTCTCCAGCTTCACCTCGCCCTCCATCAAGGGCAGGAGTCTCCCCAGTTGCTCGAGCGGAAGGCTCTCCTTCTCGCCAAAGGGTCGGCTCGCGACAAGAGGGGTAAACGTGTTGTCCGGCATCCGTGCGATGGCCACGCGCGAGAGCTCCCCATCCGTAAAGTTGCGGTAGGCACGATAGAGTGCGTCGGGTGTGCCGCATTGCGTCAGATTCCATAGCACGCGCTCGATAGTGAGGCGCGAGGCCGTGTCGCTCTTGTAAGCCTGTGCATACGAGCTGGCGTCGTAGGCCACGCGTCGGATGGCCGAGGTATCCGCAAAGGCCTGCCGTCCGTTGCCCGACATGATGTCGGCCTCCTCGGCAAAGGTGTAGCAATGGAGGCCACCGTTGGAGTTCAGCATGTCCAGCACCTGTGCCACCGAGTGGCGTGCAGGGATGCATCGCTCGGGCAACATGTCAAACACCGGCACCTCCTTGGCATTCTTTTTCCGCTCCTTCTCGCGCCGGTGTTGCTCGTTCAGGCGTTGGTTGGCCGTGCTCTCGGCATAAAACTCCCTCATCAGTGCCGCATCGATGCGGGCGAAGCGCGACTTTCCGCTTCCCGCCTCGCCCACGATGAAGGATTGCAGGTTCAGGGTGTTCACATCGCCATGCACGTCCAATCGCACGCGGGTCAAGAGTGCTCCCAGTGCAGGAGCCATGCTCACCAGTGCCTGCATATGCAATTCCTGAGGCAACCACTTGCGCACCTCATCGACTCCGAGGCCCATGCGCTTGGGCAACTTCTTGGCGTAGTACTGCATCGTCTCCTGCTCCACCGTGTCCAGTGCCTGCACCAGTTCGGGTCGGTCGGCATGTTCGGCCTTCAACGCCTGTAGCACCCTTGTCAGCTTCATGGGCATGTACTTGCGTGGCTCGCGGATGGCATTGTCGATGCATTGCATCTTCTCCTCCTGCGGAAATCCGTCGTAGTTGGGGATGGCGCGATTGAGTAGCTCCCTGTCGAAATTGAAGATGTGGCGCAATGAGCACGCGAGGTCAAATATTTTCGTATTCCTGTCGCCTTGCGTGGGAGGGAGGCCATCATTGTTCAGCTCCCAGTATTTGGAGACGATTTCGGAGGAGTCCAAGCCGTGGTATTCTAATTTTTCAGACGCAGATGACGCGGATGACGCGGATTCTTTGTTTTCGCCCACTATTTTTTTAGGCGCGGATTGCGCGGATGACGCGGATTCTTTCTGTTTCTCATAGTCAGAACTATTGTCTGAACTCCTAAACTCCTGAACTTCTGAACTCCTGTAACCCATTGCTTGCATGGTGTCTCCCTCCTCTAATTTTTCAGACGCAGATGACGCGGATGACGCGGATTTTTTGTTTTCGCCCACTGTAGGGGCAGGGTCTGCCTGCCCTAATGAATGTGTATGCTTTGTGTGTTCGGGCGGGCAAACCCCGCCCCTACGGCTCACGTTCACAGATTCTTCGGGGTCCTCAGGATGAGAGAGACCGCATGATTTTTTAGGCGCGGATTGCGCGGATGACGCGGATTCTTTCTGTTTCTCAGAGTCGAAACTATTGTCTACACTCCTACACTCCTGCCTCCTACACTCCTTAGGAATACCCTCCTCATAGTCGAAACTATTGTCTGAACTCCCGAACTCCTGCAACTCCTGAACTCCTGAAGAATTCTCCTGAACTCCTAAAAAACTCTCCTGCACTCCTAAAAAACTCTCCTGCACTCCTGAAGAGCATTTCTCAGAGTCAAAGGTATTCAGACTCCCCTCCATAGAGGGAGGGGTTTGGGGGTGGGTCTGAAACAGGCCTTCGCTCATCCACAACACATACCCCCTCGGCACCACGAACGACGAGCGAGCCAAGTCCTTCGTACAGGCGTCGTACTCGGCATCGCCCAACTGGTGAGCCATCCATGCTTGTGCCTCGGGCAGGGTCATTCCTTGGGGGATGAGGAAGAAGAGGCGCAATCCCTCCATCGAGGGAGTCACGTGGGCAAGCAGGATACCCAGCGCCTCCTTGCGAGGCTCAATCTCCGCCCATCGTCCGCGTGGGTCGGGGATGTGGTCAATGTCGAACATCGACATCCCACTGGGCACGGCATCGGCGTTCACCCTTCGTCCGTTCTTAAAGGTGGCGTGTGGAGTCAGTATGGGCAGGCGCTTCTTCAGGGCCGACTTCTTCTCTTCAAACTCCGTCTTGGTCAGTTCGCCCCTCCGATGGGCTTCCAAGGCATCCACAATCTCGGAGCATACACTTGCTACGATGGGCGAATCCAGTGCCCCGTCGAGCAATGCGGGGGTGCACTCGCGCACCACCCGACTACGTACATTGTTACTTATTCCGAATTTCATAAATAATTCATAATATTTCGTTAGCAATTCATATTTATTCCCTATCTTTGTCCCCCGATATCATCAAAATTTATAATTGATAACCGCTATGCCTACCTCTATGCAAATCGGCTCCTTGAATGCCGAAATACTTCACAACCTCAGTACCATAGCCAACGATGCAGATATGCTCAATCGTGTGGCCAAATACTTGCGCCGACTCACTAAAAAGCGTGAGGACGAGACTTTGATGACCCGTGAAGAATTCTTCCGCAAGCTCGACGAAGCGGAGGAGGACATTGCGCAGGGTCGCGGACGTACATTCTCCAACATTGAAGATATGAACAATTGGCTCAACTCGCTATGACAAATGATTTGAATCAATACCTGTCAAACATCACGTCCACAAAGTCACTTGCCCGTTCGCTCTCGTCGAGGATGATTTGCGAGGGGACGATGTTTGCCTCGTCCACGCTGATGTTTATCCTCATTCTTACGTTCTCGTCCGTCACCGTGACGCGTCCGTGAGGCAATCGCATATAGCGTGTGCCCGGTTGGGGTCGCCACGTCTTGCGGTGTTCGTGGAAGTTACCTTCTGTGGGATTCACAAGGGCCAATGTGCCCTGAATACGTTTTGTACCGTTGAGTAATGATGCATATACAGCATCGCTGATTTGAATATTTACTGTCATAATCTTTTAACGTTTTTTTTTGCGAGAGAAAGCATGTTGGGAAGGTGGCCACCTTTTCCGAAGAAATCTTGCAAGAGTCCCTCGCGCTTCCGTCTCAGATTAATAAAATTGGTTTTGTATTGATTTTAGGAGTGCAGACGAATGTGCTGCTTGCATGTTGTCTCCCTCCTCTAATTTTTCAGACGCGGATGACGCGGATGACGCGGATTAAGTTTGCCATGCGGGTGCAAAAGTAACTACCACTCTCCCTCTAAGTTAGAGGGAGTCCCCGTAGGGGGAGGGCGTATGTCTGTAAATGCTTGTTTTTTACACTGTCATAATGCTTGCATTTTCACAGACTCCTCCGGCCTTAAGGCCACCTCCCCTAACTTAGGGGAGGAGTTATAGTTACTCCGCTCCTTAATAATTGAACACTCAGGATGAAAGAAATAATAAATCCGTGTAATCCGCGAAATCCGCGCCTAAGAATCAGTCCGCATGGCAATTTTAATCCGCGTCATCCGCGCAATCCGCGCCTAAGAATCAGTCCGCATGGTAAATTATAATCCGCGTCATCCGCGTCATCCGCGTCTAAAAAATTAAAAGTTTACAACGGATTATTCCCGTCATCATTGCCTCCGCTGGTGCTACCGCCACCGCCATTGCTCGGGTCTTCGGGGTCCTCGACGTTGCCCTCGTCGTCGCTGGCCACCTGCTTGATGACGTTTCCGTTGCGGTCGTAGCAGGTGATGTTGATGGCCGTGTTGGCCAACTCATCCTTGATGTCGGTCGAGGGAGTGAAGATGACTCTTCGGCAGGTGATGAGCGAGCTGCTCACTTCCGACAC
>JAZRMW010000066.1:0-105858 GCA_045647865.1 Phocaeicola sp.
CCTGCTACGACCGCAACGGAAACGTCATCAAGCAGGTGGCCTCCGACGACGAGGGCAACGTCGAGGACCCCGAAGACCCGGGCAATGGCGGTGGCGGTAGCACCAGCGGGGGCAATGATGATGGGAATAATCCGTTGTAAAGAGGGAAAACCCTCCCCTCTCTCTCTTTCTCACTCATGATGATAAGGTTCGCCACGGAGTATCGTCATGGCGCGATAGATTTGCTCCACAAAAATCATGCGGATCATCTGGTGGGAGAAGGTCATTTTGGAGAGTGAAATCTTCTCCGATGCCACCTGATAGATGCGCTGGGAGAAGCCGTAAGGACCACCGATGATAAACACCAATCGTTTACCCGTGGCTGATAGTTTACGCTCCATCCACGTGGCAAACTCCACGGAGCGGAACTCCTTGCCATGCTCATCGAGCAACACAACGGTATCACCCGGCCCGAGAGCCTTCAGAATCAAGTCTGCCTCCTTCTCCTTCTGTTGCTCTTCGGTCAGATTCTTGGTATTCTTCAACTCAGGGATTATCTCCACGTCAAACGGTATGTAGTGCTTTGTGCGCTCCACATACTCCTTGATGGCGGCTATATAATAAGATTCTACCGTCCGCCCAACGGCAAGCAGGATTGTTTTCATAGGGCAAAAGTACATTTATTTTGCGACATGGAGAAAGGATGGGGAAAAATAAATATCCATCGGCACATAAAATAAGTTATGATTCATTTTTCACTTTACATTTAATTCATTACCTTTGCCTTAAATTAACAAGATTCTTAACTATTAACAACTATCTTTATTTATGAAAAATCTGAACTACTATTTAATTACATGTTTGCTAGCATGTTCTACTATTGCTTCGGCCCAATCTGCCAATCCGAATACACCAACAACAGGTTCTTCCAAAGAAAAATGGTCGGGATTGAGAGTCTCATACAAACCCATAACGGTAGAATGTGTAGGTGAAGATGATGACTTAACAGGAATATCCGTTGACTATACTTATTCTTCCATCTTATCAGAAAACGTACCTTTGTTTGTTGAAAGCGGTCTTGGTTATCAATATTCTTATGATGAAGAAAGTGAAGAAGGCATACATGCAAAAATGGTGATACATTCACTGAACATCCCTCTTAAACTTGGTTACAAGCATCACCTTGATGAAAAGATTTATCTTACACCTCATGTTGGATTAAATTTAAGAGGAAATTTATCAGGAACTGTAAATGTACGCGAAGAGTATTACGGAGAAGAGGTTGAGATTGACATATTTGATGACAAAGAAATGGGCGATGCAGCATTTAAGCGCATCCAAATGGGTTGGCAAATAGGAATCGGTTTAAATCTCGGAAAGATTTATGCAGGTGTCAGCTATGGTGGAGATTTTAACGAAATAGTAGAAGATTCGCAATTCAAAACCACCTCCATCACTTTAGGTATTAATTTCTAACAGGAAGTCCCCTCTATTATCCATCCGCATTTTTCACTTAACCCAATCATTCTTCCAAATGCGGACATCACAAATATAAGCATTTCCAATGCGCCGTATCACCTAAATAAAAGGTTGATTAATCGCATTCAAAATGCTTATATTTTTTTAGCAAAAATGCAAATTCTATAAGACGAACCATTATTATTACAAGAAAAAGGAGGAATTACAACTCCCGTGCCCCTGCATCGGGTGCTTCATCCTCTGAACGGATGCGTCCAAGGCGATCGAGGGGATAGAGATTGAGGGCATCTTCGGGATTGCCTGCACCAACGGCTTGCGATAGGGAGTCCAGTGAAAAGTCGTAGTAGAAGATGTCGGTGTCAATCGAGGGGAAATTGGTGATGCGGTTCACGTCGTGGCCCAGGGAGTCGATGCGGACACGATAGTAACGTCCATCGGGAAGGGTGTCTGCTCCGATGCTGTCTGCAGGGATGTTCAAGAGGCAATGCGAGAAGCGGAAGTTGAAGGCGAGTGTATCGACCTTATCGCGCATGAGCATCAGTTCGTTGGACGAATAGCCGGTGACAATCGAGCTACGAAAATCGGCTCGGGTGAGCGGACACCACTCGTTGCTCAGGCTGAGTGCCGCACCACGGTAGGCCCAAGGGTAGAAGTTGGCCAGCGTCGAGTGCACCACCTGCACATCGCCACCACGCACCTTGAGGCAATGGCTTCCGGCATTGGTGAGCTCGGAGTTGCCTATCCACAAACGGCCTCCCACGGCGCTGAGGGCATTGCCCGCCACGTTGTGGATGACGGAGTTTTCAATCGTCAATTTGTTTCTATCCGAAGCGGAAGAGTCGCACCGGATACCCCAGCTTCCGCTATGGATATCCACATGGTTGAGGTAGTTGTCGAAGCTGGAGGCGCTCAAGGTGATGCCTCCCCACTGATTGTCCAAACGGTCGTAAGGGAGATCGTCGAACATACGGTCGAGCCTGTCGCCTCGGAAAACGACAGGGCGCTCCACCGAACCCTCGGCCTTCAAGGTGCCATAGACACGCACAAAGGCTCCGTTGTGGAAATGGAGGCGCACGCCTTCGGAGAGGCTGAGGGTGGCATTGCTATCCACCACCAGGCTATCGTACACCACGTGAGGGCGCTCGCCCGTGAGGGTGGTATCTGTGGAGAAGACGGTGCCACGGAGCACGATCATATCCTGTCCGTAAGCCTCGAGCTGCACCTGTTGGCAAATGCCACTCTGCAAAAGAAACTGGAGGGAGTCGCGGAGCAGGAAGGGGTTGTCCTCGTTGCGAGGGTCAACGGTGACCTCGACAAAGACATAGAGGCTATCGTCATCGCGCACCTCCACATCGGTGAACTCCGTACCACTCAATCCATCGACATTAACACGGAAACCCGTCTCTCCCCTACCCGCCAAACGGATGGAGGAGAGCATCATGGGCTCGTCGCCACGGTTATAGACCTTGAAGAGTTGGGTGGCGGAGCCAATGGTGGTGAATACGGTATCGAACCGGATAGTGTCTGCGGAAAATGCCAACAGGGCGGAAGGAGAGGTGGTGTATGCCTCGTCATCATCGCACGAGGCCATGAAGAGGGACAACGACATCAGCAAGGGGAGCATCCATACACCTATCAGATGTATAGCAGGGTATCTTCTTCTTTTCATATTCGAGGGTTATTCTTCTATAAGGAGAATAACGGAAAAATAGGGGGGATATTATATGGGGGGATTTTTTTAGGAGAGGATTTCAGGAGTTTCTTCAGGAGTGCAGGAAAGTCTTTTAGGAGTGCAGGAGTGTAGGAGTGACGCTTCGCTTAGGAGTTCAGACGATAGTTTCGACTATGAAGAACAGGGGGAACGCATGCAAGTCTGTCCTGAGGATACCGAAGGATTTGTGAACGTGAACTGTAGGGGTGCCCCTTGTGGGTACCCAATGAAACGTGCCACATCAATCATCGGGCCCCCACAAGGGATGCCCCTACAGTGGGCGAAAGCAGAGCGAATATGCAAGCAGCACTATCGTCTGAACTCCTAAGCGAAGCGTCACTCCTACACTCCTGAACTCCTTAAAAATCTCCTGAACTCGTAAAAATCCTCTCCTAAAAACCTCATCCCTTCACGGCAATGCTCTCAATCTCTACCAAAGCACCCTTGGGGAGTTGCTTCACGGCAAAGGCTGAACGGGCAGGGAAAGCTCCGCTGAAGTAAGAGGCATACACCTCGTTCATCTCTACGAACATGGAGATGTCGGCCAAGAAGACGGTGGTCTTCACCACGTTGTCCATCGTCAAGCCTGCTTCGGCAAGCACGGCCTTGATGTTCTCAAACACTTGGGTAGTCTGCTCCTTGATGCCACCCTCTACCACATCGCCCGTAGCGGGATTCACAGGAATCTGACCTGAGAGGAATACCATGTTGCCTACCTCTATCGCCTGGCTATAAGGACCGATAGCCGCGGGTGCATTGGGGGTTGAAATAACTTTTTTCATATACGTACTTTTTTTATTAAATAATGAATAAAATTAATGTAAAATTGGCGCTAAATTACAGATTTCTGAAACGAAAACATGAACAATTGGCCGAGATTTACGTTCATTTAACATCAAAAGTGGCTTCAACGCAAAAAATCCAAGAAAAATTTGAAGAAAAAAGATGAAATATGCAAAAATATGACTACTTTTGCAGAGTCAAAAAGAAGTAAGGGCAAACATCAAAGGGCCCTACCTATTATTTTCAACCATTTAAGAATAACAAATCAATCTATCCAGCCTTTTATTTTCATCTATATGGATATCCTTGCGAGCGTGCAAGATATGCATACGAGGTACAAAACGGCTGAAAATACACTATTTTTTTATGTACAACATCATCCAACTTAGAGAAAAGGAGTTGAACGAGTTGCAGGAAATCGCCAAGGAATTGGGCATCAAGAAAGCCAACAATTTCGAAAAGGACGAGCTCGTTTATAAGATTCTGGACGAACAGGCCATTGCCGGTGCCGCCCAAAAAACAGCTTCTGAATCCACAAAAAAACGTTCGCGAGTGACCGTAAAACAAGGTGCCGGACGAGTATATACCGCCTCACAAGACAAAGCTGAAAAAATCGAAGAACCCAAGAAAATGGTCATCGCTATGCCTGCGGAAGAGAGCGAAGCACCCGTGAAGGAGGAAACCCCGAAGGAAGAACCCGTTGTTGCTACACCTGTCGAAGAGGCTCCCGCCCCCAAGAAAAGAGGACGCAAGCCGGGTAGCAAGAACAAACCCAAGGCCGAAACAGAGGAAGAGAAAGCACCTGAAACGGAGGTAGAAGCTACCGAGGAGAAAACCACCGAAGAGGTTCCTGCACCCAAGGCGGAAGAGGCTACTGAAGCGCCCAAGGAAGAGGCTGAAAAAGTAGAAGAAAATACCGTACAAGCAGAAGAACCTAAAAAGGAAGAGGAAAAGACAACCGAAACCCTTCCAAACAAGGAGCAGGAAAACAACAAGAAGAAATCATCCATCAATGATGATCTACCCGAATTCTTGTTCAAAAATCCATACGCAACGGAAGACTTTATCCCCATTGAGGACCTTCCGTCCGAAGGCAACCTGGAAATCCCCGAAGAACTCTTCGGCAAATTCGAGTCCTCCAAAATCACTCCCCCTGAATCCAAACAAACCAATGCCCCCCGACAGGTGGTAGAAGAGTTCCCCGACTATTTCGAAGGCAAGATACCTACCCCACCACAACCGGAAAAGGTATATGATTTCGAAGGCATCCTTAACGGTACGGGCGTACTCGAAATCATGAGCGACGGATACGGATTCCTCCGTTCGGCCGACTACAACTACCTCTCTTCGCCCGACGACATCTACGTGTCTCAGGCACAAATCAAACTCTACGGATTGAAGACTGGCGATGTCATCGAAGGACCCATCCGTCCGCCCAAGGAAGGCGAGAAGTACTTCCCCCTGGTGAAGGTGACCAAAATCAATGGAAAGAGCCCCTCAGTCGTGCGCGACCGTGTACCTTTCGAACACCTCACTCCCCTCTTCCCCGATGAGAAATTCAGACTCTGCACCGGACGGGGTGATAACCTCTCGGCCCGTGTCGTTGACATGTTCGCCCCCATCGGTAAGGGACAACGTGCACTCATCGTGGCCCAACCCAAGACAGGTAAGACCATCCTGATGAAGGACATTGCCAACGCCATTGCAGCCAACCACCCCGAAGCCTACATGATCATGCTCCTCATCGACGAACGCCCCGAGGAGGTGACCGACATGGCACGTAGCGTCAATGCCGAGGTTATCGCCTCAACCTTCGACGAACCTGCCGAACGCCACGTGAAAATTGCGGGCATCGTCCTCGAGAAGGCCAAGCGCATGGTAGAGTGCGGACACGATGTGGTCATCTTCCTTGACTCCATCACCCGTCTGGCACGAGCCTACAACACCGTATCGCCTGCATCGGGCAAGGTGCTCTCGGGTGGTGTGGACGCCAATGCCCTGCACAAGCCTAAACGCTTCTTCGGTGCCGCACGTAATATCGAAGGCGGAGGTTCGCTCACCATTATCGCCACCGCCCTCATCGACACCGGCTCGAAGATGGACGAGGTCATCTTCGAAGAGTTCAAGGGTACGGGTAACATGGAGCTTCAGCTCGACCGAAACCTCTCGAACAAGCGCATCTTCCCTGCGGTCAACATTGTGGCATCCAGCACACGTCGCGACGACCTCTTGCACGACAAGACAACGCTCGACCGCATGTGGATTCTCCGCAAGAACCTGACGGACATGAACCCCATCGAGGCCATGGATTTCGTCAAAGGACGCCTCGAAAACACGCGCGACAACGAAGAGTTCCTCATGAGCATGAATTCGTAAAAGCCTTTCAGCGAGCATAAACTCGTAAGTTTTTAGCGAATCATTAAAAAAAGAGTGAAGAACCCAGTTCATAAATCCTGAATTCTTCACTCTTTTTATTTTTCATATTTTCCTTATCAGAAGGGCAGGTCGTCCTTCTCGTCACCAGCCGAGAAATCTACTGGAGCTGCTGATACAGGGGGGAAAGGAGCCGCATTTTCTCCTACAGGTTGTGCAACAGGAGCCTGAGCACCTACACGCTCCACCTTCCAGGCACGGATGTCGTTGAACCAACGATCCTGCCACTGGCGACAATCGATGTCGAACGATACGGTAAGCTCTTCGCCTAACTGAATATTGAATTGTTCAATCTTGTCGGCACCAAACAGATTGAAACACATCTTACGGGGATACTGGTCGTGTGTCTCCAATACATACTCTTGTGTCTTCCAAGGGTTACCAGTTCTTGACACTCCCTCTCGTGCGGGGAGCACTGCAATTATTTTTCCACTTAATTCCATGACTATACTTTAAATTTTTCGCGAAAGTACTACTTTATTTCAAAGAAAACGAATTTTTCTTCACCTTTTTGCAAGAGATACACAAAGTTTTTCGTACCTTTGTCACATATTACGAGCTACGAGTGATGAGCTACAAGTAATGAGCGATGAGTGATGAGCGACAAGATGCAAGTGATAATTGACAAGATGCAATGAACTCCTAAGCGAAGCGTCACTCCTGAACTCAAAAAAAATGAAATTATACATAACAAATAAGAATTAACCATATGAAATTTATTGTATCAAGCACCGGGCTATTCAGTCATCTGCAAGCCATCGGTCGAGTTATCAACTCGAAGAACACACTCCCAATCCTTGACTGCTTCCTTTTGGAATTGAATGACGGATTATTGTCATTGACCGCATCTGACAACGAGACAACCATGTCAACCTCTATTGAGGTGGCTGAAAACGATGGGAATTGTCGCTTTGCCATCAATGCCAAGACCATCCTGGATGCCTTGAAGGAGATTCCCGAACAACCGTTGACTTTTGACTTCAACCCCGACACACTCGAACTCCTTGTGCAATATATGAACGGACGCTATAGTGTGATGGCACAAAATGCGGAAGAATATCCCATCCCCTTGACTTTGGGCGAAAGTGCCGTGCATGTGGAGATGGAAGCAGCCACCTTGCTGAACGGTATCAACCGTGCCATCTTCGCTACTGCTGATGATGAACTGCGCCCCGTGATGAACGGTATCTATTTCGACATCACCACCGAGGACATCACCATGGTGGCTTCGGACGGACACAAGTTGGTACGCAACAAGAACTTCGCCACCAAAGGCAACGAAAAGGCGGCCTTCATCCTGCCCAAGAAACCTGCCACCCTGTTGAAAAACCTGCTGGGTAAAGAACAAGGAATCGTGAGCATCGACTTCGATGACCGTAACGCCACCTTCACCATGCCCAACTACCGCATGGTCTGCCGACTGATTGAGGGACGTTACCCGAACTACAACTCGGTAATTCCTCAAAACAATCCTCACAAGGTAACTGTCGACCGTACCATCCTGTTGAGTGCACTCAAGCGCGTGTCGGTCTTCTCTTCTCAAGCAAGCAGCCTTATCAAGCTCCGCCTTCAGGACAACCAATTGGTGCTCTCAGGACAGGACATCGACTTCTCAACCTCTGCCGAAGAGAGCCTCAATTGCAGCTATGCCGGTTCACCCATGAGCATCGGTTTCAAAGCCACATTCCTCATCGATATCCTGAACAATCTCTCAGGACAGGACGTAATCATCGAATTGGCTGACCCCTCACGTGCCGGAGTACTCGTACCTGCCGAACAGGAAGAGAACGAAGACCTGCTGATGCTGCTCATGCCCATGATGCTGAATGATTAAAACAAGCATCTATACATTCAAGGTGGCATCATAAACCTTTCATCCGCAAATGACGCAGATGACACAGATTATTGATTACTTATATCCGCATGGCTATAATTTATCTGCGTTATCTGCGTCATCTGTGAATGAAGAGTTCAAGGTTTTTACCTGATATACTAAATCATAGCAAACAAATGAAACTGAATCTGAAAAACCCCATCGTCTTCTTTGACTTGGAGACAACGGGTGTCAACATCAATAATGACCGCATCGTTGAAATCTGCTACCTGAAGGTGCACCCCAATGGTAACGAAGAGAGTAAGACACTGCGTATAAATCCCGAAATGCATATCCCCGAAGAATCATCGGCCGTACACGGCATCTATGACGAGGATGTAGCAGATTGCCCGACCTTCAAGGAAGTGGCCAAGCAGATTGCTCGCGACATAGAGGGGTGCGACATTGCCGGATTCAATAGCAACCGGTTCGATGTACCCCTATTGGCCGAAGAATTCCTCCGTGCAGGGGTCGATATCGACATGAGCCGACGCAAGTTCATCGATGTGCAGGTCATCTACCACAAGTTGGAGCAACGCACCTTGTCGGCTGCATACAAATTCTATTGCGACAAGAATCTGGAGGATGCCCACACGGCTGAAGCCGACACACGAGCCACTTACGAAGTGCTGAAAGCACAACTCGACCGATACCCCGAAGTGTTGCAAAACGACATGGCTTTCCTCTCGGAATACTCCAGTTTCACACGCAACGTGGATTTTGCCGGACGCATGGTGTACAACGAGAAGGGTATCCCGACCTTCAACTTCGGCAAATACAAGGGAAAGAGCGTGGAAGAAGTGTTACTGAAAGATCCCGGATACTATAGTTGGATACTTCAAGGAGACTTCACACTGAACACCAAACAGATGCTGACACGCATCAAGTTAGGAATAAAATAGTAACAAGGAGTTGCAGGAGACAGGAGTTACAGGAGTACAGACAATAGACAAGCACACACATTTATCTGAACTCCTGAACTCTTGACTCCAGAACTTCTAAAATATAGCCCCATGTCACTAAAAGGAAAGAAATTCGTACTCGGTATCACAGGAAGCATTGCCGCATACAAGGCTTGCATCCTGATACGCGGACTTATCAAGGAAGGAGCCGAAGTGCAGGTGGTCATCACACCGGCGGGCAAGGAGTTCATCACCCCCATCACCCTGTCGGCTCTGACGAGCAAACCGGTCATCAGCGACTTCTTTGCCCAGCGCGACGGCACTTGGCACAGCCACGTAGCACTCGGCCTTTGGGCAGATGCCATGATTATCGCCCCTGCTACGGCCTCCACCATCGGAAAGATGGCCCATGGAGTGGCCGACAACATGCTCATCACCACCTACCTATCGATGAAGGCTCCCGTCTTTGTGGCACCGGCCATGGATCTCGACATGTATGCCCACCCCTCAACGCAACAGAACCTCGTCACCCTGCGCTCATACGGCAACCACATCATTGAGCCGGGCGAAGGTTTTCTGGCCAGCCATCTGATGGGCAAGGGACGCATGGAGGAACCGGAGAATATCATCATTGCCATCAAGAAATTCTTCTCAGACAAGGAAAAAAGTTTTTCTCCGTTGGACGGAAAAAAAGTGTTAATCACCGCTGGTCCTACATACGAAAAGATTGACCCTGTACGTTTCATAGGTAACTACTCGTCAGGCAAGATGGGATACGCTCTGGCCGAGGAATGTGCCCGCCGTGGTGCGAAGGTGACACTCATCAGCGGCCCCGTGAGCATGTCGTGCAACCATCCGAACATCCAACGCATTGATGTGGAGTCGGCCGAAGAGATGTACAATACAGCCATGACCCACTACCCTGCGTGCGATGCAGGAATCCTCTGTGCCGCCGTAGCCGACTTCACGCCCGAGGTGAAAGCCGAGCAAAAAATCAAGCGCGAAGGGGATGACTTGGTGATCCGCCTGAAACCTACACAGGACATTGCCGCCTCACTGGGAAAAACGAAGTGCGAAGGACAACTCCTCGTGGGATTCGCCCTCGAAACGACCAATGAGTTGGCTCACGCACAGGGCAAATTAGAACGGAAGAACTTCGACTTCATCGTTCTCAATTCATTGAACGACCAAGGAGCCGGATTCCGACACGATACGAACAAGATTACCATCGTGTCAGAGAAAGAGGTGAAGGAATATCCCTTGAAGCCAAAGGCTGAAGTGGCAATCGACATCATTGACGAGTTGGAAAAGAAACTTAACTGATAGAAAGAATGAAGATACACATCCGACATTTCTGCAGAATGGTCTTTCTGGCATTGGCAACATTGATGCCCCTCAATACCCATGCTCAAGAACTGGACTGTAAGGTGGTCATTAACAGCCAAAAGATACAGGGCACCAACAAAGAGGTGTTCAAGACTTTGGAAACGGCTCTGACTGAATTCATGAACACACGCAAGTGGACCAACCAGCAATACAGCCAGCATGAGCGTATCAGCTGTTCGTTCAACATCACCGTCAACCAATATAATAACGACGGTAGCTTCGTTTGCGACATCATGGTACAGAGCAACAGACCCGTCTTCAACTCCAGTTACAACACTACGGTGTTCAATTTCAAGGATTCGGAATTTGCCTTCACCTACAAAGAATTTGACCAACTGGAATTCAAGGAGGATATGTTGGACAACAACCTGACGGCCGTCATGGCTTACTATGCCCTACTCATCATCGGCATGGACATGGATACCTTTGCGCCACAGGGCGGTACAGAGGTACTCCAACGTGTGACCTCCATCGTCAACAATGCCGAAATGCTGAATGCCACGGGATGGAAAGCCTTTGACAGTGACCGTAACCGCCACGCCATCATCAATGATTATCTGGATGGTGGAATGGCCCCCCTGCGCCAACTGATGTATGATTACTACCGCAAAGGATTGGACGAAATGGCCACTAATGCCGAACGCGGACGCACTAACATTACCACCGCCCTTACCAAACTGAAAGAGGCCAAAGAGAACAAACCCCTCTCTGCCCTACCCGTCATCTGGACAGACATCAAAAAAGACGAATTGGTGAATATCTACTCCAAAGGATCACAAAAGGAGAAGGAGGATATATCCACGATGATGAGCGAAATCAACCCCTCGCAATCGACCAGTTGGAATAAGATAAAGCAGTGAATGGTGACAAGCTACGAGTGATGAACTACGATTCATAAATCATAATTCATAATTAAAATTGATAATTTCTCTCCACATACAGAACTACGCACTCATTGACCGCCTCGACATTGACTTCGAGCGCGGCTTCTCCGTCATTACGGGTGAGACAGGTGCGGGAAAATCCATCATCCTTGGAGCCATCGGACTCCTGCTTGGCCAACGTGCCGACTCAAAAAGCATCAAAGTTGGAGCGGCCAAGTGCATTATCGAAGCACACTTCGACCTGACAAGCTACAACATGGAAGGATTCTTCGAAGAGAATGACTTGGAGTACGACAACGAATGCATCCTGCGCCGCGAACTTTCCGCTTCGGGTAAGAGCCGCTCGTTCATCAACGATGTGCCTGCACAACTCAGCCAAATGAAGGAATTGGGCGAACAACTGATTGATGTACATAGCCAACACCAAAACCTCCTGCTCAACAAGGAGAGTTTCCAACTCAACGTGGTGGATATCCTTGCCAACAATGCGCAAGAAGTAAAAGCATACAAGGAGGCTTACCACCATTGGCGCAGCCTCTCGGCCGAACTCGCACACCTCACCGAAGAGGCAGAGAAGAGCCGTGCCGACGAAGATTACCTGACCTTCCAATTGGAGCAATTGGATGCATTGAACATCAAGGAAGGTGAACAAGAGGAACTGGAAGCCGAATCGGACCGACTGACCCATGCCGAGGAAATCAAGAACAGCCTCTATGCAGCCAGTCAATACCTCAATCCTGAAGAGGGTAACGGAGTGCTCGGCGCCTTGAAGGATGCCGGACGTCAATTACGCGACATAGCCCGTGTCTTCCCCACAGCAGATGAATTGTATGAACGTATGGAGAGCTGTCTCATCGAACTGAAAGACATCAACGATGAGATTGAGTCATCCCTCGATCAGGTGGAATTCAATCCCGCCCGCTTGGAGCAGGTAAACGACCGGTTGAACCAACTCTATAGCCTCGAACAGAAGCACCATGTGCAAACCGATGCCGAACTGCTCACTTTGGCCGAAGAATTACGTACCAGGCTGCAAGCCATCACCTCGTTTGACGAACGAATTGCCGAATTGACTAAAGCGAAGAAGCAGGCCTACGAACAACTGCTTGCCCAAGCCGAGACCCTCACTTCTCTACGTAAGAAAGCGGCACTGGATATTGAAAAGGAACTCACCGAGCACCTCATTCCCCTAGGGATACCCAACGTGCAATTCAAAATTGAATTCAATGCCCGCAAAGAACCGGATTCTACAGGAATGGATAGCATCAGTTTCCTCTTTTCGGCCAACAAAAGCGGTGCCCTACAAGATATTGCCCACGTGGCATCGGGTGGAGAAATTGCCCGCGTAATGCTTTCACTGAAAGCTCTCATCACGGGAGCAGTCAAATTGCCCACAATCATCTTTGACGAGATAGACACCGGCGTGTCGGGCAAAATAGCCGAACGCATGGCATTCATCATGAAAGAGATGGGAGCGGCCAACCGCCAAGTAATCAGCATCACCCACCTGCCACAGATTGCAGCACAAGGTGCAACCCACTACCGTGTCTATAAGGAAGACACCGAAACGGGTACAACCTCACACCTCGTCCGACTCTCCGAAGAAGAGCGCGTGACAGAGATTGCTCACATGCTCAGTGGTGAAACTCTGACTGATGCAGCAATGGAGAATGCTAAGGAACTACTTAAAATGAATTAAAAACCACACCACAATAAAATTATAGGAACTATTGAATTATAAGAGCTATAGGTACTATAGAAACTATAAATAAGTTATGGAACAAAGTGAAATGATTTTCGGCACTCGCGCCGTGATAGAAGCCATTGAGGCAGGAAAAGAGATTGACAAGATATTAATCAAACGTGATATTCAAAATGAACTTTCACGCGAATTGTTTGCCGCTCTAAAAGGAACACTCATCCCCATACAACGTGTGCCCGTTGAACGACTCAACCGTATCACCCGCAAAAATCATCAGGGAGTGATTGCCTATATCTCCAGCATAACCTACCAACGTACAGAAGACTTGGTTCCCACACTTTTTGAAAAAGGAAAGAATCCGGTATTCCTGATGCTCGACGGAGTGACAGATGTACGCAACTTCGGTGCCATTGCCCGCACCTGTGAATGTGCCGGAGTGGATGCCATCATTATCCCAACCAACAATAGTGCCAAGGTGAATGCTGATGCAATCAAAACATCGGCCGGAGCACTGCATACGCTACCCGTATGTCGTGAAAGAAGCCTAACAAGCACTATCAACTACCTGAAACAATGCGGTTTCCACGTAGTTGCAGCAACAGAAAAGGGAGACTACAATTACACAGACGGACAATACACCGACCCAATCTGTATCATCATGGGAGCCGAAGACAAAGGAGTATCCTATGAACATCTTGCCCTCTGCGACGAATGGATAAAGATACCGATGACAGGACGCATTGAATCGCTGAACGTAAGTGTAGCAGCCGGCATCCTCATCTACGAAGTGTTCAGACAAAGAGGGTGGGAATAAGGATTCTCTCCCCCCTCCACAAAATTACGATATTGCAATAATTACTATAGGCACTATAGTTTCTATATTACTATAGCTACTATAATCACTATCATTAAACTAAGGAATATGATTCAGAGACTTATAATTCTCCCTATCCTTTTGTCCCTTGTTTCACTATCCTCCATCGCCCAACAATCCCCCAAATGGGTAAAGAAAGCACGGACAGCGGTATTCTCTGTCATCACTTACGACAGCGAGAATAAAATATTGAATACAGGAAACGGATTCTTCATCAATACTGATGGCGAAGCTGTAGCCGATTATGGGCTGTTCAAAGGTGCAGAAAGAGCCGTAGTGATTACAACCAATGGCAAGCAATTGCCCGTGACTCATATTCTAGGTGCCAACGAAATGTATGACCTCGTAAAATTCCGCATTGATGCCGGCAAAGAGAAATTGACTGCCCTTAGTGTGGATACCCTCGGTGTACAGAAAGGAGAGACTGTGTGGATGTTACCCTATAGCACTAGCAAAGCGGTGGATTGCCCCACGGGAAAGGTAGAGGATCGCGTCACCGCCTCTGAACGATATGCCTATTACACACTGCGTTTGCCAGTGACAGATAAATCAACAAGCTGCCCGATAATGAATGAAGAGGGCCATGTTGTAGCCCTCGTACAGAAACCTTACGGTGGACAAGAGAACATGACCAGCTATGCAGTTGATGCACACTTTGCTACCAATCTCAGCATCGGAGCACTAACAGGAAACAGCCCGGCTCTACGTGCCATCGGAATCAAAAAGGCATTGCCTCCCACCGAACAGGAAGCCCTCGTCTATCTTTACATGAACAGTGGAAGAGCATCGGAAGAGTATCTGAATCTACTGAACGAGTTTATAGAAATCTACCCTAATAATGCCGAAGGATTCCAACGACGTGCAACACTCTATGTACAAAGCTTCCGCGACAGCCTCCACTTTGAATTAGCTGAAGCCGACATGAAACAGGCCTTGGAATTAAATCCCAACAAGGCTGATGCCCACTATGCTCTCTGTCGCTTGATATATACTAATGCGGTTAATGAACAGCCCGTGAAATACAAAGACTGGACATTAGAAAAAGCACTCGGTGAAATAAACCAAGCCTTAGTTACCGACACCCTACCCCTCTACTACCAGACAAAGGGAGATTTGCATCTGGCTCTCAGACAATATCCTGAAGCATATGCAGCCTATAGCTACGTAAACGCATCGAACATGGCCACAGCCGCCACTTGGATGGCTGCTGCACAAACCCTGCAACTCATGGGTGACACGGCACGCACTGCTGAAGTTGTCACTCTTATCGACCATGCAGTCAACACCTATGCCAAACCCTATCCACGCGAAGCCGCTCCCTATATTTGGCACCGTGCACAAGCGCTTGAAGCCGACGGTCGCCCACGCGAAGCTGTTAAGGACTATAATGAGTTCCACACATTGATGGGCGGACAGGTGAGTGCAGCATTCTACTACCATCGTGCCCAGGCTGCCTTGGCCGGAAGACTCAACCAAATGGCCGTCGATGACATACACAACGCTGTGGAGATGAATCCCGACAACGTGGACTACCTCATTGAAAAAGCCTCCATTTGTACCCGCTTCAACCTCTCCGATGAAGGTATTACCACTTGTAAACGCATCATAGAGTTGACACCTGAATACCCCGATGTCTATCGTTTACTCGGCCTCTGTTACATCCATAAGGGAAACAAGAAAGCCGCACACGCAGCCTTTCTCCGTGCTAAGGAATTAGGAGACCCTCACGCTGAAGGACTGATTGAAAAGTTTACAAAATGACAATTCATAAACGCAAGCATTTAATTATCAATTTTAAACATACAAAACAATGAAACGCAAACTTACCTGCCTGCTGTTATGCGCCCTCACATTGGGTGTAGCAGCACAAGAGAAAGAAAAGGAGGAAATCATCAAGAAAGGATGGAACTTCGGCCCTCTACCCGTAGTGGGATGGGACAGTGACCTCGGTTTTCAATATGGAGCCTGTGTTGACATCTTCAACTACGGTGATGGTACAAATTACCCCTCATATGACTACAAAGTAAATCTTGAGGCATCAACTTATACGGGAGGATCATCACTGTTCCGTTGCTATGGTGACTTCAAAACTCTTATCCCCGACGGGAAATTGTTCTTTGACTGTACCTACTTCAACTCCAAGAAGTTTGACTTCTTCGGATACAACGGTTTCTCTTCGCCTTACTTTGGTTCAGACTACATGACTGCAGAAGGAGACAAGAGTGAGTTCTACTGGATGCGCCGTAACCAATTCCGCTTCGTCACAAGCTTGCAAAAACGCATCAAGGGCAACCTCTATTGGGCTGCCGGACTGGGATATTACAATATCTATACCAACAATATCAATCTAGAAGACTACGACGGACAAAACACTCTCTACCAACGCTACATTGACTACGGACTTATCCATGCAGATGAAGCAAAGGGTGGCAATGTATTGCAATTGAAGGCCGGATTGGTATACGATACACGCGACCATGATAGCGACCCTACACGCGGTGTCAACATTGAAGCAACACTTGTTGGTGCTCCTGATATCATTGACCGTAAAGGGTATAGCAATCTCGGTTTTACCTTTGTTGGTTCACAATATATACCTATGATGAAAGACCGACTGACGTTTGCCTATCGCCTCGGTGTACAAGCCAAGTTGGCAGGCGAAATTCCTTACTATTTCATCAACAACCTCAATACCCTCTTCTTCCGTAAGGTATATACCGAAGGATTGGGTGGCAATGCCTCGGTACGCGGAATCAACCGCAACGGTGTAGTGGGTAATGGAATGGCATGGCTCAATGCCGAACTGCGTTGGCGTATAGTCCACTTCCGCTTCATCAACCAAAATTTCCACATTGCCCTCAACCCCTTCTTCGATATGGGACGAGTTATCCAGTCGTACCGCCTCGATGAACAGAAGGCAGCTGCTCAAGCTTGGAGTGAACAACCTGGTGGAGAATATAAGGCCAACCCTTTCTATTCGGGGGATGAAGAGGCAATCCATGCTACAGCAGGATGTGGTGTGAAGGTGGTAATGAACCGTAACTTCGTCATCTCCGTTGAAGCGGCCCGTGCCCTTGATGAGCACGATGGAGAAAAACTGTGGAACAACATCGGGTTCAATTACCTGTTCTAACAATCCTGTTAGATTCGAATAAAAAAGCAGAGGCGCTACAAACTTGTAACACCTCTGCTTTTTTATTATTTGCCTTACCTTATAGGACAATAGGTCCAATTAGTCCAACAGGGCTAATAAGTCCCCATCAAATGGGAAACCACACAAAGACAGCTGCATCCCACAGGGCATGACTCAGTATAATGGCCGAAAAACGCTGAGGGAAAAGCCGGTAAAGTAATCCCCATGCCAAGCCACACACCATGGAGGCCATGATAAGCATGAAGTTGAAGGAAGCTATATGTACCAATGTATAGCAAGCGGTAGCGAGAATAAATCCCGTGTTGGGAGAGAATTTCTTCGAAAATGTTTCCTGTACATAACCTCTCCAAAAGATTTCCTCTGCCGGACCAATAAGAAACAGCAACAAGCAACTGAGGAGCCAAGGACTTTCGCCTTCCTTCATCCCATAAATGAGGTTCACTTGTGGACGGGCAAAGTCAAAAAGCCATGTACTAGCCTTGTCTCCCACCCAAAAGACGCACCATAGAACCACAGCGATAACTATACCAAACAACAGATTGGAAACTGACCAACGGATACATTTCCACCAGCCAGGACTGACGATGGAAGAAAGTACCGTAAGAGTAAAAGCCGAAAAGGTCATCATCCACCAAAAAGGAACGAATGGAGCTGTCCAAGGAGAGAACATGACCGTCCATAGAAGGAAGGCTAAAAGAATGAGAAGTACAACCTTTTTCATGACAAATGGGTTGCGATTACGAATGAAACACTAAGCAACAGACTGAACAGCAATTGCAATTGGGCTGTACGCTCATCCAAACGAGTGATGGAAGATACATCCTCTTTCGTACTTTGACGCATCAATTGCAGATTCTTCCAAGCATTAGGTAGTGCCACCAAAGATAGCAACGACAGATAGGGGAACACACCACATACCGCACAAGATACAACGCAGAAGAAAGGGAAAAGCATGTAAAATCCATAGAGAGTCTGTGATTTACGATGTCCGATATTCATAGCTATGGTACGGATTTGGGCATTGTCATCCGTACGGACATCACGCGTATTATTGCAATGCAGGATAGCAATCGTGATGCACCCCAGAGGAATAGCCAACAAAAGGGTTTCAGGTTGCATCTCTCCAGTAAATACATACGAAGTTCCCCAACACGGCAACCAAGCATAAGCAATGCCAATCACCACATCGCCCAAAGCACGGAACTTCATGTAAGGATAGAGCAATACACACAAAGCTCCACCAAGACCAAACCAAAAAAGTGTCCATCCTGTCATCAGCATCAATCCGATACCTCCAACCAAAGCTACGATGAGCAAACCGATAGAAAGGCGCTTGATTTCCTCAGGACGGAACATACCAGTAGTAAGGGTCATGGCACCAGCAGTCTCTGAGGTATCCACACCCCGTTTGAAATCAAAGTAGTCACTCCATGTATTGCCTGCAGCATGAAAAATGACAATGTTCACTAAGGCCCACACACCGGCAAGCCAATTCAAACTCTCATAACCTGCCCAATAAAGATACATCAAAGTTACCAACACAGGCATTGCACTGGCAGGAAAGCTCCACGGACGCACAGCTATCAGCCACTCTTTCATTGAATGTTTCATCATTATTCTATTTTTAGTTTTTACAAGTTCAACTATTTTAGTCAGAGGACGGTTTTCTTGCAAGTTTTTCAGTTGCAAAAAATCGAATACTATTTAATTCTCAATTCTATTATTTCACGTGTTCTCTCCGTTACCTTAGTCCGTTCATCCGTGCGACGTCCTATGACCCACAAGATACGGTCGTGTGCATCGGTCACCACCATTTGGGACTCTTTTTCATAGAGAGAGAGTTTTAAATCTGTCAGCAAGTCACTCACAAGTTTTTTCCTACCTTTCATACCGAAGGGGGTAAACTTATCCCCTTTTTCCCACAAACGGATGGTAAGAGGGAACTCCACCTGTGCTGCATCCAACGTTGCCACACTGGATTTACGAGGTATCTGGAAATCGGGTGTCAAAAGAAAACGATTCACCTCCAACACTGAACCGTCGGTTAAGGTAACCTCAACCGGGAGTTGATGTACCTTCATCTCCGTGATGTTCTTCTCATTGTTAGGACGGATGAGCAGAGTATTCCTATCCTTCAGAATCTCCCACTCTTTATTGGCAAAGCGCCTACCAGAATCGCTATCAAGAGCACGATAGATGTCATCCACCTGTTGGGATACAAAACCATAAGGACGCAAAGCTTCGAAAAGCACGGCACGCGGTTCCGCTTCATTCATCAAATCAGAGATACGGACAACCATACCCTCTTCACCAACCACACGCGAGACAGCTTCATTCATGACTTTTGTATAGATGGATTCTACGCTACGCAAACGAGTTGCTGTAGCGGCCAATCCCTCCTTGACCGACGGATTCAGTTCCTCCATCAGCGGAATCAGACGATGACGTATCTTGTTGCGCACATATTCGTCCTGCAAATTCGTACTATCGGTCACAAACTTCTGTCCAAGCACTCTCAAAAAATCCACAATATCCGCACGACTGACATTGAGCATGGGACGTACCACACGACCATTCACGGGACGTATGCCCGTCAATCCTGCAATTCCGGTACCTCGTACAAGATTAAGCAGGAGAGTCTCCACACTATCGTCACGATGATGAGCTACCGCTACATGGGTGTATCCACACTCATTACAGAGTTCTTCGAACCAAATATAGCGTAACTCCCTGGCTGCCATTTCAATACTGATACCCTGTTCTTTAGCATACCCAACCGTATCAAAATGAATCACATGCAACTCCACATCAAGTTCCCGACACAAAGCGATACAGAATTCCTCGTCACGGTTACTCTCCTCTCCACGCAAATGAAAATTACAATGAGCTGCCGTACACTTGTATCCCAAATGCAACAATACACGCAGCAGGGCCACACTATCAGCTCCACCACTAAGAGCGACCAATAGATTATCAGAGGATGAGAAAAGATTCTCATCCTCAATAAAAGAAAAAACCTGTCGATGGAAACGGGTGTTTGTATTCATCATCCATATCAGTTTGAAATGCAAAATTACGCAGAATCATTGAAAAGGCCAAAATAATTTTCCAAAAACAGATACCTAATAATAGGTAATATACACACGCAAATAGGAAAAGAAGACTCTGCACTTGGACACGTCAGAAAGAAAATGTACTTTTGCACGTCATTAAATAAGGAGATATGCGCTTATCAGAATTGAAGACAGGGGAAAAGGGAGTCATCGTAAAGGTACTCGGACACGGAGGTTTCCGCAAACGCATCGTAGAGATGGGTTTCATTAAAGGAAAAACCGTGGAGGTACTCCTCAATGCTCCACTAAAAGACCCTATTAAATACAAAATACTCGGTTATGAAATTTCCCTCCGCAGACAAGAAGCGGAGATGATTGAAATTGTAAGCGAAGAGGAGGCTTGTCTAACAAAGGAATCCACAAAAGAAACGTTAAGCACTGATGTAGACAAGAATATCAGGCCTGCATTATCTGCAAAAGAAGAGAGAAACGAATCTGCAGATAAAGGTTCCTCATTGCGCTCATCCTCCGAACAAGCCATGCAAGAATTGGCCCGTGGAAAACGCCATACCATCAATGTGGCGCTCGTGGGAAATCCCAATTGTGGAAAGACATCGCTTTTCAACATAGCCAGTGGCGCACACGAACATGTGGGCAACTATAGCGGAGTGACCGTAGATGCCAAAGAGGGGCACTTCGAATTCCAAGGTTACCGTTTTCGCCTCATTGACCTTCCAGGCACCTATAGCCTCAGCACCTACACACCCGAAGAACGCTACGTCAGAAAATACCTTATCGATGAAACGCCCGATGTGGTCATCAACGTAGTGGATGCCAGCAATCTCGAGCGCAATCTCTACCTGACTACCCAACTCATTGACATGAACGTGCGCATGGTCATCGCCTTGAACATGTACGATGAGTTGGAAGCAAGTGGAAACACCCTTGACCATAAACAATTAGGCGAGCTTCTGGGTGCACCGATGATTCCCACCATATCACGTATAGGAAAGGGAATCGACCACCTCTTCCATACCATCATCAGTATCTATGAAGGAGGCGACTTCCTCGACAAACAAGGACGACTTCGTGCAGAAGCATTAGACGATTTGAGCGACTGGCATCGGCGCTATGTACCCGACCACACCTTCGATGCAAGAAGCATGAAGAGCGAACATCCACGCGGATTCTACCATCACATACATATCAACCACGGTCCTGAAGTGGAGCGTAGCATCACTGAGGTAAAACGCGAAATCAGCCACAACGAAGCCATCCGACACAAATATTCCACACGTTTCCTTGCCATCAAACTGTTGGAGAATGACCAAGAAGCTACGGATTTCATCAAGACCCTACCCAATGGTTCTGAGATTCTGGCCACCCGCGACCGTGAAACCATACGCTTGCAAAAAGTCTTGAGTGAAGATAGCGAACAAGCCATCACCGATGCCAAATACGGATTCATCCAAGGAGCTTTGCGAGAAACCTTTACGGATAATCACGTAGAGCGTCATCGCATGACAGAGGCTATAGATACCATCGTCACCCATCGATTGTGGGGATTCCCCATCTTCTTCCTCTTCCTCTACGTCATGTTCGAGAGCACCTTTGCACTCGGCGAATACCCCATGATGGGTATCGAATGGATGGTAGAGAAGCTGGCTGCACTCGTGGAAACAAACATGAGCGAAGGACCACTCAAAGACATGATTGTTGATGGTATCATCGGCGGTGTAGGAGGGGTTATCGTATTCCTTCCCAACATCCTGATCCTCTACTTCTTCATCAGCCTTATGGAAGACTCAGGATATATGGCCCGTGCCGCTTTCATCATGGACAAACTGATGCACAAGATGGGACTTCATGGAAAATCATTCATACCTCTCATCATGGGATTTGGATGCAATGTCCCTGCCATCATGGCCGGACGTACCATCGAAAACCGCAAGAGCCGCCTCATCACCATGCTTATCAATCCGCTGATGTCATGTAGTGCCCGTTTGCCTATCTACCTACTATTGGTTGGGGCCTTCTTCCACGACCATGCAAGTATCGTACTGCTCAGCATATATGCCGTGGGCATCCTGCTGGCCATCCTCATGGCACGCCTCTTCAGCCGCTTATTGATGAAAGGCGACGACACACCCTTCGTCATGGAACTCCCTCCCTACCGTATGCCCACCAGTAAGGCGATTCTTCGCCATACCTGGGAAAAGGGTGCCCAGTATCTCAAAAAGATGGGAGGCATCATCATGATAGCCTCCATTCTCATCTGGTTCCTCGGATATTATCCCCGCAACGACGCATACGACACACTGGCTGAGCAACAAGAGAACTCTTATATCGGACAGATTGGGCGAGCCATTGAACCGGCAATTCGTCCTCTCGGATTCGATTGGAAACTGGGTATCGGACTCATCTCCGGCGTAGGAGCCAAAGAGTTGGTCGTAAGCACCATCGGCGTACTCTACCACGAAGATGAAACCCAAGTATCTGCAGCTACTGAAGGTGAAAACAGTACCCTATCTACTCGCATCGCACAGAGCATCACCCCACTGTCCGCCGTCAGCTATATGCTCTTTGTACTCATTTACTTCCCTTGTGTAGCCACACTTGCTGCCATCCGCCAGGAATCAGGAAAATGGAAATGGGCCATCTTCACCGCACTTTATACCACCGCATTGGCTTGGCTCATATCCTTCACGATATATCAAGTAGGAAGTCTTATCGGATAGTGAACAAGAGAAAAAGGAATAATGTTATAAATAGGAAAGAGTGTAGAAGGTAGGAAGAATATGCAAGAAGTCTTCGTCATCGTTATCGTCCTATTGGCTGCATTTGCCGCCATATACCACTTGATATGCTCGTTCAAGGCCATGAGCGGTAAGAAAAATCCATGCCGACATTGCGTATCCAGTTGCAATTGCCGTCTCATCCAAGAGGAAAAAGAGCATCCAAAAACAAGCATTAGAGCCTCCAAAGAGGCTTTCAAAGCAAGAAAAGAGAGAAAAATCGCTTCTTCTTGCAAAAAAAAAGAGGAAAAGAGTTGCTAATTCCAAAATAAGTTGTACCTTTGCAACCGCAAATGGGAAATCCTTCGCACAGGGTACCATGGCCGAGTGGCTAGGCACCGGTCTGCAAAACCGTCTACAGCAGTTCGAATCTGCTTGGTACCTCCTCAAAGCCTTTCAAGTTTCTACTTGGAAGGCTTTTCTTTTTCTACAAAGGAAGAATAACATTCCTATCGATGGAAGAATACATTCTTCTTACGATAAGATTAGCATTCTTCTTACGATAAGATTAGCGTTCTTCAAAGTAACGTACAATGGGAATAGTCCGAAAAGCTGGTTATATAAACGGGGCAGTCCAAGAACTTTGTTGCGATAAGCAATGACACGTCCGATGTAGGGCGGGATCTGCCCGCCCTAATAATATTCTTGGGCGGGCAAACCCCGCCCCTACAGCACCCACCGTACAAACAAAAAAAAGAGAGTTACTTTTTTTTGTAACTCTCTTTTTTACTCTGTAGCGCCTACGGGAATCGAACCCGTGTTCCATGCGTGAGAGGCATGTGTCCTAGCCGCTAGACGAAAGCGCCATTTGCATATTGAAGAAAGAAGCGGAAGCGGGGGGATTCGAACCCCCGGTACGGTTACCCGTACGTCAGTTTAGCAAACTGGTGGTTTCAGCCACTCACCCACACTTCCAAAGGGGTCACTTAAACCGAGCATCTTTCTCAAATGCGGTGCAAAGGTAGAGGTATTTTTTGAAATATGCAACGTTTTCCAAAACTTTTTTCTACCTTTGTGGCAAATATTTTTGTGATGGAAAAGAGCCAAACAAACATTATAACTAATAATGAGCAGGTTATCCAACTTCCGAAGATTTATGACGAACGAGGTAATCTCTCCTTTATCGAAGGATTAAACCACATTCCCTTCGCAATCGAGCGTGTCTATTGGATATACGATGTACCAGGAGGTGAATTTCGCGGAAGCCATGCTTTTCGCGAACAAGAAGAGTTCATTGTAGCTCTCTCGGGAAGTTTCGATGTCATTCTCCACGATGGCAAGGAGGAACGGAAGTACCAGCTCAACCGCTCGTACCGAGGTATCTACGTACCACGTATGACATGGCGCCGGATGGAGAACTTTTCCACCAACTCACTATGTCTTGTTCTCTCTTCCACCCGATATGAAGAGGAGGATTATATCCGTGACTTCGAAGAATTCATTTTCCTCGCCCGTCAAGGAAAATTATCTCTCCCGTCGGAGAAAAAAAATGCTATCACTTTACCCCCGACAGATGCTTTCCGCACCAACCGTCTGGATGCCTGCCAGGTGTTTCCCCTACCCAAGATACATGATCCGGCCGGAAACCTGACGGCGTTGAACAACGGTACGGATGTCCCTTTCGACGTGAAGCGTGTCTTCTACATCTACGACATCCCTGCAGGTACAACCCGTGGAGCACATGCCCACCGCGAAGCTTACCAGTTCATCGTTGCGGCCAGCAGCAGTTTTGATTTGACGCTCGACGACGGACACGAAACACGCGTAGTACATCTCGACCGTCCCTTCTACGGACTATTGGTTGTACCGGGCATTTGGTGCCGATTGGAGAATTTCTCGTCTGCGGCCGTATGCATGGTATTGGCCTCCGACATCTACCGCAAGGAAGACTACATCTGTGATTACAACGAATTCTTAAGTCTGAAACAATGCAAGTAATCAGATATTCCCCCGACAAACGGCAGGAGTGGGACAATTTCGTCCGCTCTTCGCGCAACGGTACATTTCTTCTCGAACGCGGCTACATGGATTACCACGCCCACCGCTTCACCGATTGTTCACTGATGTTCTACCGCGAAGGGAGACTCGTGGCCCTTCTCCCCGCTAATTGGGTAGAGGAAGAGCATACGGTATATTCCCATCAAGGATTGACTTACGGAGGAGTTCTCATAAGCGAAAGCGTAACGGCCATCCGCGTATTGGAGATTTTCGATGCCATGACAGAATGGGTGCACACCGAGTTGGGAGCCGTACGTATGGTGTACAAGCCTATACCTTATATATATAGTATCTGCCCGTCAGAGGAAGACCTCTATGCCCTCTTCCGCCACAATGCCACACTGCAAAGCCGTTCCATCGCCTCCGTCGTAGACATGACTCACCGCATCCCCATGCGGAAAGGGCGCAAAAGCACCATCAAGCAAGCGTTGGCACAAGGTATCACCATTTGCGAGAGTACCGACTTACCCGCCTTCTGGCAGATTCTTGAACAGGTCCTGCACGACAAGCACCAAGCCGTACCCGTCCATTCATTGGTAGAAATGCAACTCTTGCAAAACCGTTTTCCCCAAAACATCCGCCTTTACGCCGCGTACTCCGCCGATGGCCACATGATTGCCGGCACGGTGGTTTACGAAATACCCCATTTGGTTCATGCCCAATACATTGCTTCCTCACCCGAAGGGAAAGCTACGGGTGCCGTGGATGCCCTCTACGCATGGCTGATGGACGAACGATATGCTGACAAACGCTATTTTGACTTTGGCACCTCCGTATCGCAAGGAGGACGCCAGCTCAACGAAGGACTGATTCGCCAGAAGGAGAGTTTTGGTGCACGAGCCGTAGTATATGATTGCTATTCTATAATCCTATAAAAGTTTATAAGATTACTATAATTACTATAGTATACTATAATCACTATAGTTACTATAAAACTCTATAAAATAAAAAAGCATGATAAAATTCTTAGATATAAAGCGCATTACCGACTCCTTTGAACCACAACTCTCAGAGGAGGTACAACGTGTAGTCTCTTCCGGTTGGTATCTGCTGGGCGAAGAGGTCGCAAAGTTTGAAAAGACATTTGCCGCCTATTGCGACAATGTACATTGCATAGGTGTAGCCAACGGTTTGGATGCCCTGACACTGATACAGATGGCTTGGAGAGAGATGTACGGCTGGCAAGAAGGAGACGAAGTGATTGTCCCGGCCAACACTTACATCGCCTCTATCCTATCCGTGACACGAGCCGGATTGAAACCCGTCCTTTGCGAGCCGAATGAAGGGGATGCATTGATTGACACTTCACTCATCGAGCAACTCATCACCTCCCGTACGCGCGCCATCATGGCCGTGCATCTCTACGGGCAGGTATGCAACATGGATGCTATCCGTCTTCTTGCCCGACAATACAGATTGAAAGTAATGGAGGATTGCGCCCAAGCACACGGAGCTTTATATAAAGGAACGCGCGTGGGAGCCTTGAGCGATGCCTCCGCCTTCAGTTTCTATCCCGGCAAGAACCTTGGCGCCTTGGGCGATGGTGGAGCCGTGGTGACAAACGACCGCCAGCTTGCACGCACCGTGCGCACATTGGCCAACTATGGATCGCGGGAAAAGTATGTCAACCCATACAAAGGAATCAATAGCCGCCTTGACGAAATCCAAGCCGCCGTACTCCAGGTAAAACTCTCCCGCTTGGATGCCGACAACGATCGACGACGTCAGATTGCACGCCGGTACATCAAGCAAATGACGAATCCCCTGGTACAGACTCCCTGCATACACTTCTGGTTAGGCCACGTCTTCCACCTCTTCACCGTGCGGTGTGAACGACGCGACCAGCTTCAAACCTATTTGACCGAACAGGGCATACAGACACTCATCCACTACCCCATCCCACCACACAAGCAGGAAGCATACAAAGAGTGGAGCCACCTCTCCCTTCCCATCACCGAACGCATCCACTCCCAAATCCTCAGCCTCCCCATCAGTCCCGTAATGACAGACGATGAGGTACAACGAGTGATTGAAGCAGTCAATAAATTCAACGGGAAATGATTTTCCAAATAAATCACAGTTTTTTCGATTCATGAGTTGTTTACTTGAAAATAATACGTTATTTTTGCCAAAGTTTATAGAATAATCTAAAGCATGAATACCTATCATAAAATTACGGCGGAAGAGATACAGGAGGATATGCGCTACCTGCAATTGCTGGCGCAAAATTATCCTACCATTGCCGATGCGAGCACCGAAATCATCAATCTGCAGGCCATCCTAAATTTGCCTAAAGGAACGGAACATTTCCTTGCAGACTTGCATGGTGAGCACGAAGCTTTCCAACACGTGTTGCGCAATGCCAGCGGTTCGGTGAAGCGAAAGGTGAACGAAATCTTTGGAAACACCTTACGCGAATCGGAGAAGAAAGAGTTGTGCACGCTCATCTACTACCCCGAACAAAAGCTTCAGTTGGTGAAGGGTGTAGAGAAAGATTTGGAAGATTGGTACATGACTACACTGAACCAATTGGTACGCGTATGTCAGAATGTATCCTCGAAATACACACGTTCCAAGGTTCATAAAGCCTTACCCCAGGAGTTTTCCTACATCATCCAGGAGTTGATGCACGAATCATCCATTGAGCCCAACAAAGCGGCCTACATCAATGTCATCATCAGTTCCATCATCGAGACCCGCCGGGCTGATGATTTCATCATTGCTCTGTGTAACCTCATCCAGCAATTGACCATCGACCGCCTGCACATTGTGGGCGACATCTTCGACCGAGGACCGGGAGCACACATCATTATGGACACCCTGTGCAATTATCACAATTTCGATATCCAATGGGGAAACCATGACATCTTGTGGATGGGAGCAGCAGCAGGAAACGATGCCAGCATGGCCAATGTACTCCGCCTCTGCATGCGATACGGGAACCTTACGACATTGGAAGACGGATACGGTATCAACCTCCTACCCTTGGCAACATTCGCTATGGAGACGTATGCCGATGACCCATGTACACTCTTCGGTCCCAAGCTTGAAGAGGGAGACACAACGCATAATGCCAAGACGCGTCGTCTGATGGCACAGATGCACAAGGCCATCAGCATCATCCAATTCAAACTGGAGGCAGCCATCATCAGTCGCCGTCCCGATTTCGATATGGAAGACCGTCGTCTGCTGCATCACATCGATTTCAATAAGGGGGTATTCGTATTGGATGGCAAGGAGTACGAAATGAACGACACGTTCTTCCCCACCATCGACCCCACTGACCCCTATCGATTGAGTGTCGAGGAAGAAGAAATCATGCAGAAGATACATCATTCATTCGTCACCAGCGACAAGTTGAAGAAACACATACGTTGCATCTTGAAACACGGTTGCATGTACACCGTGTGCAACTCCAATCTACTTTTCCACGCCTCTGTACCTCTGAATGCCGACGGTTCATTGAAAGAGGTGCTCATCGGCGGAAAATATTACAAAGGAAAAGCCTTATTGGAAAAGGTCGGACGACTTATCCGCTCGGCATTCAACGAGGATACGGCTTCCGAAGAACGTCTCTTCGCCCGCGACTACATGTGGTACCTGTGGTGTGGAAAGGACGCAGCACCCTTCGACAAAGACAAGATGTCCACCTTCGAACGCTATTTCATCAAAGAAAAGTCCTTGCACAAGGAGACAAAAGGTTACTATTACACCTTACGCAACGATGAGAAGGTATGCGACATGCTACTTGACGAATTTGGTGTAGTGGGCAAACACCGCCACATCATCAACGGGCACGTACCTGTAAAGACCCTCAAAGGGGAGAACCCCATCAAGGCAAACGGAAAATTATTGGTCATCGATGGTGGCTTCAGCAAAGCTTACCAACCTGAAACAGGTATTGCCGGATACACACTCGTCTATCACTCACGCGGTATGCAGCTCGTTCAGCACGACCCTTTCACCTCTACGCAAAAGGCCATTGAAGAGGGACAAGACATCAAATCGACCACTTTGCTTGTGGAGCTGAGCCAACAACGTGTAATGGTGAGCGATACGGACGAAGGACGGGCTTTAGCCAAGCAGATTACCGATCTCAAACGCCTGCTCGTGGCCTACCGCAAAGGATTCATTAAGGAACAAGGAAAATAATATATTTGAATCATGAATTCTACATTCTGAACACAGAACAGAAAGAGAGTTCATTATTCATCATTCGAAATTAAAAACATGAACTTCTTAGATTTAGTCAAATCCCGTTATTCGGTGCGTAGTTACACCGGACAAACAATAGAAAAGGAAAAATTAGAGTACATAATGGAATGTGTGCGCTTGGCACCTTCTGCCGTAAATTTCCAACCATGGAAATTCTATATCGTAGAAAGTGATGAAGCAAAAGCAAAGTTACACCAATGCTACTCCCGTGAATGGTTTACCACCGCCCCACTCTATATCATGGCATGTGCAGACCATACACAATCATGGAAACGTCGCCACGACGGGAAAGACCATGCCGATATTGATGTTAGTATAGCAGTAGAGCACATTTGTTTAGCAGCTACGGAACAAGGCTTAGGAACCTGTTGGGTTTGCGCCTTCGATGCAGCATTGTGCAAAAAACTCTTCGATATGCCTGAACATATCGAACCCATAGCTCTCATCCCCATCGGATACCCGGCTGATGAAGCGAAAGAGAAGAACAGAAAAGCTACAGATGAAATTGTAGAAAAGTTATAACCAAACACACTCTCCTACCTGTACAAAAATGCGGATGCATCAATGATGATACACCCGCATTTTTTGTATTCTCCAATCTGTTTATCCAAACTCATACTTCGTAAATCCTCGTCCACCCGCATATTTTTCCAATAGGGACTTCATGTAGTCAATCGTTTCTTGAAGATGAACCGAGTCACCGTCATAACCATTCACAATGGCTAACAGGTGCGTGGTATCAAGGGAAAGTTTTGTACGTTCATTATCACTCGTAGGTGTCCCTACCCCACCAATTGCATCGCGATAGACAGGCATTCCTTCGATATTCAGTTCACCCCGGCCGATACCTTCATAGGGTTCACCAGCACGTCCGATACCGAGAGTCAGCGTATCACCTTCGAACTTATCCGCATCAAATCCTCCAATGGAATATCCCGAAGCAATGGATACTAAATTTATCAAATCGACTACCGTATCAACCTTATACAGTTCAAGTCCTCGTAACAGACGACGGCAAAGCGCTTCGCCCGACGGACGATATCGGCTAGGATCCTTTCCGTACCGTTTGTAAGCTGTGCGTGTAGCCTGAATAGAAGGCATCTCCTTGATAGAATCTACGGTATAACGTGCTCTGTACTCCTCTGTGAATCTTGCTATCTCCTGCCACAAATCCTCACTGAACGGTGTATTCGTCACCGTAGCTTCCAATGCCATCCCCTTGAACTCAGGACAAGCATTCTTGATTTCTTCCGAACATTGGATATGTATCATCTTTTCTTATACCTTTTATATATGTGGCGCGAAGATAGCTGAAACTATGGAAAGAACAAAGGGTATTGGGAAAAAGCTTCACTTTTTTTGTCAATCATAAAAACATTCGTACATTTGTACCGTGATTTTTGACAAAAAACCTTATTGATTATCATAATACAGAACTTATCCGGCATATATATGGGAGCTTTATACTTTAGCATGCTATTATTTTTTATCTTAGGTGGATTCATATCATGGAAATTCATCAGCTATAGACAGAAGCGATGTATTGAGAAATGCAAAACTATGGGAAATGTGTCATGGTATTCAAGATTAGGAGCTTGGCCGAAAATAAAACCAGGGATTCCATTAGGAATGGGGCTATTCTTCTTATCTATGTTTGATTTTACAGTCGGAAGTAAGAATATCATTCCAGGTGCGATATTGGCTATATTCTTTTTATTAGTCATCAAATGGTTTTTATACAGAATCCCTATATTTTCCATAGTGGATGATACCATTATCTTTTGGAGATGCTTTGGTTTGATATCACCCAAAAAGTATGCTCTAAGCGAACTGACACATGATGAACATTATTCATCTACAGATAACGGTCACCCACTTATCATAGGACTTTACAAGAAAGGAGACCGAATCCAGGAAATAGATACGACTGCTTATGAAGAAGAGAAGAAACTTCTTGAAATACTCCGACAAACACCCTATGAGTCAGAGTATTAGCATTCTCCCATACTAAAGATTAGTAATCTTGTGTACTAAAAAAAATGGCATTCTTCCAGAAGGAAATCAAATATCACACATACTGATTACTTGTCGATTCTAAAAAACTATCGTATTTTTGCATACGATTTATACAAAAGCGATATGGAAAAGAAAAAAAAGAAGATTCTCTTTATATGCCTCGGCAACATCTGCAGGTCGTGTACGGCAGAGGAGATTATGCATCAATTGGTTATCCGTGAAGGACGCGAGAAGGAGTTTGTACTCGACTCGGCAGGTATCCTCAGCTATCACCAAGGGGAATTACCAGATAGCCGCATGAGGATGCATGCAGCCCGCAGAGGATATAACTTGACACACCGCTCACGTCCCGTACAGACGGAAGATTTCTATAACTTCGACTTGATAGTGGCGATGGACGAACGCAATGTAGATGACCTCTGCGAACGTGCACCGGGATTAGAAGAAGAGAAGAAGATTGTACGTATGACGGATTACCTACGTAATCGGGTGGCCGACCACGTGCCCGACCCTTATTATGGAGGGGCTTCAGGGTTTGAGAATGTGCTCGACATCCTTGAAGATGCGTGCGAAGGATTGCTTCATTCGTTGAATGATTGAGACGTTTATTGGTTGAAAGGTTGATTATAAACGCCTCAACGATTCAATTTATCTACCTATCTCCTTCAACTCGCGATAGAGCCGTTGTACGGGAAGTCCCATGACGTTGAAGTACGAACCTTCGATGCGCTCCACACCAATAAACCCAATCCATTCTTGAACGCCGTATGAACCAGCCTTATCCATAGGATGATAGTGGCTTATGTAGTACTTGATTTCCTCGTCGGAGAGTGTGGCGAATGTGACCTGCGACACGGAGGCAAAACTTTTCTGGAAAGTGGTAGTGGCAAGAGTGACCCCCGTGATTACTTGATGTGTCTTACCCGAAAGGGCACGCAACATCTGGCAGGCATCCTCCTCATCCGAAGGTTTACCCAAAACACGGCCATCGAGCCATACAATGGTATCAGCAGTGATGAGCAATTCGTTTTCTTTCAACTCACCCAAGTAGGCCGAAGCCTTTTGGGAGGATATATAAACAGGGATCTCCTCACCTTGTAACGTTTCGGGATACGATTCATCGATACCCGGCAAAGTGCGCACTTCGTAGTCGAGTCCCAATCCGCTCAGCAATTCTCTTCGGCGAGGTGAATTGCTGGCAAGAATGATATGATAATTCAGTTTCAGCATATTTTTCAGTGATTATTTACGAACTACAAGCTACGAGTGACGAGCTACGAGTAAGCCATGCGGGGCGGGATTTGTAACTCGTAGCTTGTAGCTCGTAACTAAATTATTTCACCACCCGAAGGCTTCATTTCCGTCCATCCATTTGCCCTGGGCTTTCAATACTTGTTCGATGACATCGCGTCCACATCCGTATCCACCGTTGCGATGGGAGATATAGGTAGAAATGGATTTGATTTCAGGAGCGGCATCGGCGGGACATACGGGACATCCACAAAGGCGCATCACCTCGTAATCGGGAATATCATCACCCATATACATGACTTCTTCAGGACGAAGTTCATACTTCTCCATCAGTTGGTTGTACTCCTTCACTTTGATGGAGCATCCGAGGAAGACATCCTTCAATCCCAACCCCTCGTAGCGGACACGGATAGCTTCGGTCTTTCCACCAGTAATGATAGCCACAATCAATCCTTTTTTTACGGCAAGTTGAAGGGCATATCCGTCCTTGATGTTGGCCGTACGCATGGGGTCTCCATTCGCGGCAAGAGTGATGGTTTCAGCACTCAGCACACCATCTACATCGAAGATGATGGCCCGTATTTTGGTCAAATCGTAATTTATCATAAGTTCAAGTACAATTTATCAATCTTTTGCTTCGTGAATAATTCGGCTTGTCAATTCATACAATTCTTTATAAAGCGGATGATTGTCGAGAAGGGCAAGGTGTTTGTCTATCACATTCCTGTCATAGCGGACAGCAGGCCCCGTCTGTGCATCCGACGGATGCAGTTCGTGCACCTTACGGGCCGTTTCGTCAATTAAGGGGAGCATGACATCGAAAGAGAGGCCGTGTTCCTCTAACAAACGGGCAGAAGCCGCGTACATGGCGTTAGCAAAATTGCAGGCAAAGACGGCAGACAAGTGTAGAAATTTTCGTTGCTCGGAGTCAGCCTCGTGCACATTACGACTCAATGAAGAAGCCACGGATTTGAGGATATCCATCTCCATCTTGCCCGATGCTTCGAGGAAGAAGGGTATCTCCGTGAAATTCACTTCGCGCACCTTGCTGAACGTCTGCATGGGATAAAATACTCCATAATGCTTCAATCCATACTCCTTCCAAATGGACATGGGCACACTACCCGCCGTATGCACCCATAAGGCATATTCGCGCCCTTTCACCAAAGTAGGGAGCACTGCATCAAGGGCAGAATCCTTCAAGGATACGATGTAGAGTTGTGCATCAGTCACTACCTCTGTGAGGTCACTCACTCCTCTACTCCCCAACTTTGTAGCAAGAGTATCAGCCGAAGTCTGTGTGCGACTATATACCTGGCACACCACATGACCTGCCTTTACTAAAGCACTCCCTAAGTTGGTGGCTAAATTTCCTGCTCCGATTAATGCTATTTTCATCTTTTCTGCTATGAGTAATGAGCTACAAGCTATGAACTATGAATTACTAAGGTCATTAAATATAATTTTCTCATTACTTGTAACTCGTAGTTCATAGCTTGTAGCTCATCACTAATCAATACTTATTAATATGTACCTTCTCCCATTGCAAATTTTCCTCATCAAAGGGCTTGCGTTCCTGTCCCTTATGTCCAATAGCAATGATGGAGAGCACCTGTAGTTGCAAGGGGATGTCAAGCAAATCGCGTACCACTTCATCTGCCGAAATGCCATCAGCCGTGAAGCGCTCGCGCACCTGTACCCAACAACTTCCCAAGCCCAAATCTTCAGCCTGTAATTGAATCATGATGGAGGCAATCGAAGCATCCTCAATCCACACATCGCTCACCATAGGGTCGGCCAACACAACAATAGCCAACGGTGCACCGGCAATCAATCCTGCCCCCGCCTCCTTGCATTGAGCCAGTTTAGCGAGCATCTCCTTATCATCCACTACAATGAATTGCCATCCGTTCGTACGCTTACTCGTCGGCGACATCAAAGCAGCCCGAAGAAGCAACTCCACCTGCTCCTGTGTCAACTCCTCCGCGGTAAACTTACGCGTACTACGGCGCAAGCGTATCAGTTCACTGAAGTTTTCCATATCCGTCTTTTTTCTCAGTTTCTTTATTATACTTAATTGTGAAAATGCAAATATAATAATTATCTATCACACGAACAAAGTTTCAAGTACTTTTCACAAAAGAATAAAGAAAAAGGCCATATTTCTTTAATGAAAATATAGCCCTTATTCTTCTTTATAAAATTCTAATCAAAATGCATAATATATTCCGAATGTCATTTCATTAGAAAAATCAAAACCAAAACCTCTCTGAATAGCATTGGCAATTTCCTTATCTGCATCTTGATAGCCCAAAAATCCCATGTGACCCACAATACTAAATTTCTCACTTAAAGAATATGATACACCAGGTTTTATACCAACATTCCATGTTGAATAATCCTCATCACCTCCACTAACTGTTCCTATTTCAAAACCTCCATCAAAAAAAAGTTTAAAATTTCCAGACTTTACAACATTATAACGAACATAAGGAGCTACAGCAAATCCATCCATAACATTAAATCCTTCCGCTTTGAAAGAACTATATTCCAAAACAAGAGCAACAGACCAATTTTCTGAAAGATCATAACCCACCTCAGGAGAAATATTTAGACTCCTTTTGGTTTCAGAATACTCAGCATCACTATTTGCCCAAAAACCAAGTGAACCACCTACCCATACTTGAGCATTAGCAGCTACAGCTGCAACCATCACCATCAATGTCAAAAAAATCTTTTTCATAATTAAATTGTTATTTATTAAAGTTTAGACATAAAAGCACAACCGGAAAGAGTCTTCATCGTGCTTCATTTTTGTTAAATCGGTGCAAATATACGTGATATTTCACAAATAAAAGACTTTATACTCACTATAAGGAGAGAACACCCCCTTTTTATAGTCAAGCCGTATAATTATACATGAATTATTCCGGCTTTCTTCTCCCAACTTATCCCCATGCGGCACTCCTCCCGAGGGGAATAAATAAATCCCAGACGCGAGAGTGTTTTCTTCCGTGTCTGGGAAAAATATTTTTCAGGTAGGGCAAAAAAATACCTTACTTGTCGATGCTTATCAGCGTGTATTTCTTCGAGCCAAGGCCGATTTTCTCGGCATGGTCAATGGTGTGGGTGCCATGGCGACTCTTGATGCGCTCGAGCAAGGGAGCATTGTCATTGCCTTCCTCGGGCTTCACTTGAGTGACGAGGTCGATGCAAGCCTGGTCAAGCGCTACGGGGTCGGTTGAGGCAAGGATGCCGATATCCTTCAAGAGCGGTGCGGCAGGATAGGCATTGCAATCGCAATCGATGGACATGTTGTTCATCACGTTGATGTAGAGAATGCGCTCACCGTTTCCGAAGTAATCATGTACGGATTGAGCAGCAGCAGCCATCGATTCGAGGAAGCCCATCTGATTACCGATGTGTCCCCACATTTCACTCACTTTGTCAGTCACTCCAGCCGAGTGGATATAGGCTTTACCCGAAGCGGAAGCCACACCGATGGACTGGTTCTTCAGTACACCACCGAAGCCCCCCATCTCGTGTCCCTTAAAGTGGGCAAGGTTTATCATGAAGTCGTAGTTCTGCAGGTTAGCTCCCACGATGTTGTGCTTGATGTGGGTAGTGTCCTTCACAGGGATAACCAAATCGCCGGCTGAATCCATAATATCCACATTGGCAATGTCGAAGAAACCATGTTCGCGAGCTGCTTCAAGATGAGCCTCCGTAGTGTTTCGACGTCCACCGTATGCAGCATTACACTCTACGATAGTACCATTCACCTTCTGCACCAAATTCTTTATCAATTCAGGCTTCAAGAAATTGCGCTTATGGTCGGGCGCATGTTTCACCTCGGGCTTGCGGTCGCTTGCCTTTTTGCCCACGGCTTCAAGTGCCTTTGCCATTTCCTCTTCCGACATCTGTGCCTGTCCCTTCTTGCGACCCGGCTCACCTGTACTTATCTTCACGGCTACACGCCCCGTTGCCGGACGTCCCAACGCTTCGTACACCTTCACCAATCCTTCGGGTGAAATGTCTGTAGTCATATACACTTTGGATGTCTCGTCAGCCAGCTTTTCTGCGGCTTTTGCACTCTTGCTTCCACATGAAGAGAGTGTGAATGTCGCCATAGCGGCCACAAGAAAAATGTTTGTAATCTTCATATCCTTATTCTTCTTAAGCATTTTTTACTAATTCTGTAAAATTTGACCAGTTCTCAACTTTATATCCACGAATATCACGAACAGACCTTTTAAACCAATCAATTTTAGACAAATCCATGATAGCCTTTATAACATTAGCCAAATCATCACTCGATGTCATATAGGTACTCCCTTGAATCCATTCAAAACCATCTTTTTTCAAAAGTTCCTTTATCTCGTAATATGCATTGTTATAAGGTTCACCATAATGTTGCCTCAATTCAGAGACAGACATATCAAAACTTATTGCAAACATGAGGAAGAAACAAGTTTAAACAAGTCCGACTGACCGAAAAATATCACACCATCTTCTGTCTTGGCCGAAATTACAATCCCTACAAACGGATTATTTTCAACTTCTATGACTTTTCCATTCACCCAATTCGGCAATTTGGTCAAATCTGGGGAAATAATTACAGAATCACCTATTTTCATATCCTTACAATTTATTTATGTGCGCAAAGATAAAGAAAAGCCCCGATATGTCAGCATACATTCGTCCATTTTTTACTTTTTTCAACCTCCGATATACGTTTCCGACAAAAATGCCGTTATAGATTAGAATATATTTTAAGCAATGGAAATAAAACGACGTGTAACGCTTGCACTTATCCTATTATACACATGCCTCTTCGGTGTATGGGCACAAACGGCAAATGATGGCGGACATACGGCCCTCATCAGTGGTACCATCACCGATGACGAGCACCAACCCATTGAGATTGCCAACGTGAAGGTGGAGGGACAAGCTATCGGTACGGTAAGCAATTTGGAGGGTAAATATTCTATCGAAGTGCAAAGTGCAGACACGGTGGTCATCACCTTCTCAATGATTGGCTATCAGACGCGCAAACGCACCTTGCACAATCCACGCGGAAAGGTGACACTGAACGTGATGTTGCCAGCTTCTGACTATGCCCTTGAAGGGGTTACCGTGAAGGAGATGCACCGACAAACGGGACAAAACGTACGCATACAGAGCGAACAGGCCAAACTGATGCCCACGGCTACGGGAAATGCCGTAGAGGAACTGATAGCCACCCAAGCGGGTGTGAGCAACCACAACGAACTGAGTTCACAATACAACGTTCGTGGAGGTAGTTTCGACGAGAACAGCGTCTATGTGAACGGTATCGAGATTTATCGCCCGTTGCTCGTCCGTTCGGGCCAGCAGGAGGGTCTCAGCTTCATCAATCCCGACATGGTAGAAAGCATCCAGTTCTCCTCCGGTGGATTCGAAGCAAAATATGGCGACAAGATGTCGTCCGTGCTCGACATCCAATACAAGAAGCCCAAGAAGTTCGAGGCTACGGCACAAGCCAGTCTCCTCGGTGCAGGAGCCTATGTGGGATTCTCCACCAAGAAGTTCAGCATGATGAACAGCATCCGCTACAAGACGAACAAAGCCCTCGTGGGCACCATGGACACCGAAGGGGAATACAACCCCAGTTTTACGGATTATCAGACATGCCTCAACTGGACACCCAACAAACGATGGGAGTTGGGATTCATCGGTAACTTTTCACAAAACAAATACCGCTTCAATCCACAAAACCGCGAAACACGCTTCGGTACAATGGACAATGTACGTTCATTCAAAGTCTATTTCGACGGACAGGAACGCGACCTTTTCCAAACATGGTTCGGCGCTTTCAGCTTGACACGAAACATAGATGCACACAACAGCATCACCCTGCAAGCCTCAGCATTCAAGACAAAAGAGGAGGTCACCTTCGACATCACCGGACAATATTGGCTGGATGCCGAGACAGAAAACGAAAGCCTTGGCGTTGGAACCTACATGGAGCATGCACGCAACTACCTGAATGGTAACATGCAGACTTATGCACTGAAAGGACACCACGATTTAATGAACGGACACCATCTGACCTGGGGTACCGAAGTGAGAAAAGAGACCTTCAAAGAACGTTCGCGTGAATGGGAAATGCGCGACTCGGCCGGCTACTCCTTGCCACACCAGAATGACAAGTTGGAACTGATATACAGTCTGAACCACCCTGAACAAGAAATCAGCAGCTTGCGCTATTCACTTTATCTGCAGGACACCTACCGCATGGTTTCCCCTCTCGGCTTGTGGACATTGAATGGAGGCATCCGGGCGGCTTATTGGGATTGGAACAACGAATGGATTGTCAGCCCCCGTTTATCCATAGGAATGATACCTGCCTTCAACGAAGATTTCACCTTCCGCTTTGCTACCGGATTATACTACCAAGCACCTTTTTACAAAGAATTTCGTGACACGACCACCGTGGGAAGAGTCACTACCGTGACACTGAACCGCGACATCAAGTCGCAACGCTCCATCCACTTCGTTCTGGCTGGCGATTACAAATTCCGCATGCTCAACCGCAACTTCAAGTTCACGGCCGAACTGTATTACAAGCATTTGGCCAACCTTGTCCCCTACAATGTGGATAATGTACGCGTCAATTACTACGGTCAAAACCTCTCAAAGGGTTATGCGGCAGGTATCGACCTCAAGTTGTTCGGTGAATTTGTACCCGGCACAGACTCCTGGATCACCTGCTCCATCATGAAGACCGAAGAAAAAATCAATGGCCAATGGCTCCCTCGCCCTACAGACCAACGGTTGAACCTCTCGCTCTTCTTTACCGACTATTTCCCCAATACCGATCGCTGGAAGATGAGCCTGCGCATGAACTATGCCGACGGTCTCCCCTTCGGCCCTCCACATAGCGGACGCGAGTCGCACATCTTCCGTGCACCAGCCTATAAGCGTGTGGATTTAGGAATGTCCTACCGCTTGCTGAACAACGAGGAGTGGGAGTACCGCACCGGCCTTGCCCAATACTTCCGCAATGTGTGGATAGGCGCAGACATCCTCAATCTCTTCAACTTCAGCAACATCAATTCCTATTACTGGATTACGGACGTCAACAACCACCAGTCAGCAATACCCAATTACCTTACATCACGCCAAATCAATGTGCGCGTGTTGTGCGAGTTCTGAGGGACATGCAGGATTCAAGGTTCAAGGTTTAAGGTTCAAAAAGCCATGCGGCACTGAGTCCTTTTTTTTAGAACACAGAGACACGGAAACACAGAGTTTTTTCTTCTTTTGCTCTTCTGTTCTTATGTTTAAAGAAATAAAAATAAAAAACAAAGGACAGAGACTCTTCTGTCCTTTGCTTTTTTATATATATCCATTCCGTCGGCTCCGCTTTCCCGAGTCAGTGACTTGGCAATGCCTATCGTTATGAACTGATTCACTCCTTTACCTGCTGGTACTTCAATGTGCCATCCTCTGTGGAAAAGAGGCGGTACTTCAGTGGAGCTGATCCGGCAGGCACATCGTTCCCATTCTCATCCGTTATGTATTCCTGAAAACAGTCCTCCATGATAATGTCCAATGCCTTGTCGCCAAGGGTAATCGAGGTGATTTCCATGTTGCGGTTGAACACCTTCACGGCTTGTTCGCCCTTTACGATGAATATGGGCATTTTGGAGGGTTCGTAGGGGTAAGTGTAAGTCTTGAAGATAAGGGCCGTCACATCCTTGGCCAAGGGAGAGATGACCGCAAAACGGTTTGGGATGGCCGATACATCCTTCAAGTCGGCACGGTGGTTGCCCCTGCCTGTATGGAGGTAGCATATGCCGTCTATGTCGATATGCTCAATCAGCATCTTGCCTTTATGGTAAAGTTGGATGACGTTGCAATCACCCGTCTCATCCTCCCATCCTTCGAACACATAGCACCTGAGTTCATAGCTGTATTTCCCCACCGTAAAGAGAGCGGCATCCACCAGTTTGCGCTTATATGTACCAACTTCGTCCTTATAGTCATAGACTTCGTTCGCAGCACGGTATTTCTCATTCACCACCAACTTTCCGTCACCTTGCAGAGTGTACAGTTCCTCGGGTTGCTCCTGCGCCGACATAGCCAGCATGGCAAACCATGCACATACGATTGTAAATACTTTCTTTCCCATATCAGTAGATAATTGGCAATTGTATCAATATAAATAACGTGAGTTCGACGAATTTAATCATCTGAATATTTGGTGATTAGCGAAAACTGTTGTAACTTTATAGTACTCAATTACAAAGAATTACAAACAATAATCGCTATGCTCACCGCGGACAAAGTTACAGAATTATTCTGTATGGCAGATGATTTCTGCAAGTTTTTTGATAAGATGACAGCAAAATATACGCAGAAAAGTGGAAACAAGCGCCCTTACCATCGTGATTCCACCCTGTCAAAGGCAGAAATCATGCTTATCATGATATTGTTTCATGATTCCGGTTATCGGTGTCTTAAACACTTCTATCTTGAAAAGGTATGTAAACATCTGCGCGGACTATTTCCAAAGGTCGTCTCATATAATCGTTTTGTTGAACTGGAAAGAGACGTTGCTATCCCTCTTGCTTTATTTATCAAAAAGGTTCTGTTAGGCAGATGTACAGGTATCAGTTTTGTTGACAGTACTCCTCTGCGTGTATGCCTGCGGCAAAAGGTCTATTCCACAAAGCCATCATCATGAGCGGCACCATCTTGAACGTCAATACCCAAGAAATGACACAACAATTAGGTAAGGCCGTCCTTGACGAATTGGGAATAACACCTGCTAATATTGACAGAATTAAAGATGTGCCTTACCAAAAACTTTACGATGCCGGACAACGCGCTATGGCGAAAAGCATTGGCACACGCAAACCGGGCACACCCATGATGTGGGGATTCGGTCCGACACCTGATGGGGAGACACTTTTGCAACAACCTTTCCAACCTGGATTTGCAGATATTTCATCTGATATACCTCTTGTTATTGGTACCACTTTCAATGAATTGCAACGCCTCACCTACAAGCACCCCATGACGCAGGAAGAGGCACGTGCCGAATTGCTGAAGACCTTCGGCACCGACACCGATGCCTACATAGAAGCCTTTGGCAAAGCTTACCCCAACCATACCCCACAAGACCTGCTGAGTATTGACTGGCTCTTCCGGCCAAAGACTCTTATCACGGCCGATGCCGTAGGAGGTAAACGCAAGGCTCCGACCTATACTTATATGTTCACATGGCGATCACCTGTCACATTAGGCTCGGTACACGGCAACGAGCTGAACTTCTGCTTCAACACCCTTTCACTGGCTCAACGAGAGTTACCCGAAATAACGGCAGACGACCAACGCCTGAGTTTCCTCATGGCCCGTTCATGGGCACAATTCGCCCACACGGGTGACCCCAACGTCGAAGGGCTCCCCCAATGGCACTCCTACACGGCCGAGAATGGAGAAATCATGTTCTTCGACCACACATGCTACGCCCGAAGTAACCACGACCGGCCATTGCAAGAAATCATCAACCGCCATTGCTTCAAGCAACTCGATGAGTTCCGCCAGAAGCAGATGGAGAAATAACCCACTTGACATAATGGCAACCAACAAAGACCTTGTGCAATACATAGCCGACCAGATGGCTGTATGAGGAGCTGATGGAGGAGAGAGGGTAAAACTTCAACGTTGCCCCTCTCTGCCCGCCTGTAACATTCACGTACATCCACATTTGAAATGAGGATGGACGGGGAATCGCAATATTTTGAAAAGTTATTTAAACCAAAATAGCGTCTATACTTCTTCCATCCGCGACGCGGATTTTGGAGTTCAAGCATTTGAAATGCGACTTGATTGTACAATACGCGTTAAACACGCTACCCACTACATCCGCATTGCAAATATGAATGGACAGATTTATTCGCAAACAGGACGGATAGAAAGGCCTCCATAAAGATAATAATAGGTCCAATATTTCGAATTATCTTCAATAAACATAATAGATGCATAATTCTCGTTATATTCACTCAAAGTAGAAGTCCAATATCTTCCATTTGAGCCTACAAGTATAAAATCTTGACCATCCCGTATGCCGGATAGAGGGAGGAATATTTTATTTCCATTAGGCCCTGTGACAAGTTCTCCTTTGACTCTTTTAAACGTGTAGGATTGCCAGGTGCATTTTTCACGGAGTTCATTAAATTCTTTAAATGTGGGCATACGCCAATTTGAACCCCATTTAACACGCGCTACATCGTATTGAGTTCCACTAATGTCTGTTCCGATGTTTTTATTGTTGTATTTATATGTACTAGAATTATACACACTTTTTTCTCGGGTTTCTCCCCATGAGTAATAACCTCCATATTCCTCTGGGCTTGAAGCACCTACATTATAGGCTGCCCACTTTACACTTAGGCCAAGATCTACAGCCCCTGATCTAGGAATCCAAATACCCTTTGTTGTGAAATCTTTTATTTGTGATAATTTGTAATTTTCACCATCAGTAGTAAATGCTGCATAGTAATAGGTTACTCCTTCTAAAAGGTTTGTAAATGATAATGTATATTCACTTATAACTTCATCAGATACATACTCTTTGGCTACATAATACATGCTATCGGGATGCAGGGCTGAAGCCGATATTGAACAGGCAATACCTACACTGAATTTTTCGCGTTCATCGGCAGAGACGGATTGCACACTTGCGGATAATTTAGCCGAAGTGTAATCAATGTCCGTAGCCTCGCCTGTAGTAACTACGTTAACCATCCCTTTTGTCTTGAACGAAAGATATTTTCCGTAGTGAGTAAGACCGCTTGACTTCACATAAGTGCGATATCTGATTTCGGTAGATGAAGGTAAATTACTTATTTTTGCCACAAAATTTCCGTTCACAAGAGAAGTTACTTTTGTCTTTCTGATAATTTGATTACCTGATTTTAGATAGTCATATTCAATACCAATCTCAATATCACCGTTACCTCCAGGCAGAAGGTCAAAATTTACAAACCCTTTGATGTCAGCAAACGTACACCCATATGTCTCTACTTTTCCAGTCACGGCAATGTCGGGGGCATTTTCTTCCTCATCATTACATGATACACTCATAAAACATACTAAACCCAAGAAGGCCAGTAGTAGGTAAAATTTGCTCAAGGATATAACGACTTTCATATATACGATAAATATTATTGATTGATATTTTTTATTCTTCTTTGGTTGCAATACCTTCTCGTACTTTTCTTTACTTTCGGCATGCTATCCCTTTGCATATGCAAAAGTTATGAGTATAAGCATCTATAAGCACTAGCAACTATTCATACCCTATTTTCGTCAACGATTCCGCAAATGTAGCGATAATTTTCCGAAGGGCAAAAGGGGATGATGAAAAATGTGTGATTTAAGATGAATACCATTAGGGAAAAGTAGGTGTGGTTAATGACACTCTTTATTCAGGAAAAGACCGTATCAAATTTATCAAATATCAAATTTTAATTAGCACATACAGAAGCAAAATGCAAGAGGATAGATATATAATAATAAAATATATCTACACACTCTCTTCTTTTCCCCCTTTAGGCTACGGCAAACATGCGCAGAGAAAAATTGATATTTGATAAATTTGATATTTTGATACGGAGGAAGGGAGACATTGTTCAAAAGTTCATGCAGAACGATTCACTCTCATCCCTCACCTGTCCCAAGGCTGAGGAGGGGAAAGGCCAAAGGAGAGCGAGGATGAAGTCAAGGGTAAGGTTCGTTAACAGAAAAGGAAGACTTGTGCCATTTGTGTGAATCAACAGCCTACCGCCACATCAAGCGACTGGTGGAAGAGGGGAAACTGAAGAATGTATCGACCCGCCACAACCCTGTATATGTGCCTTGCGAAGGATGGTACGGGAAATGAACGAAAGTTTGACATATTTAAATAGGTTCGCGCGAAGGATAGACTTGAATATTCATCAAAAGTGAATAAATTGAAGAATTAATGGAAGAAAAGTTTGATTGTTCTATACATTTTTTGTTACTTTGCGAAGTCTTTATACAGACATTAAGATATTAAACTTAAAAAAACTATACATTATGAAAATTTCCCATATCGAACATTTGGGCATTGCTGTAAAAAGCATTGAGGAGGCACTCCCCTACTACGAGAATGTATTAGGTTTGAAGTGCTACAACATTGAAACAGTTGAAGACCAGAAGGTACGTACTGCATTCTTGAAGGTTGGCGACACGAAGATTGAGTTGTTGGAGCCCACAAGCCCCGAGAGCACCATCGCCAAATTCATCGAGAACAAAGGTGCAGGTGTTCACCACGTGGCTTTCGCCGTAGAAGATGGTGTAGCCAACGCATTAGCAGAGGCTGAAGAGAAAGGCATCCGCTTGATTGACAAGGCTCCGCGCAAAGGTGCTGAAGGATTGAACATCGCTTTCCTTCACCCGAAATCTACTCAGGGAGTGTTGACTGAGCTGTGTGAATAAGATTTTAGGATTAGACCTATAAGACTAATTAGCTAATTAACCTAATAAGTCCAATTAATCCAATTAGACTCATAAAACAAGAAAGAAAAAACAATGAGCAAACAATTAGAAAGAATCAAGGAATTGGTGGAGCTCCGCACCAAAGCCCGCTTGGGTGGTGGCGAAAAGGCTATTGCCAAACAACATGAGAAAGGAAAATATACCGCTCGCGAGCGCATTGCCATGTTGCTCGACGAGGGCAGTTTTGAAGAGATGGATATGTTCGTGACCCATCGTTGCACCAACTTCGGCCAGGAGAAGAAATCCTTCTTGGGCGATGGCGTAGTGACCGGTTCGGGAACTATCGACGGACGACTCGTTTATGTCTTTGCACAGGACTTCACCGTATTCGGTGGTTCGTTGTCAGAGACGATGGCACAGAAAATCTGCAAAGTGATGGACATGGCCATGAAGATGGGTGCACCCTGTATCGGTATCAACGACTCGGGTGGTGCACGTATCCAGGAGGGTATCAACGCCTTGGCCGGATATGCTGAAATCTTCCAACGCAACATCCTTGCTTCGGGTGTCGTTCCTCAGATTTCCGGAATCTTCGGTCCTTGTGCCGGTGGTGCCGTATATTCTCCTGCATTGACAGACTTCACGCTGATGATGGAGGGTACATCGTACATGTTCCTCACCGGCCCTGCCGTGGTGAAAACCGTAACAGGTGAAGATGTGACTCAAGAGCAACTCGGTGGTGCCAGCGTACACTCTACAAAGAGTGGTGTGACCCACTTTACCGCACAGACAGAGGAAGAGGGATTGGCCCTTATCCGCGAGTTGCTGAGTTACATCCCGCAGAACAATCAGGAGGAGGCTCCGCTCGTAGAGTGCACCGACCCCATTGACCGTGTGGAGGATGCACTGAACGAAATCATCCCCGACAATCCCAACAAGGCTTACGACATGTACCAAGTCATCGGTGCCATCGTGGATGAGGGCAAGTTCCTGGAGGTACAGAAGGACTATGCCACCAACATCATCATCGGCTTTGCCCGCTTCAATGGCCAGTCGGTAGGTATCGTGGCCAACCAGCCTTGCCGCTATGCCGGTGTGCTCGATTGCAACGCTTCGCGCAAGGGTGCACGCTTCGTGCGCTTCTGCGATGCTTTCAATATCCCCATCGTGTCACTCGTTGACGTACCGGGCTTCTTGCCAGGAACAGGTCAGGAGTACAATGCCGTTATCCTGCACGGAGCCAAGTTGCTCTACGCTTATGGAGAAGCCACTGAGCCCAAGGTGACCGTTACCCTGCGTAAATCTTACGGTGGTAGCCACATCGTGATGAGCTGCAAGCAGTTGCGTGGCGACATCAACTATGCATGGCCTTCTGCCGAGATTGCCGTAATGGGTGGCTCGGGTGCCGTAGCCGTACTCTATGCCAAGGAAGCCAAGGAGAAGGAAAATCCTGCGGAATATCTGGCCGAGAAGGAAGCCGAATATACCAAGTTGTTTGCCAACCCGTACAATGCGGCCAAATATGGCTACATCGACGATGTCATCGAACCGCGTAACACACGCTTCCGCATCATCCGCGCATTGGCCCAGTTGCAAACCAAGAAGTTGACTAATCCGGCAAAGAAACACGGTAACATTCCATTGTAAAATCAGTTGACAAGATACAAGTTGACGAGTTAACAGGGCATTTGTCTGCCCAACCTCGTCAACTTGTCAATCCGTCAACTTATCAATAAAATTACATTATGAAGAAATTTCATTTAGGGATACTTCTCTCCATCCTGTCACTTGTAAGTCTTACTTCCTGCAACAACCAGCAAGAGGAGACCTACAAAGTGGTACTGAACGAAGTGTTGAGCCTGAACAAAGGAAACTTCCAAGACGACTATGGCGTGCACAATGCCTGGATTGAAGTTTTCAACAAGTCGTATGGTACGGTAGATATTGCAGGATACAAACTGGCCGTATATAACGGCATGGGCGACACGATTTTTTACAATGTCCCCAAAGGTGATGTATTGACAAAAATCAAACCTCGCCAACATGCCCTCTTTTGGGCTGACGGACGACCTAACCGCGGAACCTTCCACACCACTTGCACACTGGACACTATCGGAGGAAACTGGATAGGACTCTATGACAACGGAGGCAAACTCATTGACGAGATAGAGATTCCGACCCTCGAAGCAGACCATTCGTATGCCCGTGTGGATGACGCCAATCCCGAATGGGTGGTCAAAGGTGGTGACGAAGCAAACAGCTACGTAACCCCCAGCACCAACAACATGACCATCGAGAAGAACGCCAAGCAAGAGAAGTTTGCAGAAGCAGATGCTTCAGGTGTAGGTATGGCCATCACCGCCATGCTCGTGGTATTCAGCGGTTTGATTATTCTCTATGTATCGTTCCGCCTGTTGGGATTGGGTATGCAATCCAAGAAGTCAACTGAAACAAGTAAAACTGAAACAATGACAGAAAACCAGCCTCTTGCCAAAGCCGAAGGCAAGGAAGGAGAAGTTTATGCAGCCATCGCCATGGCCTTGCACGAAGAGATGGGCAATGTACATGACATCGAATCGGGCGTACTCACCATCACTCGCCAAACTTCGGCATGGAATGCCAAGCACTTAATGCTGCGCAAATAATCATTAGAACATAAATAAAAAAGATATGAAAGAGTATAAATATACCATCAATGGTAATGAATACAACGTTACCATCGGAGAGATTGAAGGCAACATTGCCAACGTAGAAGTAAACGGTGTTGCCTACAAAGTGGAAATGCCCGAGAAGAAGGAAGAGCCGAAACCCGTAGTGCGTCCTGCCGCACGCCCGGCTGCAGCTCCTGCATCAGCACCTGCAGCTAAACCTGTAACATCAGGAAAGGCAGCCGTGAAGAGTCCGCTTCCTGGTGTCATCCTCGACGTCAAGGTGAACGTAGGCGATACCGTGAAGCGCGGACAAACCGTCATCATTCTCGAAGCCATGAAGATGGAGAACAACATCAATGCGGACAAAGACGGAAAGATTACAGCCATCAACGTCAAAGCAGGTGAATCAGTTCTCGAAGGCACTGATTTGGTAGTGATTGAATAAGTATAGTTAGTCCTATTAGACTAAAAACCGATAAGACTAATAAAAATCTAAAACATCATGGGAGAATTTATCAATTTCTTAGGAAACAACCTCGCAGACTTCTGGACATACACGGGTTTTGCCAACGCAACTCCCGGACATCTGATCATGATTCTCGTAGGTTTGTTCTTCATCTATTTGGCCGTAGCCAAAGAGTTCGAGCCAATGTTGCTCATACCCATCGGCTTCGGTATGCTCATCGGAAACATTCCGTTCAATGTGGAAGCAGGCTTGCAAGTGGGAATCTATGAAGAAGGTTCTGTATTGAATATCCTTTATCAAGGTGTAACCTCCGGTTGGTATCCGCCACTCATCTTCTTGGGCATCGGAGCCATGACCGACTTCTCGGCACTCATCTCCAACCCCAAACTGTTGCTCATCGGAGCAGCTGCCCAGTTTGGTATTTTCGGAGCTTATATGATTGCACTCGCATTCAACTTCGAACCCGCAGAAGCAGGTGCTATCGGTATCATCGGTGGAGCTGATGGTCCTACGGCTATCTTCCTTTCGTCCAAATTGGCTCCTCACTTGATGGGTGCCATTGCCGTATCAGCCTATTCTTACATGGCACTTGTGCCGGTAATCCAACCGCCCATCATGCGTTTGCTCACTACAAAGGAGGAGCGTCTGATGCGAATGCCGACTCCGCGTAAGGTATCCCACACCGAGAAGGTTATCTTCCCTATCGTAGGTCTTTTGCTCACCACCTTCCTCGTACCGAGTGGTCTTCCCCTGTTGGGTATGCTCTTCTTCGGTAACTTGTTGAAGGAATCAGGTGTTACCCGCCGATTGGCAGAGACGGCTCGTGGTCCGCTGATTGACACCATCACCATTCTGCTTGGTGTCACAGTAGGTGCCTCTACGCAAGCCAGCGAATTCTTGACGATAGACAGTATACTCATTTTCGCTCTTGGTGCCTTGTCATTCATCATCGCCACCACTTCGGGTGTATTGTTCGTGAAACTGTTCAACCTCATCCTGCCGAAGCACAAGCGCATCAATCCGCTTATCGGTAATGCCGGTGTATCAGCTGTGCCCGACTCTGCACGTATCAGCCAGACCGTCGGTCTCGAATACGACCCCACCAACTACCTGCTCATGCATGCCATGGGTCCCAACGTGGCGGGCGTGATTGGTTCAGCCGTAGCAGCAGGTATCCTACTTGGATTCTTGATGTAAAAGAGATACTATCAGAACAAAAAAAGAATGGCATTCTTACGCGTGTAAGAATGCCATTCTTTTATAAGGAAGAATACTAATCTTCTGAAACTTTTCTAAATCTGATTATCCGTAAATGATATTACCATTGTCATCCATATACTCTTCAAGTCCCTTCTCATAGGTGGCCATAGCACGTAAGGACATACCGACACTTGAGAAACCACCATCATGATAGAGATTCTGCATTGTCACCTTACGTGTCAAATCAGAGAACATGACGATACAATAGTCTGCACACTCTTCGGCAGAAGCATTTCCTAATGGAGACATACGATTGGCAAAGTCAAACAACTTGTCCATACCCTTCACTCCAGCTCCTGCTGTAGTCATGGTAGGTGACTGAGAGATGGTATTCACACGTACATGATGCTCACGACCGTAGATATAACCGAAGCTACGAGCTATGGATTCAAGCAAAGCCTTGGCATCGGCCATATCATTGTAACCATAAAACGTACGCTGGGCAGCAACGTAACTCAAAGCCAAAATCGAACCATAGTCAGCAATGGCATTCAACTTCTTTGCCGCCTGAATCATCTTGTGGAAAGAGACGGCAGAAATATCCAACGTCTTGCCCAACATATCATAATCGAGATCATCATAAGTCCGTCTTTTACGTACATTGGGTGACATACCAATGGAGTGCAATACAAAATCAACCTGTCCACCTAAGACCTCCATTGAACGTTTGAATACATTTTCCAAATCTGTCACACTGGTAGCATCAGCTGCAATCACCTCACAATTGAGTTTCTGGGCCAACGCATTCACATCACCCATACGCACGGCTACCGGTGTATTCGACAAAGTGATGACAGCACCATTCTCCACGGCTTTTTCTGCCACCTTCCAAGCTATTGATTGCTCATTCAACGCTCCGAAGATAATACCTCTTTTACCTTTTAACAAATTATAATTCATGTCTTTCTAAAATCTTATAAACAACATAGTCCGAGATTAAGTTCAAATCTATGACCGATGTTATTTTTCACATTTATTCCTTAATACGTGTCCAATAAATGGTAGTACCTATGCCCAATATTGTACCACGCAACTTCAGTTTGTCAGCTTTGACAAATTCAGCAGTAACATCCACCCGGATACCTTTTGAGGGATCGTATATTTTGGTATCTCCCCATGTCTTGTCTTTTTTATCATACTTCAATCCCTTCACAATCACCACCTGGTCAATATCTACATTGCGCAACTTCTCATCGGGATTTTTAACGTCTTTACGTTTCTTGCCATTTGCATCATTAGGATTTTCTACCCAAAAGACTTGTGCATTGTAAGTGCCGTCTTGATTCTTTGTCACACGCACTTTACTTTTACTTCCTCCACGATCAGTGAGGTATTCACCTACAATATTATCTGCCTTGTCATTCAATCCCTGTGCATACGCTGGCATAAACAAAAATGCACATAGAATCATCCATAAAATCTTTTTCATTTTTCTTATTTCTTTAAAATTTAAATTGAATACACAGAAAAAAGGATTTAAAAAGAAGGATGGCACATTATTCTCGAATGGGTCATCCTTTCTAAAAACAGTACAATTATGAATATAGTTTTCAGCGTCTTTGATAGAGATAACGCTTAATACTCTTCTTCGGAGTTCTCTCGAAAGGTTCTGTCATAATTTCAATCTTGCTCAGACGGGCATAGTTAGGAATCTCTTTGTTGATTTCCGGCAAAGTAGATTTAATATAATTCGTCAAAGCTTTCTGATCCATACCGTCTTTGGCTCCTTGATCAAAGTCTGGATATACCAACGCGGTCAATCCACCATTATCTTCAATCACCAACGACTCCACAAAATAGGGTCTCACGTCAAGCGCAGCTTCCACTTCTTCCGGATAGATATTCTGACCTGAAGGTCCCAATATCATACACTTTGAACGTCCGCGGAGGAAGAGACTTCCATCTGCATCGATCACACCCATATCGCCAGTGTGCAACCATCCATCCTTATCAAGGGCTTCACTCGTTGCCTCAGGATTCTTGTAATATCCAAGAAAAACATTTGCACCTCTTACAAGCAATTCACCCGGTATGTTCTGAGGATCCGGAGAATCAATCTTCATCTCCATATTAGGAACAATCTCACCACAAGAATATAATTTCTCGGTTTTCCAATCGGAGTAAGTAATGATTGGAGCACACTCTGTCATTCCATAACCGACTGTGAACGGGAAATTCATCTTTTTAAAGAATGCCTCCACTTCTTTATTGAATGCAGCCCCACCGATGATGACTTCGTAGAACTCACCACCAAAAGCATTGATAAGTTCGTTCTTGATTTTATTGATTACAAGTTGGTCAAGTCCAGGTACCTTCATGGCAAACTTGATACCAGCCTTCTCCAACACAGGCTTCACCTTGTTCTTGTAGATTTTTTCGATAATGAGTGGTACGGCTATCACAATAGTCGGCTTCACTTCTGCCAAAGCCTGCAAGATGACCTTTGGACTCGGGAGACGTGAGAGGAAATGTACATGACTACCTGCTGACAACTCATACAACACTTCAAACATCAAACCGTACATGTGTGCACATGGCAACATAGATACAACCTTAGAGGTGTTGTTAATCTGCGGAAGTACCTTATATCCGAATTCAAGATTGGAAGCAATAGCTCTGTAAGGAATCATCACTCCCTTAGAAAATCCAGATGTTCCAGAAGTGTAGTTGATGATAGCCAACTCGTCAGCCTGATCTTCGTAATAATTCAACGAATCCTGAGTAAAGGCCATGGGATATTTCTTACCAAACAATTCATTCAAGCGCAATCTGGCTTCTGAGATTCTCTCATTGGCAGCATACATCAATTGCAGAGTGTTCACTTGAATGATAGCTTGAAGTTCGGGCATTTCACTCTCTACAATATTTTCCCAAATGACATCATCCACAAACAAGACTTTTGATTCAGAGTGGTTCACCAAGTGATGAATGTTCGAGGGCTTGAACTCATGCATCAAAGGCACAGGCACTGCTCCATAAGTGAGTGCCGACAAGAAAGAGACTACCCAGTTCGCTTGGTTTCTTGAACAAATGGCAACCTTGTCCCCTTTTTCCAATCCACACTCTTCAAACATAATGTGAAGTTTGGCAATCTTTCGCGCAAGATCACGATAATGATACGTCGCACCATGATAATTTGAAATAGCAGGTCTGTCCCAGTTCGCTTTGAACGAAGCCTCAAAAGTTTTGTTTACCGATCTAAAATCCATACATTTTATTTTTAATGAGTCATCCAATTCACCTTGTCTTTTATCCGGAGAAAAATGAAAATTCTCATATTTGTTAATAACACGTGGAAACACATAAAGTCCCACCTTTACTCAAAATCGGGCGCAAAGGTATATAAAATTGCACACATTTACAAAAAGTGTGCAATAAATTCTACTTCCAACACTAAAAAAAAACTCAAAGACGTCTTTTTCATGCACAAAAGGCGATTCTCATTTATCATTCTACGAACCTGTATACCTATGTCTATTATCATCTGATATAATTTTACAAATAGTCACAGACGATAATCCACGGATACTCAGACAAACGATCCATCCACATGGATACTATTACAACGTAAGTTCAATGAAACGTCATTAAAAAGAATATCTCAGTTCCTCCAAAATCTATCAGATGTCCGAGAAAATTCTATCAGCTGATCAAAGAACAGCTATCAGCTAATGGATTTGGGTGGAACATCTGATAAAAATCACTTTTATATCGAACGCACGTTATCATAGTATTGGACTTGAAACTATAAAGGATTATGCCGCATACTATATAGGGATAGCCTTTTTCAAGACTATCCCTATACAAAAAAATCAAGGCTCATTTTTCATCTTTAGTTTGTAAATCCTAAGACATCATCCTTTCGCTATTTCCTCCGCCGAACGGGTACGGGCTACTTGCAGGATACGCCATAGGATGGTGAGCACTACCAGTAAAGTAACGCCGAGAAAGATGCCTGCCCAGAAGAGCGGGCCGTGGTTGAAGAATACCAGATAACCTCCGCTCAATTTAGTGAAGAAAAAGTGAAGGATGGGGAAAGCCAACACGAAGGGTATCACCAACAGGTAGAAGTACCTGCGCCCAAAGAGCCACAGAATGTCATTGAAACGGGCACCGTGCACCTTTCGAAGGGCCACTTCGCGACGGCGGCGTTCGGTGTCGAGGGTGATGGCGGAATAGACTCCCAACAGAGTGATGGTCAGGCTGACGAGGGCGAAGAAGAGGATAAGTTCCTTCAAAGCCTCCTCGACACCTTGGTCGGCCTCAATGTCGTCCATCAGCGTATATACTTCCGGCTCGATGCTGGCGGCAAATACTTTCCTTAATTCTTCTACTGCATATTCGCGCACGACCTTCACCTGTTCCGGATGACACTTCAGGTAGATGTGGCCGATGTAGGGGTCGGCCGCCCACTCCTTTTCACACATATAGACCCATCCGAACTTGTTTCTGGCAATCATGCCATTGTCGGTAGCCACACGCGGAGTACTCTTCACAATGGCCGTCACGGTATAAGGCGTATTCCGATAAACATCGTAGAAGACGCGTCCCAAGATGTCCTCATCAAACAGGGCGGCAAAGTCCGTGTCGGCAGCTATCTGTCCCTGCGCTTCGGGGAGCACACCACGCACCACTTCGAGATTCATGAAGCGGAAGTAGTTGGCAGGGAAATTGTCGATAAGTACGTCAATCTTCGAATCCTTGTTCCCCTGTTCGGTCAATATTCCGTTACCGGAAATGGTATTCAGCATCTGTCCGTCGGCAGTCATCACATCCTTTACGCCGGCATGTGCCTTCAGGCGGTTCACCAACACCTGTTTCTCATCAGGGCGCATCAGTGTCTTCTTCCCATTTATGGGGATGGAGAGTATCTGTTCCTTCTCTGCCCGCGACAGGGAGCCAAGCACCGTGCTCGTGGTGAGGCGTGCCTGCAGATAGAAGCCCACCGTGAGACTGACGAACACCCAACAGATGAAGAACTGCAGGCCCATCATCAGATTGCGTCCCAGATGGCGGCGGATGCGTGGTGCACTGCTCACCCCTGCCACACCCTGCTGGATGGTGGTGTGCCGGATGTAAAGGCACACTCCCAGGCAGATGACCATGCAGAGAAGAAGCAGCCAACCGATGTACTCAGCCGTCTGCCACCACATCAGCGAGGTGTCAATCTGCAAGACATCGGCAAACATGGCCGGCATTTCAACAAGGGGAATCAGCGCTCTGATGGTATAGGAACAGACGAAGGCTGTGGCCGCAAGCAGCAGGAATGTCTGCGTGAAAAGCAGACCGAAGAGGTCGCGCAGGCGGCATCCGAACATACGGCGCAAGCTGTATTCGCGCATACGGTTCAGGATACTTCCCACCAGAAAATGCAGGAAGTTGAGCAAGCCCACCGAGAGGATGAGCACGGCAAAGGCAGTGATGATGCCAATCAGTCTGGCTCTGTTGTCGGTCGCGTATTCCCCCATGCGGGTGGCCACGATGGTTTCCTCCGTCCGTTCACGTCCTGCAATATGGGTAATGCCGGGTTGGATGGTATTCGCCAATTCGCGGTTCACATCCTCCAACTCCACACCGTCGGACATCAGACCGTAGATGTAACTCTGCCAGTTGTAACCGTACTCCAGGTTACGCGGACTGCTATCGTCGTTCAGTTTCAGTGCATCAATTCCATACTCAAAGAAACTGATATCGCGGGGCATGTCGGCCATCACGGCACGGACGGTGTAAGTGACATTAAAACGACCGGTATAGACAAACGTGCGTCCTATGGCATCGGCCGCCGAACCGAACAACTTGCGGGCTTTCGACTCACTCAACACAATGGAGTTGGGCAATTCTGCCGCCTGCTCCCAACTGCCGGCCACCACTTTTACACTGAACACATCAGCAAAGGGGCCGTCAGTCTCCACCGCCTTCAGCTCCACGGGTACTTGCATCCCCGATCCATCTTCGTAACTGTGGGTGACTTGCGAACTGCCGATAACCATGCACAGGCTCTTGAGTGTGTTCATCGGAGCGGCCGTTATCTGTTTGCCCTCCAAGGGAGAAAGTATATAAAGGTTTCCATTAGGACGCTGATAGACCACCTCCGCAATGCGGTCGTAGTTCGGGAAGTGTTTGTCTATGCCCATAATGTAGCGGCTGAAGTGCATACACAGGCTGAAGCAGACCAGACTGGCCGAGAGGCCAAGCACGCTGATGATGTTTTGCGAAAGATACTTATTGATGTTTCGCCAAGCAACGGTTAGGTTATGTGAAAGCATAATGTCAGAGAAGAAGACCATCCCCCTGTCCCCCCACAAGGGAGGGGAGTGGATAGTCTTGCTGTTAATGATTAGTACTTAAAGGTTTAATAGTTTGCATAGTTTCTATAGGGTTTATAGTATTCAATCTCTCCCCTTGGGAGGGCAAGGGGAGGGATCTGAGGGGTTAGGGAGGGGCTTCTTACAAATGCATTTCCTCCACTACCTGACCATCGAACAGGTTGATGATGCGGTCAGCAAACTGAGCATCGTGGCGCGAGTGGGTCACCATCACCACGGTGCAACCATCTTTGTGGAGTTGGCTGAGGAGCGACATCACCTCGTTACCATTCTTGGAGTCGAGGTTACCTGTAGGCTCGTCGGCAAGAATAAGTTTCGGACCACCCACTACGGCACGGGCAATGGCTACACGCTGTTGCTGACCACCGGAAAGTTGCTTGGGAAAGTGTTTCTCGCGATGGGCAATGTCCACGCGGCGCATCACCTCTTGGATACGTTGCTTGCGCTCCGCTTTGGGTACACCCATGTAGATGAGCGGAAGTTCGATATTCTCATACACGCTCAGTTCCTCGATAAGGTTGAAGCTTTGGAACACAAAGCCAATGACTCCCTTACGCAACTGGGTCCGACGGTCTTCGTTGAATTCGGCCACATTGGTACCCAACAATTCGTAGGTACCGTTCGTAGGATTGTCCAACAGGCCGAGGATGTTCAGCAATGTAGATTTACCACAACCCGAAGGTCCCATAATGGCCACAAATTCTCCTTCCTTCACTTCCAGGCTTACGTTGTGCAATGCCCATGTTTCCACTTCTTCCGTACGGAATACTTTCTGAATACTGTTTGTCTTAATCATAATTGTAATTGGTTTTAGGAGACCCTCTCCCTTACTCCTCCAAAAGAGAAGAAAGTAGATAGTCTGTTGTTAATATGTTATTTAATATCCTATCATTTTATCTGTCAGTAAACTTTTCAACTCCTCCCCTTGAGAACCCTTTTTTCTCCTTGGACAAAAGCCGAAAGACCTTCAAAGATTCCAACCAAAGGCTGTTTCTCCGTTGGTATTCCTTTTCTCCTTACAAAGTTCTTGAATTATGCAAGAATAAAGTGTTAACAAATCGTTAAATCGTTTCCCAACCCCCAAAAACGTCCAATTTTTAGACACTCATTTAAGAAAAAGAGCGTATTTTTGCAGAAAAATAGCAAAAAATGTACGATTATCACATAGCCATCATAGATGATAACCCTGCGGTATTGAAAACCTTGAAGCTAATATTAAAGGGTTTGTTCAAATCCGTCATGACCCTTCCTCACCCCCACTCGCTACCCGCACTACTGGACAGCGAACGAGTGGATGCCATCCTACTGGACATGAATTTCAACTCACAGAAACTGGACGGAGAAGAAGGACGAAGCTGGTTGAAATACATCAAGGGGCATCCTAACCCTCCGGCCGTAGTGCTGATAACAGCCTTCGGTGACATCAACCTGGCAGTAAACTCCATGTTGGAAGGAGCCGAAGATTTCGTGACCAAACCGTGGAACAACGACGAACTGATAGAGAAACTATTGAAGGCCATCAGAAAACGTGAAGAACAACGGAATCGGGAAGATACGATACACGAGGTTAACCAACTGAAGGACATGCAAGCGACAACCCGACAGATGACACTCGAAGAACTGGAGAAACAACACATCACCGAAGTTTTGAAGGAATGTGAAGGTAACCTGACTGAAGCATCCACCCGATTGGGCATCAGCAGACAGACTCTTTACAACCGATTGAAGAAGTTTGGAATTTATATATAAAACAGCTATAAGAGTTCAAATCCGTACTCCTTTTAAACATAAAAAAATGAAGCTCCCATTCAATTACCGACTTCGATTCCTGCTCATGGCTCTGCTCTTCATGGCTTTGGGAGGTATAGCCGTATGGGGATATTTGCAGAATTGGTTGCCAACGCACTCTGAGAACATTGCTATAGTGTCGATACTGCTTGTATGGGTATTGCTGAGATTGGTCAACCGCGTACCTAACCAGATTATCTATTTCGTTAAATCACTGCTCGGACATAACTACACCATGAATTTCCCCGAAACAGGCGACAAAAAATTGGATGAAATGTACACGGGTATGAACCATATAACAGCCCAATTCCGCGAGAACATGACCAATTTGGAGTACAAACAACTCTACTATGACCGTCTGATACGTATCATGACACACGAACTGCGCAACAGTATCACACCGATCATAAGTCTATCAAGCGACATGCTGAAACACCCCGAACACTATACACCAGAAGAAATGCAGGAGGGAATGGAGGTGATACATAACCAATGCATGAGTGTGAAAGTTTTTCTCGACTCATACCGCCAACTGGCCCATTTGCCTGCACCGATAAAGAAAGAGATGGAAGTAGAAAAGCTCTTCAACCAGCTGAAGGCACTGATGCCCCACCACTCGCTACACTTTGCCTGGGGAAACGGACAAAAAATCAAAGCTGACACCGACCAACTCACCTTAGTACTGACTAATCTAATAAGGAACGCGCGCGAGGCAACGGAGAATCAACCCGATGCTAGCATTCACATCATCGCAAGCGAAACGAACGGTTCGCCCTACATTCTGGTAAGCGACAACGGCCCAGGTATCCCAGAAGAGATAAGCGAAGAGGTATTCCTCCCCTTCTACACCACCAAACAGGGCGGAACGGGTATCGGCCTCTGTCTGAGCCGCCAAATCATGCGTTTGCACGGGGGAGACCTGAAACTGATGCCCCAACATGGACGAGGAGCAACGTTTATGCTGACACTGTAAGACTTTGATTCAAAAAGAGGTGTGCCAACTTCCGCTGACACACCTCTACACAATTCTCCTTTATTTACTCTATTTACACCAATTTATTTGTCATTGCATCGGGAAAGACAACGGCAGGTTTGAAAGTCTTGGCCTCCTCGAAGTCCATCTGAGCATAAGACATGATGATAACAATGTCACCCACCTGCACTTTACGGGCGGCCGCACCATTGAGACAGATACATCCGCTTCCGCGTTCACCTTTAATAATATAGGTTTCGAAACGTTCACCGTTGTTGTTGTTCACGATGTGTACCTTCTCACCAGCAATAAGATTGGCCGCATCCATCAAGTCTTCATCAATAGTGATGCTACCCATGTAATTGAGGTTAGCCTCAGTAACGCGCACACAGTGCAACTTGGATTTCAGTACTTCTATATACATTTACAATTTACAATTTACAAAGTACAACTTATTCCCAAAGCACAAGAGGTACAAGTTCCGAATGGCAAAATTGTACATTGCACTTGATAAATTATACATCAATCTATTTGTATCTAATATTATCAATCAAACGAACATCGCCACAGAAGACGGTGATACAACCAACGATACCCTCAGCTTCGTCCCACTCGCGTACTGTTTGCAGAGTGCGGTCATCCACCACTTCGTAATATTCTAAACGGAGGCCTTCGATAGCTGCAATTCCTTCTTCAACGAATGATTTTGTCTCGGCCAACGTATGAACTTCAGCATACTTCTGACTCTCGAAAAGAATGCGGCTGATATTAAGTGCCGTAGTACGTTCTTCAACCGAAAGACGAGTATTTCGACTGCTCATAGCAAGTCCGTCGGCTTCGCGCACAATGGGGCAACCGACAATTTCAAGCGGATAGTTCATCTGACGAACCATTTCGCGGATGATGGCCAACTGCTGGAAATCCTTCTCACCGAAGTAGGCACGATGGGGTTGTACCATGTCGAACAGTTTGCTCACAATCTGACATACACCGTTGAAATGACCAGGACGAAAGGTTCCCTCCATTACCGTATCGAGCGGGGCATAAGAAAACGAACGGGTATCCGGTTCGGGATAAACCTCCTCTACAGAAGGAGCAAAAGCAATCATTGCACCCACGGATTGCAACAATTCGCAATCAGCCTCCAAGGTACGAGGGTATTTCAATAAATCATTCTTATCATTAAACTGGGTGGGATTCACAAAAATACTCACAACCGTTACATCATTCTCAGCGACACTACGCTCAACCAACGAAGCATGACCGGCGTGCAAAGCACCCATTGTCGGTACAAGTCCTACCATCTTTCCCTGTGCTTTCAAAGCGGACAGTTCGGCTTGCAATTCACTTATTGTATGTATTATTTTCATCTCTCTTGAATCTACTTATTCATCAAAACCGTGAAAAACGGTGCAAAGTAAACCATAATTTGCCACATAACGAAAGAAAACGGCCGTTTTGTGCAGAAAAAGTTTTCGAACCACCCATTTTTAAGCGTAAATTTGAGTTAAAAATCAACGACTTAACAAAACATAACCATTTATTCATGATTGAAAAGAGGCAAATTTGTCTATTTTTTCGTATCTTTGCACAATCTTTTGAGAAAATATATCAAGATGAAGGCAAAAAAGGTTCTTTTTATAACCCAAGAAATCACACCCTACGTACCCGATACGCCCATGTCGCTTGTCGGTAGAAAACTTCCCCAGAAGACCCAAGAGAAAGGACGGGAAATACGCACATTCATGCCCAAATGGGGTAACATCAATGAACGGCGAAACCAATTGCATGAGGTAATACGCCTCAGCGGTATGAACCTCATCATTGATGATACTGACCACCCGCTCATCATCAAAGTGGCCAGCATACAATCAGCTCGCATGCAGGTGTATTTCATTGATAATGATGACTACTTCCAGCAACGTATGATGGCAACCGATGAAGAGGGCAACGAATATCCCGATAATGACCAACGGACGATATTCTATGCACGCGGAGTATTAGAAACCGTGAAGAAATTGCGTTGGTGTCCAGACATCATCCATTGCCATGGATGGATGACAGCTCTCATCCCCTTATACATCAAGACCGCTTACAGAGAAGAACCTTGGTTCCGCGACTCACGTATCGTATTTTCGGTATATGAAGACGGATTCAAGCAATCGTTCAATGACAGTTATCTGGAACAACTGCTCATCAAAGACATGACTCCCGATTTGGTGAAGGATGTGAAACTTCCCATAGACTTTGCCGAACTCCATCGATTGGCTATCAGCTATTCTGACGGAGTAATTCAAAATAGTGCCGATGCACGTCCCGAACTTCTACAATTTGCGAAAGACAAGGGAATTCCAACGTTGGAATACCAAGGAGAAGATAACTATGCTGGCAGTTTCTGCGACTTCTATGATTTGGTATGGAGCGTCGGCAAGGAAGACGAAGAAGAAGAGGAGGAAGATTGATTCCCCCTCTCTTCTCTTAGACTTCTCCCTCCCCCCCCCAAAAAAAGGAACAGAGTATATATCAAACAAACTTCCATGAAATACAGAAGTTCTGAATTTTCTTTATTTTAACAACAAACCCTTATCGCTGAAATGAAAAAAATACTCCAGTGTGTCACACTCATGATACTGGCAGGTCATATCACAAGTTGTGACGACAACACCGAAGGATTAGGTGAAAGCATGATGCCCGACCATGACAATATCAGCATCAATACCCATATATATAATGCTACAAGCCGTTCGATATTGGCCGGTGACTCTATCCTTGCAAGAACAAGCAGTGCATATTTGGGTAAATATACAGACCCTACATACGGAACTTTCGAAGCCGACTTCATGACCCAATTCCATTGCGTGGAAGAATTTGAATTCCCCGAAACAGGAGTGGCTGGCGACACTGCCGTATCAGCAGAAGTACGTCTCTACGTAAAATCATATTTCGGTAGTGCCACCAATCCCTGTCACATGAGTGTATATCCGCTCGACAGTGTATTGCAGGCAGATATGGATTATTATACAGACATCACCCCCACCGACTTCTACGATGAAGGAAAAGCGCCACTAGTATCACGTCCCTATACAGCTGTTGACCAGACTGTACCAGATTCCATATCCAACTCAAGCAACTATGTCCCTTATATCCGCATTCCGTTGCCACGTAACTTCGGAACAGACATTATCCGGAAATATTACGAGAAGGACGAGAACGGAAAACACATCGGAAAAAAATATTTTGCCAATGCCGAAACCTTCATCAACAACGTATGCAAAGGAATGTACTTCAAATGTGACCAAGGGGATGGAACCATTCTCAATATCCAACAAGCACAACTGAATGTCTCATTCAAGTATTTCATACAAAGTAGTAGTGGAAAGTTGGATTCACTCGTTACTGTAGTAGCTCAATTTGCAGGTACTCAGGAAGTAATCCAAGCCAACCATTTCCTTACCGACAAAGAAACGCTGAAAAAATTGGCTGAAAATGACGGTAGCTGCACTTACTTGAAAACTCCTGCCGGTATCTTCACCGAAGTGGCTCTTCCATTGGATGAGATTTATGCCAACCATATCGAAAAGGGTGACACATTGAACTCTGTAAAGTTGACGATTACACGCTACAACACTACAACAGACGTAAACTCTGAAAATGAATTCAAGATGAGTATTCCCAAAACAATCTTGATGGTTCGTAAGAAGGACATGTACTCATTCTTTGAGAAAAATCAGGTAATCGACAACAAGACCTCTTATTTAGCGTCATTCAACGCCAGTTATAACACATACACGTTCAGCAACATGTCCCAACTCATTACTCATTGCATCAACGAAAAGAAAACAAACAACGGTAAGGTGGATGAAGATTGGAACAAAGTAGTACTGATTCCCGTTGTGACAACAACCGACACATCCAATAATATTGTCACGATCCGTCACAACCTGAATCTCACCAGTGCCCGACTTATGGGAGGTTTCAATCCTGGAAATGAACTACAGGTGCGCATCACCTATAGCAAATTTGCAGAGTGAAAGGTCAATGAGGGAGTGCTTGGAAAATCATTGAATGTTTCTGTTATTGTTGCTGTAGAGCCGTATATATAATGCTCGTTTGAACTGTTCACTCCGTTCGGGAACTCTGTTTGTCCAGTTCCCGAACGGAGTGAATGGTTTAGAAGAATGGTATTAAACCCATACAAGTTCGTTTCAATACATAACATGTAGCGATGAATGCTTGGAAGAGACAGAGGACAAGGCTTGAATATTCAAATTCTAAGCACTGAAGATTTATATCTTTCGGACATTTCATCCTACCAATGAAAAACGAATAAAAAAAAGAGAGGGTGTGTCAGTTTGATTTGACACACCCTCTTTTACTAATTTTTCCAATTTTGTATTTACTCAGCTTTCTTTGCTGTCTTCTTGGCCGTAGTTTTCTTTGGAGCAGCCTCCTTCTTGGCCTTAGCCGGTGCAGGAGCCAACTTGGCAAGTTTGGCCTGAAGTTTATCATTCTCCTTCTGCAGCATTTCCAACTCTTCACCCTGATTCTTGATGGTGGTCAAGAGGGCGTTCAGTTCCTCGTTGTCCATCTCTACGGGATAGAGAGAGTTCACACGGCTGATGAAGTCGCCCAAGATGTTCATATAGTTGGTGAATGCATCGAAGGGAGAATCATAGATACCTCGGTTCAACCAGATTCCAGTCTGCTTGGTAGTCATAAAACGGAAGTTGTTCGAAGCCTGCATATAACTCCAATCCTGTTTGATGCGACGGTCGGTACAGATACGTACACGATCAGCCACACTATAAAGCTTGTCAAATGCTTCACGCTGCATCACGTTACCCAACCAACAGCTAATGTCGCGTTCTTCATCTACCCAAGAGAGTGGATAAGGTACATCAATCTGGTCAACAGATTTCAGTTTACTGATAACCTCTGAAGGAGTAGAGAAAGTAATTCCGCGCTCCTTGGCACAAGCAGGCAAAGCCTTCAAAAATTCCAAAATATTGCTTGAGAGTGGTTGGCTGATACCCAATGCAGAAAGTTCCATGAAGATATTGAAAACCTGTTCTTCCTCCGGCATATCAGCAATCCATCCGATGTATTTGTCTGCAAAGAGAGGATATTCGTTCCACTCACTGTTGTTGAAGCGGAGGCTGATATCGTCAGAAAGTTTAAAATCACGAAGGAGCAACTTCAACTTGTTGTTGTAGGCGCAGTGATAGAGATAATGAGGACTCTTCCATCCAAGTACATGCTTGGCACCTTCGGTAAGCATACCCTTGAATCCCATGTTGGCAACCATCGCACCAATTTCATTACTATAAATCAAGCTACTGTTGCGGAACACTTTCGGATCTTGACCAAACATCTGCTTAATCTTTTTACGCATGTTCTCCACATCTTCGCAGAAGCACTCTTCATTAGCCAATGCAGAAAGGCCATGAGAGTAAGGTTCACACAGGAATTCGCAGCAACCAGTTTCATTCAACTCATGCAACAGTTCGATGACACGCGGAGCATACATCTCCAACTGTTCCAAACCCACACCCGAGAGTGAGAGAGCTACCTTGAATGCACCTCCGTTATTCTTTGCCATTTCAATAAGCGCTGTCAACGAAGGGATATAGCTACGTTCTGCAATGTCTGTGATGCTACGTTCATTTTCGTAGTCATCGTAATAATAGTGGTCGCGACCGATGTCAAAACAACGGTAGCGTTTCAGATGGATAATCTGATGTATCTCAAAATAAAGACAGATAGTTTTCATTGTTTATTCTTTTTTTATTTGTTTTTTCTGATTAACTCGTCATAGATGGCACGATGGCGCAAGCCCACCTTTTCCCAAGTTATTTGGTCCACCTCCTTGATACCTTCCTCTTGCAGATATTTGAAGAGTGAGGGGTTGGTACAGATGGAGTAGATAGCATCGGCCATGGCATTGATATCCCAATAATCCACTTTGATAACATTCGTAAGGATTTCACCGCATCCTGACTGTTTACTGATAATGGAAGGTGTACCGCATTGCATAGCTTCCAACGGTGCAATACCGAACGGTTCGGAAACTGATGGCATCACGAATACATCGCTGTTTTTATAAGCCTCATAAACCTGTTTACCTTTTTGGAAACCGGGGAAGTGGAAACGATCGGCAATGCCACGCTCAGCGGCCAAGTTAATCATGGCATTGAGCATGTCGCCCGAACCAGCCATCACAAAACGGATGTTGCGTGTACGCTGAAGAACAAGAGCCGCAGCTTCCACAAAGTACTCAGGTCCCTTTTGCATAGTAATACGTCCGAGGAAAGTAACAACTTTTTCCTTCGGATGCTCCACACGAGGAATATCTTGGAGTTCTTGTGACAAAGGATACACAGCATTATGCATAGCCACACACTTACGGGGATCCTGATGGTACTGATGAATCACCGTCTGACGGGTCAACTCACTCACACACATGATACAATCGGCATGATCCATACCATCTTTTTCGATAGAATAAACGGTTGGATTCACTTTTCCACGCGAACGGTCAAAGTCTGTGGCATGCACATGAATACAAAGCGGTTTTCCACTTACCATCTTAGCATGCACACCAGCGGGATAAGTCAACCAGTCGTGAGCATGAATAATATCAAATTCCTGCTGACGAGCCACAACTCCGGCTATGATGGAGTAATTATTGATTTCCTCATGCAAGTTTTTCGGATAACCACCGGCAAATTCCATGCAACCAAGGTCGTTCACATGCATGTACGAGAAATCAGAATAGATATGATCACGGAAGGCATAATACTGCTCAGGTGTAGTGTAGCTCTGTAAACGTGACTTCAAGAAATCATAATCCACATCACGCCACACAATGGGCACTTGATTCATGCCAATGATATTGAGGAATTTCTCCTCTTCACCAGTCGGTTTCGGCAAGCAGAAGGTAGTTTCCACATCACCCTGGACACTCAAACCTTTCGTAATACCGTAAGAAGCTACGGCCAATCCACCAAGGATTTTGGGAGGAAATTCCCATCCAAACATTAATACTTTCATCGTTAGGTTCCTCCTTATTATATATTATACTTATTCAATATGTACAACGTTCTCAAAATCTCGGCAACATTCATGGCAAAAGACACCGCACCACGTCCCTTAAACGGAGGATTTCCGTCAAAGAGTTCGGGAATAGAACCGACACAGTGTGAGTTCATTTCAGCCTCGTATCCGATAAGTTGACGCTCTACGAAGGAAAGTCCGCTCATTTTATAGATACGCAGATAAGCCTCGAAATAGAAACCCGCGAGCCAAGGCCATGCTGTTCCTTGATGATATGCATAGTCACGTTGGTTCTGAGGACCAACATAATTGGGATTGTATCCACCACTCTTGGGTGAAAGGCTACGCAATCCCTTCGGAGTTAGCAACTCCTTGGTCGTAATATCCAACACACGTTTCTTCTGATGCGTATCCAAGGGACTATAGTCAAATGCCACGGTAAAAATCATGTTGGGACGTACACTCCAATCCATCATATAGCCATCTACATAATCAAGCAAATACCCGTATTCGTTGAGGAAAGTCTCCACAAACGAAGGTTTCACTTTATCGGCCAATTTTTCCAACGGAGCAGCCTCAGCAGAATTACCCTGTTCATTAATCATCTTGGCAACAAACATCAGAGCATTATACCACAAAGCATTCACCTCTACCAAATAACCCGTTCGTGCTACGACTGGACGTCCACCGGCGGTAGAGTTCATCCAACTCACGGCTTTTCCCGTACCATTGGTATAAAGCAAACCATTCTGATGTAAGAACAAATTAGGATGCTTACCGCTCGTCAGATAATCCATAATATCCTCCAACAGTTGGCCATACTTTTCCCAACACTGCTTGACACCCACCATTTTAGCATATTGCTGCAGTGTCCATACAGCCCATAGGAGGATATCGGGATGTTCCATTTCATAGACCTTCGCCTCACTCGGACGCTCGTTCATCCAATCATAGATAGCTTCGCGAGCCGTCTCCATAGCATTATGGAACTCATCCAATTCGCCTACGGCCAACGTCAAGCCAGGAAGGCTAATGAACATGTCACGCGCACGGCATTTGAACCACGGATATCCAGCCAACACATAATTGCGATCACCCTGTTTGTTATGGAACTGATGGGCGGCATTGACCAAACAATGATAGAAGCTGTCACGTGGAGCGCGTACTTCGACCTCCTTATCAAATGTACTCTTCAACGTACGTGTCGAAATGGGAGCCACACCACCGGAGAAGACAATGCTTTCGCCCTTCTTGATTTCCACTTCGAAGTATCCGGGAACATAAAGGTCTTCATTGAATGCATATCCGCGTTCCTGTTCCTTCGGGTATTCGATACCACGATACCAGTCAGGTTGGAAATGGAATTCATTCTTCTTGTTCAACTGCATGAAGAGTTCGGGATACCCCGGATACATACATGTTTTGATACCATTCTCAACCACCTGATAATCGCGGCTTGCTAGACTATTCTCGTGCGTATATTGGCGCACACTGCGGAAAGCAAGGAAAGGGCGCAATCTCAATGTTGTAGCAGAGTGAGCTTCCAACAAGGTATAACGGATAAGGATACGATTCTCGTGATGCACGAAAAGCTTTTCCTTCTTCAAAATCACACCACCCACGCGGTAAATGGTTGTAGGCACTTTCTCCCACTCAAATTCACGGATGTACTTGTGTCCGTTAGGAGCGTAATTGTTACCTTGATACTTGTGAAGTCCCAAGTTAAATTCGGCTCCATGCTGAATCACCGTTTCATCCAAACTCGACAAAAGCACATGGTTCTCATCATCCATTTCAGGAATAGGAATAACGAGCAGACCATGATACTTACGCGTATTGCAATCCACGATGGTAGAGCAATGGTAGGCGCCCGACCGGTTGGTACGTAGAATCTCACGTTGGAGGCTCTCTTCCAAATTGGTCAACAGCGTCTTGTCAAATCGCAAATAGCTCATAGATTGTTATTATTTTAAGGTTTTATAATTGTAAAGTACTTTTTCACTACAATTTAAGTAGCATCCAAAATTACAAATACTTTTTCGAAGGAACAAACAATATGAAAGAAATCTTTATTTTTTTGAAAAACTTTTTCCCATAGTCGCCAAAATTATGCTTTATAACATAAATGAGAAAATTATAAATTCCAGAATCCACTCACATCATATACTTTACGAACAAGCCTCCTCACATAAAAACAATCAAGAATGTCACTATTATTCATAAAAAAGCGCCTGTTCCTATCTCATATCAATATGAGGTAAGAACAAGCGACAGAAAAATCACGAGAAGCGACAAACAGTTTCTCAAAAAGGAATCACTCTCCAAGACTCTTGGCTATGACCTCATCTGGAAGATCATAGTTCATAAGGTTTCCTGCCAAATACTGGTCGTAAGAGGCCATGTCAACAAGTCCGTGACCAGAGAGATTAAAGAGAATGACTTTCTGCTCACCGGTCTCAATACATTTCTTAGCTTCACGTACGGCAGCTGCGATAGCATGACAGGACTCGGGTGCAGGGATGATACCCTCGGCTTGCGCAAAGAGAACTCCCGTCTCAAAAGTCTCTAACTGAGGAATATCCACAGCTTCCATCAATCCATCCTTCAAGAGCTGTGACACGATGACGCCAGCGCCATGAAAACGAAGTCCACCCGCATGAATATTGGCAGGGGCAAACTTATGCCCAAGTGTGTACATAGGAAGCAAGGGAGTATATCCTGCCTCATCAGCATAGTCGTATTGGAATTTTCCACGAGTTAATTTGGGACACGAAGCGGGTTCAGCAGCGACATAACGTGTCTTGCGTCCCTCCTTGATAGTGTGTCGCATGAATGGGAAGCAAATTCCAGCAAAATTAGACCCTCCACCAAAACACCCGATGACAACATCCGGATATTCACCCGCCATTTCCATCTGCTTTTCGGCTTCGAGACCGATAACGGTCTGATGCAAGGAAACATGACTGAGGACAGAGCCAAGAGTATATTTACAATTAGGTGTAGTACGTGCCAATTCGATAGCCTCAGAGATGGCAGTACCGAGAGACCCTTGATGATTGGGGGTCTGCGTAAGGATATCTTTACCTGCACGGGTGGACATTGATGGTGAAGGGGTAACTTGTGCACCGAATGTCTGCATAATACTGCGGCGGTAAGGCTTTTGGTTATAGCTGATTTTCACTTGATAGACAGCTGCTTCAAGACCAAAAAGTTTAGCAGCATAGGAAAGAGCCGTTCCCCACTGACCAGCACCCGTCTCAGTCGTGATATTCGTTACTCCATCCTGCTTGCAATAGTAAGCTTGTGGAATTGCAGAGTTGAGTTTATGCGAACCAATGGGACTGACACTCTCGTTCTTGAAATAGATATGTGCAGGAGTTCCAAGAGCTTTCTCCAAGCCATAGGCTCGCACCAAGGGAGTAGAGCGCCAATACTTATAATACTCGCGTACAGGTTCGGGAATCTCTATCCAAGGATTCTCTTGGTCAAGTTCCTGATGACAAAGTTCCTTAGCAAAAAGTGGATAGAGATCTTCGGGCTTCAAGGGTTCCTTTGTCTGCGGATTCAAGGGCAACATGGGCTTGTTCACCATATCGGCCTGAATATTGTACCAATAACGAGGTATTTCGTCCTCTGAGAGGAAAAATCTTTTCTGATTTGCACTCATATTTCTTTCAATTTGTTATTTGAAGCCGCAAAAGTACATAAATTTGATATATAAACAAAGGATTCTGCTATTATTTTGTTCTATACAATCATTTTTTATCTCCAAAAACAACATGGATTCGATACAAGAAACGTCGTTGGAAAGTATGTCTCAGTTCTTTCAAAATCTATCAGCTATCCGAGATAAATCTATCAACTGCCAGAAGAAAATCTATCAGCTAATAGATTGTAGTGGAACACCTGATAAAAATCACTCTTATATCGAACTCAGGTTAAAACCTCTTCTGTACTCATTCAGGAAAAGGAGAACTGTCAAAAAGAAACATCAGACAGTGCAGATGTTAAATCTCTTGAAGAAACCTTTCAATAGGGCCTTTTGAACAATTAACGAGAAAAAAGGATAGAAAAGATTCCAACTATTAACGCGACCTTTGTGTTGTCAAATACAAACAGAAATAAATATTGGACAATGAAAATAAATCTAAAAACAATTATTGAAGACAGTAACCACATCTATGGAATGCTGTCAAATGGTATCAAGTATCTCTACCACGAACTACAGGAACTCACCCATATGGATGACACCCAACTCTGCTTGGCCATCTGCCAATTGATACGTGATGGTCGCATCAACCAACATATAGAGGATAATCTGGTATATTACTTGAAAAAGGTATGAGCATACGAATCCACCTGCATCCAAGCTATTGGATGTATAGGAGCAACATAAAGCAGATACTGAAAGGAGAGTATGTGCGTGAGAAAACATTCTGCAACCACCGCAACACCGTGGAATGGGTAAAATGGGGGAAACGTGACGTTGTTGTAAAACGATACAAACGCCCCACATGGGGCAACTGCCTTATTTACTCTTGCCTGCGCAAAACGAAAGCCCGGCGAGCCTATGAATATGCAGAAGAATTACTAAAACGAGGATTTGACACGGCACACCCAATTGCCTACATCGAAATAAAACGATGGGGCATCTTCCACACAGGATACTTTATTTCGGAGTTGCTACCCTATCCTTTAATGAACGACATTCCACAAATGAATTTGTCGAAAGAAGAGAAAGATTTAATTGCTGAAGACTTTATCCGCTATACAGTCGGTCTGCACGAAGCTGGCATCATGCCTAAGGACTATAATCCAGGCAACATATTCTTTCATAAGATGGGGGCGCACTACCATTTTGCACTGATTGACATCAATCGCCTACACATAGGGAAATTACCGACTGAAAAAGATTCGGCCCTATTTTTTGAGCAAATGGGCGTAAGCATCACCCAAGCAATCGGAGCGATAGACCAATATGCCACCCTCCGAGGATTCAACACCGACCGCTGCATATTTTTTATTCTTCTCCACAAACTAAAAAAATATGTCAAGAGGAACTTCAAGCACCACGTACTCCACCCAATAAGGAAGACGTGCATTCACTAACATGACGAGGGCGTGTCAAAAAGAATCTACACGCCCTCTTTCATTTATCTATAAGTTATCTTGTATATATAATCTATCATCATTACTCTCTACCTCTGCAAGGTTACACCCAAAAGTCCAATGACTACATCATTGGAAAGAGCCTCAACCTGCAAATGCTTCAAATCCTTCTTGCCATCAAGCGGAAGATCATAGAGTGTGGCGGCTCCACCTTCGAGCACATTCCCAAAAATACCCGTGCTGTTCAAATCAACGGAGTGTGCAGCGTCCTTTGCATCACGTCCAAGTTCGGAACTGAGCGTGCGGCTCACCAATCCGCTCTTCAAATGCAAACGATAAGGACGTTTGGCTTTCAAGCGGAAAGCAAGACCATCATCATAAAAATCCTGTTCAATGGGACACCATGACTCCGGATTGATAAGCAAAAGCGAATCAGCTGTACCATCAACATATACCACACGTACGACACCATTCTCAATCTGGCTCTGCATGGCATTGGTCGTACCGGCCATCATCAGGTAAATACGGTTAGCCTTGCCCGTCAAAGGGATTGTATTCACCGAGGGAAAATTGTCCCAAAGTGTAGTGAACACCACATTATACCCCTTAACAGGTGTAAGGAAAGGCACCCCTACTGAAGTATTCAGCATCTCGGCCACGCGCAAAGCAGAGTCATTCAACTCAAAGGTAGCTTGCGGATGACACCATTCACCAATACCCTGTACTGGTATCTGCAATGTAGTCCGCTCAGGACGCGGAGAAAAATAACGCGGTTGGAAAAGATTGGTGAGCGAGTCATTCAAATAACCAACCAATGAAATTGTTTCCAATTGGTCAGCTTTCACGTGTTCGAATTGAGAATCGAGAATTGAGGACGAAGCTTCTACAGATTCACTTTCAATCGCACGAGTAGGAGCAACCGAACCCTGTTCATTCTGTTTTCCACTCCAAGCCAACTCCACCTTCAAGTCATACACATCTTTGGCAGGAATCACCACTTCCATCATTGGATAGTCCACATAACCAGGGAGTTCGCGCCAAGTAACAGATTGTCCATTCACCTTTGCTTCATCCAATGTTTCGCGATAAGCACGCACTTGAAGGAGCAATGTATCTACACCAAAGGATTCATCAAGATGAATCTGATAAGAATCAGTTTGTCCCTGATCTACTCTTTTATAAGCATACGCAATGTCGGGGGTTTTCAACGAAGCCTCATCCCATGTTTTCGGAAAACCTGGACGAAGCACCAAACGACTAGCCAAACGGTCAGGAAGCACACCATAGAGTCCTTGGATATAAACACGTGAAGCTACACCTACGGGATCACCAAAGTCACGATAGCACTCAGCCCGCGCCACATCGTAGTATGAAATCTGTCCGAAGTTTCCAGGACTACCTCCCAAATACATACCATCAAGCATCGAACTCTTCAACAGATGGTAAGCAGCCTCGTAACGTCCAGCCATCCAATAGACCAAAGCTGTATGCATCACCTCGGCAAAAGCCACATTATTGATGCTCCAAGCATACGGTTGCCAGTTGGTGGTAGAGATTGTTGCATATTGTTCATAACCAAGACCATCAGCCTTAGCATCAAGGCCATCAGCCACCACTGGAATGTGAGGAATTTCATTATCCACATATTGTGTTGCACGGTAGCGCTGGAGAGGAGTACCCACTTCGCTATCGATGGTGTGATAGATGGTCCACACAGCCGGACTCTTGTGCAAACGTTGGCGTCCCATCAAGTCCTTATATTCAGCCCATACACCCTTGTCTTCCATCCACAAGGTTTCATCAATAGCCTTGTAGATACGGTCGGCCTCAGCCTGATAATGAGCAGCCTTTTCGGGCATACCCAAACCATCAGCCAAGCGGGCAGCCATACGGTTAGCACGGTAGTTGAGAGCGGTAGAGTGAGTGGCCGAACCACCATTGTAATAAAGGGCATCACTCGCCCAAATGCAGCAATAAGCATCATAGAGTCCATCACCATCGGGGTCGAAATTACGCTTTTCCCAAGCCAAGTGGCGCTCGATTACCGGCCAAATCTCACGCACATATTCCCAGTCACCCGTCCAATTGAGATGCCACAAGAGTTCGTCCATATAATTGAGGTTCATATCATAATGGTGCATCTGATTGTCGCGATTCGGATTACGGCAAATATATCCGTTGCTGTACATCTGCGTACCCCATTTCTTCACCGCACGAGCAAGATTCAGAGTTGAATCCTGCATAGGATGCTGATAAATCGGCTCAATATCCGTCACCTGCGAAGCGGCATAAGCATTGAAATGCTTGCGGGCACGGTCGTGCCAACCCAAGGCATCACCGGCATAAGCCGCACGCCATCCAGCCAAAGGCATACGCCAACCGATAGCACCATGAAGCCACGTTGTTCCATCCCACACACCATCAGCTGCTACAGTCAAAGCGCCACCTACGGTATTGAAATAGGGATCGGGGGTTGTGAACTGAATGCGTCCAGCCAGCTCTGCACGTTGGGCTTCAGCCTTGGCAAAGGATTCATCGATGGCGCTTCCATCATCAAAGAGGCCAAGCATCACATAATATTCCTTTTGTCCATTTGCAGCCAAAGGTAGAGAACCGACAAGAATGGGATGCTTTTCATTTCCATCCAAGCCGACAATTTGATGAACAGAATGTTCGGGGAAGAATCCATAAACAGTATGCTGTCCATACTTATTCTTGATGGACTTCACACTGAAGTTGTTTCCGACAAGGGTGTATTCATTATCTTTGCAATATTCAGGCAACAGATAAAAACAATTATCCTTGTCAACTCCCATGTCACCTTCGCGACTGAAACGCTTGTTGGCCACTCCGCCAAATTGCCATCCAAGAACAGCATCCTCAGGCAATCCGTCCGTAGTAATCTTCCACACACCGGCATCTTCATCCATCAGAGCGAGTACCTCCATGTGGATGCTACCCTTACCCAACAATGGGTCAGTAATATGATAAATACGCTTACCAGGGCGATAGCGACACTCTATACGTGAAGCATTATTCAGAGCGATTTCCTTCTCTCCCACCCTTACAGTAAATGTCAGATTTCCTCCCATACGAGGCAGATATAGTGCAAACTCAGGCATATCACCTGTCTCCACACGAAAACCCGTATGTCCACCATACAGTGCACGAGTAAAGCGACGGTCACCATTCACAATCACAAAATCTTCCCCATCGGGTTGGTAGCGCATAGTGCGCTCATTGACCAACTTCTCTGGAGTACAACTTACGCTTATTCCACCCATAAAAAAAACGCAAGCCAATGTATAAAACAGTTTTTTCATAACTTAGTATATATTTATTATTTTTCTCTTTTTATAGTTTCGATACCTACTTCCTTTTTTATTTTTTATGCTTCAGTACGTAAACTTTTGCCAATCATCACCCAATCTTCACAAGGACTGGAATGCGTCAATATAACATACGTAAACAGATCCTTCCATCATATTACATTCACAGATAATGGCTATATTCTAATTCTGCCCACAAAGATACATAAAAATCGAAAAAGGGGAAAGATAACCCTGTAGTTTATTGGAGGCTTACAAAGTATTTCACATACAGATACAAAAAAAAGGGTCAACGCTTTGACCCAACCTTTATTAACCTTAAATCTAATACCATGAAAAACTTGATGCAAAGGTACCGCTTTATTTTGAATCTGCAAGAGTATATGACTTATTTTTATGTTTTACAACATACTTTTTGACTTAAATCAAGCTATTAGAAATTTTATTTCACCATACAGAAAGAAAACAGTCCCCATTTACTTTTGTATAAAAAAGCACGAAGGCTCTCTAAATATCTCATCCGCAAGCGGGATAAATAATAGAGGGCCTCCGTGTTCAGAGAAACAGGTTTATGGCATCGGCAACAAGCCTTCCCACTTCACATTCCACTTGCCATTCTTTGGGAAGCCAGGAGTTTCTTCGGTGCATCCGTCCCAACCAGCACACATGACGGCCATTGCGGTGAGGAGACCACCATTACCAGGAAGGTAGAGACGCAGACGCTTGTCCTGATAGTTATGTCCACTTACCAAACAAGTATTGGTACGGTTCTTCATCAACAGGGCATCCACAGCCTTTTCGGGTTCGCCTACACGAGCGGCACACATGGCAATCATCGGATAATCCCATCCCCAAGTCTCATCCCAATTCCACACTTCGAAAATCTTGTCGATGGTATTGTTCATGATTTCCTTGTCGAGCAAACGGCTTTCGGGATACATTCCCAAAGCACCGGTAACGGCCGGATGGTCGGAAATGAAACGGATGTTGGTGTATGAATCTGTTGCATCCTCGGAAGCCAAGTAGAGTTTACCTTCAGTATCTTTGGCCAACGGAGAGAGTTTAGCCAACAAAGTGTCCCATTCTGCTACACGGGGTTCACCCATACGCTCGCGCCACAACTGAGCAGTACTGAGTCCGTAGTGCCAACTTGACAACTCCATCGGAGGATTGACATTCTCAGACGCACGCAAAGTCTCTTGAGCAGCAATGATACCCTTGAGGAGATAACGGTCGTTGATGGAATCGTAAGTAGCAAAGGAGTACATAAATTCAGCCGTCTTTTGGATAAGGTCATAATAGTTGTTAAGTACGGCCTCGTCCTTGGTGGCACGATAAACCAATTCAGCCAAGTGAATCAAGTGAGGCTGTTGCCAGATGAGGAAACTACCCACTTTAGAGGGAGCCTCCATCGCATCGGGATCAGTCATCTTCATCCATCGGATACCATCGAATCCTTGACGTTCGGCTATCTGCTTAGCAACAGGTTCGGCACGATGATACCAGTTAAGTGTACGGTTGAGCAACTCGGGATGTCCCCACAGAGGGAAGTGTGACTGATGCCACCAAATCATCTCGAGGTGGAACTTACCAAACCATGAGTTGTAAGTCAAACCTGTCTCTTGAGGAGGTGTATCACCTGCTGCTTGGATTGCCATCAAGTACTGGCTGAGCACTACGCGACGCTCCAATTCTGGTGCGCGGGGGTCGGTACACTCTGAGAAGTCAACCATACCACCATTCTTCCAAAAACCATTCCAATAATCAGCAGCAGCGAATGAAGACTCTGCGTATGCTGGAATCCGGTTTTCACCATTATCCACATCTGTATATTTGTCCATAGAAATATACTCGCACGAGAACTTCAACGTATCTTGTCCTGCATTGAGTACAAAATAGTTCTTAGCCTTTTCGCTTAGTTCTGCATCACCTTCCCATTGAAGGACAACATAATAGATGCTATCGTCAATCACGCGTTTCAACACAGCCTTATTACCTTCTTTGGATATCAGAATGGTAGAGTGCTTGTCATTTGCATTCCAGTTGCTGGCATCATCGCTATGAGCCCCAGTGGGATAAGCATAGCAAAGTTTGATTGCCATTGGCTCGGAGGCTGCAATCATAGCAGAAAGAATGTCGCGCTCGGGGTGACAAACGGTCTCTACACTGACAGGCTTGCCATTCAACTTATAGGAACTGAGAATCTTTCCATCCATCAAGTCAAGTGTCTGGTCTATTTCGGTAAAGGCTTCGAAACTTGTGCCTTCGGGCAATTCCAAACCTATAATACCCAAATGGAGACGATGGGGGTTCACGCGATACCAATTGGCGGCATCGCGCTGACGGCCTGCCTCATTAAACTGCACTGCATATGGAGCGGGATGACCATGATAATCATAATCCTTCAAAGTTTCGCTATGAAGCAGGTTCTGAGGATTGGCAAAACTGTGCCATCCCCAATCACTCTGTGTACCGAGGGGGACACCTTTCGAATATTCCTTTGGGAAGGTCTGAAGTCCCGATGCATCTACTGTAACGGCAAAACCACCATTACCTACAGATAATGACGAGAGGGTGTCGAACGCAGTCACATGCGGATTATTACGCTCCAGTAAAGCCTCGCGATTGATGGGAGTCTTTTCTTTTTGGCAAGCAACAAAAAGGGACATTGCTGCTATACCTACATATATAATATTACTTTTCATGTAATGTATTTTATGATTCTCTATATAATTTATTTAGACACGGATGACACGGATTGGACGATTGTTAATCAAAAAAGTCGTGCAATGCGCGTAATCCGTGCCTGTTGTATCCAAATATTTTTCAGTATTACTTCAGACGAGCACCTGATACGCTATAAACCTGCCCGCCAACAACGATAACGAACTGGCCGTTGACAATCTTCTTCACTGGTTTCAAGACAATAGCCTCGGGAGCAACAATCTCTTCTATACCTGTAGCAAGTTCGTCCTTCATTGAAGCAGACTTTTCGCCTTGGTTGAAGACATAAATATCGTGAACCGATTGAGAAGAGTTCTTGATAGAAGCAACACGTACGTAAACTTCATCGGTTCCTTCATATGAAACCTCAAACTTCTTGTAAAGACGCTTAACGGTAGAAGTCTGGAGTGTATCACCAATCTGTTCCCAAGTTGCACCATCCTTAGACACCTGAACAGCCAAACGACCACCAGAGCCTACGTTAGCAATGATAGTTACCACATTGAAAGGACCAGCAAACTTCTTGGTTGACTCAATAGCTGCAGATGCCTTGTCGCCTGATGCAACACCTGCAAACTGAATACAACCGGTAGTACCCAAATTCTCGATGTAATCTTCGGCACGTTCGGGGTTGTAACCATTGCCATCACCAATAGCACCGCCCAGTGAGTTGCCTTGGTAAACCATCACTTGACCACGAGAAACAAGACGCCAATCGGGGTCATTCACATTAGTAGTAACGGACAAAGGCTTTTCTACAGTTTCATAAACAAAATTTCCATTTTCATCCATGATAAAATCACCGTTCTCATCAACCAAAGGATCACCAACAGTTTCAAAACTTGTAGCTGCAGACTTACCCCATGAGAAATAGTAGTTGCTATTTTTCCAAGAATCCATCGGTGCACCATCAAGGGTCAGATTCTCCAATGTATTCCAACCAGCATCTTTCACCTGGAAATGAGCTAATTCATCACGACGAATATTATCCACATTCGCAAAAATCTGCTTAGAAGCCAACGGTGACTGAACAAGACCCAATGAATCACTAATGGCAAAAGCATAAATAGTAGTGCTTGTTGACAAAGTGATAGGCCCATCGTACTTAGTTGATTCGGTCTTCTTCTCTGAACCTGTGAAGTTGTAATAAATATCTATTAATTCAACATCAGTTTCCAAAGTAACAATTGCATTTTCTGTTCTGCCATTACCTGCATAAGAAATAACAGGCATTTGAGCCTGATGATAAAGAGGAACCTCTACAGAAGCCACTTCGCTCACCAAATAACCATCGGCCGTAACAATAGCTTTGATTGTAACACCTTCGGTAGTAACTATAATTGGTTCAGTATATACAGAACTTACACCGACAACTGGGTCAGTACCATCAATGGTATAGTAAATAACAGCATTTCTATTAGTTCCAGAAATAGAGACAATGGTCTCCATGTCCTTATATTCACTTGCAAACGAAGGCGTCTTGGCCGCTGTTACGTCAGCTTTTGAAGTCAAAGTCTGTGTAAAGAGATTTGAAATCAGGATATTTGTTTCTTCCAAATAATCACCTGCTACGCCATAATAAGTATATTGGTTATGTCCTGCATTGTAAACATAAGCAATAACTGAATCAGCGTGTGCAACACGATTTTCCATATCACAAGCTGTGATGAGTTTGTCAACGTTTGCCTGAGCAGGCTTCATTGCCACCGGCATCACCTCGCCACTAGTCAGAGCAAACATTACGGTATCCAGATAATAATCTTCAAATCCGACAAAAGCCCGGTCTGTTGCATCATAAGCCCAACCGAGTTCCATGTCCAATTTAACAGTAGCGCCCAAACCGAGAGCCTCTGCAAGTTGAGGATTAACATTGAAAACGGGTTGCCAATAAAGATTTTCCTTCAACAAAGCAACAAGAGCATCATTATCAGCAGACAAAGAAGCATCGAGCACCACTGCATCGAAAGCCTGCAACTCCTCCTTAGTAGGAAGGTTTGCATCAACATTTACAGCATTCAGCGTCAAGTTTTCAACTCCCTTCACGGCATTGTAAAGAGGAAGTTCCTCTGCTGCTGTTTCACCTGAATAGAGATAACCGGCAGTATAAGAATTGCCTGTGCCATCGCCTACTTGAATATAGTAGAGGTGGCAGCCGTTGTTGTTACGCAAAGTAATGTCATAGGTACCATCTTCATTAGGAGTATCGGTCAAATCGGTGGGTAAATACCATGACTGATCCTGATAAGTTGTAGGATAGGCTACATCATTGCCTTCTTTATCCTTCAACTGGGTACCTGTATTTCCACGACCTACAAAGAGTTGCAAACCACGGGCATCAGTCACTTTGTGAGACTCTACACCAATCTTGATTTCAGTACCAGGTTTCACATTAGGAATAACAATGTAATTCAAGTTCTTACCACCGAACCAAAGGTATTGAGGACCATTATAAGGACCAAAGCCACTACCGTTCAAAGATGTACAATCGCCATAATTTACGGCAATAGCCAAACTACGCCCCTTTGTATGTAAGAACAATAAACCTTCCAGTTCCCTTACAGGAACACCACCAATCATCAGAGGAGCACCTTCGGCAGAACCATGTGCCGTCACTTCCCAAAAGCAATTTTCCTTAGCGATGTCAGCTGTTGTACCACCTTCTTTTTCAATGTCAGACCATTCTGTTCCGCTAGCATTGGCAGCTTTCAGATTGGCAACCGTCTCTGCACTCCAATTGGTAAAATCCCAACGCTGTGCATTCAAGCCTAATGCCATAAGAATGGCAATAGCTGAGAGGAATAATTTTTTCATAAGCGTATTTATTAGTTAATAGTTGATAATCTGAGGCAAATTTATATAAAAAAGCAATCTCTTAGAAAGATTCCACAAACAAAAGGACTGATTATTAACTTTTTTTCATAAGAGAAAGGGTTGTACCACGCTTGGCACAACCCTTTTTCTTTAAACCGACAATGAAGTCGCTTACTTCAGACGAGCACCTGATACGCTGTAAACCTGATCACCGACCACGATAACAAACTGGCCGTTGATAATTTTTTTCACAGGCTTCAAAACGTTGGCCTCGGGAGCAATAGTTTCCTTGATACTGCTAACAAGTTCATCTCTCATAGCGGCAGACTTCTCGCCGTAGTTAAATACGTAGATGTCATGAACAGCTTGAGAAGAGTTTTTGATAGAAGCTACACGAACATAAACCTCATCAGTTCCTTCGTAAGCAACCTCAAACTTCTTGTAAAGACGCTTAACAGTTGAAGTCTGGAGTGTATCACCAATCTGTTCCCAAGTTTCACCATCCTTAGATACCTGAACAGCCAAACGACCACCAGAACCTACGTTAGCAATGATAGATACCACATTGAAAGGACCTGCAAACTTCTTAGTTGACTCGATAGCACCAGTCGGAGTATCACCAGCAGCTACACCACCAAACTGGATGTCGTGGTTAGTACCCAATTGTTCCAAATAATCCTCTGCACGTTCGGGATTGTAACCGTCACCATTACCGATGTTGGCCGTCAATGTATTGGTCTGGTAAATCATCACCTGACCACGAGAAACCAATCTCCAATCAGGATCATTCACATTAGTTGTTACAGACAAAGGTTTGTCAACTCTGTCATATACAAAATTACCGTTTTCATCCATGATGAATTCACCATTTTCGTCCATCTTCGGATCACCAACATTTTCAAAGCTTTCAGCAGCAGACTTACCCCATGAGAAATAATACTTGCTGCCATTTCCCCAAGCAGTCATCTGCTCACCATCAAGAGTCAAGTTTTCCAAGTTGTCCCAACCTGCACCAGTACCCTTGAAGTGTGCCAACTCGTCACGACGAATCTTTTCAATGTTAGCACGAATTTCAGCAGATACCAATTCTGATTGAACGAGTCCCAAAGAATCACTGAAAGCAAACGCTGAAATAGTAGCAGTAACAGGCAATGTGATAGGACCATCATACTTGGTTGATTCTATAGTTTTCTCTGAACCGGTAAAGTTGTACCAGATTTCTACACCTTCATCGGGAGAAGAAATTGTAACTACTGCATTTTCTGTCAATCCATTACCCTCGTAACTAATTACGGGAGCCTTAGCTTGGTGGTAAAGCAACACATCATAAGAGTTTACTTCACTTACCAAATAACCATCGGCAACAGCAATAGCTTTGATTGTAACACCTTCGCTTGTCACAGAGAGAGGTTCTGTGTAAACATTACCACCGACAACTGGGTCAGTACCGTCGATAGTATAGTAGATAACAGCATTCTTATTGAGGCAAGAGATAGAGATTACAGACTCCATTTCCTTGAAATCACCGGCAAAGGCAGGCTTCGGAGCTGCAGTTACTTCGGTCTTAGAAGCCAAAGTATTTGAGAAAAGGTTAGCAATCAAAGTTTCTGTACCTTCTGCATAAGCACCAGCTGCACCATAATAAGTGTATTGGTTGTGACCAGCATTGTAAATGTATGAAATTACAGAATCAGCATATGCGATACGATTTTCCATATCACAAGCTGTAATGAGTTTATCAATATTTGACTGAGCAACCTTCATGGCAATCGGCATGACAGAACCATCGGTCATGGCAAACATTACGCTATCTACATAGAAATCTACCATGCCTTCGAACACACGGTTCTTGGCATCGTAAGCCCAGCCAAGTTCCATTTCCATATCAATGGTAGTACCCAAGCCAAGAGCCTCTGCCAATTTACCATTGGCGTTAAATACGGGCTGCCAGTAGAGATTTTCTTTCAAGAACGCAACCAAAGCCTCATTATCAGCGGGCAGAGAACCATCGAGTACAACGGCATCGAAAGCCACCAATTCTTCCTTAGTAGGAAGAGCTGTATTCACGTTAATAGCATTGAGAGTCAAACCTTCAATACCCTTGATTGCATTGTAGAGAGGAAGTTCCTCAGCAGCCGTTTCACCAGCATAGAGATAACCGGCATTGTAAGAAGCTGCAGCATCACCCTCACCAATAATAATGTAGTAGATGTGGAAGCCTCCGACAGCAGCTGAGAGTTTCAAGGTTGCCTCCTCTGTGTTTGAGTTGATAAGTTCTACATCAACAACAACAGCTTCTGCTTTGCTTGTAAAACTTGTGTTACCTTCAGCATCAGCAAAACCTTCATTCACTTTAAAACCTCGAGCTTGATCAGCAGAGTGTGAACAATAACCAATCTTTACGTTCTCACCAGCAGGAACTTTGAAAGAAATGTAGTCCTCCTTGTTCTTACCATTGATCCAAAGACAAGCCAAATCGGGAAAAGATGTGTTCTTGCTGAAACCATCGTAAATCTGTACGTGAGCAGCCTTCTTCATGGCACCCAATTCCAAACCTTCCAATTCAGGAACAGGAATATCCTCACCATTGTAGGTCATAACTGCTTTCAGTTCATCAAAACTAGCCGTATTTTGGAAACCTGTTCCCTGCACAGTCCAATGCTTGGTATCCTGTGCCATAATCTCAAGGGTTGAAGCGCTCCATCCCTTTCTGAAATCCCATGTGCGGCGATAGCCATCACCTGCACCAAACGCTGACAATGCACAAAGCACTGCAAGCGAAATCAAAGTAAAATACTTCTTCATTCGTAATTAGTTTAGTTTAAATTGATTAAATATTTAATAGAAATTATATCCTTACTTCTTTATAATTCGGAAAACCTTGTCATCAGCCTTCACCAGATAGATTCCTGTCGCCAAATCAGTTATACCGATTGTTGATTGCCCTTGTTCCAATGTCACAAGTTTAACCTGTTCTCCTGAAAGGCTATATACAGCTACTTGAGCTGCAGCAGGAAGCGAAACATTCAATTCGCTTTGTACAACCAAGGGCCATACTGATGGTTTGTCGTCAGTCGAAGTGTAATCTATGGAAGAGGCTTCCTTCACACGCAAACGTCCCTCAGTAAGCAATTCACTAGTATCCCATTCCAAACCTTCACCAGGAACAGCAGGCTCAATGGTAGTGAATCCTTCGCCAGAAACAGTTGTCACTCCACTCATGCTGAAAAGATTAAAGACTGTACCGGCTTTTATATATTCCCAACCACTTTCAAAATCAATGTTCAAAGTTGCACCATTGATAGCCATTGCACCTGTCACACTCAATTTACAAGCTGTAACACTTGCTCCTGTAGTAGAAACCTTGACGGGGATAGAGACAATTCCACCACTTTCTACCGTCAAACCACCTTTCAGTTTCAAGATGTGAGCAGAGTTTACGATAGTGTCGCCCGATGCTACAATACCGCCATTCTTCACTGATACCTTAGCATTCACAGTACCACGGCCAGCCAATGTTCCACCTTTATATACAGATACAGCACCAGTTCCAGAATTGGTCCCGTTGACAATCAATCGACCACCGGTAATCATGGTCGTTCCACTATACTCATTCTTTCCCGTCAAGCGCCAATCACCGTTACCTTTCTTGACAATAGATACTGTTCCTGAATAAGCACTGTTCAATCCTGCCGGTAAGTTATTGATAACTCCTTGGAAGGTTTCATCCGTATTAGCATCACCTACAGTCCATGTACACTTAAAGCCTTTGGTATTCTTGCTTGAGCCACAAAGAGAAGTGCCAGCATCGCCCGACAGACCACCAATTTTGTAATTGCCATTGGTATCCCATCCGGCCATTTTAGCTTTACCCTTCAACTCTACTACACAATTGGCAAAGGGGTCTTTCCCTTTTTGAATGAGCAACAAGTTCTCACCTTTCGAATTGACACCATTAGCTATCAAACGACCAGAGAAGCCACTCCAATCCCCTTCTATATACTCACGCAGATAGGGGATATTATATTGAAGCGTACCTGTACCAGTCACCTTATTTCTAATATAGCAATTACGGTTAGGACTGAAAGAAGATACAGTTCCCTCTACAACTTCGATTGGAAAACTATATGTTTCATACCCTTCTGTTTCACCTTTGGTTTTCAGTTCACCACCAGCCAATACCAACTTAGAAGACTTTCCTAACCCGGCTTTACTAATTTCGGTAGTACTCAAGTAGAGTGTACTTCCTTTCAAAATAGTAGGTCCAGTATATTGGAAGAAATTGGTAGTATTTACGGTCATCTGTCCGTTTCCGTTCAACGTCAATCCACCAACACCTTCGATATGTCCGTTCATCGTGACAGTAGCCTTGTTGGAGATATTGAACTCTGTCTGATCGTAAGCCAATGCCTGACGGTTGGTTGCGACAGAACTACCGGTGTAATCCCATACACCACCATCCCATACCCAATTTTGGGCAAATTCAGAAGAAGCACCGATGGCACTGGCAGTACCGCCATTAGCCAAAGAATTGAATTCGATAGTACCCTCATGAATGACAGTTTGACCTGTATATGTATTCTTTCCGTTCAGAACCAATGTTCCTTCACCGGTTTTGTTCACTGAAGTTGCACCGCTGATGACTCCCGTACCGCTAATGGTTGTTGTAGAATCTCCATCCACTACAATGGATACAGGTGATACGGTTTCATTCAAAGTTACCTCCACATTATCCAAGGAGTTGAAAAGGACCTTAGAACCATCAGTATATACGCCACCCCAATTAGCAGAAGCAAAGTCCCAAGCACCATCACCTGTACTCCAAGTATAGTCGGGGACATATGTATCAATGTCAACCATGTTGACAGCTACCGGTTTGGTTTTCATCGTAAATTCATCGGAATAATCAGAGTAATTTCCATTTTCATCAAAAGCACGCAGACGAACGGTATAAGCAGTCTCTGCTACGAGATCCTTCAATGTATAATTCTCTGCATCTGCCTCCAAACGAGCAATTTCCTTAAAAGAATCACCATCTTTCACTTCTACAGCAATACCAGTCTCTCCTTCGGTATAATTCAACCATGAGAAATTCAACGACGTTTGAGTAGCAGCCTTCAATTCAAAACAGAAAGGTTTACGCAAATAAAAATCACGGTCAGTAACGGTAATACCATTAATATAATTCTCGATATTTGCATAACCATTCTCTGCAATAATCATGGCATCATCCTTAGTGGGGTCAGTACCATTAGCAGTTTCCCACGCATCCGGCATTCCATCATTGTCAGCATCGGCTTTCTTATTTCCAGCCCACAAGTTCCAACCAGTCGGAGCACCAAAAGGAAGACTTGTCTCACGGGAAATGAGACCACCTTTCTTACCTAAAGAACGGACTTCGTTCAACACATACCAGTCAGCATAATCTCTATAAGGATAAGATGCACCTACCGTAGGGAGTGACTCGTCCAAAAGCGTCTTACCCGACACGATGGGCAATTCATACGCTTCCATGGGCGAAGTCATAAATGTAGGACCTCCACTGAACTCACCATTCGGAATCTCATAGGGGTCAAAAGTTCCGTCTTTGTCCTTATCCTGCCAGTTATCTGTTGCATAGATATGGAAGTCTGAGTTTGCCCCTCCAAAAGCGTTTCCGCCACCACTGGGGCCATTGATGAATAGATTTCCTTGAGCATTGGCATAATGTGTACCTTCAGAATCTCCACCCATAATGAAACAACCATTGGCCCAGTTATAAACGATATTATTCACGTACTGGTTCTTACCCTTTATTTTCGCATTACGCGTGCTGTTATCTGCATAAAGATTGCGATAAAGGGTAATGTTGTCAGCTTGAACCAATCCACCTGCAGAGTGTGTCAAAAGTCCTTGCGAAATAATAGAGTTTTGGATGGTAATATTTCCCAAATCTCCTTTACCATCAGGGCTGATAGAGAAGGTCTCATCCCTACCCCACGATACTGAGAGGTGGTCAAATATCATGTTGGTACCATTAGCCACACCTGCAGCATCTTTTCCAGAATCTCCACCTGCTCCCATACGGAAACGGAGGTAACGGACGATGGTATTGCTTGCTCCTGAGAAGGAAACGCCATTACCATACACAGTGATACCTTCACCTGGAGCTGTCTGCCCTGCCACGTAAAGATTGTTCTTGAACACCAAACGACTGTTCAGTTTGATGACACCCGCCACATCGAATACCACAATTCGGTTAGGTTGGCTTACAGCATCGCGTAAAGAACCTGCACCGTTATCATTCAGATTAGTCACATGATAGACCGTACCCTTACGGCCACCAACCGCATACTTACCAAAGCCTTCGGCTCCAGGGAATGCCAACTGCTGGGCTTCAGCCATTGAAAGGCCCGCACCAAGCAGGAGTGTCATTAGTAAAGTTTTCTTCATATTGTAGATGTTTTTTTTGTAATTTTACTTAATCTTGAATTTATAATTTTATAGTAATTATAGTGGCTATAGTAATTATTGTGACTACATTACAAACCCAACTCGATGCATCCCATGATGAAAGGGCCTGTAGCCTTAGCGTCATTATCGCGCATCTTCTCGCCAATGTAATATTCGAAGCTACCGTCGCGATAAGGATTACCGCCAAGACCACCTACTTGACAACAACGGGTAAGACTAAGCGTTCCATCGGGAAGTGTTTTCAAAAGGTTCTTCTTCAAACCATTAAAGGCCTTCATTGCCACACGACGATACTTTTTATCAATATATCCTTTGTTTACGGCTTTGGCATAGGCATACATAAACTGAGTGGTAACGGAAGCTTCAGGGAAGTTTCCTTCACGTTCGGGACAATCCATCACCTGATACCACAGTCCGTCGCGCTGATAGCGGGGAAGTGTTTCGGCCAAACCACGGATGTATCCAATGATAGTATCACGTCCTTCATGATTTTCTGGTACAAAATCAAGGATATCCACCATGGCCATGAACCACCAACCAATACTACGTCCCCAAAAATTGGGAGAATGCCCAGTCTCAGGATTAGCCCATCGCTGACGTTTACTTTCGTCCCAAGCGTGATGATAAAGTCCGGTCTTTGTATCATATGTATGCAAATGACAAAGTTTCACTTGATTCACCGCTTCATCAATCCATTCCGGTTTGTCAAACGTTGCCCCATATTGGGCCAAGAAGGGCGATGCCATATACAGACCATCGAGCCACATTTGATGCTGATAGATGAGTTTGTGCCAATATCCACCGTCACAGGTTCGGGGATGATTCTTCATCTGCTTGATGAGGATATCCATGGCTTTACGGTATTTTTCATTGCCAGTCTGCTTGTAGATATCGAAAAGTACTTTACCAGAATTGATAAAGTCTATATTGTAAGTCTCAGGGGTATATTTGTGAATACTTCCATCTGCATAGATGATACTATCAGCCCATTGATGTACATAATCATAATACTTTTGGTCGCCTGTCTGTTTCCAGACTTTCAACATAGCGCAACATCCTACTCCTTGAGCATAACCAAAGAACAGACGTTTACCATGATCGAGTTGCCAAGCCTCTGGGAAACGGGTCATTTCAGAATCCGCAAACCACTGGCTGTATGTTTTCTCTTGAGCCATTGCAATAAATGGGAAACAAAAGAACAGACAAATTATGAGACGAAAGATATTTCGAATATTCTTCATAGTGTGCAAATCTTTATTTTTGTTTCAAAATGTCAACAAATGAACGATTAAATGAATTAAGAAGTTACAAAGGAAAGCAAATTCTTTCTTAAACAAGCAATATTTGCCATCATTTCTTTCTAATTTTAATATTTATTAATAGTAATAAATAAAAACAGTATATTATATATTCTTATTTTGAACGATTTAAACCGTGTGCGGTAACGAAAAAGGATTCACGCCCCAAAATAGACGTCGAATAATGATTATGGCCAAAAGCATTATTGGATTTCAAAAAGCTGAGAAAATCCTCCAATTGATAAATACTATGTTTATACATATTAAACACTATATTTTATATTAAAAAACTATTTGTTTATTAAATGTCATATATAATCTTTATCAAATTATTTACATACTATTTTCAAGTAGTAAACAAATAAATGATAAAGATCAGGAATGGTATAGTCCACAAAGTTGTAGTACAGTCCCTTCAATTACTGTCCGTTAAAGAGTTCGAAAGTAAATTTGCATCCAAGTTCATGAAACTTTCCATTTACATTACTAGCAAAGATACCCAAATTAAAGAGGTAAGTACCAACCCCATATCCAAACTCTATGTAAGGATGCAGATGAGTGGTATAGAGTGTACTCAAATAGAGACGTTCGCTATGGACAAATCCTGTAAATTTGCGAGAATGCGGAAGGATAATGAAAGGAGACTCATAAGTGATATGGGCACGAGCATACCAACGTGACGAGTTGTACCAATCGTTATCCAGCAAGTGAAACGAGCCACTGATGTCATCGCTCCACCCCATAGGAAGGTTATTGCGGGCGAAATTGGCAAAATCAATAAAATAGACAGACCTTCGATCTGTAAACAAACCACCTCCATAACGATAATAGAGACTAGAAATACCCGTAAGATGGATACGTTGTAGGACATCTGCCTCTATGCGTTCAAAAGAACCGTCACTCCCCAAAACTCCGTCCAAGCCGCGTTCATAATCTAACGAGAATGTTGGAAAATGCGAATACAAATAAACTTTACGACGACCATCCATATAAAAATATTGTCCAGGAATCCAACTTAATTTGACACGCGGGGCAAAACTTACATAGGTAGGACGCAAACGAATAGTGGGTGCATCTCCCATCGTCCATTCCGAAGTATTCATGGCTCTGCGCCAATGCATGTCAAGCGAAGTGAGAAGTTGTAAGCCATTAAGCAATTCAATACGGTTTCCGACCTGTACGTATGTATCTTCAAAATATTCCAAATGAAGACGACTGAAATCAATCAACGAGTCTTTCTGCTGACGAAGTTCATCCATAACGCGGCTGGTATAAATACGGTTACCATTGCCAACCCTGATAGTAAATGCTCCCAAACGTTGAGGAGCATAGAAAAAATCCATATCCAAATTCCAATAGAACTCCTTTCGAGTAAAATTGTATCCTAACATAGGCTGCAAACGAAGCCAACGATTATGACTGTAGAGACGGGTATAATTAAACTTTTGCTTGTAGGAGAATCCATTGCTATGACCATAACTAAACATACCTAAGTCTATTAGTGGCGAAAAACGGAAATGTCCCCTACCCCATAAACTAAACGTATGACTATTCACTAAAGCATCACCCACATTACCCCAAAAAACACGGTGTTTTTGTTCCCTTATTGGTGTATTCTGCTCTGAAAGTTCCTTACGCAATTCGTAGTCAGCATACATCTGTTGCTGGTCCGAAGTAAGCGGAACAACTCTACGGTCAGCCACAAAGGCCGTATCATCAGTCATTTCTGATTCATCAAGCCGAAGGCGATAAGCTGAGGTCAAATCGTACTCACCCCCCCCTACTCCACCATGATTTGCTACGGGTAATGCATCCGAAGATTCTTCGGCCAAAATTATGTCACCATAGTCCAAATGAGCCACATATTGTCCTTCAATCTTATTCCATAGAAAACGGAACATGGTGGACATTTCTATCTGCTTGGGTAAGAACACTTCACCTCCCTTCGTGCCCATCTCTATCCGGACGGAAAAGTCTATCAGTTCCACCCTTCCACTCAAAGTAAGACAATCAATGGTCCACGTACCATCGTTCACGACCATGGTTCCTCGTAACAATTGGGTACTGTTCCGCCGAGGAACGATACGAATATGATACTTCAACGAATCAGCATCCCCTGAAAGTGAATCCAAATGATAAGAATAATGTGCTCGAGCATCCATTCCCAAAGGAGAAAGAAGCATATTTGGAAGAAGTGTAGGAGAATAAACATTCAGAGTAAAGAAATCCAACGTGTTACGCATTTCCGATTGATTTCGGCGAAATGTTCCTGTCAGAGCACGCATTTTCATATCATAGATGTCAGGAGCAGTATAATTGAAATCTATTACCGATTCGGTCACATAATCGGACACTTGTTTATAAAAACGGAACATATCAGGTACCAAGCGGATCAGTGCGTTACGGCTATGGACATGATATTGACCACGCACATACATCTGCGCCTTATATGCCTCTACAGTACCTGCATGATGCGAAACATTCTCCAATAAATTTGTCAAAATGAAATTTTCCAGAGTACTCTCCGTCTTCTGTAAAAAAGGTTTTGTCTCTCCACCGCCATCATCAACGGGTGCAGACAATAAACGAAACGGAAAGAAGAGAAGCAATCCCCACATCAACATCATCAGACGGACAACACAAACATCCTTCTCTAAAAGTTTCATCAACTCTGTTTTAAAAATATTCATTGCACGAACACATTTCATCCAACCCTCCATTTGAGCTACAAATATAGCGACAATGTAGAAAAAAACATCCAGATAAAGTGAATATTTATTCGATAATTATCTTTTTATAGAATGTTTCACGTTTTTTTGACTAAAATGAGACGTTATGTGATTTATTCTTACTACTTTTGTGCTCTAAAACATAATTATAGGGCATAGAATGATTAAAAGAGATGCGACACTGAATGAAATCAGTGAGAGTATTGCCGAATTGTGGGAGCCACTTAATGAAGAACAGCGTGCATTATTGACAAAGGAGTTCACCATACAGAAGTTCAAAAAGAACGAAACAATCTACTGCGAAGGTGAACGTCCTACCCATATCATGTGCTTACTTAGTGGAAAAGTAAAAATCTACAAAGATGGCGTGGGAGGACGTACACAGATAATCCGTGTAATCAAGCCTGTCGAATACTTTGCCTATCGTGCCTATTTTGCCAATGAAGAATACGTGACTGCAGCTGCAGCCTTCGAACCTTCGGTAATCTGCATGTTTCCCATGGATATCATCACTAAATTGATAGCAGAGAACAATCAATTGGCACAATTCTTTATTCGCCAACTCTCTATAGATTTAGGAATTGCCGATGAACGAACCGTCAGTCTTACCCAAAAACATATACGGGGAAGATTGGCAGAAGCCCTACTTTTCTTGAAGGAGAGTTATGGTGTTGAAGAGGATGAATCAACACTCAGTATTTATTTAAGCCGAGAGGATTTGGCCAATCTCTCAAATATGACCACTTCGAACGCAATCCGAACCCTCTCAAACTTCGCTTCAGAAAAGCTGATAACCATCGACGGACGGAAAATCAAGCTGATAGATGAAGAGAGATTAAGAAAAATCAGCAAAATAGGATAATATAAATAACAATATGCTAATGTGTAATCACCATTCACACAAACATCTGAAGATTACACATTAGCATATTTTGTTTTATTCAATAACAGCCTCACGAATACGAACAAGCTTTTCTAACAGACCTTCCAATAAATCCAAACGTAACATATTGGCGCCATCACTCTTTGCAACAGTAGGATCTTCGTGTGTTTCAATAAAGATTCCATCCGCACCAACGGCAATACCAGCCTTAGCTACGGTCTCAATCAATTGAGGCATACCACCTGTAACCCCCGATGTTTGATTGGGTTGTTGCAAAGAATGGGTGACATCCAACAAAACGGGAAAACCGAATGATTTCATTTCAGGAATACCACGATAATCAACGATAAGGTCCTGATAACCGAAAGTTGTTCCTCGTTCAGTAAGCATTACATTAGGATTACCTGCTTCCACAACCTTTTCAGCAGCAAAACGCATAGCTCCAGCTGACAGGAATTGACCTTTCTTAATGTTCACCACTTTCCCAGTTCTTGCAGCAGCAACCAACAAATCCGTCTGACGGCAAAGGAAAGCCGGTATCTGCAATACATCCACATAGTGTGCCGCCATTTCAGCCTCATCAGCAGTGTGTATGTCTGTCACCACAGGTACATCAAACGTATCACGTACCTTAGCTAAAACCTTCAAAGCCTTTTCATCTCCTATTCCAGTAAAGGAATCCAGACGTGAACGGTTGGCTTTGCGATAAGATCCCTTGAAAACATAAGGTATTTTCAAACGTTCCGTAACTTTAACCACATGCTCAGCAATACGCATAGCCATATCCTCACCCTCAATAACACAAGGGCCTGCCAACAAGAAGAAATTATTGGTAGATGTCAAATCTTTTATTTCCATATTCTAAATTATTTCGGTATTATCAATTTTATATTCTCAGGCAAAATACCAACTTCCAAGGGATAGTCAATAAGCAATATACGTCGGCCATCCAAACTTACCATAGCATTCTGCGCACGTAAAACTTTTACTTTCCGTGTCCGGTATGGCTTTACCATCTTATGATTAAGGATACGTCCTTGCAACAACATCCACAATCCCATAAATCCCTGCCAGAACTTCGGCTGATAGACAACCGAAACATCCAACCAACCATTATAGGGTACCGCATTAGGCGTAAGACCATACCCACGGGCACTTCCAACACAAACAGTCATCACTTGTCCACGAATATGTTCTCCATTAATTTTCAGATGAGTTCTAAACTGTTTACGTTCGAACAGGACCAAAAACATAGAAGCCAAAAAAGCTATAGCTTTGGCTCCCCAGAAACGACGTGTACCATTTGTTATGTTTACGACACGTGCTCCTAAGCCTATATTCAATGCATTCAAAAAATAACGTTTTTCATTCTTACCCTCCACACAATAAGAACAATATCCAACATCAACCAAACGGGTACGATGATTGATAATAGTATCGACAGCATGTTTGTAATCATCAAACCTAATGTCCCAAAAATGAGCAAAATCATTTCCTATTCCATTCGGAATGATACCTAAAGCAATCTCGTTTTTTTTCTCGACAGACGAAGAAAGTATTCCATTAAGTGCATCATTCAAAGCTCCATCACCTCCCACAACGACAATCGTACGATACCCATTATTGGCTAATGTACGCGCCAAACGTTCTACTGAACCGTATCCTTCGGAGTGGACATAATCAAAATCCACTCCACAAGATTCAATGTATCCACGAATCTCATTCCAACGCTTCCTCACCTTTGGTGTTCCAGCTTTAGGATTATAAATAATTCCCCATCTATTCGGTTCTACAGCCATGACAATGCAAATTAAAATTAAACACTACAAAATAAAATATACCATCTATATCAATCGAACAATTTCTTTCACCTTCTCCTCCATCGAAAGAGTCGCATCAATCCAGTGAATGTGAATACCTCGTCGTTCCATTCCTCTAAACCACGTCATTTGCCTTTTGGCAAACTGATGTATCGCAATTTCCAACTGACGCACCATCTCTTCATACTCCAACTGTCCCGTAACATACAACGTCAGATATTTATATTCCAAGCCATAGTATATAAGATTTTCAGCTGAAATACCTTCAGCCATCAATCGTCTTACCTCATCTACCATTCCTTCATCCAACCGCTGCCGCAATCGCCGACTTATTTTCTCTCGACGAAGTTCACGATCTATATCCACTCCTATAACAAGGCTTTCCAATTGAGGAAATTCCCGTTCTTCCTTAGCAGAATGGAGATAATACTCCTCTATTTCTATGGCACGTATAGCACGTTTGACCGTATCCACATCAGTAGTATTATGCAATACTTTATATTTGCTCAACATTTTAGTCAATTCTTCCAATGTCTTGCCTGCCAAAGAATGACGCAATTCCAAATTCTCAGGAACTGGAATCAATCGGTATCCCCTAAGAATACTTTCCAAATACATCCCTGTTCCTCCACATAAAATAGGTCTCTTTCCCCTTGCCTTTACACTTTCGTAAGCTTGTAAGAAATCCCTTTGATATTCAAATACATTATATTTGTATCCTGGTTCACAAATATCAATTAAATGATAGGGGATTTGCAAGTTGCCAATTGTATAATCAATCAAATCTTTTCCCGTACCCAAGTCCATACGACGATAGACTTGACGGCTGTCAGCGCTGATGATTTCAGCATCTATTTGTGCAGCCAAAGCAGTTGCCAATGGTGTCTTTCCCGAAGCTGTAGGACCAAGAATTGTTATCAGATTATACGCTTTCATGTAGATTGTTTTCTATTTGAACAACAAAAGTAATACAAAAATGAATAAACTCAAAATAAATAAAAGAAAAAGGGCTACAGAAATAATCCATAGCCCTTAACTCGTATAAAGAATAGCTTAAAATTAACCGTTAACCTTCTTCATGTGAGCGATGAGGTCGAGCACCTTGTTTGAGTAACCGATCTCGTTGTCATACCAAGATACGATCTTAACGAAAGTATCAGTCAATGCGATACCAGCCTTAGCATCGAAGATTGAAGTCAAAGTGCAACCGAGGAAGTCAGCAGATACAACTTCATCCTCAGTGTAACCGAGTACACCCTTCAATTCATTCTCAGAAGCTTCCTTCATAGCAGCGCAAATCTCAGCATAAGTAGCAGGCTTAGCCAAGTTAACTGTCAAGTCAACAACAGAAACGTCCAAAGTAGGAACGCGGAAAGCCATACCAGTCAACTTACCGTTCAATTCGGGGATAACCTTACCTACAGCCTTAGCAGCACCAGTAGAAGAAGGAATGATGTTACCAGCAGCAGCGCGACCACCTCTCCAGTCCTTCAAAGAGGGACCGTCAACAGTCTTCTGAGTAGCAGTAGTAGAGTGAACAGTTGTCATCAAACCGTCAGTGATACCCCACTTGTCGTTCAAAACCTTAGCAACAGGAGCCAAGCAGTTAGTAGTACAAGAAGCGTTAGAAACGAACTGAGTACCCTTAACATACTTATCCAAGTTAACACCGCATACGAACATAGGAGTAGCATCCTTTGAAGGAGCTGACATAACTACGTACTTAGCACCAGCCTCAATGTGAGCCTGAGCCTTCTCCTGAGTCAAGAAGAGACCAGTAGATTCTACAACGTATTCAGCCTCGATTTCGTTCCACTTCAAATCAGCCGGATTACGTTCAGCAGTTACACGGATAGCCTTACCGTTAACGATCAACTTGCTGTTTTCAACATCAGCTTCGATAGTTCCTTCGAACTGACCGTGCATGGTGTCATACTTCAACATGTAAGCCAAGTAGTCAACTGGGCAAAGGTCATTGATACCTACAATCTGAATGTCATCGCGAGTCTGAGCTGCGCGGAAAACGAAACGACCGATACGGCCAAATCCGTTAATACCAACTTTAATCATTTTGCTTTTAATTTTTTAAGAATGTTATAACTAAGCTTAAAATCTCTTTTTTTCACAAGTTCTTATTGCACCTGTTCCCAAATGCGGGGCAAAGGTACAAAAAACTTTTCATATACGCGCTTTTTTCTAATACAAATATAAATTACTCCCACTCAATCGTAGCCGAGGGTTTCGGCGACATATCATAGCATACGCGATTAATACCCGGTACTTCCTTGAGAATACGGTCAGTAATTTTCAACAGAATAGGCCATTCTATTTGTTCAATGGTAGCAGTCATCGCATCCACAGTATTGACAGCTCTGATAATCACAGGCCAGTCATAACTTCTCGCATTATCTTTCACACCTACACTCTTGAAATCAGGAACTACAGTGAAGTACTGCCATACCTTCTTATCGAGTCCAGCAAGAGCAAACTCTTCACGCAAGATTGCATCACTCTCACGCAAAGCTTCCAGACGGTCACGAGTGATGGCACCCAGACAACGCACGCCCAAACCAGGACCTGGGAATGGCTGACGATAAACCATTTCATAAGGCAAACCAAGTTCTACGCCACAAGCACGAACTTCATCCTTGAACAGTTGCTTCAGCGGTTCTACCAATTCAAATTGAAGATCTTCGGGAAGACCACCTACGTTGTGATGACTCTTTACCATCTTAGCAGTCTTGGTACCACTCTCCACTATATCGGGATAGATAGTTCCTTGTCCCAAGAAATCAATACCTCCAGCCAACTTACGTGCCTCTTCCTCAAAGACACGAATAAATTCGCCACCGATAATCTTGCGTTTTTGTTCGGGATCAGCCACACCTTCAAGCAAGCCTAGGAATCGGTCAGTTGCATCCACATATACGAGATTTGCACACAACTGGTTGCGGAATACTTCCACCACATTTTCACTTTCACCTTTACGCATCAATCCATGGTTCACATGCACACACACGAGATTCTCACCAATAGCTTTCAGCAACAATGCAGCAACAACAGAGCTGTCCACTCCACCAGAAAGAGCAAGCAACACCTTCTTGTCACCCACCTGACGGCGAACAAGTTCTATTTGATCGGCCACAAAATTCTTCATGTTCCAGTTAGCTTCGGCCTTACAAGTATCAAAGACAAACGACTTGACTGCTATTTTAATAGCTTCCTCATCGTTCTCGAACTGGGCGAGTTTCACATCACAAAGCGCCTTATCATGTCCAGCAGCCATTACGGGGAAACCTGCCTCATAGATTTCAGGCAACACGTCGATGGCCACTCCGTCAATCACATTATTAGGACCTCCATTGATAATGACACCCTTCACGTTAGGCAACGCCTTTAACTCTGCAGCAGTAATATCATGCGGATAGATTTCGCTATATACTCCCAACGCACGGATGGCTCGGGCAAGCACTGTATTTTCGTGGCTTCCCAAGTCGAGGATTACAATCATGTCTTGCTTCATTTTTCTTTTCTTATTTTAATTAATTGGTCTTACCTTTTTTTCTTTTCAAAAATAAACAACGCGCTTCACCTTGAAACGCGATGCAAAAGTAATACAAATTCACGAAAACTCACGTTACCAAATCCTGTTTTTTTATCTTTACTCCAACATTTTTTCTACGTATTTACCAAGTTGAGTATATGACAAGCAACAAGAGCCGCTGTCTCCGTACGCAATCTCGATTGTCCAAGGCTGATAGATTGAAAACCATAATCCATAGCCAACTGAACTTCCTCACGACTAAAGTCTCCCTCTGGACCAATCATCACTACAACATTCTCTCCTGGTTTCACTACATGTTTCAATAAAGGTTTCTCACCTCCCAAATCATTATAACAATGGGCTATAAATTTCTGTCCCGGATGTCCCAGTTTAACGAAACGAGCAAAATCCGTCATTTCATTCAACACGGGCTTCACCGGTTTAAGAGATTGCTTAATTGCAGAAACCAGAATTTTATCCACGCGTTCAGTTTTGAGGACTTTACGCTCAGAAAAACGACAATTCAGGAAAGTCAATTCATCAAATCCAATCTCAGTAGCTTTCTCAGCAAACCACTCTACCCTATCCATATTCTTAGTCGGAGCCATGGCTATATGCAAATGTCCCGTCCAAAAAGAAGACGGTTTTTCCTGATTAAGTATTCGAAAAAGGCAACGTTTGGGAGAAACTAATGTAAGTTCTGCTTCATAAAAGCTGCCACAACCATCCGTAATCTGTATATGATCACCCTCTTTCATTCGGAGCACACGGGCACAATGGCCTGCCTCTTCTACAGGAAGTTCCTGACAAGCCTTGATATTCGGAACATAAAACATAAATACTTTATTTTTTTACTTTTTTATTTAATGGCAATCATTCCCCTACATTCTTTTCCCTACGAGCAATTTCATCACGCAACTGGGCCGCCAATTCATATTTCTCATCACGGATAGCACGAGAAAGAGCTTCACGCAGGACTTCGATATCAACTGATGAAACTGGAATAGAAATGGCACCATGCCCATCTTCAAAAATATGTTCACGGGCAAGCAAAGATTCAATAGTATATATAGGAGCATTACAACGCAAAGCAAGAGCTATGGCATCACTGGTACGCACATCCACAAGTTTTACAATGCCATTCTGTTCAATTTCAAGAGACGAATAATAGACACCATCTAACACCTTATGTATAACAACTTCACGTAATTGCATGCCAAAAAGACGCATTGTCTGCAAATATACATCAGGCAACAATGGACGTTCCAGCTTCACACCACGCATCACAACCAGAATTGATTGAGCCTCAAAAGCGCCAATCATAACAGACAACTTACGCGTTCCTCCAGCTTCACACAACATCAAAAAAAACGGTTTCTGTCCTGATACACCTTGGGTGATATCCGACACCTCCATCAACACTTTTTCTAACATATATTCCGCCATTTTCATTGAAAATTCATCTATTATTCCCTAAACACCCGCTCAAACACAGATGTTCACATGAAACATTATCCGTTTCTGCATGCAAAAATAATGCAAACTGAGTAAATATCAAAAGAATATAAAAAAAAACTCTTCATCCATCCGACAAAGAGTTTCATAGTTTTCTAAAAAAAAGAAGGTTGTCTCCCGACAACCAATCTTCCATTAACCTTAAATCTAATACCATGAAAAACACATTGCAAAGATAAGCCTTTTTGTCTAATTCACAAAAAGAGAAGTCTTTATTTATACAAAATTTAACTCTTATTAAAAATTTTACCGTAAAAAGGAGGCTTTTCAGCGAATGGTCATCTGCATCAATTCTTCTAAATTACCATTGAATATATTCAAATCAACATGAGTCTTTATACCATCAAGATAACCACGATCAGTATGTTGCCAAAATTTCCATGCACCTTCATACTCCAAATCCTCCACATAATAATGAGCTATCCAATAAGGATAATGCGTAAAAGGTGAATCGCTAAGATACTTAGTTTTAAACTTATAAGAAGCATAAATTATAGGAGCTACTCCATAATGACGCTCCACGATGGAAAGCCATGTATAAACACCCTGCTGAAGTTGCTCAACCCCACCTTTGCCCACAACTTCCACATCCAGTACCGGTGGAAGATCTCCTGGCTGTAACTGCACTTGAGAGATAAAATTACGAGCCTGGATATCAGCTGGTACATCAGGAAGGAAGAAATGATATGCACCACGCACCAAACCACACTCACGGGAAGCTGCAAAATTATATCGGAAACTGTCATCTACAAAATCCCCACCCTCAGTTGCTTTCATAAAGACAAAATTAATCGGTCGATCACGATAAGTCGCCAAACTGAGACGAGGCCAATCCACCTCCCCTTGATGGTGAGAAATATCTATACCGTGCACATAAGGACGGATAAAATAGATATCCTGTACATCCTCACGCAACAAATAAGGACGAAAGAAAAAGAAATAAATAACAACTATGTAAGCCAGACCAACTAACGAAACTCCTCCCCAAATAGCCCAAGGAGCCAATTCTCCGTCACGTTGAAAAAAAGAATAAAAACCTTCTTTCAATTTTTGCCAATTCCATTTGCTTACATCCTGTTTGTTTTTCGCAGTTCTCCTCGAACGAGAATTTGTTTTTCGTGGTTTTCGGGTAGTATTTTTCATGCTATATATATCAGGCACGGATTACACGGATTGACACAGTTCAATTTACTTGCCCGCAACATCCGTTTAATCCGCGCCTCAATTTAAATTCATTGACACAAAGTCAAAGATTTGCCTTCTTATTATTTAGCCTGCTCAAGAGCCAATGTCTTGGTAGGTTGGTCACATACTTCAGTAGGACCAAAGTATTGGATAGGACCTGGATAAACATAAGCAGTCTCCAACGCCCATTCATCACGCTTGGCTGCAAATGCCTTGAAAGGAGCACCATCCAACTTCACGAGTGCTTTTTGAATAACCGGCTTCATTTCACCGTGGCGACGCTCCATGTTCATCATCATAGTAATGGGCACACCACCGGCAATCCACTCTTCAGCAGGAGCAGTAGTATTGCGAACACTTGACATATAACCAGTCTTACCGTTAGCAATCAACATTGAAGCCGTATAACCAAGTGCATAGCAATAGTCTGCATCATAGTTAGAGGGGGCAGCACAACGGCCCTCATAACCAAAGAAGTGATGCTGAGCAGCGAATTTGCCAACAAATTTACCCTCTTCTTTCCACTGAGCGAGCTTAACAGCTACCATATCAGACAGCAATTTTTCAGTCTCAATCAAAGAAACCTGTACATTACCATGCGGGTCACGATCAAGTGTCAACTGACGGGCAACACCTTCGGGCAAAGATGCATAGATAGCAGCATTCTCTTCTGAAAGTTTCGAAATCACCCACTCACGCTGAGCGCTCTTCTTAATCATTGCGAACTCGTTGCTGGCAGCCAACAAATCATTCAATTCAGCAATCAACTTCTTCATTGCAGGAATGAACTCAATCAAGCCTTCGGGAATCAATACTGTACCGAAGTTATTACCCTGAGCTGCACGGTTGGCAACAGCCTGAGCAATATAAGTAACTACATCGTCCAATGACATGTTGTTAGCCTCAACTTCTTCTGACACGATACAGATATTGGGCTGAGTCTGAAGAGCACACTCAAGGGCGATATGAGAAGCCGAACGTCCCATCAGCTTGATAAAGTGCCAATATTTACGTGAAGAGTTGCAATCACGTTGAATATTACCAATAACTTCTGAATAGACCTTACATGCAGTATCAAAACCGAAAGAAGTTTCAATCATTTCGTTTTTCAAGTCACCATCAATAGTCTTAGGGCAACCGATCACCTGAACGCCACACTTCTTGGCAGCATAGTACTCGGCCAATACACAAGCGTTGGTGTTAGAGTCGTCACCACCAATGATAACCAAAGCATTAATACCCAATTCCTTGATAATTTCAAGACCTTTTTCAAACTGTTCAGCCTTTTCAAGTTTCGTACGTCCAGAACCGATAATATCAAAACCACCGGTATTACGATATTCATCGATAATGTCAGCAGTCAATTCCTTATAGTTATGATCTACCAATCCACCAGGACCAAGAATAAAGCCGAAAAGACGACTATCCTTATTCAAAGCTTTTACTCCGTCGAAAAGACCTGAAATCACATTATGTCCACCAGGAGCCTGACCACCAGAAAGAATCACACCTACATTGATAGCGGGATAAGCAGTCGCTTCACCTTCAACAAACTTAATCAAAGGCATTCCGTAAGTATTAGGGAACAAAGCCTTGATAGCCTCTTGGTCAGCTACAGACTGGGTGGGAGCACCCTCTTCTACTTTCACTGCGCCCTTCAAAGCTTTAGGAAGCTTGGGCTGATAAGCTGCACGAGCAATTTGCAATGCACTCTTTGTCATAATTCTAAAATTCTTTTTATATAGATAAATTAATACACTTTTATCATTTCATCCATTATCCGGAAAGACAAATGGATGTGCAAATTTCGCTTATTTTTATCGATAGACAAAGAAAAAAAGACAAATATTTATCCACAAAAAGCGAAAAAGTATTATTCTCGTCTTCTCCAGTAAATATAAATGCATTTTTGCAAAGGAGAGATTACACTACACCCAAGATAGAAAGAAAAAAAATGGTAATTGAGAAACCTCAACTACCATTCTGAAAGAGCGGAAAACGAGGCTCGAACTCGCGACCCTAACCTTGGCAAGGTTATGCTCTACCAACTGAGCTATTTCCGCAAAATGTTTTTTTTGAAATCTTACTTTTCATTTCGTGAAGAGAAGGAGACTCGAACTCCCACGACATAACTGTCACTACCCCCTCAAAGTAGCGCGTCTACCAATTCCGCCACCTCTCCATGTTTGAAAAGAGCTTTTCACATCTTTCTTTAGTGCCCAGAACAGGACTCGAACCTGCACGTCTCTCAACACTCGCACCTGAAACGAGCGCGTCTACCATTCCGCCACCTGGGCATTCAAGCAAAGAACCGAAGGTCCGTAAGATGCTTACACAATATTTCAAAGAGCGGAAAACGAGGCTCGAACTCGCGACCCTAACCTTGGCAAGGTTATGCTCTACCAACTGAGCTATTTCCGCATTAGAACGCTTGCCGTATCAGTTATTTCTGATTTGCGGGTGCAAAGATACTACTTTTTCTGATAACCCACAAATTTTCGAGAAGATATTTTTGAATAAAATTTCGACTATTATTATAACTCACTGATAGACAAACATTACAATTTTCCGCATTTTAAGCACGGATTACACAAATTCCACGATTTCACTCTCTCAGAGCCACATTTGTACATGAGAATGCACATCTGCATTTCCGTGCAATTTACGCAATCCGTGCCTAAATATTACTTACGCAAAGCGGCAATGTAACCAAGAGCCTCGCGACATTTCTCTGTCACATACGTCCAATCCTCAGCTTCCACCTTATCTTTGGGGAAGAGTTTTGAGCCCATACCTACACAGAAAACACCAGCTTTGAACCATGCCGTCAAATTCTCTTCTGTAGGTTCAACACCACCAGTTACCATCAACTTTGACCAAGGCATGGGAGCCATCAAACCTTTCACGAGTTTAGGGCCAAGCACATCACCGGGAAATACTTTGCAAAGATCACAGCCAACCTCTTGTGCCGCACCCACCTCCGACACGCTTCCGCATCCGGGAGTATAAGGAACAAGACGACGGTTACAAATCTTGGCAATCTCAGGATTAAACAAAGGACCTACCACAAAGTTAGCACCCAACTGGAGATAGAGGGCTGCCGTTGCCGGATCAACCACCGAACCGATACCAAGTGCCATTTCAGGACACTCCTTAGCAGCAAACTTCACCACTTCTGCAAACACTTCGTGAGCAAAGTCACCACGATTGGTAAACTCAAATGCACGGACACCACCATCATAACAAGCTTTTACTACCTTTTTGGCCACCTCCGCATCTTTGTGATAGAACACGGGCACCATACCTGTAGCACCCATTTTGTTCAGCACCGCTATTTTATCAAATTTTGCCACAATTACATATACTATTTAAATTTACAAGGTACATTTTTTAGTTGCACCTTGTAAACTGTGGATTATACTTTATTTATTCTTTTATTCAACTTTCACCATTCACTTTCGTACGCGAAATTACACTTTGTAAATGGTCATTTGTACTTGAATTAATTATCGTTGAACACGTCCGTTAGCATTACCACCGGCAAGACTTTCCACCTCATCTACAGAAACGAGGTTAAAGTCACCATTGATAGTATGCTTCAAGGCAGAAGCAGCTACGGCAAATTCAAGAGCCTCACCCTGAGTTTCCTTAGTCAGAAGACCATGGATCACACCACCAGAGAAAGAGTCACCACCACCTACACGGTCAATAATGGGGTTGATATCATAACGCTTGGATGTATAGAACTCCTTACCATTATAAATCATAGCCTTCCAACCGTTGTGAGTAGCCGAGAATGATTCGCGCAAAGTAGAGATAACATACTTGAAATCAAACGCCTTAGCCATTTGCTCGAAAATTCCCTTGTAACCTTCTGCATCGGTATTACCACCTTCCACATCTGCGTCGGGTTTGAAACCAAGACAAAGTTCAGCATCCTCTTCGTTACCGATACATACATCTACATATTGCATCAAAGGACGCATGATAGACTGTGCCTTTTCCTTTGTCCACAATTTCTTACGGAAGTTAAGGTCAACCGAAACTGTTACGCCGTGACGTTTGGCAGCTTCACAAGCCAATTTAGTCAATTCAGCAGCCTTGTCAGAGATTGCAGGAGTGATACCTGACCAATGGAACCAATCTGCCCCTTCCATGATTGCATCAAAATCAAAATCACAAGGATCAGCCTCCGCAATGGAAGAACCAGCACGGTCATAAATCACTTTGCTGGGACGCATAGAGGCACCTGTTTCGAGATAGTAGATACCCACACGATTACCACCACGAGCGATAAAATCTGTCTTAACACCATATTTGCGCAAAGCATTCACAGCAGATTGACCAATTTCATGAGTCGGCAATTTAGTTACGAAATAAGCCTCATGTCCATAGTTGGCACAACTAACAGCCACATTGGCCTCACCACCGCCATATACGACATCAAAAACATCAGACTGAACGAAACGACGGTTTCCCGGAGTTGAAAGGCGGAGCATAATCTCACCTAACGTTACAACTTTTCCCATAATTGTATAGTTACGAATATGTTATAATTAAAAATCCATCTATATAAAGTACACACCATAACAGACTTCATCAAGAATCTTCCCGACAAAACCCACTTGTGTGCGAGCACAAAGATACGTCATAATTTTCTAATCACCTAAAAAAAAGAGCAATAATTGACTTTTTCAAAAGAATTTTCCATGATAAAGCCGTTATTTCATAAATTATGCTTAAATTCGTGCCCGTTAACAAGACATACTCATCACATCGAAACAAGAATCAAAGGAAAAGGTGGTTTACCTATACCTTATTATATATAAGGAGAAGAAGTAATGAACAATTTACCTGAAAGAGTTCGTATCAAGGACATTGCCCGATTGGCTGATGTATCAGTTGGTACCGTTGACCGCGTATTGCACGGCCGGCCAGGGGTTTCAAAAGACAGCAGGCAACGGGTCGAAAAGATTCTGAAAGAGTTGGACTATCAGCCTAACATGTATGCCAGTGCATTGGCCTCAAACAAGAAATACCGGTTCATCTGCATGCTTCCCAAGCACGATAAGGGAAGTTATTGGTGCAGTATCGAGAAAGGATTTGATCAAGCCGTCAATGCATACCATGATTTTCACATTTCAGCTACCGCCTATTATTACGACCCCTACATTCCTGAATCCTTTGAAGAGTGTGCACACCAAGTAATCGCTGAAAATCCTGACGGTTTGGTAATTTCTCCTACCCTACCTGAAAAAACTTTTTCTCTCGTAGAGGAGTTGGACAAGATTGGTATTCCCTTTGTATTCGTTGACTCCAACGTATCCATTTTGAATCCTTTGGCATTCTTTGGCCAGAACTCTGTACAAAGCGGCCACGTTGCGGGACGTATGCTTATGCTCTTAGCCCAGCACGAGGGACAGGTGGTCATTTTCCGCCACATACACGGAGAGAAATCCAAATTGATGAACCAGCAACGCTACCGCGAAGAAGGTTTCCGGAAATATATGGCCAAATACCATCCCAATTGCCAGATATTGGAGTTGGATGTAGATGTAACGCTTTCTATCGAGGATGCCTATACACTACTTGATAAATTCTTTGCGCAAAACCCCGGCGTCAAGAACGGACTCACTTTCAACTCTCAAGTCGGTATCTTTGGCGAATATTTTGAACAACGCGACATCCGCGACTTTCACCTTTTAGGATATGACTTGCTCGAACGCAATGTCCAATGTCTGAAGAAGGGTTCTGTACACTTCCTGATAGCCCAAAAGCCTGTACAGCAAGGATACAACAGCATTGACGTACTCTGTCGCCACCTTATTTTCAAGAAAGAGGTGAAACAACTCAACTATATGCCCATCGACCTGCTGACGGCCGACAATGTGGATTACTATCTGGAAGCCCACGAATATATAAACGACTAATCCAAATAACAGTAATACAGAAAAAAAGAAACCATTATGGAAACGACCTATCTAAAAATCAATCCGGCTGACAACGTAGCCGTGGCCATCCAGCCGCTCAAAGCCGGAGAAACCATTACCATTGACGGACAAGAAATCAATGTATTGCAAGATACACCGGCCGGACATAAAGTGATGCTGACCGACCTTGCCAAGGGAGAAGATATCATCAAGTATGGCTATCCCATCGGCCATGCCATCGAAGATGTAAAGAAAGGCCAGTGGGTAAACGACAACCATATCAAGACCAATCTTGCCGGTTTGCTCGAATATACCTATAGTCCCGTAAAAGTAGAACTCGATATCCCCAACGAAGGACTGACCTTCAAGGGATACCGTCGCAAGAACGGTGATGTAGGTGTACGCAACGAAGTGTGGATTATCCCTACCGTTGGTTGTGTAAATGGCATAGCCAACCAATTGGCCGAACGCCTCCGTCAGGAAACAGGTGGCAAGGGAGTGGATGCTATCGTATCTTATCCCCACAACTACGGATGTTCTCAGTTGGGCGACGACCACGAAAACACCAAGAAGATTCTGCGCGACATGGTACTCCATCCCAACGCAGGTGCCGTATTGGTAGTAGGTCTCGGATGTGAGAACAACCAACCGGACGTATTCAAGGAATTCGTAGGCGAAGTGGACAGTGAACGCGTGCAATACATCGTCACTCAAAAGATTGAGGGCGACGAAGTGGAAGAAGGCATGAAAGTTCTCCGCCAGATATACGAAGTGGCCAGCAAGGACGTACGCACCGATGTTCCCTTGAGCGAACTGCGTGTAGGTCTCAAGTGTGGTGGCTCCGACGGATTCTCAGGCATCACCGCCAACCCCCTCTTGGGTATGTTCAGCGATTACTTGATAGCACAAGGTGGAACCTCCGTACTGACCGAAGTTCCCGAGATGTTCGGTGCAGAAACCATTCTGATGAACCGTTGCGAAAACAACGAACTCTTCGAACAGACCGTAAG